>NZ_CP027482.1:0-689317 GCF_003443875.1 Aeromicrobium sp. A1-2 | reverse complement strand
ACGTCCATCGACCGACGCAGCTGCTGGTCCGAGGTCTCCAGCAGATCGCTGAGACCGGGGTGCGAGTACGCCGCGTTGACCAGGCCTGTGATCGCACCGAAGGTCTCCACGGCCGTCGCTGCGACCCGCTCGACGTCCTCGCGCTTGCGCACGTCGCACCGCACGGCGATCGCGTCGCCACCGGCCGCGGTGATCTGAGCGGCCACCTGATCCGTGACATCGCCGGACCTGGCCGCCAGCACGACCTTGGCACCCTCGGCCGCCGCACGGGCCGCGAGCTTGGCACCGAGGCCGGCGCCAACCCCGGAGATGATGACGACTTCGTCGCTGAGAATCACGGTCACCGTCTGACGTCGTCGCGGACAAATCTAGAACACGTTCTATCAGAGCCGCCCGCGATCGACAACCACTCGATAGAGTTCGGCACCTCATGACCGATCAATTCGCGCCCGACTTTGCCGACAACTCCGGCGTCGCCCTCGTCGTGGGCGGCAGTGGGGGGCTTGGCGCCGCCACGGCCCAGATGCTGGCCGCACGCGGCTCCGATGTCGCGGTCACCTTCCGCGGCAATCAGGAGTCCGGCGAGGCAGTGGCGGCAGCGGCCGCTGCATCCGGAGTGCGATCGTCGGCCCACGCCCTCGACCTCGCCAGCGCCGAGGACTGCGCGGCCCTGCTGACGCACCTGGCCGGGACGTACGGCGGAATCCACACCCTGGTCTACGCGGCAGGGCCGCACGTGCCGATGGTCCACCTGTCCACGGTCTCCCCCGCCGACTTCGCCGCCCAGATCTCGCAGGACGCCGTGGGCTTCTTCAACATCGCCCAGCCCGCGCTACCCCTGCTTCGGGGCACCCGGGGATCGATCGTCGCGATCACGACCGCTGCCACGACCCGCTTTCCCGTCCGCGACGGTCTGTCGTCCGCACCCAAGGGTGCCGTCGATGCCTTGGTGCGTGCGCTCGCCGCCGAGGAGGGGCGCTTCGGCGTCCGCGTCAATGCCGTCGGTCCCGGCATGCTGACCGATGGGATGGCGGCACGCCTGATCGCCTCGGGCGAGCTCGACGACAACGCGCTGGCCATCACCCGGTCGAACATCCCGCTGCGCACGTTCGGCAGTGCCGCCGACATCGCCGAGGCAGTCTGCTTCCTGGCGTCGAGCCGGGCTGGCTTCATCACGGGTCAGAAGCTCGACGTCGACGGCGGCTACTCCGTCTGAGCGGAGAGTTTCGGCCGTCCGCGGTGAGTCTCTCGTCCATCAGCCGCTGGATGGCGGAGAGACTCGCCGATCCTCGGGCTAGCTGGTTCCGTACACAGGCTCAGGGGTTGCGCCTTGCGCGATGAGCTCGCGGAGCGCCGCACCGACGTCGACCGTCGCCCAGCGGCGGCCGATGTCACGCTTCGGTCCGTGGGTCCACGCCTGCTCGACGCAGATCTGACCTCCGTCGATCTCGATGACCCGGCCCGTGACGTCCCCCGCCTCGACCGAAGCGAGCCAGGCGACGATCGGAGAGTTGTCCTCGGGCTGCGCCATCGCCGAGGTGTCGAACGCGCCCTCGGTCATCCGCGTCTGTGCCACCGGGGCGATCGCATTGACGGTGACGCCGTAGCGCCCCATCTCTGCCGCCGCCACGAGCGTCATTCCGGCGATGCCGGCCTTGGCCGCGGAGTATGTCGTCTGGCCGATGGATCCTTGGAGACCGGCGCCGGATGAGGTGTTGATGACCCGCGCATCGCGTTGGCGACCGGCCTTGGACTCCGCACGCCAGTACGCTCCCGCGTGGCGCAGCGGCGCGAAGTGACCCTTGAGGTGCACACGGATGACGGCGTCCCACTCCTCCTCCGAGGTGTTGACGAGCATGCGGTCGCGGACGAATCCGGCATTGTTGACCAGGATGTCGAGGCCACCGAACGTCTCGATGGCCTGCTGCACCATCGCCTCGGCCTCGGCGAAGTCCGCGACGTCGGCGCCGTTGGACACCGCGTCACCTCCGAGCGCCTTGATCTCGGCCACGACCGAGTCGGCGGGCGACTCCTCTCGCTCCCCCGCGAGCGAAACACCGAAGTCGTTGACCACGACCTTCGCGCCCTGTCGGGCCAGCTCGAGCGCGTGCGCTCGACCAATGCCTCGACCGGCTCCGGTGACAATCGCGATTCGGCCTTCGAGCATGTTCATTTCTTCTCCTGGTTGACGACGTACAAGAAGACGGGCGGTTCGCCACCTCCGTGGCAGGCGACGGTGGCGCCGGACACGTACGACGCGAGGTCGGAGGCCAGGAACGCGACCACGCGACCGACCTCTTCGGGCTCGGCCATCCGGCCGAGCGGAATCGTGGCCTCGACCGCCGCCACTGTGGCGTCGTCGCCGTAGTGGTCGGCAGTCTGCTCGGTGCGGCACAACCCGACGTCGATGCTGTTGATCCGCACCTTGGGCCCCCATTCGACGGCCAGTGAGGTGGCGAGCGAGTCGACGCCGGCCTTGGCCGCGCCGTACGAGGCCGTGCCCGGCGACGGACGCAAGGCAGAGACCGAGGAGATGTTCACGATGGCACCGCCGGCGTCCTGCTGTTGCATCACGGCATTGGCGGCCTTCGAGACCGTCAGGACCGCGGCGAGGTTGAGGCCGAGGATCTTCTCGTCGAGCCGCGCGCCGGAGTCGACAGCCAAGGCGTAGGGCGCTCCACCGGCGTTGTTGACCAGCAGGTCAAGTCGACCGTGCCGATCGACGATCCCGGCGATCATGGCCCCGACGGCATCGACATCCCTGACGTCGCACGCAATGTGCTCGGTGCCTGGAGACGCTTCGAGGACATCTGATCGAGCGCAGGTGATCACCGAGGCGCCCGCCTCGACCAGGACGGCAGCGATCCCCCGGCCGATGCCACGCGAGCCCCCGGTCACCAGGGCGACGCGTCCGGACAGGTCCAGCGACAAAGTCATGCTGCTAGGCTACCAAGCAAACGTTAGGTAGGTAGCCATGAGCGTCACTTCCGTCCTCCGAGACGACGGCATCCTGGTCGTCACGATGGCCCATCCGCCGGTCAACGCGCTCCCCGTCCAAGGGTGGTTCGATATCGCGGCGGCGCTGGACGTGGCCGCGGCCAACCCGGCGATCAAGGTCGTCGTGCTCCGGGCCGAGGGCAAGGGATTCAACGCCGGCGTGGACATCAAGGAGATGCAGAACACGACGGGCTTCGACGCCCTGATCGGTGCCAACAAGGGCTGTTTCGCTGCCTTCAAGTCGGTGTACGAGTGCCCCGTTCCGGTCATCGCCGCGGTCCACGGGTTCTGCGTCGGGGGCGGTGTCGGACTCGTCGGCAACGCCGACATCGTGGTCGCGAGCGACGACGCCTACTTCGGCGTCCCGGAGGTCAACCAAGGTGCGCTGGGTGCGGCCACCCACCTCGCACGGCTCGTTCCCCAGCACCTGATGCGCACGCTCTACTTCACGGCCAGGACGATCCCGGCCAAGGACCTCGTCCAGCACGGGTCGGTGTACGACGTCGTGCCGCGTGATCAGCTCGATGATCTCGCCCTGGGACTCGCCGCGGAGATCGCCGCCAAGGACGGCCGGGTCATCCGCGCCGCGAAGGAGGCGCTCAACGGGATCGACCCCATGGACGTCAACACCAGCTACCGCTTCGAGCAGGGCTTCACGATGGAGCTCAACCTCATGGGCGTGAGCGACGAGCTTCGCGACGACTTCGCCGGAACGGCAAAGAGTCAGCGCAACGTGGGAACAGACAAGACAGAGGGCAACACATGAAGGCACCGTCCAAGGAGCTGACGATCGACCAGATCATCGGCCGCATCAACAGCGGGATGACAGTCGGCATTGGCGGCTGGGGCTCGCGCCGCAAGCCGATGGCACTGGTACGAGCCATCCTGCGGAGCGACCTCACCGACCTGCACATCGTCTCGTACGCCGGACCCGACGTCGGCCTGCTGCTGGCGGCCGGCAAGGCCAGCAAGGTGACGTATGCGTTCGCGACCCTGGACTCGATTCCGCTCGAGCCATGGTTCGGGCGGGCGCGCCAGGAGGGAACGGCGCAGTTCCGCGAGTGGGACGAGGGCATGTTCCAGAACGGTTTGCGCGCCGCCGCCCAGCGCGTCTCCTTCCTGCCGATGCGCGCGGGTCTGGGATCGGCAGTGCTGGAGAACGACACCGACCTGCGCACGGTCGTGTCGCCCTATGACCAGGACGAGGAGCTGGTCGCGGTCCCCGCGCTCAACCTCGACGTCGCGCTGGTGCACATGAACCGGGCTGACGCGATGGGCAACGGACAGTACCTCGGTCCGGATCCCTACTTCGACGATCTGTTCTGCATGGCGGCCCGCGAAGCGTACGTCTCCACCGAGCAGATCATCGACACGGCCGGACTGACCGTCGATGCCCCCCTGCAGAGCCTGTTGCTCAACCGCACGATGGTGACCGGCGTCGTGGAGACACCCAACGGCGCTCACTTCACCGACTGCACCCCGACCTATGGGCGGGACGAGAAGTTCCAGAAGGCGTACGCGACGGCGGCCAAGACGCCCGAGGACTGGGCTGTGTTCAACCAGCGGTTCCTGTCCGGCGACGAGGCCGCCTACCAAGCCGCAGTCACCGCATTCACCGAGGAGGCCACCCCATGACCGACGTGACCCGCGCTGAGTACTGCGCCGTTGCCATTGCCGACTGCTTCGCCGATGACGGCGAGATCATGGGCAGCCCCATGGGCCTGCTCCCCACGCTCGGCGCGCGGCTGGCCAAGAACACCACCAACCCATTGTTGATGCTGACCGATGGCGAGGCCCGCATCCTGCGCGGTACTCCCCCGCTCGGCCAGACGGCGGACGTCACGGAGGGCTGGATGCCGTTCCGCCTCGTGCTCGAGTCGGTCGTCTCCTTTGGGAAGAGACACGTCATGATGGGCGCGACCCAGGTCGACCGACACGGCAACCAGAACATCTCCGCCATCGGCTCGTGGGACAAACCCACTCGTCAATTGCTCGGTGTGCGCGGAGCCCCGGGCAACACGGTCAACAACAAGACCTCCTACTGGGTCCCGAAGCACTCCACCCGGGTCGTGGTCGAGCAGGTCGACATCGTCTCGGGCGTCGGGCGCGCCCGCGCCGAGGCCGCTGGCCCGGCCGCCGCGAAGTTCCACGACGTGCACCGCCTGGTCACTGATCTGGGCGTCTTCGACTTCGGCGGACCCGGCCACACGCTGCGCTTCGTGTCGGTCCATCCCGGCTCATCGGTCGAGGAGGTTCGGGCCGCGAGTGGCTGCGAGATCCACACCGACGGCGATGTCCCGGCCACGCGCGAGCCCACGTCCGAGGAACTGGTGCTGATGCGCGAGCTGCTCGATCCCCGGAGTCTCCGAGACCGCGAAGTGGCACCCCGATGATCGACCAATTGCTCACCACACCGCTCACCGAGCTCGTAGGCGTCCGCCACCCGGTCGTGCAGACCGGCATGGGCTGGGTCGCCGGCCCGAGTCTGGTCAGCGGCACCGCCAACGCAGGGGGGCTCGGTATCCTCGCATCCGCGACGATGACCCTGGCCGAGCTGGAGCAGGCGATCATCGAGGTCAAGGAACGCACGGACGCCCCGTTCGGCGTGAACCTGCGCGCAGATGCAGCTGACGCTCCGGCGCGGTGCAGGCTCCTGATCGAGTACGGCGTCAAGGTCGCCTCATTCGCTCTCGCCCCGAAGCCCGAGCTGATTGCCAGCCTCAAGGAGCACGACATCGTCGTGATCCCCAGCGTGGGCCTGCCCAAGCACGCCGTGAAGGTCGAGTCCTGGGGTGCCGACGCCGTGATGATCCAGGGCGGAGAGGGCGGCGGCCACACCGGCTCCGTCCCCACCACACTCCTGCTGCCGACGGTCCTCGACGCTGTCGACATCCCGGTCATCGCGGCGGGAGGCTTCTTCGACGGGCGCGGTCTGGCAGCTGCGCTGTCGTACGGTGCGGCCGGTGTCGGCATGGGGACACGATTCCTGCTGACGGCCGAGAGCCGCGTGCCCGACGAGGTCAAGCAGCGGTACCTGTCCGCGGGCCTCGACGACACCGTGGTGACCAAGAAGGTCGACGGCATGCCGCACCGGATGCTCCGCACCGACCTCGTCGATCAGGTCGAAGGATCCTCCGGCCTCCGACGGCTCGTCCCGACGGCTCGGCGCACACTGCAGTTCAAGCGCATGGCCGGCATGTCGTGGAAGGAGCTCGCGATCGACGGGCGGGCGATGCGCAAGGAGCAGGGCCGCACCCTCGGCCAGCTTGCTCTCGCAGCCAACACCCCGATGATGCTCAAGGCCGGCCTCGTGGAGGGCGACCCCACCGCCGGTGTGCTCGCATCGGGGCAGGTCGTCGGTGTCATCAGCGACCTGCCGAGCTGCGAGCAGCTCATCGATCGCGTGATCATCGAGGCTGCGGCATCCTTGAAGCGAGCCGGCGCCTACCTCTGACCCGCGATCAGCGCTGCAACCTGCTCGGCCACTGCGCGCCGAACCTCCTCGGGGTCGGCGCCCGTGGCGTCGGTCATGAACGTGCCGAAGATCAGCCAGCCGAGCACGGTCATGCCGGCGACCGAGGTCGACGCCGCCCGGTCCACGTCTCCACCACGCCACAGACCCGAGAAGAGTTCGGTCGTCGAGGCCGTACCCGGTAGCGCGGCCTCGGGACTGGCCAGCACGGCATGGACCAACGTCCGCCAGTATGTCTGGCGCTCGGCCAGCAGGTCGAGCAGCCTGGCCACGACGTCGGCGTCCGCATCGCCAGCGATCGGCAAGCCGGACTGCAGCACGGCGGCCACGACGTCCTCGGCCTCGGCGGCCAGGACCTGCTCGAGCACATCGGCCTTGGTGCCGAAGTGGCGGTGAACCAGAGCGTGGTTGACCCCCGCCCGGGTGGCGATGTCGCGCACCGAGAAGCCGTCCGGCCCGCGCTCGGCCACCAGCGAGTTGGCGGCCGACAGCACAGCCGAACGGATCTGCTCGCGCCCATGGGGCCTGCCGTCCGCACCGGAATTGGTCACCGCGACAGTCTATACAGACTGTAACCATGCGGTTACAGTCTGGAGATGCGCCGCATCCTCGCCCTGCTCGCCGGAGTCGCCGCGCTCTCGGCCACCCTGGCCACACCGGCCACCTCGTCGACACCCGCGCCCGAGCTCACGCTCCCGCCGATCCCGGCCATCGCCGGTCTGCCGATCCCATCCCTGCCGACCGACGCATTGGTGCCCGCCTTCGTCGGAGCACCGGCGACCGAGCGGCCGATCCAGCACCCCCACATCCCCCAGAACCCGTGGCTGTCCCCCGACGGCACCAACACGATGCACAACGACGCCTACGGATCGGACGCCTACCAGGTCAGCGGCCCGCTGGGCGAGCGCGTGAAGATCAAGTCGGCGTCCTACGGCGTCCGCGAGTGCGCCACGATGGCCTTCGACTCCCGGGGCCGCATCGTCGGGCTGTGCGGCGGTCTCGAAGGCTTCGGCATGATGGTGATCGACCCGGTCACGCTGCGGCCGATCTCCGAGCTGCGGACATCGGCCCGCAATCTGCTGACTGGCGCCAATCCCCTGACGGACATCTGCGGCGGCACGTACTTCTTCCTGGACGACAACGATGTCGCCTATCCGACCACGGGCCGGAAGTCGATCCTCAAGATCAAGGTCAAGGCCGATGGATCACTGCAGCAGCAGGCCGAGTGGTCGCTGGCCGCGCACATCCCCGAGGGCGACTGCCTGATCGCCACGATGCCCGACTGGTCCGGGCGGATCTGGTTCTTCACCCAGCAGGGCGTCGTCGGCACCCTCGACCGGACCTCCGGCGCCGTGAAGGTACGGCAGCTCCCCGACGGCGAGGAGGTCACCAACTCGGTCTCGACCGACGAGACCGGGGGCATGTATGTCGTGTCCACGCACGCGTTGTACCGCCTCGACGCCAACGCCGCCGGCCGACCCGACATCACCTGGCGTGAGACGTACGACCACGGCACGCGACTGAAGACCGGCAACCTCTCGCAGGGCTCGGGAACCACACCGACCCTGCTCGGCAAGCGCTGGGTCGCCATCAACGACAACGCCGACCCGCAAACGAACATCCTGGTCTACGACCGCCGCAAGGGGGTGTCCCAGCGGTTGCACTGCACCCAGCCGGTGCTCGGTGACAACGTCGGCACGACCGACAACAGCCTGGTGGCAGCGGGCAACTCGTTCATCATCGAGAACAACTACGGCTACGGCGGACCCACGACCACGATCCTCGGCCAGACCACCACACCGGGCCTGGCTCGAGTGAAGGTCACCCAGGACGGATGCCACGTCGCGTGGACCAGCGACGAGATCGCACCCAGCTCGGTGCCCAAGGCCTCCCTCGGCAACGGCCTGCTCTACGCCTACACCAAGCCCAAGCTCAAGGGGCTGGGATCCACGCTCGACGCGTGGTACTTCACCGCGATCGACATCCGCACCGGGAAGACCGTCTGGAGCCGCCTCACCGGCACCGGGATCCAGTGGAACAACCACTACGCGGCGATCTATCTCGGGCCCGACGGAGCGGCCTACATCGCCACCCTGGCCGGACTGATCCGGATCACCGACACGTGAAGACCTTCGTCGTCAGCGGGTCCGCCAGCGGTATCGGTGCCGCCACGACCGAGGTGCTGCGCAGCCAGGGAGATCGGGTCATCACAGTGGACCTCCGGGACGCCGAGGTGACGGCCGACCTGTCCACGCCCGCCGGCCGGAATCACGCCGTGACACAGGTGCAGCGACTGACCGACGTCGTGCACGGACTGGTGCCGTGCGCGGGTCTGGCCGGCGCCACCGGCGTCGACTCAGCGCTCGTGGTCTCAGTCAACTTCTTCGGAGCCGTGGCCCTGGCTCGCGGCCTTCAACCACAGCTCGCATCGGCGGGTGGCGCCAGCGTCGTCCTGCTTGCCTCGAACTCCATCACGGGCATGCCGGGTTGGCGCGTCTCCGTGGCCGACCTCTGCCTGGCTGACGACGAGCCCGCTGCTCGTGCCGACGCGGTCAGGGCCGAGTCCGTCATGGTCTACCCGGCGACCAAGGCCGCACTGGCGTGGTGGGCGCGTCGCGAGGGCACCACGGAGCCCTGGATCGGCCACGGCATCCGGCTCAACGCCGTCGCGCCCGGCATGATCGACAGCCCTATGACCGATCAGCTCCTGGCCGATCCGGAGATCGGCCCGCTCCTGGAGGCCTACCCGACTGCTATAGGTCGTGTCGGACGCCCGGAGGAGGTGGCGGCATTGATCGCATTCATGCTGTCCGACGCCTGCAGCCTGATGGTCGGCTCGGTCGTCTACGCCGACGGCGGGACCGATGCGATCCTGCACCCGGAGTCCCCCCAAGGTTGGGCCGTCCAGCGGGGCGAGTGAACGTCAGCGGCTCTCGAGATACTTCTTGAAGTCCTTGCTGCCGGTGTCGAGCGCGGTCTTCAGCACTCGTTTCAGCACGAAACCAGGCATCGGCACCTTGACCCCGATCTCAAGATCCAGCGTGATGTGGGTGCCGGAGGCGGTGGGCGTCAGCGTGTAGGTCCCGACCTGCGTGGACTGCACGGCACTCTCGGCCAGCGTCCACGTGACCGACTCCAGCCCGTCCCACGCGTAGTCGGTGACCTCCTCGTCCTTGAAGCCGGCCGCACTGACCTTGGCTCGCACCCGGTGCGGTCGCCCGTCCTCATGTCGGGACTCGACTTCGGCAGACTGGTGCGGACCCGAACGCTGAGGGAGATCCTCGATGGCCGCCACGGCGTCCATGACCTCCTCGGGCGAGGCGGAGACGTCGAACTCGGTGCTTCCGGACACTGCCATGACTAGATCCTCTCGATGATGGTGACGTTGGCCTGGCCGCCGCCCTCGCACATGACCTGCAGGCCGAAGCGCCCCCCGGTGCGTTCGAGCTCGTGGAGCAGCGTCGTCATCAGGCGGGTGCCGGTCGCGCCGATCGGGTGACCCAGGGCGATGCCCCCGCCGTTGACGTTGACCCTGTCGTGGGGGACGTCCAGCTCCTGCATCCAGGCCAGCACGACTGAGGCGAAGGCTTCGTTGCACTCGAACAGATCGATGTCGGAGACGGACATGCCCGCCTTGGCCAGCGCATGCTTGGTCGCGGCAATCGGGCCGGTCAGCATCCAGATCGGGTCATCCGCGCGCACCGAGAGGTGGTGCACCCGGGCACGCGGCCTGAGGTCGTGCTCGGCGACGGCTCGCTCCGATGCGATGAGCACCGCGCTGGCCGCATCGCTGAGCTGGGAGGCGACGGCGGCCGTGATCCGTCCGCCGGGGGTCAGCGGCGTCAGGCCGGCCATCTTCTCCAGCGATGTCTCCCGCGGGCACTCGTCGGTCGTGAACCCACCGACCGGCGCGATCTCTGCCGCGAACCTGCCCTCGGCAATCGCCGTGCGGGCCCGCTCGTGCGAGGCCAGGGCGAACTCCTCCATCTGCTCGCGGCTGATGTCCCACTTCTCCGCGATCATCTCGGCAGACTTGAACTGGCTGACCTCCTGGTTGCCGTAGCGCGCCTGCCAGCCCGGAGACTCGGCGAACGGCGTGCTGAAGCCATACTGGTCGGCCACCAGCATCGCCGCCGAGATGGGGATGGCACTCATGTTCTGCAGGCCACCCGCGACGACCAGGCCCTGCGTCCCGGACATCACTCCCTGGGCCGCGAAGTGGACCGACTGCTGCGAGGATCCGCACTGCCGGTCGATCGTCACCCCGGGAACGTGGTCGGGGAGCCCGGCGACCAGCCACGCGGTGCGGGCGACATCACCGGCCTGCGATCCGATCGTGTCGCAACAACCCATGATGACGTCGTCGACCGCGCCCGGGTCGACGCCGGTGCGGTCCATCAGCGCCTTCAGCACGTGGCCGCCCAGATCGGCCGAGTGCATCTCGGCGAGCGAACCACCACGGCGGCCGACCGGGGTGCGGACCGCGTCGATGATGTAGGCCGTGGGAGAGCTCATGTGGTGATCCCGTCGAGAAGAATGGTGAGGTACTGGTCGGCAATGTCGTGGTGGCTCAGCTTGGCGCCGGGCCGATACCAGCGGACCGCGACCCAGACGGTGTCGCGGATGAAGCGGTAGACCAGCTCGATGTCGAGATCCTGGCGCAGGACACCGGCGTTGATTCCTTCCCCCAGCAGGGTCAACCACACGTCCCGCGACTGCTGGTTGCGCTCGGCCAGGTAGCCGAACCGGTCGAACGTCCCGAGGTAGTCGGCTTCGTTCTGGAAGATCGCGACCTCGCTGCGATGCTGGTCGATCGCCTCGAACGACACCCGCACCGCGGCCTCGAGCTTCGCGCGCGGGTCGTCGTGGCCGGTGACGATGCCGGCGTACTTGCCGAACAGGTCGTCCTGGAAGGTCGAGAGGATCTCGTCGACCATCGACTCCTTGGAGTCGAAGTGGTGATAGAGCGATCCGCTGAGGATGCCCGCAGCGTCCGCGATGTCCCGGACGGTCGTGTTCTTGAAGCCCTTGGTCGCGAACAGGTCGGCTGCGATCTGCAGCAGCTCGTCGCGACGGGCAGAGGGTGGCGTTGGTGGGGTCATGACTCAGGCTCGCTGACTCGACACGGAGATGACTTCGCCGGTCAGGTAGGAGGAGTAGTCCGACGCCAGGAAGACCATGACGTTGGCCACCTCCCAGGGCTCGGCGGCCCGCCCGAAGGCCTCGCGCTGCTTGAGCTCGGCCAGCAACTCATCGCTGGTGACCTTGGCGAGGAAGGGGTGCATGGCCAGCGAAGGGGCGACCGCATTGACCCGGATGCCATGGGGTGCCACGTCGAGCGCGGCGCAGCGGGTCAGCGCCATCACGCCCGCCTTCGCGGCGGCGTAGTGGGCCTGACCTTCCTGGGCTCGCCAGCCGATGACGGAAGCATTGTTGATGATGATCCCGCGCTTGCCCGCGTCGCGCATGCGGTTGCCGGCGGCCCGCACACAACGGAAGGTTCCGGTCAGCGTGATGTCGAGGACACGCGACCACTCGTCGTCGGCCATCTCCAGCACGTCGGCCGTGCCTCCCAGACCCGCGTTGTTGATCATGATGTCGACGCCACCGTGCTCGTCGGCGAGATCGAGCAGCGCCTGCACCTGGGCTTCGTCGGTCACATCGACGGCGAGTGAGCGCACCCGGTCGGGGCCGAACTCCTGGGCCAGGACATCGTGCGACTCGGCCAGCCGGCGCACGTGGGTGTCACTGATGACGACCACAGCGGCCGATTCCTCTAACGCGCGTCGCGCCACGGCGGCACCGATGCCCGCACCGGCCGCGGCGGTCACGACCACGACCTTGTCGGCGAGCAGACCATGTCCGGGGACGTAGTCGGGGGTGAGTTGTTCAGGTCGCATGACGGTCATCCGCGCGCCTCCTGGGGAAGGCCGAGCACGCGCTCGGCGAGAATGTTGCGCTGGATCTCGTCGCTGCCGCCATACAACGTGTCGGCGCGGGAGAAGAGGAAGAGATTCTGCCAACGGCTCAGGTCGTACGACTCGCCCTCGGCGGTAAGCGCCGAAGCGCCGCAGACCTCCATGGCGAGCTCGCCGAGGCGGCGATGCCAGTTGGCCCAGACGAGCTTGGCGACGTTATCGGCGCCGGGGGTGGCTTCGGTCAGCGAGCGAATCGCGTTGACCCGCATGATCTCGAACTCGGCGCTCTGCCGAGCCAGACGATCGCGCAGGACCGGATCGTCGAGCGAGCCATTGCTGCGGGCGAGCTCAATCAGGTCGTCGAGCTCGCGCTCGAAGCCGACCTGCTGGCCCAGCACGGAGACGCCACGCTCGAAGCCGA
Source organism: Aeromicrobium sp. A1-2 (assembly GCF_003443875.1). Classification (NCBI taxonomy): domain Bacteria; kingdom Bacillati; phylum Actinomycetota; class Actinomycetes; order Propionibacteriales; family Nocardioidaceae; genus Aeromicrobium; species Aeromicrobium sp. A1-2. The sequence continues at coordinate 676,509 of NZ_CP027482.1, read as the reverse complement.
GCAGCGCCATGGCGACCTTCCAGCCGTCGCCAGGCTCACCGAGAATCATCGACTCATCGGTACGAGCGCTCGAGAAGAACACCTCGTTGAACTCCGAGCCGCCGGTGATCTGCTCGATCGGCCGGATCTCGATGCCGTCCTGGTCCAGCGGCATCAGCAGGAACGAGAGACCGTGATGGCGGGTCGAGCCCTGCTCGGTGCGCGCAATGACGAAGATCCAGTCAGACTTCTGCGCCCACGACGTCCACACCTTCTGGCCGTCGACGACCCATTCGCCTGGCCCACCTTCAGAGCTGGTGACGACTGCCTTGGTGCTCACGGCTGCGAGGTCGGAGCCGGCGCCGGGCTCGGAGTAGCCCTGGCACCACATCTCCGCAACGTGGAGGATCTTGGGGAGGAAGCGGGCCTTCTGCTCGTCGGTACCGAACTCGATCAGCGTAGGGCCGAGCAGCTTCTCCCCCAGGTGGTTGACGGTCTCGGGCGCATCGGCGCGGGCATACTCCTCATAGAAGATCGCCTGTTGCGAGAGGCTGAGCCCGCGTCCGCCGTGCTCGGCGGGCCAGCCGAGGCAGGTCCAGCCGTGCTCGGCCAGGTGACGGTTCCAGGCGAGCCGTTCGTCGTACGCGTCCTCGCCGCTGCCGCTGCCGCCAACTCCCTTGAGCGCAGCCCATCGGCCGGCCAGGTTGGCTTCGAGCCAGCTGCGTACTTCGGTGCGGAAGGCAGCGTCATCGGTGGCAGTGTTCACGATCGGCTCCTTCCGGGTCAGCGTCGGTCTCCGCTAAGGTAGCCTACCAAGCAAGTGTTTGGTTTGTTGAGAGGATGCGTAGTGGACACCACCGTCCCAGGACTCGTACGCCGTGCTGCCAAGGAATTTGGCGACGCTCCGGCCTATGTCATGGACGGACGCACGCTCACGTTCACCGAACTGTACGACCAGGTGCGCCGTACGGCTGCCGCCTTCCGCGGCAAGGGCTTGGAGCCTGGCGGATGCGTCGTCCTCTGGGCACCCAACAGCATTGAGTGGGTTGTCGCGGGATTCGCCGTCACGTACGCCGGCGGCACGCTGGTGCCAGCCAACTCCCGCTACACCGCGCACGAAGTCAGCGGACTCGTCGAGCGGACCAGCGCGTCTCTGGTTGTCATCGCCGACGGATTCCTCGGCAAGACGCAGATCGCCGACCTCGGCACGATCGCACCCGACGCGAAGATCCTCGACCTTGCCAGCCTCGACTCGCTCGAAGCCAGCGCCGCCGACCTCGCGGCTGTCGAGGCCGCCGCCGACGCGGTCTCCCCCGACGACGTCGCCGACATCCTGTTCTCGTCGGGGACGACCGGCCGACCCAAGGGCGTGCTCAGCTCACACCGGCAGAGCGTTGCGTCCGGTGCGAGCTGGAGTGCTGTCGGCGAAGTCAGCCGCGACGACCGGTATCTCGTCATCAGCCCGTTCTTCCATTCCTATGGCTACAAGATCGGCGCCCTCGTCGGCCTGATCCGCGGATGCACCATCTATCCGATGGCGACGTTTGACGCCGATGCAGCGCTGGCGCTGATCGCGTCCGAGCAGATCACCATGGTCCCCGGTGCGCCAGCGATCTTTCTGGGCCTGCTCGAGTCGCCAGCGTTCTCGACCACCAACACCTCTTCACTGCGCTTCGCCAACACCGGTGCCGCCAACGTGCCCGTTGCGCTCGTCGAGCGACTGCAGACCGAGCTCAGCTTCGACCTGGTGATCACCGCCTTCGGGATGACCGAGTGCGTTGTCGCCACGATGTGCCGCCGGGGTGACGGCGACGAGACCGTCGCCACGACCTGCGGCAAGGCGATCGACGGCATGGAGACAGCCATCGCCGACCCCGAGACCGGGGAGCACCTCGCTGCCGGCACCGAGGGCGAGCTGCTCCTGCGTGGATCGCAGGTCATGCTCGGCTACCTCGACGATCCCGCCGCCACGGCCGAGGCGATCGACGCGGATGGCTGGCTGCACACCGGCGACGTCGGCGTCCTTGACGACAGCGGCTACCTCCGCATCACCGACCGCCTCAAGGACATGTACATCTGCGGCGGCTTCAACGTCTATCCCGCCGAGGTCGAGCAGTCACTCGCACGACTCGACGGCGTGGCAGACGTGGCCGTGATCGGCATCCCCGACGAGCGTCTCGGCGAGGTCGGCAAGGCATTTGTCGTCCGTCGCCGCGACAGCGACCTCGACGCCGATGCTGTCATCGCGTTCGCCCGCGAGCGGCTGGCCAACTTCAAGGCACCTCGCGAGGTCGCCTTCGTTGAGACCCTGCCGCGCAATCTTTCTGGCAAAGTTCTGAAAACCGAGCTGAGGAGCACCCGATGACCACCGAAACAGACGTCGTGACATACGAGGTCGTCGACCAGGTCGCCCGCATCACGCTCAACCGACCCGAATACCGCAACGCGCAGAATTCCGCCATGACGTACGCGCTCGACGCTGCGTTCGTGCGCGCCACAGATGACGACGACGTCAAGGTCATCGTGTTGGCCGGCAACGGCAAGCACTTCTGTGCCGGTCATGACATCGGCACACCTGGCCGCGACGTCGACGTCGAGTTCGATCGCAAGGCCGGCATCCACTGGACTCACGTCGAAAAAGAAGGCGGTGACCTGCGCTGGGCCCGCGAGTCGGAGGTCTACCTCGGCATGTGCCGCCGTTGGCGCGAGATCCCCAAGCCCGTCATCGCGATGGTGCACGGCGCCTGCATCGCCGGCGGTCTGATGCTCGCCTGGTCGGCCGACTTCATCATCGCTTCAGATGATGCATTCTTCTCCGACCCGGTCGTCCGGATGGGCATCCCGGGTGTCGAATACTTCGCGCACCCGTGGGTGATGAACCCGCGCGCCGCCAAGGAGTTCCTGTTCTCCGGTGATCGCTTCAGCGCCACCCGCGCCCAGGAGCTCGGCATGGTCAACCAAGTCGTCCCAGCCGCCGAGCTGGAGGCGACCGTGCTGGCGCTCGCCGGCCGCATCTCGCAGATGCCGCGCTTCGGACTCGCCCTGACCAAGAAGGCCGTCAACCAGGCCGAGGACCTGCAGGGCATGCGTGCCGGCATGGACTCAGTGTTCGGGCTGCACCACTTCGCCCACGCGCACAATGCTGAGGTCGGTGCCGACTCGCTCGGCGGCCTCGACGCCAAGTCGATGGCTGCCAAGAACAAGGAGCAGGGCAACAAAGAGCAGAGCAGAGAGTGAACCTCGACTTCAGTCCGGAGCAGCTCACCTTCCGCGACCAGGCCCGCTCCTGGCTCGCGGCGAACGTACCGGCCCAGACCCTGCCGTCGATGGACACCGAAGCTGGATTTGCCGCTCATCGAGAGTGGGAGCGGCAGCTGTCGGACGCCAAGTGGTCCGTCGTCTCGTGGCCCGAGGAGTTCGGCGGCCGTGGCGCGTCGCTGATCGAGTGGGTCATCTTCGAGGAGGAGTACTACCGCGCTGGTGCTCCCGGCCGCGTCTCGCAGAACGGCATCTTCCTGCTCGCACCGATCATCTTCGATCACGGCACTCCCGATCAGCAGAAGCGCTGGCTGCCACAGATGGCGACCGGCGAGACGATCTGGGCCCAGGCCTGGTCCGAGCCCGAAGCCGGCTCCGACCTCGCCTCGCTGCGCTCGACCGCCACAAAGGTCGATGGCGGCTGGCTGCTCAACGGGCAGAAGACCTGGTCGTCGCGGGCCACGTACGGGCACATGGGCTTCGGCCTGTTTCGCTCCGATCCGGAGGCGCAGCGCCATCGCGGCCTCACCTACTTCTGCTTCCCACTCGATGCCAGCGGCGTGACCGTACGTCCAATCGCGCAGCTCGACGGCGAGGCCGGCTTCGCCGAGCTGTTCCTCGACGACGTCTTCGTCCCCGACGCCGACGTGCTCGGTGCGGTCGGCGAAGGCTGGCGGGTCGCGATGAGCACCGCCGGAAACGAACGTGGGCTGTCGCTGCGTTCGCCGGGGCGTTTCTGCGCCGCGGCCGACCGCCTGGTCGATGTGTATGCCGAGCATCCTGATCCAGCGCTTTCAAGCGCTGTCGTCGACGCCTGGGTGCGCGCGGAGGCCTACCGGCTCTATACCTGGGGCACGGTCACCAAGCTCGCCGACGGTGGCGACATCGGTGCGGCCGGCTCGGTCAACAAGGTGTGGTGGAGCGAGCTAGACGTGGCTCTCCACGAGAGCGCGCTCGACCTGCTCGGCGCCGAGGGTGAGGTCGCCTCATCCTGGACCAACGGCTACCTGTTCTCCCTGTCCGGTCCGATCTATGCGGGCACCAACGAGATCCAGCGCAATATCGTCGCCGAGCGCATCCTCGGTCTCCCGAGGGAGGCCCGGGGATGAAGTTCGAGCTCACCTCTGACCAGCGTGACTTCATGTCGGCGCTGCATGGTCAGATCGCCGCCAGCGACCCCGTCGCCGTCAACCGCGCCTGGGCCGAGGGTGACGCCAAGCCCGGTCTCGACCTGTGGCAGCAGATCACCGAGGTCGGCGTGTCCGGCCTCCTGATTCCCGAGCAGCAGGGCGGAGTCGGCGCTACGCCGGTCGAGCTCGTCTGCGCGTTCGAGATTCTCGGCCGTCATGCTGTGCCGGGCCCGTGGATCGAGTCTGCTGCCTACCTCGCGGCCGCACTCGAAGGTCCTGAACGTGCGGCGATCGCCGACGGCACCGTCGCGACTGTCGCCGCCCCGCCACACACTCCGCATGCCGTGGATGCCGACGCCGCCAACGACGTCTACGTCGTGGTCGACGGCACAGTGCACCAGGCCGAGCACTCGGACGCGATCGAGTCCGTTGATCCCAGCCGACGCCTGTTCAAGGTCACGAAGGCCGGCCCGGTCGGCACTCGTGACGTCGACGCTGCGTTCGACCTCGCCGTGCTGGCCGCCTCCGCCGAGCTGCTTGGTGCCGGGGAGCGCGTGCTCGCTGACGCGGTGACCTATGTGAAGCAGCGCACCCAGTTCGGTCGCACGATCGGCTCGTACCAGGCGATCAAGCACCAGCTCGCCAACGTACGCATTGCTCTGGACTTCGCTCGCCCGCTGATCGTCGGTGCGGCATTGGACCCGTCGCCTCGTGCCGTGTCCGCTGCCAAGATCCAGGCCGCCGCCGCCGCCAACCTCTCGGCCCGCGTCGGTCTGCAGGTGCACGGTGCGATCGGCTACACCGCCGAATTCGACCTCAGTCTGTGGCTGCTCCGCATCCGAGCGCTGCAGTCGGCGTGGGGCACTCCGGCCTTCCACCGCGAGCGCGTCCTCGCCTCGCTGCTGTCCTCTCGTTCGTCGAGCCCGACGCAATGACAGACCTCGCACCCACGCGGGACCACATCGAGCTGGCCGGCTCGGTGCGCAAGTTGCTCGAAAAACGCTCGGACAGCCAAGCCGTGCGCAACGCATTCAACACCTTCGACGCCGAGCTGTGGTCGACCCTGTGCGAGCAGATGGGCGTCGCCGCCCTTGCCATCCCCGAGGAAGGCGGTGGAGCCGGCTTCACCCTCGCCGAGACCTACGTCGTGCTCGAAGAGCTCGGCCGAGCGCTCACCCCCTCACCTCTCTTGGCATCGCTCGTTGCCAGCGCTGCTCTCGATGGCGGACCGCTGGTGCAGCGGATCGCGGCTGGCACCGTCGCCACCCTCGCCTGGTCCGGAGTCACCGGTCCGGTAGATGCGCCCGTCCGTGTCACCTTCAGCGACGGCAAGCTCACCGGCTCGGTCGCACCGGTCCTGTACGGCGATGTCGCCGAGATCCTTCTCGTCGTCGCCACCCACGATGAAGGTGTCGGACTGTTCAGCGTCGCCCCTTCGTCGGTGACTCGTACGAAGGTCGCCGGCCTAGACCCGACTCTGACCTTCGCCGATCTCGAGCTCGATGGCGTGACTGCTGAGACGATCACGCTCGACGCCGCAGCCGCTCTCGCCCACGCGCACCGTGTCGGCACTCTCGCCACGGCTGCCCTTCAGGTCGGCTGCGCGCAGCGCGGCCTCGACATGACGGTCGAATACACCAAACAACGGTCGCAGTTCGGCCGCCCGATCGGTTCGTTCCAGGCGCTCAAGCACCGCATGGCCGACCTGCTCGTACTCGTCCAGATGTCCCGCGCCGGCGCCTGGGCCGCCGTGCAGGCCCACGTCCACGACACACCCGGCCTCGATCGCCTCGCTTCTGCGGCTGGTTCGTACTGCAGCGATGCGGCGGTGGCCGTCGCGGGCGAGACCGTCCAGCTGCACGGCGGTATCGCGATCACCTGGGAGCACGACGCCCACCTGGTCCTCAAGCGAGCCCAGGCCCTCAACCAGCTCTTCGGCCTCCCCCACCAGCACCGAGCCAACCTGCTCCGGTAGGGCGGGCCGATCCACCTGGAGTCTCCAGTGGACCGATCATCGGATCACTTCACCCGGGCGAACTCACCGCTCTCCACCTTGCTGCGGTGACTTCGAACCTCGTTGCGGACCGTGCGGGCCAGGATGTACAGGCCGATGACGTTGGCGATCGACATCGAGAAGATCATCGAGTCCGAGAAGCCGATCACAGGATCCAGCGACAGGGCGGCACCCACCACGATGAACAGGCAGAAGACGACCTTGAACACGACCTCGGCGGTGGTGCTGTCACCAAAGAGGTAGCCCGTCGCCTTCATCCCGTAGTACGACCACGAGATCATCGTCGAGAACGCGAACAGGACGACCGCTACCGCCAGGACGTTCGGGAACCAGGGGATCACCGACTCGAACGCACGTGAGGTGAGCTCGACCCCGCCGAGCTCCGAGGCGTCCGGATCGCTCCAGGCGCCGGTGATGACGATCGTGAGCGCCGTCATCGTGCACACCACGATGGTGTCGATCAGCGGCTCCAGCAGCGCCACGAAGCCCTCGGTCGCCGGCTCCTTGGTCTTGACCGCGGAGTGTGCGATCGATGCCGAGCCGATCCCGGCCTCGTTGGAGAATGCGGCTCGCTGGAAGCCGACCATCAGCACCCCGAGGAACCCTCCGGCCACGCTCTGTGGGTTGAACGCGCCCGCGATGATGTCACCGAATGCGCCGGGCACCTGGTCGATGCTGCCGACGATGACGATGAGGCAGGCCGCGACGTACGTGCCGGCCATGAACGGGACGATCTTCTCCGTCACCCGGGCGATGCTCTTGATCCCACCGATGATCACCGCGCCGACCGCCGCCGCGAAGACCAGGCCGATGACCCAGTTGATGTCGGCGAAGGGGCTGTCATCGCCACCCGTGACACCCACGATCTGGGCAGTGGCCTGGTTGGCCTGGAACATGTTTCCGCCGCCCAGCGAGCCTCCGATGCAGCAGACGGCGAAGAACGCGGCCAGGAACTTGCCCAGTCTGGCGTTGCCGGTGACCTTTGCCACTCCGTCGCGCAGGTAGTACATCGGTCCGCCGGACACCGACCCGTCCGCATGCTCCTGGCGGTACATGACTCCGAGGGTGCACTCAGCCATCTTGGAGGCCATCCCGAGGAACCCGGCCAGGATCATCCAGAGAGTGGCACCGGGTCCACCCAGGGAGATGGCGACGGCGACGCCGGCGATGTTCCCGAGTCCGACCGTCCCGGAGACCGCTGTCGCAAGGGCCTGGAAGTGCGAGACCTCGCCGGCGTCCTCCGGATCGGAGTACCGGCCCCGGACCAGGTTGATCGCGTGCGGCAGCCCACGCAGCTGCGGGAAACCGAACCAGAAGGTGAAGAAGAGGGCAGCACAGATCAGCCACACCACGATCAGCGAGATCTCGGCGCCGAAAATCGTCACGGAGTAGAACACAACGCTGACGATGAAGTCCGAGATCGGCCCGAAGTACTCGCTGACGGTGTCGTCCACGCTCAGCGCGACGGTGGCGCCGAGGGTGCTCACGGGACCACCGTTACCGGCACGGTCGAGTGCTGCACCACCTGGGAGGGCGTGCTGCCGAACAGGGCCCGCTTGACGCGGCTGTCCCCCGTGCGCCCGAGCACGATGTGCCGACTCTCGCGCTGGGAGGCGATCTCGATCAGCGTGTCCACCGGATCGCCGTGCTTGACGAGCGTCTCGACCGCGACTCCCTTCTCGCGAACCAGTGCTGCCAAGGGTTCGACGATCTGGTCTGTCGCTGCGGCAATCTCCTCGGCCCGGCGCGTGGAGCGGTGCTCGTTTTCCTCCGGGGTGGTGAACGAGAACGGTGACCAGGGGATCACATGCACCACCACGACCTTCAGGTCCAGCTGATGGGCTCGATCTGCCGCGAACTCGACTGCCCGCCTGCTCTGCTCGCTCCGGTCTACCCCCACAAGTATCTCTGACATGTGCTCACCTCGACCGCCCAGTTGGATCAGGCCATCGACCCTAGTCCGCATGCTGGGCCGGTGTCACCCCTCGGACCACGCGAAAAATTCCGTACAACACGGCGACATCGGGATGCCGACGGTCTCATGCGGGCGTGCCGGAGGGTCAGCGGTGAAGGGCCGGACCCAGCCAGCGGCGGGCGAAGGATCGGATGTCGTCTGCTGTGTAGGCCGGCTCCCCCGGGAACTGCAGGAACGAGACGAACAGGCGCATCAGCATCTCAGCCAGCCCTTCCAGCTCGTCGTCCTGAACGCCGATGTCGGCCCAGCTGACCGGGATGCTGCGCAGGATGTCGGCCCCGATCGTGAACGACATCGTGGTCGTGGCATCGCGGCTGAACACCTCGGTCTCCCCGACCTGGAGGAGCAGCCCGATGCTGGGCTCATGCGGAATCGCCTCGACCGCGAAGACGATCGACTCGATCGCCACGTCGACCGGCGAGTCGAAGGTCTTCAGGTGCGCCGTCATCCGTTCCACGAAGTCGACGAGGCCCGCCTCGGCCACGGCCTCCAGCAGAACCGCGTGACTCGGGTAGTACCGATAGACGGTCTGCCGGGTGACGCCGAGCTCACCGGCGACGTCGGACACCGTCGTCCGGGCTGCACCGTACTTCTCGACGCACGATCGCGTCGCGGCGATGATGCGCTGACGTGCGTCGTCCTCGGTGTGCGGCGGGTTGCCCTGCCAGCCGTGGTGGCCCATGTGCTCACCCTGTCAGGACGTCGACTCGGCTTCGGCGGCCGGTGTACAGCAGCGCGAGGATGATGTCCGCCGCGATGAAGCAGGCGATCACGTAGAGGCCGCTGCCTATCGGAGTGCCGTCGCTGGTGATCCCGTCCGTGGCACCGAAGTAGGCCGGTATCGCAGCGACCCAGAACACAGCCATCACGGCGACGTACGTGACCGGATAGATCCGGGCGAACGACGTCATCGGCACGACCTCGTCGGTACCGCGACCGCGGAAGGCGCCGAGAAGGATCCATCCACCGGCCAGCCACACCAGTCCGAGCTCGATCCCGAGCACCCACGCCTGCCCCGTGACGTTCGGCGTGTCGCCTCCGAAGAAGCTGGCCGGGATCCCGGCCACAGCCATCGACGGAAAGGTGACCAGGCCGATGAGGACGATGCGGGCCGTCAGCGACCATCCGCGTGCAGGCTGGCCGCTGTCTTCCTTCGGACCGATGAAGCGCACGACAAGGTAGGTCATGACGCCGAACGACACCGAGGCGAACAGCAGCATGCTGTTCATGGGCACTGAGGCAAGCGCCGGGTGGTTGACGATCTGGTTGTCGTCGTGCCACGCCCACCATCCCAGCTGCGGGCCGAGCTGGTCGAAGATCTCGTAGAAGACCTGGCTGACGAAGGCAACGGCGATCGAGCCCACCAACGCACCGCGGTTGCGGAAGATGCCGAGCACCCGCACAGCCTCGTAGGCCAGCTGGAACAGGGCCGGATAGATCGCGATGATGTACAGCGGCAGCCGGTCCCACATGAACTGCACCGTGAACTGGTTGTGGGCAAAGATGAACCCATACACCTCGTCGAGGCCGAACCACTCCGGGAAGTACAACGGTGGCTCGGTCACCATGAGGTAGACCAAGGGCGCGAACCACAGGGCCAGGTTGATCGGGTCGCCATCCTTGTAGCGCCGGATGGCGTGGACCAACGCAAAGATCGCGCCCGCGATGATCAACAGCTCGAGCAGCGGCATGGTCCAGTGCGCCAGGTCGAACGGGCTGCGCACCGAAGCGACCGGACTGACGTCATGGCAGTCGAAGCCAAGCTGTTGCGTGACCAGCTCTGCTGCCTGGTCGCAGGTCGCGCTCATCGTGCACCCGCCGTCGCCAGCTCTGCTTCAGCACTGGCACCCGCCGCCCAGATCTTGCCGGGCGGGTCGAGCTGCGGATCGAATCCGAAGTCGATCTTGTGCCACCCGAAGATGTCCCTGACCCTGAAGCGCAGCAAACCGAAGATGACTCGCGGGTTGCGCAGCATCGTGCCGATCGACTCGTCGAGATTGAAGACCCGGGCAAAGTGCTCGTCCACCACATGGTCCTCGCGGGAGGCACCCGTGATGGTGCTGAACATCGAAGCACCCACCGAGGCGAGGATCTTGCGCATCCACGCCGGTGCCACTTCGGTGCCGGTGGCGCACTCGTAGCCACGGTCGCGCGCCATCGCCATCCCCCACGGGACCTTGAGCTCCTTGGCCTGCGCAGCCAGGAATCCGCCGTAGAACGCCGCGTCCAGTGCGCCGGTCGACCGCAGGGCGCCCCGCAGGCGCAGCGCCGACAACGCGGCCGAGCTCATGCCCTGACCGTAGAACGGGTTGAAGGCACAGATCGAGTCGCCGACGAAGACGATGCCTTGCGGCGCGACGGCAAGCTTGTCGTACCGGCGCCACTTGTTGCCGGTCGATCGGGTGAGGTGCACCTCTGATGTCGGCGTCGAAGCCGCCATGGCCGCGGCGAACTTCGGGGTCTGCAACTTGTCGGCCGCGGCGACGAAAGCCTCGGAGTTGCGAGGCATGTCCAGACCCCACGATCCCATGCAGGCGATCGAGCGGTTGCCTTCGATCGGGAAGAAGTTGATCAGGTAGTCGTGCTCGATCGGATGATCGCCCTTCTTCTCCGTCGGCATGATCACCATGTGCTTCCACCACCAGCTGTCAGCACGCTCAGCATCCGAGGGCAGCTCGTACCAGCGCGACACATAGGTGACCTTGGCGTCGAGGGTCATGATCGGGACGGCAGGCCATCCCGCGGCTGTCAGCCAGTCGGCGACGGACGAGCCGCGGCCCAACGCGTCGACCACGAGGTCGGCGTCGACCTGCTCGTCACCCGTCACGGTCGAGAAGGTGACGCCGGTGACTCGGCCGTTCACGGTGCCGCCGTCGACCGTGGCGATGCCCGACACCGATACGCCCTCGCGGATCGTGACGTTGTCGAGGGCTCGAACCCGGTCACGCAGAACCCGCTCGACCAGGATGCGGGAGCCGTAGACCATGTCGAGCGCGCCCTTCTTGCGCGGCGACCACCCGTCGTCGGTCATGTGGGCAGTGTCCAACGATGCAATCAGCGGCATGCCGCCGGCAGCGATGAGATCGGACTCGAAACCGGGAAACAGCTCACCCAGTGCCCGCCGTCCCGAGTTGAGCAGGAAGTGCGGGTGCTTGCTCTGCGGGACTCCGCGACGGTGCTCGGCCTCCGGTGGCAGCTCGTCACGCTCGAGCACGAGCACCCGGTCGAAGTGCGCAGCCAGGGCACCAGCGGCGCTCAGCCCCGCCATGCTGCCGCCGAGAACTACTGCCCTGCGTCCCAGTTCCATGTCGACCTTTCGGGCCATTCATCCAGAGTTTGTATGAATGTATGAATGCCCGGACCGTCTGTCAAGGGGTTCGGCTCGACTACTACTCCGCCGTGCGGTACTTGCCCTCGTGGAAGAGCAGCGGTTTGGAGGCACTGCCCTGGTCGAGGTCCTCGACCCGGCCGATGACGAGGTAGTGGTCGCCCGCCTCGTGGACGTCGTGGACGACGCAGTCGACCCAGCCGACTGTGCCCTCGAGCCGAGGCGAGCCGAGGCTCGTGGGTTGCCAGTCGACCCCGTCGAACTTGTCCTCGGCCCGCGAGGCGAACCCGTTGGACAGCTCGGTCTGGTCGGCGGCGAGGAAGTTCACACAGAACCGCCTGGACTGACGGATCGCAGCGAAGGCACGAGAAGTCTTCATCGGCAGGAAGGCCACCAGAGGTGGGTCGAGCGAGACGCTGGTGAATGACTGACACGTCATGCCGACCGGGGTGTCCCCCTGCATCGTGGTGACGACGGTGACCCCGCTGGCGTAGCGTCCGAGCACATCGCGAAACTTCAGTGCGGCCGCCTGGGCTTCCTCACCGTCGATGTGGACGACCTCGCCGGGGCGCCACGCGAACTCCTCGTGGTCGCCCCCCAGGAAGGAGTCGATCAGCTCCCGAGGGGGCCAGGACGCAGCAGCGTCGGAGCTCATCCCCTCGGGAAGCTCAGCGTCAGTCACCGAATCCACCGTCCTGCCCCGCTCAGCCGGACTGGCCGAAGGCGTGTCCCCAGTAGGAGACGGCCGTTGATTCCCGGGCCACCCAGCGCTTGTCGTTGACGGTCAGGCCCTCGCAGCCGAGCTCGATGTCGAAGCCACCGGGCGACTTGACGTAGAACGACACCATCTCGTCGTTCATGTGCCGGCCGAGCGTGGCCGAGAGCGGCGCCTTGTGCTTGCGCACGCGCTCGAGCGCACGGCCGACATCGTCGAGCTTCTCGACCTCGAGCATGATGTGCACGCAGCGGCTGGGATTGGGCATCGGCAGGAACGCCAGCGAGTGGTGCCGCGGGTTCACGCCGAGGAACCGCAGCCACACCTTCGAGCCCGGCTCCTTGCCGACGAACTCCCCCGGCATCGACATCGAGTCCCGCAGCCGGAAGCCCAGGACGTCACGGTAGAAGCTCAGCGCCTCGACATCGTCATCGACCGGGATCACGACGTGGCCCATGCCCTGGTCGCCGGTGACGAACGTCGAGGCGTAGGGCGTCACGACGGGTCGCGACTCGTAGGTGATGCCGTGGAACAGCTCGAAGATGTTGTCGAACGGATCGGCGAACCGGATCATCTCCTGGACGCGACGGTCGGCCAGTTCTTCGGCAGTCGCCTCGGTGACGTCGACACCCGCCTTGGCCAGGTGCTCCCGCGCGGCCTGCAGCGCGGTGTGGTCGGCGAGCTCCCAGCCGACACACTCGAGCCGGTCCACATCGGACGGGACGATGACCAGCCGGCTGGAGACCTCGTCGATCCGGAAGTAGAGGTTCTCCTGGGTCGGACCGCGGCCTTCGGCAAGGCCCAGCACCTTGGTGCCGAACGTCCGCCACTCCTCAAGATTGGTCGAGGCCACGCGCGCGTAGCCCATGGAACGGATGTCGATCATGACCGGCTCCTCTCGATATGACGCGCGAGGTAGGCCGTGCAGACCTCGCGGAACTCCTCGGCCGCCTCGATCTGCGCCCAGTGCCCGCAGTTCGGGAACACGTGCAGCGAAGCCTTGGGGATCATCTTCAACGCGACGAAGGCGCCGTCGAGGGGGTTCACGCGATCCTCGCGCCCCCAGGTGAGCAGTGTCGGGCGGCGCAGCTTGTGGGCATCGCGCCACAGCAGGCCGTCCTCGAAGCTGTCCGGGTTCCAGAACGACATGCCCATCGACTTCATGGCTTCCATCGAACCGGGCGCCATCGCATCGGCGAACCGCTCGGCCACCAGCTCGTCGGTGACCAGGTCCTGGTTGACGACCATCGAGGAGATGAACCCGCGCAGTGCGGCCTCGGACGGAGCCGCGCCGAACTCCATCAGCCGCTTGACGCCTTCGGTCGGGTCGGCGTGGAACAGGTTGAGCGACAGGCCGCCCGGACCCATCAGGACCAGACGACCGACGCGCTCGGGATAGAGCAGGGCAAACCGCATCGCGGTTCCACCACCCAGGCTGTTGCCCAGCAGGTGGATGCGATCGATACCCAGCTCGTCGAGCAGCAGCTTGACGGCCTCGGCGGCGAAACGGAAGTAGTTGCCCTCGACCGGCGGCTTGTCACTCTGCCCGAAGCCGGGCTGGTCAACGAGCAGGGTCCGGAAGTCTTCGGCGAAGCCCGGCAGCGCCGGCCCGAAGTTGGACCACGACGACGCGCCCGGTCCACCACCGTGCAGCATCACAAGGGGAAGCCCGCCACCGACGGAGGTGGGTTCGCCCGCCTCGTAGTAGTTGAGTGTCAGGTCGCCGGCCTTGGCAGAACGGCGGGTCGACTCACGATCGAATCCTCCACGGGTGCCGTCAGTCATCAGTACATTCCCGGGTCGACCTTGTGCCCGAACTCAGCCATCCCGAACATCTGCAGCGCCCGCTCGGGATCGTTCGCGGCGTGCACACGGCCGGCGTGAGCATCGCGCCAGGCGCGTTGGAGATACGTGCCGTTGGCCAGCGCACGGCCACCCGACGCCTCGAAGAGCTCATCGATCGCGTCGATGGCGCGCTGGGTGCCGAGCACCTGATCGCGGCGGACCTTGAGCCGCAGCGAGATCGGAATCCGCTCGCCCTTGGCCACCAGGGCCTGCTCCTCGCGAATGTTCGACATGCACAACGCCCAGGCACCGTCGATCGAGCTGGACGCCCGCGCTATTCGCACCGCGGCGAAGGGGTCGGACGACGCTTTCTCGCCGGCGTAGGCGGCACGCACCCGAGCCTGCTGCATCTCGACGTGCTCGGTGTAGGCCCCACGGGCCATCCCCACGATGGGCGCGGTGATGGTCGTGGTGAACAACGAGTGGAACGGGAGCTTGTACAGATCGCTGGGGTTTTGCTCCTGTCCCGGGCCGAAGCAACGGCCGGTGTCTCCCATCGAGAGCGTGAACTCTTCGGGGACGAAGGTCTCGGCGACCACGATGTCGTTGGAACCCGTACCGGCGAGGCCGACAACGTTCCAGACGTCAATGATCTCGTACTTGTCGCGCGGCACCAGGAACGTCTTGAAGTCGACGATCTGGCCCTCGGCATTGGTCACCAGTCCGCCGAGCAGCACCCAGGTGGCATGCGCTGAACCCGAGGAGAAGCTCCAGCGACCCGCCAGCTTGTAGCCACCATCTGTCACGACAGCCTTGCCGGTGGGGGCGTAGGACGAGCTCACCCGCGTGGACGTGTCACTGCCCCACACGGCCTGCTGAGCGTCATCGTGGAACAGCGCGATCTGCCACGGATGGACGCCGAGCACCGAGGAGATCCATCCGGTCGAACCGCACCCGGAGGCGATCAGGCTGACCGCGGTGTAGAAGTCGATCGGATCGGACTCGAGTCCGTCGAAGCGCTTGGGCTGGAGCATCCGGAAGAAACCGGCCTGCTCCAGATCCTTGACCGACGCATCGGGGACCTGGCGCAGGCGCTCGGTCTCATCGGCACGCTCACGCAAAGCGGGAAGGAGGTCTCGTACGGCATCCAGCACGGCCTGGGTCATTACATCTCCTTGGAAAGTCTTGATGGCAATACTAGAACACGTTCTAGTAATAAGTCCATCACGACCGCGCCCACCGCACAACTCGAGCGGTGCGACTCGGACCCGTGGCCCTACTCGAGAAGGTCCGCGCCAGGAATCACTCCGTCAGCCGAACCAAATCCTTAATGTGCACCGGCGCGGCGTCTGGTGAAGGTGGATGAGTCGGCTTTCCGCGTCCGGTTTGCCGACCATCCCACCGCGAGGTCGCGTGAAGGCCGATCAAGTCACCGCTCATGGAACTGGTGTCGGCTAGCCCGTTGGGGTTCACCCCGTGCGCGGCCGGACGTGCCGGTTGGCCGCCGGACGGGGCGGTCAGGCGGCTCGGTGGTAGTCGGTTCGTCGTCGGCGCTTGAGGGGCCGGCCGGTGCGGGTGGTGAAGGTGAATCCGTCGGCGGCGTTGCCGGCGATGTGCAGCCGCCCGCGGTGCAGCAGATGGTGGCATCGGCTGCACAACCCGATGAGCAGATCCAGATCCGTGGTGCCACCAAGTGACCACCAGACGACGTGGTGAATCTCCAGGTGGGTGTGATGGCATCTCGGAGAAGCGCACACTCCGTTCTGGCGGGCGATCACCGACCGGCGCTGCAGCTGGTTGGGCTGGTAGCACTCACGACCAGCATTGAGAATCTGCGCTTGCGCATCGCCGTTGGCCTTGACCAGGAACGCAGTGAAATCACTCACGCAGGCGAAGTACATCAGCAGGTTCGGCCCGATCGCCCCGTGCCCAGCAAGCGTGGCTGGTTCCACCTGGGGCATGAGGTCTGAAACGTGCGCCGGCTGCTCAGTGGTCTGCTGGACGTGGTGAGCGGCGGCCTGCAGAGTCTCCGCGTCGACGAAGACCGACAGGTGCGGTTTGACGCCCTTGTCCGACGGCAACCCGCTGCCGAGAATCGAGGTCAGCAGGTCGTCGAGGCCCTGGACGCGTCGCTGGGATCCGGTGCGGGTGTCCTCAGCGTCGCGAGGTGCTGAGACAGAGTCCAGGACCTGCTTCAACTTGGCGCCGGTAGTGGTGTTGAGGAAGCCATTGACGTGCCAGCCATCAGGGACGGCGTCGACCTGGAAATCCTCCTTGTCCATCCCCTTCTCCCACGCATCGTCCAGCTCCTCCGGCTGGACGACGTCCTTGAGGTGCTTGACGGTCTCGAACAGCTCACCAGGATCGTGCGCCAGCGCGACCTCGACGAACACGTCCTCGAACTCTCGCATCTTGCCGACCCCGACATGGGCCAGGCCGTCGACGAACACCCGCACGTGCGCTGCACTGATCCGGCCGGCGGCCGCGACCTCGGCAACGCGTGGCAGCTCGTCGAGAGCGGTGACGTTGCGGGCCAGCACCGCGGCCTGCCCGGCATTGAGCCGCAGCTCGTTGCGGACCCATGCGTTCAGGGTCGACGCGCCATCGAGCTCGTGATCGCGGCTGATCTGCAGCTCGGACAGCGCCACAGCCTTGGCGGCGTCGAGAGCGTCCTGAGCCACCTGGATCGAGCGCGCACGTTCACGAGCATCCCCCGACCGCAGCGCCTGCACAGCTGCTATTCCAGTCCATTTGTGACTGGACAGCACCCCTGCGAGTCGATCAGACCGGGTCGAAGAGGTATCGGCTCGATGGCACCAGATCCAGATCACGGTCGGCGCCGATCCGAGCGACGCTGGCCATCAGCCGCGTGAAGCGATCGGTCAGCGCGGCTTCATCGCCACCGCTGCCGTAGAAGGCGTGGATGTCGTGGAGCGCTGCCGTGGGGAAAAGCTCCTCCACCAACGCTGCCACCGGCGGAGCGTCGTCCGTGACCGCGGCTACCACCACGTTCTGCACGTACCCGAAGGTCGCCTGGGTCTCCATGGCGATCGGCGTATGGTCCACCAGCCAGCGATGCAACCACTCCTCGCGGGTCAGCTCGGCAGGTTGACGCAGCACGGCGATGTTGGCCAGGGCGTCGACGCGGCTGCCGTCGCCCACCTCGGGCGGGTCGATCGGGCGACGCTCGTCGACCTGCCAGCCGGCCACCCGGTCAGATGCGGCCCCCAACACCTCGAGAACGTCGCCGATGTCGGCCGGATCGGACTCGGACCAGATGCTGACGATGGCCGAGATCGCCGGATCGGTGGTCCGCATGCGCATGGCCGGCGCCACCGCGGCGTCATCGAGATTGACCTGCATCCGCGACACCCCGGCATCGGCCAACACCTGCCGCCGTTCGGGCTCGAGCAGACCGGCAGCCCCATCTCCCCAGAGGGCGAACATGAACTTGGGCACTCAGCTGCCAGCGGCCTTGAGCATCAGCGCGATGTCGATCAGCTGGTCCTCCTGCCCGCCGATCAGCTTGCGCCGACCCGCCTCGAGCAGGATCTGCGCCCCCGACACGTCGTACCTCTCGGCGGCATTGCCTGCGTGCTTGAGGAACGACGAGTAGACACCGGCGTAGCCCATCATCAAGGTCATCCGGTTGAGCGTGCACTCCTCGGGCATGACCGGACGGATCACGTCCTCGGCTGCGTCGACGATCTGCAGGAAGTCGACGCCGGTGTTCCAACCCAGCTTGTCGGCCACCCCGATGAACGCCTCGAGCGGGGTGTTGCCCGCTCCGGCGCCGAATCGGCGGACCGAGCCGTCGATCTGCGTCGCTCCGGCCCGGGCCGCGATCACGGTGTTCGCGACGCCCAGCCCGAGGTTCTCATGGCCGTGGAATCCGACGGTGGCCTCGTGACCGATCTCGGCAACAACCGCCGACACGCGATCGGCGACCCCCTCCATGATCAGCGCGCCGGCCGAGTCGACGACGTAGACGCACTGGCACCCGGCATCGACCATGATGCGCGCCTGGCGGGCCAGCTCTTCTGGTGACTGCGTGTGGCTCATCATCAGGAAGCCGACGGTTTCCAGGCCGAGCTCACGGGCCAGCCCGAAGTGCTGTCGGGACGTGTCCGCCTCGGTGCAGTGCGTTGCGATCCGGCAGATCTGACCGCCATTGTCCTGGGCGGCACGGATGTCGTCCTTGGTGCCAACGCCCGGCAGCATCAAGAAGGCGATGCGGGCCCGGGTTGCCGTCTCTGCGGCCATCTTGATCAGCTCTTGCTCCGGCGTCCTTGAGAAGCCGTAGTTGAACGACGAACCGCCGAGCCCATCGCCGTGGGTCACCTCGATCACGGGGACCCCGGCCTCGTCGAGGGCGTGCACGATGTCATGCACCTCCTGCAGCACGAACTGGTGTCGCTTGTGGTGCGAGCCGTCGCGCAGGCAGGTGTCGGTCAGCCGCAGGTCGAGGCTGCTGGTCGGATCGGTCTGCGACCACGTGCGAGCGAGCGCGTCGACCGTCGCGTCGACACCGGAAACTGGCGCGGTCATCGGAGGATCTCCTTCGCGATCGACTCACCGACGCGGGTCGCGGCGGCGGTCATGATGTCAAGGTTGCCTGCGTAGGGCGGCAGGTAGTCGCCCGCGCCCTCGACCTCCACGAAGATGCTGACCTTGGTGTTTCCCTGGGTCGCATCGGAGGGGTCGTCGAACTGCGGGTCCTGCAGCAGTCGGTAGCCCGGGACGTACTCCTGGACGGCCCGAACCATCCGCACCACCGACTCGGAGATGGCGTCGCGGTCGGCGTCGGGCGCTACGGCGCAGAAGATCGTGTCGCGCATGATCATGGGCGGTTCGGCAGGGTTCAGGATGATGATCGCCTTGCCTCGCTCGGCGCCGCCGATCGTCTCGACGCCCGCGCTGGTCGTGCGGGTGAACTCGTCGATGTTGGCGCGGGTGCCCGGACCGGCGGACGCGCTGGAGACCGACGCAACGATCTCGGCGTACGGCACGCGAGCCACACGGGAGACGGCAGCGACCATCGGGATGGTCGCCTGCCCGCCGCAGGTGATCATGTTGACGTTGTCAGCCTTGACGTGCTCCTCGCCGTTGACCGGCGGGATGACGGCTGGACCGACGGCCGCCGGGGTCAGGTCGATGGCCTTGATCCCGGCCTCGGCATAGCGCGGCGCGTATTCGCGGTGGACGTACGCCGAGGTCGCCTCGAAGATCAGGTCCGGCAGCTCGTCCTGCTTGAGCAACCAGTCGACGCCTTCGTGGGACGCCTCGACACCACGGTCGCGGGCGAGCCTGAGCCCCTCTGAGCTCGCGTCCACACCGATCATCCAGCGCGGCTCGATGAGGTCGCTGCGCAGCAGCTTGTACAGCAGGTCGGTGCCGATGTTGCCCGGGCCGACGATGGCCGCGGTGACTTTGCGGGTCATCACATCTCCCCTATTCGGTGAAGGACAGCTGCACGCTGCCCAGGTCGGTGAACACAGCTTCGAAGTTGTCGCCCGCCCGCGCGTCGATGGCGCGGTGGACGCTGCCCGGAAGGATCACGTGACCGGCGTCGAGCGTGACGCCGAAGGAGGCCACCTTGCGGGCCAGCCACGCCACGGCCGTCACGGGGTTGCCGAGCACGGCGTCGGATCGGCCGGCAGCGACCTCCTCGCCGTTGCACAGCAGCTTCGCCTCGATCGTGGTCAGGTCGAGCCCGGCCGGATCGATCCGCGCGGAGCCGAGGACGTAGCCGGCGCTGGAGGCGTTGTCGGCGATCGTGTCGGCGATCTTGATGTCCCAGTTGGTGATACGGGAGTCAATCAGCTCGATCGACGCCGTGACGTAGTCGGTGGCGTCGAGCACATCGGCCTCGGTGCAGCCTTCGCCCGGCAGCGTCCGACCCAGCACGAACGCGACCTCGACCTCGACGCGCGGCATGCAGTAGCGACCGACACTGAGCGGAACGTCCGAGAAGACCTGCATGTCGGAGAGCAGGTGACCGTAGTCCGGCTCGTCGACTCCCATCATCTCCTGCATGGCCTTCGACGAGAGTCCGACCTTGTGCCCGTGCACCGTTGCGCCGGCCGCGAGGCGGTCGGCGATGTTGAGCAGCTGGATCGAGTAGGAGTCCACGACGTCGAGGTCCGGCCAGGTGTCGCGCAGCGGCGAGACCGGCACACGGTCTCGCTCGGCGCTGGCCAACGTACTGGCAACGGCTTGTCGGACGTCGTCTGAGAGCATGTCAGTCATACTAGAACCTGTTACAGTTTTGCGGTAGTCAGCCCCGACTGGAGGTCCGATGGAACACATGTGTGATGTCGTAGTGGTGGGTGCCGGTGGCGCCGGAATGACCGCTGCACTGGCGGCCGCCCATCAGGGCCTCGACACGATCCTGATCGAGAAGAGCGCCTACTTCGGCGGCTCGACGGCACGATCGGGTGGGGGCGTGTGGATCCCGGGCAACCGGGCGCTGCGCGAAGCCGGCCAGGTGGCAGACGACGAGGCGGAGCAGGCGCGGTTGTACCTCGACTCGATCGTGGGCGACGTGGTGCCGAAGATCCGACGCGACACCTACATCGACCGCGGACCTGAGGTCATCGACTTCCTCCTCGACAACACGCCAGTGCGGCTCAAGTGGGTCCCCGAGTACGCGGACTACCTGCCCGAGCAGCCGGGCGGCCGGGCCAGCGGCCGAACCGTCGAGCCCCGTCCGATGGACGGCAGGATCCTGGGCGACGAGCTCGACCGGCTCCACCCGCCGTATGCCAAGGCGCCGGCCAACCTGATCGTCACCCAGGCCGACTTCCGCAAGATCAGCCTTGGGCTTCGCACCCTCCGCGGCCCGCTCACGATGATCCGGGTCATGGTCAAGCGTGTCATCGACTCGATGCGTCACCGCAAGATGTACGCGATGGGAAATGCGCTCGCCATCAGCCTGCGCAAGGGCCTGGTCGATGCTGGCGTCCCTGTCCACTACGAGACCGCCCTGACCGAGCTGATCGTCGAGGACGGTCGCGTCGTGGGCGTCCGCGCCTCCCATGAGGGAACCGACATGGTGTTCCGTGCCCGTTGCGGTGTCATCCTCGGATCTGGCGGCTTCGAGCAGAACGACGCCCTGCGCGAGAAGCACCTGCCCTCCCCGACCCAAGCAGCCTGGAGCACCGGCGCGGCGAGCAACACCGGCGCCGGCATCGAGGCCGGAGCGGCCATCGGCGCCTCGACGGATTTGATGGACGACGCCTGGTGGGGCCCGACCATCCCGCTCCCCTCCGGTCCGTGGTTCTGCCTCGCCGAGCGCAATCTGCCCGGCTCGATCATCGTGAACTCGGCCGGGCAGCGGTTCATGAACGAGGCGCTGCCGTACGTCGAGGCAACGCATGAGATCTACAAGGGTGAGGCCACGGGCGTCTCCCACGTGCCGGCGTGGCTGGTCATGGACCAGCGCTATCGCAATCGCTACCTGTTCGCGGGTCTCTCACCACGCCAGCCCTTCCCCGGCCGCTGGTACAAGATGGGCACGATCAAGAAGGCCACCTCGCTGGCCGATCTCGCCGAAGAGATCGAGGTACCCGCCGATGACCTGGTCGAGACCGTCCGGCGATTCAACGGCTTTGCCGAGTCCGGCAACGATGAGGACTTCCACCGCGGAGACAGCGCCTACGACCGGTACTACGCCGATCCGAAGGTCACGCCCAACCCATCACTGCACCGCATCGACCAGGGCCCGTTCTACGCCGTCAAGATCGTCCCCGGCGACCTCGGCACCAAGGGTGGCATCGTCACCGACGAGCGGGCCCGCGCCCTGCGACCCGACGGTTCGGTCATCGACGGCCTGTACGCGGCGGGCAACTGTTCGTCGGCCGTCATGGGATACACGTACGCCGGCCCGGGCGCCACGATCGGTCCGGCCATGACCTTTGGCTACCTCGCAGCACAAGACATCGCCCACCAGAAGGCCTCCGACTGACGCCCATCGATCCTGACGTTGCCATCGGCGCCGCGGTTGGCGCCGTCGACTTCTCCTGGACGAGCAGCGACGTGCTGCTCTACCACCTGGCCGTGGGTGCCGGCTCGCGCTCGGGCGACAATCTCTCGGCCAACGCACTGCGCTGGACGCTCGACGACGACGCCTTGCAGGTGCTGCCCAGCTTCGCGGTGGTGGCGCCGTCCTTCCACGTGACGGAGCCGCCGAGCCTCGACCTGCCCGGCTGCGACATCGACCTTGCCCGGGTCGTCCACGGCGCGCAGGAGGTCCACCTGGGCGGCCCGCTGCCCGCCTCGGGAACGGCGCGCCTCACCACCTCGATCACCGACGTCTGGGACAAGGGCAGAGCCGCCGTCATCTGGCAGGAAGGCGTCGCCACCGATCCGTCCGGTGCCGAGCTGTGGCGGGTCCGTTCGTCGATCTTCGTCAAGGGCGAAGGGGGCTGGGGAGGCAATCGTGGCCAAGGCGCCGCGGTCACCGTGCCGGACCGCACCCCCGACGCCTCCACGACGTACGCCGTCACCCCGCAGCAGGCTCTCCTCTACCGGCTGTGCGGCGACCGCAACCCGCTGCACGCCGACCCGGCCTTCGCCGAGATGGCTGGCTTCCCCGCGCCAATCCTGCACGGGCTCGCCACGTACGGCATCGTGCTGCGCGAGATCACCGACCTCCTCCTCGACGGCGACGCCTCAGCGGTGGGCGGATTCTCGGCCCGGTTCGCCGGCGTCGTCTTCCCCGGCGAGACCCTCACGCTCAACGCGTGGGACGAGCCGGCCGGCATCGTGGTGACCGCGACGGTCGGCGACGACGCGCGGCCAGCATTGGCCGACTGCCTCATCGCCCGAGCCTGAGCCGTCTCGACCCGCTGACGGTCGAGCCTGTCCGAACGACCTCAGGCACCGCCGAGGATGAGCCCCGAGGTGGGCACACCGGTGCCGGCCGTGACGAGGACGTGCCGTGCCCCGTCGACCTGGTTGACCGACGACCCACGGATCTGGCGCACCCCTTCAGCGATCCCGTTCATGCCATGGATGTACGCCTCGCCGAGCTGCCCACCATGGGTGTTCAGCGGCAGTCGGCCCCCGATCTCGATCGCACCGTCGGCGATGAAGTCCTTCGCCTCTCCGCGGCCGCAGAAGCCGAGCTCCTCCAGCTGCATGAGCACGTACGGCGTGAAGTGGTCGTAGAGCACCGCCGTCTGGATGTCGGCGGGCGCGAGGCCTGACTGGCGCCACAGGTCGCGGCCCACGACGCCCATCTCGGCGATGCCGATGTCGTCGCGATAGTAGGACGTCATGACGAACTGGTCGGCGGCGCTGCCCTGGGCAGCGGCCAGGATGGGAACGGCACCGGCCCTGAGGTCGCGGGCCCGCTCGGTGGACGTGACGACGATCGCGACAGCCCCGTCGCTCTCCTGGCAGCAGTCGAGCAGACGGAGCGGGTCGGCGATGATCCGCGAGCTCTGGTGGTCCTGGATCGTGATGGGCTTCTGGTAGAAGAACGCCGCCGGGTTGTTGGCCGCGTGCCGGCGATCCGCCACCGCGACACGACCGAAGTCTTCGGATGTGGCGCCGTACTCGTGCATGTAGCGACGGGCCTGCATCGCGACCGTGGCGGCGGGAGTCGAGAGCCCCTGCGGGTAGGTCCACGCGTTGTCGAGGCCGTTGGTGTTGACCTGCTCGGCGGCCCACTTCTGCACCTGCCCGAAGCGCTGACCGGATCGCTCATTGAAGCCCCGATAGGCCACCACGACGTCGGCCATGCCCGTCGCGACCGCCATCGCCGCCTGCTGCACCGTGGCGCAGGCCGCTCCCCCGCCATAGTTGATGCGGCTGAAGAACCGCAGGTCGCCGATGCCGAGCTCGCGGGCCAGCGCGATCTCGGACGTCGAGTCCATCGTGAAGGTCACGAGCCCGTCGACGTCGGACGCCGTGAGCCCCGCATCCGCGAGCGCTGCGAGGGTCGCCTCGGCCGACAGCTGGAGCTCGGAGCGTCCCGACTCCTTCGAGAACTCGGTCGCTCCGATGCCGGCAATGGCCGCGGCGCCGCTGAAGCTGCTCATCGGGTGATCTCCAGTCGGGCGTTGACGTGCGTTCCGACAGACACCAGGCCCGTGACGTCGAGCGTGGTCACGCCATCGATCTCGGACACGATGGTCCCGGTGAAGCGCAGCGTGTCGTACGGGTGCGCGGGCGCTCCGAGCCGCAACGCGCACGAGAGCACCTGTGTCTGCGGGCCGGCCCATTCGGTCACGTAGCGCTGCACCAGCCCCGTCGTGCTCAAGATGTTGATGAAGATGTCCTTGCTGCCGTGACCGATCGAACGGTCCCGATCGTGGTGGACGTCCTGGAAATCGCGGGTGGCCAGTGCCGTCGAGACCACGAGCGTCGGGGTGATCGGAAGCTCCCAGACCGGGAGGTCGGACTTCTCTTCAGGCTGTGGCTCGGGCGCAGGGGTGCCTGCTGGCTGCCACTTGGCGAGCGTCACCTCATCGTCGATCGGGTCGAACCACACCTCGACGGCATCGCCGATCGCCACGTCACCACTGACCTCCCCGACCATCCGGACGCCCTCGTCGAGCTCGACGAGAGCCAGCGTGAGCGGCAGCTTCTTGCCCGGAACCGCCGGAGCGTGGTGGACCAGGAACGAGTGGACTGTCCCCCGGCCCGACGCGACGACGAATCCGCGATCCATGGCATGGCACGACGGACAAACCGGACCGGGCGGGTGGCGCAGCTCGCCACAGGCGTTGCACCTCTGGACCCGCAGCTCGCCGATCGCGGTGCCCGCCCAGAAGAACTCGGTGTCGCGGTTGATCATCGGGCGGGACGACTTCGACTTGTCGACGACCACGCGCCCCGTTCCCGGCTTGAACTTCAGCACCCGGAACGTCATCGTCGCGACCTCTTCGTCGCCGACCGTCCATACGCTCTGGGTCGTGATGAAGTAGCCCTCCCCCACCCCGGTCAGCTTCGGCCCGACGACGTCGGCGAGCCGGGTGCTGATGCTCACGACTTCACCGGGCCGCAGCGTGCGGGAATACGTCTGGTCGCAGTTCGTGCCGAGCACGGCGGTGAAGCCGGCGTCGTCGAGCACCTTCATCGTGTCGGGCAGTGGGTCGCCGGGCATGCGCGCGGGATCCAGGCCGTACATCGTCCACACCTGCGCCATCGCCGGCGGCGCCTCGGTGTCGGGTCCCGGGGCCCAGCGGGGATTCCGGTCTCCGATCGCCTCGGCCCAGTGCCGGATCATGGGGGCATTGACCGGGTCGTGCGCGACCCGCGCCGGGCTGCTGCCCCGCGCCTTGATCTCGTCCGTGCGAGCCATGATCTGATCGTGGGTCATCGCGGCACCCGCGGCAGGTCGAGGCCGAACATCGCGATCAGCTCGCGCTGCACCTCGTTGACGCCGCCACCGAAGCTGAGCACCAGATTGCGCTTGCTGGTCGCGTCGAGATATTGCGCCAGACGTCCGGTTTCCGGGTCGGACGGATCGCCGCACGCAGTGACGATGTCCGCGAGGGCCAGTCCGAGTCGCTGCACCTCGTCGCTGGCGAAAACCTTCGACGTCGAGGCATCGGCCACCGCCGAGCGCTCGATCGCAGCAGCACGAGCGACAGCCCAGTTGAGCAGCTCGTTGATGCGGAACGACGCCGTGGCACGGGCCAAGGTGTCGCGGACCCACGGCAGCTCGAGAACCGGGGTGCCATCGGGGGTGTGACGTCCCTCGGCCCACTTGCGCACCATGTCGCGCAAGCCCTCGATGCGGCCGGCGGGACCCAGCATGACCCGCTCGTGGTTGAGCTGGGTCGTGATGAGCTGCCAGCCGCGGTTCTCCTCCCCGACCAGCATGTCGACGGGCACGCGCACGTCGTTGAAGTACGTCGCATTGGTGTGGTGCGAGCCGTCGCTCGTGACGATCGGTGTCCAGGAGTAGCCGGGGTCCTTGGTGTCGACGATGAGGACCGAGATGCCGCGATGCGGGGACGCGTCGGGATCGGTGCGGACACCCAGCCAGACGTAGTCCGCCGCGTGACCGCCCGTGGTCCACATCTTCTGACCGTTCACGACGTAGTGGTCACCGTCGCGGCGGGCGGTGGTGCGCATGGATGCAAGGTCCGTGCCCGCGTCCGGCTCGCTGTAGCCGATCGCGAAGTGCACGTCGCCGGTGATGATGTCGGCGAGGAACATGTCCTTCTGCTTCTCGGTACCGAACGCCTGCAGCGTCGGTCCCACGGTCTGCAGCGTCACGGAGGGCAGGTGCACATCGGCGTGAGCGGCTTCGTTGACGAACGACTGCTGCTCGATGACGCCTCGGCCCTGGCCGCCGTACTCCTTCGGCCAGCCCACGCCCATCCAGCCATCGGCACCCATCTGCTTGATGACCCGGTGGTAGGCCGGCCCATGTCGATCCGATCGCATCTCGTCGCGGTCGGCGTCGCTGGCAAGTGCGGTGAGATAGGTCCGGGCTTCCTCCTTGAAGGCGCGCTCCTCTGCCGTCAGCTCGGCATTCTTGCCCGCGGACTCACAGATCGGGACGGCAGCGAGCGTCACCGGGCCACCCAGATGTCGGCTGATGTCGCGCACCCGCGCGAAGTAGCCAGCCATCGCGTAGGTCTCGTCGACGCCCATTCCGCCGTGCAGGTGCTGGCAGACCTGCATCACGGTGGAGGCACGATCGGCGAACCAGAAGGCGGCGATCGCCAGGTCGTCGTCCGCCGGGTCGCCGGCGTCGAGGCGGCGCACCACCTCGCCTGCCGTGAGCGTGAACGTCCGCGAGGCGATGTAGACATCGGCGATCTGCTGCGCGACGGCCTGGAACTCCGCCAGTGCGCGACCGAACTGACGGCGGTCACGGATATAGCCAGCGGTCAGATCCCGAGCGCCTTCCACCACTCCGGCGCCGAGGGCTGCGAGGCCCGCGATGGCGTGGTTCCGCACGACCTCGGCGTCGAGCACTCCGACCACCGGAGCCGAGTCGAAGGTATAGGTGGCTTCGACCGAACCGGCGGAAGTCGTGGTGGATGTCTGACCCACCCCCGGTCCGGCTGGATCAACCAGGACGACTACCGGTGCGCCGTCTGCACCGGTGGCCGAGACAAGGAGCAGGGTCGTGGATCCGAGGACCGTCACTCCGATCTTGGTTCCGCTGACCCCGGTGTCGTCGTACCTGGTCGCCGGACTGACCGGCAAGGGCGCACCGGGCTCGCTGAGCGCCGGCACGAGCATGAGCTCGCCGGCCAGGACCCGCGGCACGAGATCGGCCTGCAGGGCGTCAGCACCCGAACGCACGAGCGGCAGCAGTCCGCAGGCCAACGTCTCCCACACCGGGAGGTCGGCGGCACGCCGCCCCACTTCGTGCAGCAGCACCGAGATCTCGGTCAGGCCCAGCGCCTCACCACCCAGGCTCTCCGGGGCGGCAAGCGCCAGCAGCCCGGACTCCTGCAGGGCAAACCACGACCCGTCACCGCGGTCGAGTACGTCGCCGATGACGGAGCGCACCTCGTCGAGTACTGAATCCACGCAGATCTTCTCCTTCGAGTGGCCTACTTCCGCCCAGCAAAACTATAACGTGTTCTAATCGTACGGAAGTCGATCCCCGAGGAGTTCCACGTGCCCAATCCGGTCAAGCTGGCCATCGACGGCTTGCGTCACCTGCTGCCCGACCCCTCCTCGTGGGACCTGTACCACCTCCCGCCGGTGGAGCTGCCGGAAGGACGGTGGCTGGAACTGCCCCGTCGCGGGCGAACCTGGCTGACCGATGTGCCCGGCCCCACCCCCGATGCTCCCGTCATCATCTTGTTGCACGCGGTTGGCTGCACCGGCCAGCTGACCTGGTTCCCGGCGATCCCCCTGCTGGCGGAGCGCTATCGGGTCATCACCTTCGACCAGCGTTGGCACGGACGTGGTATCACGTCCGAGAAGTTCCTGATCTCAGACTGCGCCGACGATGTGGCTGCCGTGATCGAAGCGCTGGGTCTGGTGCGCCCCATCGTCGCCGGATACTCGATGGGATCGGTCGTGGCGCAGCGGGTCTGGCGCCAGCATCCCGACGCCGCTGGTGGGCTCATCCTCGCCGCCAGCACGGCCCACTTCCGAACCAACGGCCGCGAACGGATCTTTCACGCAGCGATGGAGCTCGGCATGGGCCTCAGCGCGACGCTGTCGCGGTCACGGGTCGTCAACCAGGCTGGCGCGGCCGCCATGGAGTCCATCGACGCCGACAGCTCGGACACCGCCCGTTGGGCGATGAAGCAGTGGCGGGCAACCAGCGGGTGGGCCGTGGGGCAGGCGGTCGCCTCCCTGGGTCGCCACCACTCGAGGCCCTGGCTGTCGCACATCGACATCCCCACCGCGGTCGTCGTCACCGGCAACGACCACGTGATTCCGCCGTCTCGCCAGTACGATCTGGCGGCCCGCATCCCGGGCGCGACGGTGCACGAGGCCGACTGCGGGCACGCGGGATGCGTGCTGGAGTATCAGTCGTTCGTGCCGGTGCTGCTCGAAGCCGCTCGCGCCACGTCGGCCCGGATCCGCGATCGCGAGCTGGCCCGCCAGGCGGGCTGACTCAGTCGCCGAGCACGGCCTCGCGCATCGCCGCGAGCTCGGCCTGGAACTGGTCGACCAGGTCCCACACCCGCGGCATCGACTCGCTGCACGCGATGGCGCCGATATGCATCTGTCCGTTGTTGCTCATCACGGTGATGTTGAGCCCCGCACCGTGGAAGACCGGACCCAACGGATACATCGCGTCGATGCGCGATCCCACGAAGTACAACGGCACGGGCGGCCCGGGCACGTTGGAGATGACCAGGTTGTGGATCACCGGTCCCTTCTCCGCGAGCCGGAGGTCGGAGACCATCCGGACCGCCAGCCCGAACGTGCGCGGTGCCGCGAACTCGGCCCATTCCTGCAAGGTGTCGGCGGGGACCGCCGTGTGGTGGTCCTTGGCGTGAGCGTTGGCCACCGCCATCGCCGTGATGCGCTCCAGCGGGTCCTCGACATCGGTTCCCAGCCGGCAGAAGATCGACGACACCTGGTTGCGCCCGCTGGACTTCGTGGACTTCCCGCGGACCGACACCGGCACGCTGGCCAGCAGCGAGGTCTCGGGGAGCTCGCCGCGCTCCTGGAGGTAGCGACGCAGCGCACCTCCGCTGAGCGCGAGCACCACATCGTTGACCGTGGCGCCGGGCACGGCCGACTTGATCTCCTTGATCGTGGCCAGTGGAACATCAGTGAAGGCGATCGATCGGTGGCCCGTGATCGTCCCGTTGAACGATGTTCGTGGCGCAGTCAGCGGCGCGGCCATCGCGGTGCCCCTGCGTGCGCGACTGGCACTTTCGACCAAGGTTCGCGCCGTGGGCGCGACCAGCCTGGCCAGCTGCCATGGCTTGGTCGCGGTGGCCATCACACCTCGGCCGACCAGCTCCAGATCAGATGGGACACGTTGATGCTCGTTGGTTCCCGAGCCCGTGTCGAGCGGCGGAGCATCAGGCTCCAGGCTGCAGAGATAGGAGATCATGTTCGATCCGGAGACTCCGTCGACCGAGGCATGGTGCATCTTCGAGAACACCGCGATCTTGCCGTTGGCCAG
The DNA here is from genome assembly GCF_003443875.1 of Aeromicrobium sp. A1-2. Taxonomy (NCBI): domain Bacteria; kingdom Bacillati; phylum Actinomycetota; class Actinomycetes; order Propionibacteriales; family Nocardioidaceae; genus Aeromicrobium; species Aeromicrobium sp. A1-2. The sequence goes on along the minus strand of NZ_CP027482.1, from coordinate 646,748 downwards.
GCCTTCGATGACGTACATCTCCCACAGCGGACGCGATCGGTCGAGGGGAATACCGGCCAGGTGCCCGGTGACCTCAGACACCTCCCGGTCCCCGCCGGGTGCGGGAACGGCGAGCCGGTGGACGTGGCGATCAATGTCGAACTCATCATCGGTGACCCAGACCGGGAAGTCGATGCCGCCGGGTACGAGTTTGAGCTTGCGGTTGAACATCGGGATGTCCGAGACTCGCGCAGACAGCTCCTGCCGGAACCTTGCAAAGTCGTAGCCGCCGGGAATGGTTGCCGGATCAACCACGATGACGCCGCACACATGCATGAGCTGTGCGCCGCTCTCGAGGTACAGGAAACTGGCGTCGAGACCACTGAGTCGATCCATTCCCGTATCCTAGGGCTTATCTAGAACATGTTCTATTCTTCGAGGAGTTCACACGTGTCTGCCGGGTTCACCCGCCGCCAAATCGCGCTGGCCGCGCTCGCGCTGAATGCGGTCCGACCGCTGCCCGGCAAGTGGTCCGGGGTTCCCAGCTTTGCTCTCGGCTGGCCCGTGAGTGAGCTCGCGCCCCATCTCCTGGGCGCGGCCGCCGTGGACACAGCAGCCGAGCTGACCATCCGGCGCCGCGGATCCAAGCCGTCGACCGCCGGCCTGTTGGCAGCAGCGACGGCAGCCGGACTGTTGACGTACGCGATTGCCGGGTCCCGGCGAGTCGGCACCGAGCTCGACGATGCTCTCCGCGAGAGCATCGGCAAGGACTACCTGACGACGCTGGACCTCCCCGGACCGCTCGATCTGCGGCTGCCTCGCGGTTCGATCGCCCGGCCGTTCCGCTTCCGCCAGCACGACGTAGAAGTTCTGCGCAATGTCCCCTACACCGAGGGCGGACGCCGCGCCCACCTCGACATCTACCGGCCGCGGGACGTCGACCTGAGCAACGCGCCCGTGCTGATCCAGGTCCACGGCGGCGGGTGGACGATCGGCGCGAAGGAACAGCAGGGCCTGATCCTGATGAATCGCATGGCACAGCAGGGTTGGATCTGTGTGGCCGCCAACTACCGGCTGGCCCCCAAGCACCGGTTCCCCGCCCAGATCGTCGACGTCAAGCGGACGATCGCGTGGGTGCGCGAGAACATCGCCCAGTACGGCGGCGATCCGTCCTACATCGCGATCACCGGCGGTTCGGCCGGCGGCCACCTCTCGGCGTTGGCGGCACTCACACCCGGTGAGCGCGACTATCAACCGGGATTCGAGGACTCGGACACCTCGATCGCGGCCTGCGTCCCGTTCTACGGCATCTACGACCTGGCCGGACTCACCAAGCAGCAGTCGGCGATCGACATGCGCGACCGGTTCCTCGGGCCCTGGGTGTTCGACAAGGATCCGCGCACGCATCTCGCCGATTTCGTCCAGGCCTCGCCGCTGGCACACGTCAGCGACCACACCCCCGACTTCTTCGTGATCCATGGGAGAAACGACACCCTGGCGCCGGTCGGCCAAGCACGCGCGTTCGTCGCCGCCCTCCGGGAGAAGTCCGATGCGACGGTGACCTATGCCGAGCTCCCCGGCACCCAGCACGCCTTCGAGGTCTTCTCATCGATCCGCAGCCAGCACACGATCGCGGCCGTACAGCGCTGGTTGCAATGGCACCGGGCAACGCACCAGCCGTCACCCGCGAGGTAGTCCGAGCACCCTTTCGGCCACGACGTTGCGCAGGATCTGCGTCGTGCCGCCGGCAATTGACAGGCACCGCGTCAGCAGCATCTCGTGCAGGTCGTTGGACACCTGTGGGTCGTCGCCCGAATACAGCGCGACGGGTCCGAGCATGTCCACGACCAGCTCGGAGGCCTCCTGACGATTGCGCACGCCCAGCAGCTTCGCGACGCTCGACTCCGCGCCCGGCCCACGACCGGCGATCGACCGGAGCGTCGACCGGACCCCGAGCAGCTGGCAGGCCGTGGCGAGGGCCACCTGGTGTCCGACCCGCGCCTCGTCAGCCTGCGAACCACGGCCGTCCAGCAGCCCCACTGCGCGCTCCGTGCTCAACCCCAGCTTGGTTCCCGCCATCGCCACTCGTTCATTGGCCAGCGTGGTGCGGGCGAGCTTCCAACCCCCGTCGATCTCTCCCACGACGCAGTCGTCCGGCACGAACACATCGTCGAGGAAGACCTCGTTGAACATCGCGTCGCCGGTGATCTCCCGCAGCGGGCGTGTGTCGATGCCGTCGGACGTCATGTCGACGAGGAAGTAGGTAATTCCTCGGTGCCGTGCGGCCTCGCGGTCCGTGCGGGCCAGGCAGATGCCCCAGTCGGCCTCGCGCGCTCGGGACGTCCACACCTTTTGACCAGTCAGCTTCCAGCCACCGTCTGCACGCACCGCGCGAGTGCTGAGGGACGCGAGGTCGGAGCCCGCTCCCGGCTCGCTGAACAGCTGGCACCAGGCGACGTCGCCGATCAGTGTCGGCAACGCGAAACGTTCGGCCTGTTCGGCCGTGCCGTGATCGATGATCGTCGGCACCGCCCAGGCACCGATCGCCAGATCGGGGCGGCTGAGGCCCGCGCGAGCCAGCTCCTCGTCGACGACGAGCTGCTCCACCGGTCCGGCGTCCAGACCGTACGGTCGTGGCCAGTGCGGAGTCAGGTAGCCCGCCCGCGCGAGCGCAGAGCGCTGCTCGTCGGCCGGAAGCTGTGCGATCGCATCGATCTCCGGGCGCGTGGTGGCGCGGAACCGCGAGTCAGCTCCTTCGAAATCGATCGCCGACGCCCGGCGCTGGCCCGCACCGGCCCGTCGGGCCAGGCGCGCCGCCGACTGCTCGGTCCCACCCGTCAGCGCCGACGCCGCGATCCGCAGCGCCACCGCCCGGCGGAGATAGAGGTGGGCTTCGTGCTCGAACGTGAATCCAATGCCACCGAGGACCTGGATACAGTCCTGCGCCACAGCCACGGCGCCGTCGAGCGCGATCGTGGCGGCGACGTCGGCGGCATAGTTTGCTTCCTCGGCTGGCACCTCTGACCGCAGGGCGGCTCCAACGTCCCACGCCACGGCCGACACCGACTCGGCGGTTTCCAGCATGTGCGAGCAGAGCTGCTTGATGGCCTGGAACGAGCCGATGGGCGCTCCGAACTGCTCGCGCACCTTGGCATAATCCACCGCGGTGGTCAGGCACCACTGCGCCACGCCGGCCGCTTCTGCCGCGACCAGCGCGACGAAGACGCGACGCACCGCATCGGCGTCAACGCCAGCGAGGTGCAGCACGTCGTCCGGCCCGGCAGCAACCCGGACGCGACCTCCACGCCGAGTCAGGTCGAAGCCGACCTCGGGCTGCGCCTCCCACCCCTGAGCTGCGATCAGCACCCACGAGCCGTCATCTGCGGGAGCGAGCATCCAGCGGGCGTCGACGACGTCCAGCACCACATCGAGGTCGCCACGAGCACCTCCGCCGGCAAGGGCGACCGAGCCGCGCAGAGCACATGCCGCCCGGGCACCTCCGGCGATCGCGGAGAGCACCTCGTTGCACGAGTCGGGTGCGGAAACGTGGGCCGCACGGACGATCTGGCCGACCAGCACGGTCCCCAGCAGAGGACCCGGCGTCAGGGCATGTGCCGCCGCCTCCAGCGCGACCATCTGGTCGAGCAGATCGCCGCCTCCACCACCGCACTGCTCAGCGATACCGATGCCGGAGAGCCCGGCCTCGGCCACGGCCTGCCAGGTCTTGGCGAACGACGCTGCGGGGTCGGTTTCGACGTCCCGCACAGCGGATATGCCACCGAGGTCACCGGCCCAGGCACGTAAGGTGGTGCTCAGTTCGAGGTGGTCACGAGTAACCCCGATCGACATCAGTGTTCGCCTCCGCAAATAGAACGTGTTTCAATATTAGCGTCAACAACACCATGAACTCAGCAGTGCCGCGGACAGGAGACGATGCCGGATGACCAGCGTGACCAAGACGCCCGGTTCTGATGCGCAGCGTGAACGTCACCGCCGCATCCTCGACGCCACGATCAGCCTGGCTGAGGAAGGCGGCTTCGACGCCGTCCAGATGCGCGCGGTCGCCGACGACGCCGAGGTCGCCCTGGGCACCCTCTACCGATACTTCCCCTCCAAGATCCACCTCCTGGTCACCGCGCTCGGGCGTCAGTTCGAGCAGGCAGAAGAGCAGACGCTCAGCCGCCAGGTCCCCGGAGACACCCCTCACGAGCGGGTCATGTACATCCTGGGCACCACCACCAAGGCACTGCAACGGCAGCCTCAGCTGACCGAGGCCCTGACTCGGGCGTTCATGTTCGCCGACGCCTCGGTCGCCGACGAGATCCACTTCGTCGGCATGCGACTGACGGCCATGATCACGCACGCCATCGATGGCACCGACGTGACCCGAGAGCCCACTGCCGAGGACACCGCGATCGTCCGAGTCATCGGCGACGTGTGGCTGTCGGCGCTCATGGGCTGGGTTACCGGCCGCACGACGGCCGCGGACGTCACGAAGTCCATGGACGTCGCCGTCCGCCTGTTGCTGCGCTGACCCGCCTCAGACCAGATCGGTGTAGATCCGCACATCCACGAGGTCGCGTGATCGAGGTGCGACCCGGGCGATGACCGCTGCTGGCGCGCCGTCAACCGTGATCGACGCGGTCACACAGTTGCCCGAAGCGATGATCTTGGACACAGGGCCTATGCCCTGCTCCGTCAGGTGATCGAGGACTGCCTTCTTGCCACGACGGCCAACGCTGCGGACCGTCGCGAAGAATCTGATCGCCGGAACAGCGCCGAGCGTACGCACCAGATGGACGCCCTGCCCAGCGGCAGCACCGAGGTGGGCTCGCGTGGGCCGGGCCAGCTGAGCCAGGACCGGAGCGGTCTCCCAGTGGGCGGCCATACGCCGGACCTTCAGCTCACCGTCCTGGTAGCCGGTCTGGTAGATGAGGTGGGGGGGGGTGCTCACCTGTACGCCCGTCGGCAGGGTGGTCACGATCGTGACATCGCGGACGACGTCAAATCCGTCGATCCAGTCGTGGACCACACGGAACTCGACATCGTTCGGTGCGATGAACGCATCCCAGAACGTGGCCAATGCACCCCGATCTTCCGAGCGAACCGGCAGCGCCCCCACTGGATCCTCGACGACGTGCTGGGCTCCGAAGATGCCCAGCCAGCCCTCCTTGTCGTGCGCAGCCACGAACGTCGGAGAGGAGCGGACCAGGGCAATGACCTCGGCGCGGTGGGGCGGTGTTTGCATGTCAGCCGTGCCCTAGGTGGCGATCAGTCCCCGACCGGTGACCAGAGGCAGGTCGAGCGCGGAGACCAAGCCCGGCTCTGCTGCCACGACAGCGGGAATCGAGTTCACGAGCCGCATCGCGGTGGCCTTGAGGCCTGCGGTGTTGTGGTCACCGTCCGTGCCGAGCAGCTGGAGGTCGAGCGTGTAGTTGGGCTCACCCTTGATCTCGACGCGATAGCAACCCAGACCGGCAGGCTGCGGCCAGTGCGGGGCGATGTCGTCGTGCACGCGGGTGACGTGCTCCAGCACGATGACCGCCTTGCCGCCGATCATGCCTCGCACCTCGAAGTGCAGTCCTGCGACCATCCCCGCTTCGATGGTTCCGCAGTCGATGTCAAAGGTCTCGGTGGCCGGGACCCGCTCGTAGAACTCCTCGACCTCATCGAGCTCGACTCCGAGCCCAGCGGCGATCTGATGCACCACGCTGCCCCACGCCATCGTGAGGATTCCCGGCTGCAGGAGCATCGGGATGTCGTCCATGGGCTTGCCGAATCCCATGACGTCAAAGACGATCATGCGCTGGTTGTACGTGTTGTAGTTGAGCAGCTCGACGCAGCGCACCTGGTCGATCCGCTCGCTGATGCTGGTGAGTGACAAGGGCAGCCAGTCGTTGGCAAAACCCGGATCGATGCCGTTGACGTGGAGCGAGACGCCGCCGTCGAGTGCCGCCTGACGCACCCCGTCGGACATCCCGAGCGCCGGGCCGGACGGATACTGGAGGAACACCGGGCCCGCCGAGACGACATTGATGCCGGCGCGCAGCAGCCGCTCAAGATCAGCCAACGCCTCGAACAGGCGATCGTCGGACATCGCGGTGTGCACGACACAGTCCGGCTTCAGCGCGATGATCTCCTCGACATCGTTCGTGGCGAGCACGCCGAGGTCACGATCGAGGTTGGCCAGGCGTCCGGCGTCCTTGCCAACCTTGTCCGGATTGGACACCCAGAGGCCAACAAGCTCGTAGTCGGGACGGTTGGCGATGCCCGCGATGGCGTGCTTGCCGACATTGCCCGTGCTCCATGCAACGACACGAGTGGTCATGGCTTTTCTCCTAGGTCAGGCAACCCCATGTCGAGGTTGGGCTGGTCGATACCGCCATCCACCTCCAGCACCTTGCCGGTGAGGTAGGCCCCGGCGGGGCTGGCGAGGAACAAGACGGTGGCGGCGATGTCGTCGGGGTCGCCGATGCGGCGCAGTGGGGTGTTGGCCTCCATCTGCGCCGTGAGGCCCTCGTCGCCGGTGACGACCTCGAGGGCCGAGGTGGCCACCGATCCGACGGCGATCGCGTTGACCCGGACGCCCGGCGAAAGGTCGCGGGCCGCGAGGCGCGTCCAGTGGGCCAGGGCCGCCTTGGCAGTGCCGTAGGCCAGGTAGCCACGTCCGCTGACTCGTCCCATCACCGAGGAGATGTTGACGACCGCTGCGCTGTCGCTGGCCAACAGATGAGGCAGCGCCGCACGGGTGAGCGCGTGCGCGGTCGAGACGTTGAAGTGGAAGGCGTCCTCGAGGGCGGCGACGTTCGTCTTCACGAACTCGCGCGGCATCGAGCCACCGACATTGTTGATCACGACGTCGAGCCGCCCGAAGGAATCCATCGCGGTCTGCGCTAGGGCGGCCACCTGGTCGAGGTCGGTGAGATCCGCGGCCACCACCACTGCCCTGCGGCCCATCGCCTCCACCTGCGCGGCGACCTCCAGCAACTGATCCTTCGTGCGGGCAGCCAGCACAACGTCTGCACCGGCCTCGGCCAGCGCAAGAGCACTCGCCGCGCCGATCCCTCGGCCTGCGCCGGTGACGATCGCAACTCGGTTGTCCAGACGGAACCTCTCAAGCACCATGCCGGGACAGTAGCGCAAAACTGAAACACGTTCTAGTCTTGCGCTCATGCTCGACCTGCAGACCATCTCCGACCGCATCGAGATCGATGACCTGATCACGTCCTACACGCGCGCCGTGGACACGCTCGACTGGGAGCGCTTCGGCGCCGTCTTCACTCCGGACGCCACGATCGACTACACCGCGAGCGGCGGGATCAAGGGCACGCGCGACGAGGTGCGGAAATGGTTGGCGCAGACCCTTCCGATGTTCTCGGTCATGCAGCACTACGCCTGCCAGAAGGAAGTCACCCTCGATGGCGACACGGCTGCTGCACGCATCTACTTGATGAACCCCATGGCCATCAGCCAGCCGGACGGCGGCCTCTGGCGCATGGAGGTCGGCGGGTACTACCTGCACCAGCTGGTGCGGACGCCCGACGGCTGGCGCAGCCGCGAGCTCGTGGAGGAGATCGCGTGGGACCGCAAGGACTAGCCGCCCGGTCCACTCGCGCCTTCACCTGAGAGGCTTCGCCCATGTCTTTGGCCATGTTCACCCTCGAGGACGACCTCCTCATCCCCACCGAGATCGCCCGCAGCATGTGGAGTCACGACCAGATCCACGGCGTGGCCGTGAGCGGCGCCCTCGCGCGCGGCCTCGAGCAGCGCATCGCCGACCTCGGCCGGGGCGATCTGCAACCCGCGCGCTACACCGTCGACCTGTTCCAACCCGCCAAGATGTCGCCCTGCACCGTGACGACGGAGGTGGTCCGGGAGGGACGCCGCATCTGCCTGATCGACGCGACACTCCTCCAGGGTGGGATCCGGGTCGCGCGGGCCAGTTGCACCTTCCTGCTCCCGACGGAGTCCCCCAGCGGCGCGGCCTGGTCCCCCGTCGACCACCCGCAGGCACCGCCAGTCGACGTCGTGCCACCAAGTGAGGAGCCGCGAGTGCCGTTCTTCACGAGCGACGAGCCCTGGTCGCAGGCGTTCGCCGACCACCAGAACGCTGGCCGCAAGCGGACCTGGCAGGCAGGCCTGCCGATCGTGGACGGCGAACCTGGCACACCATTCCAGGCCGTGGCAAGCATCGCCGATGCCACCAGCATGGTCGTGAACTGGGGAACTGAGGGTGTGCAGTTCATCAACACCGACATCACCCTCGCGCTCGCGAGACCTCCCGTGAGTCGGGAGATCGGCCTCTCGGCCACCGACCGTGTGGAGCTCGACGGCATCTCAGTCGGCACCGTGGAGGTTTTCGACCGTGCCGGCCCGTTGGGCACGGCCATGGTCACGGCGATCGCCAATGCTTCACGCCCCGTGAACTTCGCGAACGTGGAGTTCGACGACGACGGCGGCCGCCACATTCGCGACGACAAGCCGGCATGACCGATCACGCGGTGCTCGATCGCGCGGTGCTGACGATCACCGACGAGGAGCAGGTCCGCACCCTCGCCGCCTTCTAGCCGCCGCACGACACCCGTGGCGGCGCGCTATTGCTTCGTGGCCACGATCCGCCAGTTCAGGTCAGCGATCTTCGCGCGCTCGGCTTCGTTCCAGGCCTCACCGCCGCGCTGCAGCAGCTCCAGAGACTCCTCGATCCAGGCCGGGGCGACCTTGATCTTCTCAAGGGCGCGGACCAAGTGCCGACCGCGGCGGATCAGGTCACTCTTCTGGTCGCACAACGGCCAGGCCTCGCTCCTGGACGGCGCGGACAGCTCGATGTGGAAGCCCGCACGTTCCAGGGCGCCGCAGACGTCGGCCGGGTACATCGACCGGGTCGCCGCCAATGTGGGCAGAAAGAGCCGGTGCAGCGCGACGTGCTCCTCGTTCTCCCAGTCGAAGTACGGCGTCAGCAGGTACTCCGAGCAGGCGTAGCGGGCGCCGGGCTTGAGCACCCGGTACATCTCACGGGCATGCAGGTCCAGCTCCTCCTTCTTGAAGAACGGCCACACGGCCTGGACCGAGAAGCACCCGTCGAACGACTCCGACTCGTACTCGAGCGGTTCGTGATGATTGCCGACCTTGAAGTGCAGTCGGTCGCTCATGCCGCACCGAGCAGCCCAGTCGATCCCGTTCTCGACCTGGTCGGGGTCGATGTTGTAGCCCGAGACCTGTCCCCCGGTCAGGGTCGCGAGGTGGTGGGCGATCCTGCCGCGGCCACACCCCATGTCGAGCAGGTGGGAGCCGGCCGGGTCGTGCAGCGCGAGGTCGGCCAGCAGCGCCTTCTCGGTCAGGATCTGGTTGTCGTACAGGCCCTTGGTCATGTCCAGCATCGGCGGGATGTACAGCTTCTCCAGGTCGAACACCGAGAGCATGTTGTTGAGGACCTTGTAGTAGTCCGCCACGGCCTTGGTCTCCTGCGCGGTCTCGGTCTCCTCGCCCGCCTGCATCCGCTGGAAGAACCGGTACGCGTCGATACAACCCTGCTTGTCCTCGGGCGACAGAGTTGCCAGCCGCTTCACACCGGTCGCAGCCGTCTTGATTCGGTAGGAGTCCCACATGTCGTTGCCTCTCGTCGGCCTTCCCGGACGTCCCGGACTGGCTTTGACCCCGTCGGAGCGGTATTGTTACATTCATACAGGAGATGCATGGATGTAACAATGGGAGCGGTGACCACAGTGATGCACGGCCCTCGACAGACCGACCCGGTCGACCACGGCAGCCGCCGCGCGTCAGCGAGAGCCTGAGCCGTGGCCCATCACGGATGGCAGGGCGACCCTCCGGCGACGGAGGGGCTGGCCCGCGCGCGAATCATCGGCGCAGCCACCCGCTGCATCGATCGCGTGGGGGTCGCCAAGACCACACTGTCTGACATCGCGGCCGACGCCCGAGTCACCCGCCAGACGGTCTACCGCTACTTCCCGAGTCTCGGAGAGCTGCTCCGCGCCGTCGCAGAGGCCGGCGCCATCGACTTCACCGACCGCATGCGGACCCACCTGACGCCTTGTCCCGCGCCGATCGACGCAGTGGTCGAGGCCATCGTCTTCTGCCTGGAGGAACTGCCGCAGGAGCCGAGCATCGGCATCCTGCTCCAAGCGGAGGACGAGGATCTCTTCGGCCGCGGGATCACCTCATCGACGGGTCTCGACCTTGGCGCACAGTTCTTGCGAAGCCTGCCGGTCGACTGGGAGGCGAACGGGATCATCGACGGCGATCTGGAGGGGCTGGCCGAACTGATGCTGCGCCTGATCGGGTCGTTGATGCAGCACCCCCCTGCCACGCCTCGCTCCCCCGACGAGGTGCGCGCCTATCTGCGACGTTGGCTTGGAGCCGCGCTGACAGCGCCCCGCGCCTGAGCACACACTCATCGTCAGGCGGGATCCGTCGGCGCGGCGCCCTGGACGTCCCCGGTGTACGACGTGCCGGCAGCGCTGCTCGGATCCAAGGCCCTGCGCAAGGCCTCCGCAACGGACAGATAGTCGTGGCCGGGCTCGAGCAGATCATCTCGGACCGCCTCCTCGTGGCAGATCATGTCGTGCTTGAGGCTCTCGATGAGGGTGTTGACCTCTGTCCGCGGCATCTGTGCGATGAGGGCGCAGCCCAGTCCGACGATCCAGCGGGGTATGCCCGGCACGATGACCTGGATGCGTCGCAGTCCGGCGGTGTCGGCAAACAGGCCGAGAAGCTCGGGGTAGGTCAGCACCTGATCGCCGCCGACATCAAAGTGAGCGTTCCTCGGATCGACGCGTAGGGATCGCGCGATGACATGCACGACGTCCTCGACGGCAACAGGCTGGATCCTGCTGCGCATCCACGCCGGGACCGGCGTGATCAAGGGGACGCGCTCGCTGAGCCGCTTGAGCAGCTCGTACGACGTGGAGCCTGCGCCGATGACCATCGACGCACGCAGCACGACCGCCGGCACCGCCCCGGCCAGGAAGATCTGCTCCACCTCCTGGCGAGAGCGCAGGTGCGCGGAGAGCTCGCCGTCGGGCACCAGCCCGGACAGGTAGACGATGCGCGAGACTCCGTTGCGCTCGCAGGCCGAGGCCATCCTCTGGGCGGCCTCGCGGTCCTTGCGAGCGAAGTCCTCAGACTCCATCGAATGGACCAGATAGATCACGGCGTCGACTCCCGCGACCGCTTCGCCTGTCTGGTCCTCGTCCTCGATGTCCAGCTCTCGGGTCTCGACCTCGCCGTCCCACGGATAGTCGTCCGTGCCTGATGAGGAGCGGCTGGCGGCGATGACCGTGTGTCCCTCCTTGACCAGTACTGGGACCAGGCGTGACCCGATGTATCCGGTTGCACCTGTCACCAGCACCCGAAGTGTCGCCTTCGGCACTTCTCCTGCCGTGTCGCCGACCGACTCTGACGGTGGCGCGGTCATGGGGAGCCCACAGAACGCGGGAACCCGAGAGTCCGCGACAGCCCGGCGACGTCGGAGACCGTCAGCGTGGCCCCCGGATGCTTGATCCGCTTGGTGGGATCGATCCCGGGCACGGGTTCACGGAAGGTCATGCACAGACCCTCGCGACTGTTGGTGGCGAAGGTGATGCCGCGGTCGCTCATCGACAGGTGCGCCGGACCGGCGGTCTTGAGGAACGCATAGGGCCCGCTGACCTCGACGCCGGTGATGTTGCTCAACGCTGAGCGCAGTGACCAAAACCCGTAGCGGACATGCAGCTCGGAGCCTGTGACCTCGACCCACGCCGTGCGCGGTGTCAGGCCGAAGGCAAAAGCCGGGAGCCGATAGCGAGGCTCCCACGCGAAGGAGAACCGCTGCCCGTCGCCGGCATCGGGCGGGGCCGTGAACTTTTCGCTGTCCATGCAGTCGCCGTACCCATTTCACGCGACTCAACGCATGAAAGGCCCAGATTCAAGGCGCACGCTCGGGTGCAGGGGCGTGCGAGTCAGCGGCCCGCGACAACATCCTTGCTGGCCGCCGGAGCGACCGCGGCGCGCCGCTTCACCGAGACCAGCGCCTGAAGCAGCGCAAACGGCGTCACGACAGTCGACCCGAGGATCGTCGCAACCTCGTAACCGAGGCCACTCCCGGGGTCTGCGGCACCCTTGAGTCGTGAGCGCAACGAGCTCAGCGGAATGCCGACGGCATTCCCCCACATCATGATGCGGGCAGCGGCCAGGACGCTGAGCGCCTCGTCCTCGCCGTACACGTCGAGAATGTTCTGCCAGGCGGCCGAGTCCGGGTGCCCGCCGGTGTCGGCGTAATGCTGGGCAAAGGCGATGGCGGGGATCTGGTGGTCCGGCACCCCCTCCGAGAGGCCGCCCAGCAGGGAGCGGATCTCCGCATCGCTCAGACCAGCCTCGAGAGCAAAGCGAGTGTGCGCGTACGAGCACAGCTCACAACCGTTGACCTCGGTCACCGCCAGCATGATCCGTTCGGTGAACTGCTTGTCCCGACCCAGGTTCGTCCCGGCCATGAATCGTCTGGTTCGAGCCGCGTCGTACGTGATCCGGTAGATCTCGCGGATGGAGTAGTGCTTCTTGGCCACCATCTTCATCGGGGCCCACCCTTTCGTCGAGGTGCTCGTGAACAGGCGAAGGCATCTGTGGCCCGCCCGGCTCCTCGGATGCGCTCCTCACCTCGTGCAACACATACCCTACGGGGTATTGTTCCCATCTTTGGAACCACCCCGGCGGGCGCGTGTACGGCTATGCCCTCGCTGGCCTGGACCATCCTCTAGGGACTCGCCATCAGTGCGGTCGCCCTGATCGCCAGCACCTCCCTTCAGACACCAACGCCACCCGCAGTCGACGACGATGCCCGCGTGGCGGGCTCGAGGACGAGTCCGTGTCGACGCCGGTGGACCGTCAGGTAGCGGATGCCTTCGGCGCCTGCCGTGAACTGGCGGCGCGAATGCTGCGGCAACCACACCACGTCCCCGAGCGACAGTTCGAGGCGGCCACGCTCGGTGATCAGGTGACCGGTGCCGTCGATCACGTGGATGAGCACGTCGATGTCAGGGCCGGCATGTTCCGCGATCGATCCGCCCGGAAGCAGGCGGATCACGTTGGCGTCCAGGTCCCGCTGCCGTACCGGCAGGTTCCAGATCGCCCCATTGGCGTCAGGTTCAGCCGCGCTCGCCAACGCGGCCGTGTTGGCCAGGACCCGAGGCAACGCGGTGGTGGTGTGCTTGGTGATCTGAATCCGCCACACGGTGGGACCTGGCTCCAGGTAGGACCACTCATAGCCGCCCGGGTACTCGGTCTCGAACTCATCGCGCAGGTGTCGGGGGTCGTGGTTGTTGACCAGCACGAAGGACTCACCCACCCCCAGCCCCGCGTACGTCGCGAAGATCGTCGGGTGCTTGTCAGGCTTGCGCAGCGCGCGGACGTCGAGCTCATGATCGGTCATCTGATTCTCCTTGCCCTAGAGTTTATACAAACGATGTTTGTGTAAACTCTAGGGCATGACATATGTGATTGGCCTGCCGTGCGTGGATGTGACCGACCGCGGGTGCGTCGACGAGTGCCCGGTCGATTGCATCTACGAAGGCCGTCGAAGCCTGTACATCCAACCCGACGAGTGCATCGACTGCGGCGCCTGCGAACCTGTGTGCCCGGTGGAGGCGATCTTCTACGAGGACGACCTGCCAGCAGAGCTCGAGCCATTTCTGGGCGACAACGCCGACTTCTTCACCCACACGTTGCCCGGTCGCTCCGGCCCGCTCGAGGCTCCCGGCGGCGCAGCGCTGCTCGGTGCATTGGGAGTGGATACGGCGATGGTTGCCGCCTTGCCAGAACCAGCGAAGGAACCGTCATGACACCAGACGCCACAACTGAAACTCCTCCGCGCGGTCGCCGCGACCAGGTCCTGCAAGTCCTGAGGGACGCCGACCGCGCGTTGACGATCGTGCAGATCGCTGCATCGCTGGGGGTGCACCCGAACACGGCCCGATTCCACTTGGACACCTTGGTCGAGGTTGGCCAGGCGATGCTGGTCGAGGCCGACCGCAGGGCTCCGGGTCGTCCACCCCTGATGTTTCGGTTCGTCCGCAGGATGGATCCCGCCGGCCCACGCCAGTACCGTTTGCTGGCCGAGGTCCTGGCCCAAAATCTCGCCGGTTCGCCCGATCCCGCAGCCAAGGCCATCGAAGCCGGTCATGCATGGGCCCTGAGCATGCACTCCCCCGTGGCAGAGCAGCCGGATGTCGCCGACGACAACCCAGTGGAAGGTTCGATCGGACGCCTGGTCGGACTGCTGGACGACCTGGGTTTCGCTCCCGAGACCTCCGCCGTCGGCATCGGTCTGCGGCGCTGCCCCTTCATCGAGCTGGTCGAGGACCATTCCGAGGTCATCTGTCCGATCCACCTCGGACTGATGCAAGGCTCTCTGGCGGCCTGGTCCTCCCCCGTCACCGTCGAGCGTCTCGAACCGTTCACTGAGCCGGACCTCTGCATGGCCCACCTGACCCCGACCAAGGACCCACGATGACCCTCACTGACAGATCACCGCGCGACACCTTGAGGCGACGCCGATGAGCGGAACATCAGGTCTCAGCGTCGCGATCGTGTTCGTCTGGCTCGGCATGGTGGCAGCCATCTCGTTCATCGAGGCGCCACTGAAGTTCCGTGCGCCCGACGTGACCATCCGGATCGGGCTCGGGATCGGGCGCCTCGTGTTCCGCGCATTGAACACCATCGAGCTCGTCTTTGCCGTGGTCATCGTTGGCGCGGTCGCCATCGACCGACCGGACACCTGGGCCATGATCACGCTCGTGATCCCGGTCGTGGTGCTGGCCGTCCAGCTCGGTGTGGTCCGTCCACGCCTGACCCGACGATCAGACCTGGTCCTGTCCGGCCAGGATCCACCCGGGTCGCGTGTCCACTACGTCTACATCGCCCTCGAGACCGCCAAGGTGATCGCACTCGCCCTCGCCGGGATCGTGCTGCTCAACTCCTGATCCTGACCCAACCCCTGACGATCTACCCGCTGCCTTCTGGTCGATGGCTCGGGGCCGGCTCGGGCTCCGTGCCGCTTTGCTTCTCGGGCTCCGACTCGTCCTCGAACGCAGCCCTCATGCGGAGGTCTCGTGACGCGTCTCCCACGGAACAGCACGGAAGGAAACCAGTTCTGCGTGGATCCTCCCGGCTACATCGATGGCGTGCCGCAGAAGGCAAGCACGCGAGACCACAGCAGCTCGGACGACTGCTCGTCGAACTCCGACTTGAGGGAGCTGTCGGTGAAAAGGTGTCCGGCCCCGGGGTAGTCGAAGATCTCCACGGGCCCGCCCGCAGCCCGCACCTGGTCGGCGACGGCGTCGATCCAGGCTTGATTCCGGAAGGGGTCGTCGACGGCGTAGTGGATCTGGGCCGCGACGCCGGCGGGCCATGTGTCGGTGCCGAGCATCGCGAGGTCCAGGGCGCCAGACAGCATCAGCACACCCGACACGCGGCGTTGCGTCGCGACGTACTCGGCCATGCCACCACCGTTGGAGAAGCCTGCAGCGATGAATCCGTCAGGCACATTCCTGACCGCCTCAGCGGCGAGACGCATGAGGTCTGGATAGCCGATCGCCTCGGCGAACGCGCTCGCCTCGGCGTAGTCGTCGAAGACGCGCCCGTCGTACTGATCCACGACGACGACCTCGTGGCCGTCGGAGCGGAACCGATCGGCGGCGTCGTGAACGCCTGGTCGAACTCCCAGCACAGAATGGAACAGCACGATGTCAGCCATGTCGTCAGTCTGCGCTTGACGACCGACACTTCTTCGATGACCCCAGGGTGCCGGGCATGGCCAATTCTCGATCAGAAGTCGATGCGTACATCCAGCCGCTGCCACCGTGGCAGCAGGAGGTCTGCGAGCAGCTTCGCCAGATCATCCGCGACGCGGACGCCTGGTCACGGGAATGCGACGGCACGCGCAGTTCAGATCTACGAAGGGGACGCCTCAGCAGGTCGGGGCACTCGTATCCCCGCCTCCAGCCTCGCGGCAAAACAAAAGCCCCGACCGGCAGTTCTGCTGATCAGGGGCCTTCGACTTGCTGGCGGGGTCAGCCCATCACCCGCATCTGGTAGTAGCCATGCGTGCGGGCCACGACCGTCCCGGACTCGTCGGTGACCTCGCTGATCAGCTCATAGTTCGACTTGCCGTTGGCAACGGCCTCGGCCTGCACTCGGAGGAACTCATCCTCGGACAGCGTGGTCCGCGCGGTCACCGCCGTCATCGCCGGCCGGGTGAAGTCGATCTCGAGGCGTTTGACCAGTGGCAAACCACCGGGCACGTCCATGAACCCGGCCATCAGTCCGCCGAGGACCTCGGCCACCGTGAACAGGGAGCCCGCGTACATCGCGCCGAAATGGTTGGCGTTCGGTTCCGCTGGGATCCGCGCGGCTGCACTGTGCGGAGTCACCTCGAGCACCTCAAGACCCATGGCGCCCAGGATCGGGATCATCGAACGGGCATCGGCAGTGAGTTGAGAAAGGGCATCTGGTTCGGTCATGACCGAAAACTAGCTCCCGGCCCGGGCGGGCGAAGCAACGGGGCGTCCCGGGCAGCGCACCCGGGCGTGGCAAGAGCCCCCGACCGGCAAGCTGGTCAGGGGCTCTTGGCTTGGCAGTGGGGACAGATTCGGGACCTGTTCCCTCCGAGTTGTCAGCGTGCCGAGGTCATCGGCGAAACGGTGCGGCGTGGCCAGGTCCAGGCGGAGCGCAGGATGAAGGCCAGGAGCAGCACCTCGACCACGATGCCGAGGCCGTAGAAGACAAACCAGGATGAGCCGACCACGTTGAACACAGAGACAGGGATGTACAGCGATGCCACGACGAGGTTGAGCGTCCGGTTCGCGCGCGCGGGCAGCGTCATCGAGAGCATGATCATGAGGGCCGGGATCCCCACGAGCGCGAGCGCGCTGACGACAAAGGTTTGGTTCGTGTCGAACTCGAAGACGACGCCGGCCAGGATGTCGTCGATGATGCCGGGCTTGTACAGGTGGAGATAGTCAACGTAGATGTAGAAGAACATGAAGCTGGCCCACGCTGCAGCGAGCTTGGCCTGCACGGGCATGCGCAGATCTTCCAGCGTGCTCTGCAACGGTGGATTCTCCAGTGCGGTGTGGGATTGAAGCGTTCTCATCACGATGCTCCTTGGCTTGATCGGGTGGGTACCTCCACCTTCACCGATGCCGACGCCGGGCACATCAGTCGCGGAGCCTGATCTGACCTGGCCGTTGGCACAGCCGAGCCCGTGGGCTCCCGGGCCGAAAGAACGAGGAGAAGCTCGTACTTGTGCCCCGTACGACGAGGCCGTCATCTCTCTAGGGTGGAGTGATGGTGACCGCCTTCGTCCGCTCAGTCCTGGCCGAGCCCCGCGCCCCGGACCCGCCAGCGCGGGACTGGCGGGACTGGGCCCTGGTCAGCGCACTGCTGATCGCGGCCGGCGCCGAATCGATCTTCCGCCCCGACGTACCGTGGCGCCCCTTGGCCACCGTGGTCGCTCTCCTGGTCATCCCGGCCCTGCTCTGGCGGCGTGCCCATCCGCTGCTGGCGACCGCGATCGGATTCGGTGGCGCGCTGACGCTGGTCCTACCGACCTTCGTCTACGACGTCTCGGAGGTGGGGCTGGACTCGATGTTCGGCCTCATCGTGCTGCCGTATGCCTTGTACCGCTGGGCTTCGGGACGCGAGGCTCTGATCGGTACGGCGATCGTCGCCGTACCGGCCGGCCTGAGCCTCGCGACCACCGACAATCTCGGGAACCTGGTCGGCGGCACCACCGTGCTGGTCGCGGCGTTCGCGCTCGGGGCCGCGATGCGCTTCCGCGCGGTGGCCCACGGGCGCGAGGTCCAGCAGGTCAGGACCCTGGAGCGCGGTGAGCTCGCCCGCGAGCTGCACGACACCGTCGCTCACCATGTCTCTGCCATTGCGATCCAGGCGCAGGCAGGGCGTGCGGTGGCGGCCGCAGACCCCGGCGCCGCCCTCGAGGCACTGGCCGTGATCGAGGCCGAGGCCTCCCGGACGTTGTCCGAGATGCGCACGATGGTCCGGGTGCTCCGCGACGGCGACGCGGCCGACTACGCACCGCAGCACGGCATCGGCGACCTTCATGAGCTGATCCGGATGAGCCCCCTGGTGCAGGTGCAGTGCGTGGGCAATCTCGCCGACCTGCCGCTGCCGGTCGAGGTGGCGGTGTACCGGATCTGCCAGGAGTCGGTCACCAACGCGATCCGGCACGCCCACCACCCCACAAGGGTCAGCGTGGAGGTCCGGGGCGAGGCCGGCGTTGTAGAGTTGCGTGTGCACGACGACGGACACGCAGCCCGCCTCTCGACCAGTCTGGGCTACGGCTTGCTCGGGATGGCTGAGCGGGCCAAGCTCCTCGGCGGTGCGTGTCGGGCCGGGCCCGACCCGGCCGGTGGCTGGACCGTTTCGGCGACCCTGCCGCGCGAGGTGCCGCAATGACCATCCGGGTGGTGGTCGCGGACGACCAGCTCCTGGTCCGCACCGGCCTGACGATGATCCTCAACGCGCAGCCCGGGATCGAGGTCGTCGGCGAGGCGATCGATGGCCTTCAGGCGGTGGCGCTGGCCCGGGAGATACGTCCCGACGTCTGCCTCTTCGACATCCAGATGCCCGGCATCGACGGAGTCGAAGCCACCCGCCAGCTCGCCGGCCCCGGCGTCGAGGATCCGCTCGCCATCGTGGTCATCACGACCTTCGATCTCGACGAGTACGTCTACGGCGCACTCAAGGCCGGGGCTCGGGGCTTCCTGCTCAAGGACGCCGGACCCGAGCTGCTGGTCCAGGCGATCCAGGCCGCGGCGAACGGCGACGCGCTCATCTCCCCCACCATCACCCGCCGACTACTCACCACGCTGGCCGGCTTGGAACGATCCACCCCGCCGGCCCAGCCGATCGAGCCGATCACCGAACGCGAGGAACAGGTCCTGCTCACTGTCGCCCGCGGACGTACCAACGCCGAGATCGCCGAGGAGCTACACATCACCGTGAGCACCGTGAAGGCCCACGTCGCCGCGCTGATGAACAAGATCGGTGCACGCAACCGGGTCGAAGTGGCCATGTGGGCGTACGAGACCAAGCGGGTCAAGGAGTAGCGCCGCTGCTACTGGAGTTGTCGAGGGAAATTCGCGGCGACCAGAGCCAAGCATGAGGGTCTGCTGAACGATCTGGGTGACAGATCGGTCTGGGCAGCGGCAGCTGCCGATGGGGTCACAACGGTCCCCGCGGCGGAAATTGGATGGAGGTCGCGTGGTGCGGGGCCGAGGAGGCTCCTCGAGTTCACTTAGGCGAGTCGGGGTCCGCCCACCTGCCCACCGCTGAGTACGGCTGGACCGATCCACTGGCGCAGCCATGTGCGTAGATCGGTGCCGAGAAGCGGAGGGTCGGGTGGCACGAAGACGAAGGAGTGGAACAGTCGCAACATCAGGGTGACGAGATCGTCGAGTGCTGCCTCGTCGTAGCCCAGTACGGCCCAGTCGACGCGACCGTCGAGAACCGCTTGCCGGCACATCGTCACCACGTCCCGGCTCACCAGCTGTGCAACATAGAGGTCGCTGCGGCCAGCGTTGATGAGCAGTTGCAGCATCGGTTCGTCGGGGACGACTTCGATTGCGAAAGCCAGTGACTCGACCACCAGCGTCACAGCGTCAGTGATGCCCGCGGTCGCCTCGTCCACCCGGCCGCGGAAGTCCGTCAGCGCGGCCAGGCCCACCGCTGCGAACAGCGCTTCCACGCTCGGGAAGTAGCGGTACATCGTGCGGCGCGTGATGCCAAGCTCGTCGGCCACGGCCTGCATCGTTGTTGCGGAGGCCCCAAGGCGACGCACGCACGCGGCCGTCGCAGCGACGATACGACGACGTGCCTCTTCTTCGTTGCCGGGAGGACTGCCTCCCCAGCCAGGTCCAGCCATCGGCTCTCCTCCGGAACAAGCGGTAGGTGAAGACATCATTCACAACGCTTTTGCGACACATACTAGTGGACAGTGTGCCACCGCTACCGCCGACATGCCGAAATGGTGGCAAATCTCGGGCGGCACCTTGCACGCCAGCCAATCAAATGTGACACTGACTCCACTTTGACGCTAGAGAGCAGGATGCCATGACAGATCTCGTTGTACGCAAGATCGACTTCGACTTCGGCGGGGACATCCCGTTCAACTGGAATCCTTCGAACCCTGCGTTCTCGCTCCAGGCCAACGCCATCTCGTTCCTGGCCATCGCGTTCGAGAAGTTTGTGGTGGCGGCCGTACGCGAGGCGATGCCACAGATCGAGGATCCGGGGGTTCTCGAAGAGGCTAGGGCTTTCGTGAACCAAGAGGCCCAGCACTCCATGGCCCACCGCACCCACGCCGATGCGCTGGCACGTGCCTATCCCGGCCTCGAAGAGACGCTGCAAGAAGCAATCGACTACTACCAGCGACTGGCCAAGAAGAAATCACTCTCCTGGCGCCTGGCGTTCCTCGCCGACCTCGAGGCCACCTTCACGCCGTTCTTCAAGATGTTGCTCGACCACGAGAAGACGCTGTTCAGGGCGGGCGACGAGCGGGTCGCATCGCTGTTCCTCTGGCACTTCTGCGAGGAGGTGGAGCATCGATCGTCGGGCCTGATCATCTATCAGGCGGTGGTCAAGAACAAGTGGTACCGCTCGTTCATCGTGCCGTCCGCTGCGTGGCACAGCCTGGTCGTCATGGAGCTGATCCTGGCCGGATTCAACCGATACGTGCCAATTGAGGAGCGCGTGCTCGATGCTCGGGTCCTGTCGGCGAAGTGGAGCTTGAAGACGACGGTCGCGAACTGGCTGCCGTGGCGGACGAAGGTCGAGATCCCGACGCCGTTCCCCGACCTACCCAAAGACGAGTCGCGCGAGATGATTCGCGGGCTGCTGGACTCCCAGTCGCCCTTCCACGACCCCGGCGACCAGCCGCTGCCAGCTTTTGCCGACGTGTGGTTCGAGCACTACGAAGCCGGCGGCGACGTGGCCCACTTCTACACCTCGCTCGAGAGTCACGCCGCCATCGGATCGGGCGCGCACGCCTTCCACCAGCTGAAGGTCGCGGCCGTCGAGCAGGTCACTCCCGACAGTGTGACAGTCACCTTTGACGTGCCAGACGACCTCAAGGAGCTCTTCGTCTACGAGGCGGGGCAGCATGTCTCGATTCGCGCCGTCGTCGACAGCGAGGACGTGCGGCGCACCTACTCCATCTATCCGGCGCGGTCCGAGGCCAGACTTGCCGTGGGCATCAAGCGTGCCCCCGGCGGGCAGTTCTCCAGCTATGCGGTCGACCGACTCAGGGCGGGCGATGTCCTGGGCGTCTCGCCCCCCACCGGCAGATTCAGCGTGCCGCTCGACCCCACGTCGCAGCGGCACCACGTCGGCATCGCGGGCGGTAGTGGCGTTGGACCGGTGCTCTCGGTACTCGCCACGACCCTCGAGGAGGAGCCCGGCAGCAAGTTCACCCTGCTGCACGCCAACCGCGACGCCGCTTCGAGGATGTTCACCCGAGAACTCGATGAGTTGCAGAAGCAACACCCGGACCAACTGAAGGTCATCGACGTGTTCGAGACCACCGATGGCTACCTGGACGTCGCCATGTTCCGCGCCTGGATTGACGACGGCACACTCGCCGCGGTCGACGTGTGGTTTGTCTGCGGACCCGACGCCATGGCGGATGTCGTCAACAGCGCGCTCAGCGACTTGGGCGTTGACCCCGGCGCCGTGCACTCCGAGTCCTACACGCCGGGTGCAGAGCGCGGGATCACCATCTCGGCAGAGGCAGCGGCCCATGCTGACGCCAATCTCACGTTCGTCATCGGCGGGCAGGAGCACGCGGTGCCTTTCGCCGGGCGTACGGTGCTCGACGCTGCTCTGGCCACCGGCCGCGACGTGCCGTGGTCGTGTCGCTCGGGGTTGTGCGGAACCTGTCAGGCACAGCTGTGCTTGGGGACCGTCGAAATGGCCCACAACGATGTGCTCAGCGATGCCGAGGTCGCCGCCGGTCTCGTGCTCACCTGCCAGTCCCGACCCACCAGCAACGACGTCCACATCGACTACGACCGCTAGGAGTGGTCGTGCCCGGCGATCTTGACAGACCAAGACCCGCCATCGGCCGAGGCACCGATTCCGTACGTGAAACCTAGACGTCCCCATCCACCCCTGCAGATTTTCCTCTGCTGGAACAGCGCACCCATGGCGTGCGGGACACTCCGGGGCACACGTCCCCGATGGAGTCGAACACTTCAGCGGTCCGCCAGAACCATCTCCGCGGCAATCCAGCCCACGGCCATGACGGGGGCCGCTGAGTTGCCGGACACCTGGTTGGGGAGCACCGAGGCGTCTACGATCCGCAGTCCGTCGACGCCACGGACGCGCAGCGAATGATCGACGACGTCATCGTCGGAGGGACCCATGCCGCAGGAGCCGACTGCGTGGTAGATCCCGCCTCCCGACGCGCGGGCGTACCGGATCACATCATCCGGTGTCGTCACCAACGGTCCTGGGAAGACCTCGGTGTGGACGAGGTCTGCGAGCGGTGCGGTGGCGACGACCTGGCGAGCGTGGTCGAGGATTGCGCTGGTCGTCTCACGTTCGGCGGCGTCCCGGAAGTACTGCTGCTCGATGACCGGTGGAGCGTCAGGATCAGCGCCGCCCAGGTGGACCGACGAGGGTGTCGTGGGGCGCAGGGCGTAGCCCGTGAACAGGAGACCTGAGTACGGTGCGAGCTTCATCTCGGTCGAGGTCTCGTCGAGCGCGACCGGCACCCACACACCCTGAGCGTCGGGACGGGCGGCCTCGGGTGAGGAGCAGAATGCGCTCACGACGTCGTAGCCGCTGGTCGCGATGGGTCCGCGCCGGGTGGCGAGGTAGCGGGCTCCCTCGACCAGTTGTCGTGGCCGGGTGTTGAGTCGTTCTGTGGCTCCGTGCCGATCGCGGAACCGGACCTGCATGCTGACAGCGCGCTGCTCGATCACCCGCTCCCCCACGTTGGGACTTTCCACGATCGGCGTCACGCCGGCCGCGGCGAGGATGTCGGGGCGGCCGATGCCTGATCGTTCGAGCAATAGCGGGCTCTCGATCGTGCCGGCGGCGACGAGCACCTCCCGGCTGGCCCGCGCCTCCACGACTCGTCCGCGGCGGCGGAGCCGGACTCCGACTACGCGGGTGCCTTCGAGGATCAGCTGCTCGGCGCGGGCGTGCGTCATGATGTTCAGGCCGCTGCCCTTGCGTGCGGGGTCGAGGAAGGTCGCGGCGCTGACCCGGCGTCCGTTGCGGATCGTTGCTGGCGTGAAGCCGATCCGTGCGTCGTCGGAGGTATTGAAGTCTTCGGTCCTACGGAGGCCAACGGTGCGGGCTGCCTCGAAGAGCGCGTTGGTGACCTCGTCGGACTCGGTCGGGGTCGAGACGTCGAGACGCTGCTCGATGGTGTCGTACGCTCGTTGGAACTCGGCGGCACCCCACCCAGAATTGCCGGCGGCCTCAAGTGCCGCGAAGTCGGCTGCGGCACCACGGACGTACATCATGCCGTTGATCAGCGTCGAGCCACCGATCCCTCGGCCGCGGATCCAGGTCTCGGGGCCGCCACCGGGGATCGGTCGGGTCGGGTAGCTGTGGGTGTGTCGTTTCGAGCGCAGCGTGAAGTAGAAGGCGCGAGGGACGGACAGCACAGGGCTGCGTCCTGATCCGCCGTCCTCGACCAGGAGGACCGTCACGCCCGCTTCGGAAGCCAGCCTGGCCGCGAGCACGCACCCTGCCGCGCCGGCGCCGACCACGATGTAGTCGTAGGTCATGTGTCGGGCTCGGATCGGCGGGGCGGCATCCAGCGTGGGAGCAGGCAGCGGACCGATCGTTGCCGGACCGCTCCCTGCCAGACCCCGGCGCCGTAGGCGACGTCGTCGGCCCGGCGGGCGAGAATATAGCGGACCGGGTCCAGCTTCGCCCCCGAAGCCCGATGCGCAAGGACCCCGTCGAGGACGGCTGCGGTGGCCAGGGCTCGGCGTGCCCGCGACGACACGAGCGCCAACGCGATCGACACGGGCCACCAGTGGCGGAGCATCAGGCTCGGCACCTGGCGAGCCATCGTTGTTCCCGTTGCCGCGATCACTTGGGCACGCCGACCCGGCGTCAGGTCTGACAGTCCCGAGCCCATGGTCCGAGCGAAGTCAGCAGCCCCGACAACTGCGACGGCCCATGACCACCTTCGCTGCAGCAAGACGCCCATTGCGGTCGTGGCGAGCGCCCGGGTGAACACCGCGGGCGCCACCCGATTCCCATGGCGCTGCGCCAGAGGTGCCGCGCTGGTCCCGTAGAACGTCTTGCGGCCGAGCCAGCCGGCCACGGTGTCCCGCGCGTCGTGATCCACCGTCACTTCGGCGGCATACCGCACCCGGTGTCCATCGGCCTGGAGCCGCCAGATGAGGTCGACATCTTCACCGCTGCGCAGGAGCGGGTCGAATCCCGCACCGAGCGCATCAACCCGAGCCAGGAGGCACGCGCTGGGGACGTACGTCACCGGTGTCCACGGTCGGACCGTAGCCGCCGAGGGTCCGAGGTCGAGCGACCCAGATGCCGCCTCGTAGCGCTGGAACCATCGGCCACCAGGTGGTGTCTTCACGCGAGGAGCCACTGCCGCCAGCCGGGGGTCGACGAAGTGGCGCGTCAGGTCGGCGAGGGACTCGGCGGACACCATGACGTCGGAGTCCACGAACGCGACGAAGGGCGTGGCGACCTGGTGGAGGCCGGCGTTGCGGGCGGCGGCCGGGCCAACGTTGTGATCGAGCCGAACCAGTGGTGACCTGTATTCCGCGACGATGCCGGCGAGCCTCCGCGGGTCGGCGGACGCGTCATCCACCACGACGCACCTCACCCGCTGGGCAAGGCCGCGCAGCAGGCGCTCGACGCCGGCGGCGTTGTCACGGACGGGCACGACGACCGTGAGTTCGTCGAGCGGTTGATCGGCCTTCCGATCGATCACGGGCTCGGCGATATCCAGATCCAGCAGGCGATCGGCCAGGAGCGCGCTGGTCGACGACGACACCGTCACCTCGCGGTCCACGATCAGTTGCCGCGCAGCAGCGGACAGCCGTAGGACGCGGGGTCCGACGATCACTTGGCCAACCAGCTCGACCTCGTCATGCAGGCGCACCGTGAAGCCGAGCGGGAGTGGCGGGTCCGTCACTGTCGCGACACGGTCTCGGCAAAAAGGGTGCGCAGCATCCCCCGTGCGTCGGCGACCCCATGCTCCAAGCGGCTGACGGTGTCACCAACCATGGTCGCGAGAATCCGACGTCCTTCATCGGGGCTGGCGCCAGTCGGGTCACCAAGGATCCCGTTTGGCGAGACCGCGGCCATGCCTCCGGCCATCAGCAGCGGCATGATCTCGGCCAAGGGGCGCGTCTCCCCCGGTTCCGCTCGGTCGAGGCGGACACTCGACGGGCGCAGGTGCAGCATCAAGGACGTCTCGGTAACTCCCGCGTGCAGGTCGACTCCCTCGGTCGCGCACGGCACCCAAGCGACCTCGTGATGCTCGGCAATCATCTGGAAGACCGCCTTGGACACAGCGGCCAGGTTGCCTCCGTGCGCGTTGACGAACACGACCCGTCCGGCCCATGTGCTCATCGAGCGGACCAGCTCGATGACGACCTGTTGGAGGACCTCCGTGCCGATCGAGCTGGTGCCGGCGAAGGCCTGGTGCTCTCCGCTCGACCCGTAGGTCAGAGCGGGAGCCACATACACGTCGCCCGCCGTTGCCGCCGCGACGCCTTCGGCCACGGCGATGGCAATCGTGGTGTCGGTGTCGAGCGGGAGGTGAGGTCCGTGCTGCTCGATCGAGCCAACCGGCACCAGCACGAGCGGTCGCTTCCCGATCTCGGGCCAGACGGCATCGGCGAGGGGGGTCATGGCGTGTGCGCCACCGCGCCGAGATTCCGTGCGAATCCCGGAGCCATCACCAGATGGTCCGGAGTGACCTCGTGGATCGAGGAGACCCCCATGCCCAGGAGGGCCGAGTCGATGCCGCTGCGCAGGACGTCCAGGACATTCTCGACCCCGGGCTGCCCGTTCGCCGCGAGGCCCCAGAGATAGGCGCGGCCGATCATCACTGCGCGAGCGCCGAGGGCGACGGCCTTGACGACGTCACTGCCCCGGCGGATGCCACCGTCCAGAAGTACCTCGATCTGGTCGCCGACGGCGTCGGCGACGGCAGGAAGCGCCCGGATCGGAGCCGGCGTGCCGTCGAGGTTGTTGCCGCCGTGGTTGGACACCGAGATCGCTGTGACGCCGGCGTCGACCGCGCGACGGGCATCGTCGACGCGGCACACACCCTTGAGCATGAACGGCCCGCCCCACTGCTCGCGCATCCACTCCACGTCTTCCCACGACGGTGGCGGTGTCGTCATCCACTCGTAGTAGGCACCGAAGAACGTCGGGCCCTTCGCCTCGCCGGGCCCAGCGAGGTTGGGCGCGGTCAGATCAGGCAGGTTGCCCGCGAACGACTTCAACCAGCGCGGCTTGCGCAGCACCTGGGGCGCGAACTTCATCGCGGTCTTGAAGTCGACCTTCTCAGGGATCTCCGGGCTGCCCCAGTCTCGGCCCATCGAGAACGACCAGTCCAGAGTCGCGATCAGACCCACTGCGCCGGCGGCGCGGGCACGGTCCATGCGCTGGATCATGACGTCACGGTCACCGGTCCAGTACATCTGGAAGAACGTCGCGGGGTTCGCCTCGACGACCTCCTCGACCGATCGGGACGCAAAGTTGCTCAACCCGATCACGGTGCCGCGGGCTGCGGCGGCACGGGCGACGGCGACCTCACCATCGGGGTGCACAGCCTGGACGCCTGTCGGCGACATGATCACCGGCAGCGAAATCTCCTGGCCCATGACGGTGGTTGCTAGGTCGCGCTTGGCCTGATGGCCCGCCACATGTGGGGCGAAGCCCAGCTCCATGAACGCCGCCTCGTTGTCGGCCATGGACTGGCCGCGCTCGGACCCCGCGACCAGCGCGCCGTACACCGAGGACGGCAGGCGCTTCTTGGCACGCTGCTGCGCGACGGCGACGGACTCGAACCAGGAGTTCTGCTTCCAGGGGTTCTTCGACATCTGTGTTCCTTCTAAAGAGTGAAGCCGGCGAGAGGGTTCTCCGCGCACGCTGATACTGGCGGGGCCGTGATGCCCTCACGTCGACTCAGGGTCAACATCACGGGCTGGTTGCGGGCCGGGGTGGTACGTGAGTGGTCCTGGCTCTGCGCCGGGATCGAGCGGTCGGCGGCCAGGGCGGTCTCGCCGTAGCCCTTGACACATTCGGGGTCCGGTCCGTCGAGCGGCAGGCCGGTGAAGAACTTTGCCGCCATGCAGCCGCCGCGGCAGGCGTCGAAGAACTCGCACTTCGTGCACGCACCCGAGGTCTGGGGTGACCGCAGATCCTTGAAGAGCTCCGAAAGCTGCCACACCCGCTCGAAGCCACCGTCAGCCAGGATGTTGCCGGCGAGGAAGTTCTCGTGGATCGCGAACGGGCAGGCATACACGTCACCGATCGGGTCGATCAGGCACACGACCCGGCCGGCGCCGCACAGGTTGAGGCCCGGGAGGGTCTCACCGAAGGCCGACAGGTGGAAGAAGGAGTCGCCGGTCAGGACGTTCTCGCCATTGGCCATGAGCCAGTCGTACAGGACCTTCTGCTGCTCGGGAAGCGGATGCAGCTCGTCCCACACGTCCGCTCCACGGCCGGAAGGCCGCAAGCGGGTCAGGCGCAAGGTGGCGCCGTAATGGTCGGCCAGCGCCTTGAACTCGTCGAGCTGACCGATGTTCTGCCGCGTGCAGACGACCGAGATCTTGGCGTCCTTGAAGCCAGCGTTCTGCAGGTTCGCCAACGCCTTGATCGCCATGTCGTACGACCCGGGACCACGGACATAGTCGTTGACCTCGGCGGTCGCGCCGTCGAGGGAGATCTGCACATCGACGTAGTCCGTCGAGGCCAGGAACGCCGCCCCCTCAGGGTTGAGTCGCACCCCGTTGGTCGAGAACTTCACACCGACGTCGTGCGCGACGGCGTACTCCAGGAGCTCCCAGAAGTCCGGCCGAATGGTCGGCTCGCCTCCACCGATGTTGACGTAGAAGACCTGCATGCGCTGCAGCTCGTCGATGACGGCTTTGCACTGGTCGGTGTCCAGCTCGCGCGGATCACGCTTGCCCGATGACGACAAGCAGTGTGCGCACGCCAGGTTGCAGGCGTACGTCAACTCCCAGGTCAAACAGATCGGGGCGTCAAGTCCCAGCTCGAACTGCTCGATGAGGGAGGCGTCTTTGGGGCGGTCGATGACCGGCCGGTTCTGAAGGATCGTCATGCCACTGCTTCCTTGGTGGTCGTGCGCGGGCGGATCATGTCGGTGGCGGCGAGGCCTTCAAGAGCGGCAACGTATCCCGGCCAGTCAGCCTCACGGATGCCGACCGACGTCAGCGCGTCGCGCACGTCAGCGTGATCGGAAAGTGCTCGGACGACGGCGACAAGCTCGTTGCGCTTCAGGAACGTGAGCTTGCGGTTGCCGAAGTGGTACGCCATGGCGCCGAACGGCTCCGGGCGCAATGCCACCGCCGGCGACAGGTCCCAGGCCTGGTCGATCATCTCGGTCATCGTCGACGACTCAGTAGACGCCGCACATGCCGTCGATCGAAACTTCCTCGATCAGCGACTCGGCGGTCACCGGGGCTTCGTCGGTCGTGCTGGGCTCGTTGGTGGGGGCGTCGATGCTCATGGTCACTCCTAGGTTGTGGTGTGAGACACATATTAATGGCACCGAGGGCCAAAAAGGAAGCCCCTCGAAAGGAATTGGTATGTTCCTGCCATGACCGCAGCGGCTTCTCCTCGCACGATGCCTGGCCGGCCCGTCGCCACGACGCACGCCGAGATCGAGCAGGCGGCCTTCCGCCTCTTCGACGAGCGCGGATTCGAGAAGACCACGCTGGATGCGCTCGCCGCCGAGGTTGGAGTAGGTCGGCGCACCCTGTTCCGCTACTACAACTCCAAGAACGACATCCCCTGGGGAGAGTTCGGTGCAAGTCTCGACGCGTTCCGCGGGATCCTCGCATCGATGCCCCTGGACATCCCCTTGTGGGAGGCGATCCACCGAGGTGTGCTCGCATTCAACGACTTCGACGCTGACACGACGCGCCTGCACCGCCAACGCATGGCGCTGATCCTCACCACGCCGGCGCTCCAGGCGCACTCGGTCCACCAGTACGCGGAGTGGCGCCGGGTGATCTCGGACTATGTCGCAGCCCGTCTCGACCTAGCCCCGGATGACATGCTCCCCCGGGTCGTCGGTCACGTGAGCCTCGCCCTGGCGATCTCCGCCTACGAGCAATGGCTTGCCGACGAGACCGCCCCTCTGCTCGGCCTGGTCGACCGGGCGATGGGCGGGCTCCGGCAGTACCTGAACGAGAACTAGACGGCCCGACCCCCGCGCCTACGATCGACTAGCCGGACCCGGCGGACTCAGCAGGCTCACGAATCTTTCGGCCACCTGAGCCATCTCGTCAATCGCGCGTCGACGCACGGGCCGGATGTCATCACCGTCGCGGTCGTGCTGAGAACGAAGAGCCGCCAGGTGTGCCCGGCGCAGCTCGGTGTTGACGTTGACCTTCGCCACTCCGATGGCCACAGCGCGGCGCACCTGGTCGGCCGGCAACCCCGAAGCCCCGTGCAGCACCAGCGGTACGTCGACGACGGCAGCGATCGCCGCGAGTCGATCCAGGTCGAGTGCGGCCACACGGTCGGCCACGCCGTGGACGTTGCCGA
Source organism: Aeromicrobium sp. A1-2 (assembly GCF_003443875.1). Lineage (NCBI taxonomy): Bacteria > Bacillati > Actinomycetota > Actinomycetes > Propionibacteriales > Nocardioidaceae > Aeromicrobium > Aeromicrobium sp. A1-2. The sequence goes on along the minus strand of NZ_CP027482.1, from coordinate 616,958 downwards.
CCGAGACTGCGAGCGCATCGACACCCGTGCGATGCACGAACTCCTCGGCCTGTTCCACGTCGGTGAGTCGCACTCCTGAGGCGTCTCCCCCTGAGGCATCCTCGTCGCCTCCGACTGCGCCCAACTCGCCCTCCACCCACGCAGACGTCGCCCTCGCCAGGCCCGCCGCCTCTCTCGTCGCAGCCACGTTCTCCTCGAAGGGTAGATGTGAGCCGTCGAACATGACCGAGGTGAAGCCGTGCCTCAGGCATGCCGAGATCTCGTCGAGGTCCGTGCTGTGATCGAGGTGGAGCCCCACCGGACCCGCCGATGCCTCGGCGACGACTCCCATCAGTCCGGCCAGCTCTGCGCGTCCGACGTCGACGAAGCAGCCAGAAGCGGCTTGGAGGATCACCGCACGGTCCCTTCGGTGCGCAGCTCGCGCCACGGCCACCGCGGACTCCATGGTGTAAATCGTGAAGGAACCTAGGGCCGAGCCGTCTGCAGCCGCCCTGTGCAATGAGTCCAGACCGCGATCGATCACGCCCGACCGCCGCGATCCAGCAGTTCGACGGTGACCGAGAGAGCGTCGGGGGCTCCGACGTTTCCTGGGAAAATCACGAAGGGCCGATCGAAGCTTCCTGTCGTGTCTGTTGGCGTGAACATCGAGACCTGTCCGGGGAAGACCTGTCCGACGACCCGCGCCCGGCGCACGCCCAATCCCCTGACTGCCACATCGTGGGAGGTGATGCCGCCCTTGAGAACGACCCACCTCAACGGCGTGTCCTCGGCGATCGGTCGGACGATCTGCGCCAGGGCATCACTGACCGATCGCGCGATGCGGAGGCTGTCCTCCGCATCGGACCCTTTCACCAGCTCACGTCCGGTGACGAGCGCCACGTTGCCGTGCTTGAGCGCGAGACGCAGACGCACAACTGTCTCGCGCACCACGGCGACGGGCTCCGCGAGGAGTGCCGGAACGTCGACCTCGACCGTCGAGATCGGCTGCTCGGCCCGGAGGGTATTGAGCTGCGCATTGGTCGTTTTCGTGTGTGACCCAATCACGACTAGGCCGCTGCCACGCTTGGCCACCGAATCGGCGGCCTCGTCACCGAGCACCTTCAGCTCCTCGATCCCGAGCAGGGAGCGAACGAAGGACGGACCCACCCGATAGCCCAGGACCGCACCCTCGGACTCCGCGACCAGGGCGCCTGCCGCGACGATGTCCAGGTCCTGTCCGGCCTCGACATCAGGCACGACCCACCGGCCGTGGGCAGCCAGTAACACGTCCGCGACGGCTCGTGCACCTCCGTCTCGGATCCGATCTAGACTCAGCTCCAACACATCGGTTCGCCTGATCGCGCCCGCGCTGACCTCCACCAGGAAGTCAGACAGCCGGGAACTGGCGAAGCCGAAGGTCGCGTCCCGGGCGAACTCGCTCTGGCCAACAGGCAACCAGGCACCGTCGACCAACGCCTGATGCACGCCCCCACGGGTCACCCGACCGGCTTCGGGAAATGCCGGGACGAACAACTGGGCGTCATGGCCCCGCCCGGACACGTCGCGCCGCGCCTGCTCAACTGCCGCGACCTCGGCGACGACGTGACCCCTCAGCGTCGAGTCACCACGAGTCACCACCTGCAGCGGCCCACAGCCCGGCGCTGTCAGCACAGCACGCACCACGCGACTCACGACCGCCACGGCTTCGTCCCGCGCGAGCGATCGAGAGTTCGTGAGCGCAAATATCTGCCGGCGAGCCGTCGCAAGGCCTCGGCGCAGCACGTCCTCATCGAGGTCGAAGGCGACCTCGACGTCGTGCACTGCCTGCGAGCCTGTCGGGTCGTCGTCGAGAATGAGAGTCCGGACGCCGGACTCTCGGCGGAGCCGCCGGACGACGCCCAGCGGTGACTCGTGGTCCATCTGTCTCTCCTATGTCTCGGTGTCGCGCCTAATCGCAGAGTGCGGGACTGCCGACGGCGTCTCCAACAGCCGGACGAGGTTCGCCGTCACCTCGGCGCCGCGCTCCCACGGCAGCAAATGACCGGCGCCGGGCTGGATGTGCAGGTCGGCAGCCTTGATCCCCGCCGCGATGACCCGTTGATATTCGGGTGGACACAGGGGGTCATTCGCACCACCCATGATCAGGGTGGGCGCGGTGATCGTGCCAAGATCGTCGACCAGACTCGTGCGGGTCTCCTGCAACGTCAGCTGATTCAAGAACTCCTCCGGTCCGGCGACCTCGGCCATCGCCCGAGCGAGCAGCCGGAACCGGTCGTCGACACCGGGCCGCAGCATGGCCTGGACAACCTCGTCGACGACAGCGCCGAATCGCTCACGGGTCACCAGATCGCGCCATCGCCTCCACAACGTCAGCTGTTCGGGCCGCGGCGCATGAGGGTTCGCGCAGATCAGGCCCAGATGAGAGATCCGGTCCGGTGCGCGAAGTGCGCACGACAGAGCGACGATGCCGCCCAATGAGAACCCCACGAGTGCCATCGGCCCAGTCTGCGAATCGAGCACGTGCTTGACCGCATGCTCCACCGACTCGCTGGTGACCCGTTGGACATCTACGTCAGCGATGTTGCCCAGCGCCGCCGCCTGATCGGCGAAGACACTCTCGTCACACAGCTGACCAACCAGCAGGACGACCGTCGGTCGAGCTACGGTCGCGCCGCTGTCGGTCGTCATACCTATCGTGGCTGGCGCACTCAGAGTCGACCGACCAGTTCGGCCCAGGCGCTCGGCTCGTATGCCTTGAGGACGCTGACGGTGACGTTGCCAGACCGACGAAGCGCCATGGCGAATACGGCCACCGACTCCTCGTCAGGCGACTCGACCTTCATGATGAAGTCGAACTCGCCGGTGGTGAAGAACCACTCCAGGATCTCGAGGCCATGCTTGCGTGCCAGGTCGGGCACACCGCCGGACCTCGCGGGAGCCTCCTTCACCGTGAGCATTGCCTCGCGGGTGTTGGTCTCGGTGATGAAGTAGACAGCCATGTTCAGTTCCCTTTCGTTGGTCAGTGAGCCGGTTGGCTCACACAGTTGCTGCGGGCTTCAACCCGACAGCGACAAGCTCTTCGTTCAGGCCCTCGAGGACGAACTCGGGGAGCGTGAGCGGCCCGGTCTCGGAGTAGCCTCGGCGTTCCGGCTCCCCGGGCACCAAGACGTCCCGTCCGGCTGTGACCGGTCGGGAAGACTTCATGTAGGCCTTGAGGTCGCCGACTCGCTCCGCCAGCTCGGCATCCCCGCGGATCGCCATCAGCGCCAAGTTGTTGCCGCGCCCCTCGCCGACATCCGACCGGTCGCCGGCCAGGACCGTCGACAAGCACTCGCTCAGCAGCGCCAGCGCGTATCCCTTGTGACCGAAGACGGATCCTCCGAGCGGGAGCAAGGAGCCGGGAGCGGGATCGCCGTCCGGTCCGCCGTAGAACAGTGCCGTATCGGTGGTCATCCGCCCCTCGGAGTCGGTGATTGCGTCGGATGGAGCTGGTTGACCGGCGCCGTGAAGCACTCGGATCTTGCCCTCCGGTGCGGCGCTGGTCGAGAAGTCCGCGGAGATGAATCCATCGGGAGTCGGCGCCGCCCAAGCCATCGGGTTGGTCGACATCCGACCGTCCTTTCCTCCGAACGGGACCATCCGGTGGAATCGCGGAGCGCCCGAGGCGAAGGCAAGGACCACATAGCCCTGCTTGGCCAGGTTCTCGGTATAGGCACCAAGCCGGCCGGTGTGCTGCACGTTGCGGACCGTGACGAAGGCCGTGCCGCGCTCTGCGGCGAGCGATGCCAACTGGTCGACGGCGAAGAGTCCGGCCACCTGACCGAATCCCTCGTGCCCGTCGACGTGGCGCACCGTGTCCAGCGACCCGACCACGGTCGGCTCCGCATCGGGGACCAACTGTCCCTTGGCGATCTCCTTGAGGTACTGCGTGACTCGCATCAGACCATGTGAGGGAAGGTGCAGGCGATCGCTCTCGACAAGATGGTCAGCGACGGCTCTAGCGTTGTGCTCGCTGGCTCCGTGGGACACGAACAGCTGTCCCACCAGCCGTGCGGTCTCGATCGGGTCGATGTCTACTGTGCGCATGGAGGTCATCCGTTCACTCATTCGGTTCCGCGGTGACCATCACCGAGGCGTAGATGCATGGTTCGTCCGAGCGGTTGCTCCAGGTATGGGCGGTGCCGCGTTGGACGAGAACGTCGCCGGGACCCAACAGCACCTCGTCGCGCTCGGTCACCGCGTAGATCTGTCCGGACAGGATGACGTTGTAGTCAACCGTGTCGTTGCGGTGAAACGTCGGGTCTTCGTGATCGACGGTCCGCTCCGAGGCGTGGATCGCGGCCATGTCGGCTTCGACATCTCCGCCGGACCGGGTCGAGTCAGGCTCAAACACCACGACCCTCACACTGGTGCCACCCGGGACCGGGTGGTGCGAGACCGGCCGCGCGCCCGGGTCGGCCTCACCACCGTCGTCCGTGAGCACACCGTCGGTAGCCCACATCTCGTGGAAAACCAGGCCCCGCCCCGGCTGCTCGAGCACCTGCGGCGCTGGCCCGTCCATCACGTGCTCGGAGAATCCGTCTGCCTTCACAGCAGCTACAACTCGGCGGATCGCCTTCGACATCAAACCCCTCAAATCTCGGTCTCGGTAGGTGTAGTAATTCTATGGCAACCGGTTGCCGTGCTCTCAGAACCCAGCCCGCGCGGCTCTCGCCCACGTATCAGGTGCGGCCGGTCGGCATGGGAGCAGGTTCGTCCACCGTGCTCGAACGCGGCAGTATCGTCCGAAGCCCGATGCCTCGGTGCGACAAAAGCTCCAGCGCGACAACGCCCAGAAGCAACAGCCCGATCGCCATGTTGATGACGTAGAACGGTGATCCCGCCAGACTGAGACCGCTGTTGACGAATCGCAGCGTCAGGACTCCGATGGCAATTCCGAGGGCGGAACCTCGTCCGCCGCTCAGCGCCACGCCTCCGATCAGCGCCGCCGCCACAGCTGACAGCAGCAGGTTGCTGAAGCTCGATGCGTCGGCTGAACCCACCGACAGGGAAGCCAGTGCACCGAGAAGTCCGGAAAGCAGACCACTGGCGGCGAAGACGATCAGCAGCGGGCGCCACGCAGGTACACCGGACGCAATTGCCTCAGCCCGCCCACCCCCGAAGGCCCGGACCTCGACTCCCCAGGTGGTGACCTTGAGCGTCACGCCAACGAGCACGAAGAAGAAGATGGCGAGCAGGCTGCCCGGGGAGAAGATGAACCATTGCTGCTGGATCTGACTCGAGAGGTTCAGATCTGGTGTCACGACGGTCGACGTGTCGGAGAGGATCAACGCCAGTCCCAGGAGGGCCGTCGACGTACCGATGGTGATGACCACCGAGTGGAGCCTGACCTGCCAGACCAGGAGGCCCTGGACGATCCCGATCGCCAGACCGACCAGCAGCCCCACCACGATCGAGACGAACAGCCCGCTACCCGACACCTGGATCGTGACGATTCCAGCCACGGTCGCCGTGCTCGGCACGGCAAGATCCATCTCGCCGGCAATGATCGTCAGGCCGAAGGCAAGCGCCCCCAGTCCGAGGAAGACCATGCCTTGCATGATCGTGTAGACGTTGTTCACCCTGAGGAAGTCAGGCTGGGTCAGGCTGAAGATCGCGAACGCCACGAGGGCAATGGCGATCGTGCGGACGAGCTCGGGTGACGTACGTGCGAGGGACCTCATGACTTGCGACCACCCTTCACGATCCAGAACATGGAGACGCCGACCACCACGGCCAGCCCTTCAGCCAGTTGCCGCGGGCCAGTGCTCCAGCCCTGAAGAATCAACAGGTTCTGCAGCAATGCGATGAATACAGCGCCAAGCGCCGTTCGCAGGGTCGAGCCCTCCCCTCCCTGGATGGCGGTGCCACCCACGAGCACCGCGGCCACCACCTCGAGGTTTGCGCCGTCCAGGTTGGTGACAAGCCCACGATTGGACTGGGCCGCGACGAATGCGCCGGCCAACCCCGCGCACACACCGGAGATGACGAACGCTCCTGCCGAAATTCGGCCGATGGGCAGCCCCACAGAGCGGGCGGTGTCGCGGTTGGCTCCGGCAAGCATTACCGATCGGCCGAAGCGGGTCTTGACGATGACGATCTGTGCGATCACAGCGAGAAGCACGAAGGCCCACGTCGTCAGCGGTATCCCGAGCGGTTGCGCGGTGGCGAGCCAGGCGACTTGGTCGCGATCGATGATCTGGGCTCTCGAGCCCGTCACGATGGATGCCAGACCGTAGATGGCGGCACCTGCAGCAATGGTGACGATGATCGGATTGCCACCGATGGCCACGATCACCCCTTGGATCAAGCCGAGAAGCCCGCCGAGGATTAGCGCCACGATCAAGGCGAAAGTCCAGTGCCAGCCCGTGCCGACACCGGCGGCGAAGACGATGCTGCACATCGCGCCGGTCTGCTGCAGCGACAAGGAGAAGAAGTTGCCTGAGAGGGTCAGGAAAGTCGTCCCGATCGCGATGATGCCGATGAGGGACGCAACCTGGACGATGTTCAGCAGGTTCTCACCGGTCAGGAACGAAGGCGTGGTGGCACCGCCAATCACCAGGAGTACGGCGAGGGACATTGCGGCGATCGTTGGCACCAAGAACCGCGAGCGGAACTCGTCCCACACGTTCAGCGGCTCCATGCTGCTGATCTGTGCTGATCCGTCAGCGACGGCCGTTGAGGCTCGTCTCTCCTCGACGCGCTTCATGCCGCCGCTCCCTTGGGGTTGGTGATGTCGATGATGAGTTGTTCGTAGGTCACGCTGTCGCCGTCGTACGAGTCGATCTGGCGACCGCGGTACCACGTCGAGACTGTGTCGCAGAACCCATGCACCTCGTAGATGTCGGAGCTGACCACGATGATGCTCAACCCCTGCTCAGTCAGATGGCGCAGGTGACGATAGATCTCAGCACGGGCGCCTACGTCAACTCCCCTGGTTGGCTCTTCGATCAACAGGACGTCCGGCTCTGCCCCGAGCCACTTGCCGAGCACGACCTTCTGCTGGTTTCCACCGCTGAGGGTTTCGATCCGGTGCTTGAGACGCGCGGGGTTGAAGTTGACCAAGCCAGCCAAGTGCTGGGCCATTTGCCGTTCGGCTCCGCCTCGGATGATGCCGCCCGGACTGACCGCCGCGAGTCCCGGTGCCGTGAAGTTCTTGGAGATGGGTTGCCCGGCAAAAAATCCGTCGTGCTTGCGATCGGCTGAGCAATAGGCGATTCCCGCGCGCAGCGCTTCCCGCGGCGATCGGGTCCGCACTGCCCGGCCGCCAATGTGTATCGTCCCGCGCGTCATCGCTTGGGTTCCTGAGAGTGCCTTCAGGATCTCCGAAGCCCCGCTGCCGAGCTGCCCGGCCATGCCGTGGATCTCACCGCGACGCAGCTTCAGCGCGACGGGAGCTGTGACGCCGTCGGTGACAAGGTCGTCCGCCTGGAGCACCACATCGCCGACCTGCGTGGCTCGGTCAGGGAACATCCGTGACAGTTCGCGGCCCAGCATCGACTCGATCAGCGCATCCGGATTGGTGTCGGCCACATTGATCGCGGGGAGGCTGCGCCCGTCACGGATAACCGTGACTCGATCGGCGAGATCGAAGACCTCGTCGAGGCGGTGCGTGATGTAGACGACCGATCGTCCTTCCGAGCGCAGGCGCCGCACTGCCACCTTGACCCGCGCGATGTCGGCGTCCGACAACGACGCCGTCGGCTCATCAAGCATGATGACCTTGGCATCCCCGGAGACAACCCGCGCGATCTCGACAAGCTGACGCTCGGCAACCGGAATGGAACTCGCCGGGGCGTGCGGGTTGACGTGACCAAGGCCCACCATCTCCAGATAGGGAGCCGCCATCTCGGCCAGCCGTCGGGACGTGAACACCTTGCTGGAACCCGGCCGGCCGAGAAACACGTTCTCGGCCACCGACAGCGAGCCCACTACGCTCAACTCCTGCTGGACCACCGCGACACCGGCCCGTTCGGCGTTGCGTGCACTGCCCAACGAGACAGGCACACCCTCGATCTCGATCGAGCCGGTGTCGCGACGGACGAATCCGCACATGATCTTGACGAAGGTACTCTTGCCAGCGCCATTCTCTCCGACGAGCGCCATCACTTCCCCGTGGGCCAGGTTGAAGTCCGCGGACTTCAGCGCTTTGACAGCACCGTAGGACTTCGCGAGTCCTGTGACCTGGATCAGGTTGGTGCTCGGGTTGCTAGGAGCCGGCGACATGAGTGAATCCCTTCGTCAGGTGTGGATTGTCAGTACGAGCAGAGGTCGACCATCGACTGGCCCCAGAGCTTGGCGTCCTCGACCTCGTCAGCTGTGATGGGCGGGTTCGGCAGGTAGTTGAACTTCGAGATCTCCTTCGGCCACTCGGGCAGTGCGTCCGGGGTGGCAGGAGCTGAATACTCGCCGGCCTTGATCGCGGGGTTGGCGAAGTAGTTGACCAGCATCTGGGCCGAGAAGGTGCCCTCAAGCTGGGCAGCCTGCAGTCCCGTGCCGAACTGCCTCCCCGAGGTGAGGTCACTGACGTCGTCGCGGCAGTTGCCGCCGACGACGAGGACATCCTTGCCCGGCGTGAAGCCGGACTCAGTCAGCGCACGAATGACACCCGATGCCGAAGCGTCGTTCTGCGCGTAGACGATGTTCACTCCCTTGGACTTGATGACAGGGATGATCGACAGTGCGGCCTGGTAGCCGGTCGTGGCGTCGACTGCATCGTCGGCGCTGGCGACGATCTCGATGCCCTTGCCCTTAGTGACGTCCTCGAAGCCCTTGAGGCGGTTGATCGTGGCAGCGAAGCCGGGGTAGAACTTGACCACGGCGACCTTGGCGTCGTCGCCAGTGGCGATCTGACCAGTAGCTTCCAGCTGCTTCTTGGCTTTCAGGACCAGCTCGCCGGAGGCCTCACCGTTGATGACGTCGTTCACGCCCGCGTAGGCGGTGATGAACTGCTCGGTGTTCTTCGTCGGGAGCTGGTTGACCTGGAACACCGGCAGCCCGGTGTCGTGGAGGGCCTTGAGCGAAGCGGCGCCTGCCGCAGCATCGCTGGGCATCCAAACCCATGCCGCAGGCGACTTGTTGGTGCCGACCTGCTGCTGCACCTGCGAGTTCTGCTCGGCCTGGTCAGCATTGTTCTCGACGAACTTCACGTCGTAGCCCTGCTCGGAGAGGACTTCCTTGACGCCGCGCTGCCAAGCAGCCTGATAGGTGTCCGACGAAGTGCGTACGAAGGCGATGACGGTCTTGTCGGTGCCGGGCTTCGGCGCGTCCGACGAGTCGGAGCCGCTTGAGTCGGAGGACGCCGACGAGCCGCAGGCCGCAACGACTGCAAGGAGCGAGGCGGCCGCAACAGCGAGCCACGCCTGACGACGTGCTCGAGGACGAGAGGTGGGAATCTTCACAGGACTACTTCCTTCATTTTGGTGGGTCGCGCGGTCGGAAGGTCCGACCCGTTCGGCTGTTCGGCTGCGAGTGGTTCATGGCATAGGGCGGGCGCCCCTTTCGTCACAGACGAATCTGCCCCCGAAAACGGTGGGTGGTCAGCGCTCAGGCGACGAAGTAGCCGCCGGCGCTGACATTGAGGGAGGCGCCGGTGATGTACCGGGCCTCCTTGGAAGCGAGGAACATCATCGCGTTGGAGATATCGATTGGCTCGATCCACGGGATCGGGATCGCATTGGACGAGGCGAAGCCCGCGATGACGTCGTCCTTGGTGGGGACCTCGATGTGGGGCGCGAACAGGGTGTAGTTCGCCTGATTGTGGATCATGTCCGTGTCGACCGCTGTCGGACAGATGGCATTGACGGTGATGCCCTTGTCGGCCACTTCGGCCGCCACACTCTTGACGAGTGCCAGCACTCCGGCCTTGGCCGCCACGTAGTGGCTGATGGTGCCCAGTCCGACCTTGCCAGCGATCGATGACGTCGCCACGATGCGTCCGTAGTTCTGCTCGATCATGTGTGGCACGACAGCCCGCATGGTCTTGAACACGCCGGTTAGGCAGACGCCGAGCATGTCGTCCCACATGTCGTCGCTGATGTCGACCATGGCCGACATCGAGACAACACCGTGGTTGATCAACAGGATGTCGATCTTGCCGAACTGCTCGATGGCCGCGTCCACTGCCGCGCCCGTGGCTTCGGTGCTGCGCGCGTCGGCAGTGATCGCCAGGCAGCGGCGATCTAGGTCCTCGACCATCGACTGCGTCTGCAGCAGATCTTCCTGCGACGACAGCTCGTAGGGGACTGTGTCGATCTGGCTAGCGATGTCCGTGACGATGACGTCGGCGCCTTCACGGGCGAACTCAATCGCGTGCGAACGACCCTGGCCGCGTGCGCCGCCGGTCACCATGACGACTTGTCCATCAAACTTGCCCATAGTCAAAAGCTCCTTCTCAGTCGTTCCATCTGATCTGCATGTGGTCGAGTCGTGACCCGAGTCACACCAGAATGGCAACCGCTTGCCATCTTGTCAAGCGGTTGCCATAAATTCGGTGAATCGTCCGCCGACAGAGCCCTCCCGCCGGTTTCGAGTCGGCCCACGGCGTAGCGGGATCTCGCGACGCGGGGTCGACTCAGGCGATCGAGTGGCCTGGCTCCAGCGAGTCGTGGTCACGAAATGGGTGAAGTTCCAGCCCAAGCACGGCGTGGTCCCGCGTCACCAGCACCGCGCCGGTTGTGGCGTCGGTGAGGACCAGTCGGTGCTCGTCCGTGCCGAGCGCCAGGTTGGTGTAGTGGGTGCTGGCGCCGATCTCCACGATCTGCGCGACCTCCCCTTGCGGTGTCACCAGCGCGATGAAGCCAGGCCCACCATCGGACCCGACGGCCGCGACAAGCAGGGTGCCGTCAGCATCGAAGGCCAGCCCATCGGGCCGACCTTCGGGGAGCTCGCAGAAGACGCGAGGCGGCCCGACCTGACCAGAATCCCAATCGCACACATAGATGCGCTTGTCGCCACTGGACGCCACATAGAGGCGGTCGTCCGGACCGAACGTGATGCCGTTCGGGAACCACGGCACGGAGTGCAGCAGTTCACTCGACCCCGTGCTCGGGTTGCACCGCCACAGCCGGCCGTCGTCGTATTTCTGGTTGCGCGTCGAGTCGGTCAGATAGACCCACCCGTCGGGGCCGATGCACAAATCAGTCGGAAACACCGGATCGAGCGACACCCACGTCACACGACCATCTGGGTGAATTGCCTGCAGTCCACCGGGTTGGGAGCGGCGAACGACTCCAGGCCAGTGCCCACCGTTCTGGGCGACGTATACCGTTCCGTGCCGGTCGACTACGGCCCCGTTCGGGGCACCGCCCGGCGACGACAGGAGGGTGGGCCCGTCCACGCCGATCTCGTACACATGGCCTCGGTCCAACGACACGACGATGACGCCGGCGCCCACGATGACGGGTCCCTCTACGAACCCCAGATCTGTGGCGATCGTCTCGAAATGCCACTGAACTCGCGGAATGCTTGTCCGCATGGCAGGCGCAGGCGGCGAGGCAGTCACCGGTCGTTGACCATCACCGAGACAAACTTGCACGTGCGGCCGCTCCCATTGCGCCACCCGTGTCGGCCTCCACGCTGCACCAGCACGTCACCTGCGCTCAGCTCCACCTCGCCGGTGTCACTGACTGCGTGGACGGACCCCTCCACCACGATGTTGTAGTCGGTGGTCGGGGTCTCGTGCATCTCCACGACCGCGCCGGGCTCGGTCGGCGCGATCTCGACGAGGCGCAGGGCCGTGCCACCGCGCTCAGGCATTACCTCTAGCGCCTCGGGCACCGGGTCCGCATTGCCGTGGTTGGAGGCCAATGGTCCGGCGGTGCGCCAAAGCTCGTGAAAGACCAGCCCCGCCTCGATCAGGTGATGGACGCTGCCGGCTTCCGCGTCCTGGTGCACACACGATTTGCCGTCCGCGTCCTGCGCTGTGAATACCCGTCGAACCATCAGAGTCCACCCTCTCAAGATGCACCAGTGGGTGCCTGTCGATGTATATGGACATGTTCGCAACCGGTTGCCATAATGTCAAAGGTCCACCCTCAACACATGGAGAACTTGTGACCAGTCAGCGAATCTCACTCAACCTGAACCAGGACCGACCGCTCGTGGGCGTGGTACTCAAGATGCCGTGCCCAGCCGTGGTCGAGATGGCCGGGCACTGCAATGCGGACCTGGTCATCATCGACACAGAGCATGGCGCAGGTTCTGACACCGAACTGGAGCACCATGTTCGTGCGGCAGACTCCGCGGGCATCCCAGTCCTCGTCCGAGTGCCTGCGAACGAGACGCCGTACATCCAGGCAGCCCTGGACGCCGGGGCTGTCGGCGTCGTCGTGCCGCACGTCAGCTCGGTCGCTGACGCCCAGCGCGCAACGACTACGGCCCACTACCCACCGTTCGGCCACCGTGGGCTCGCACTCACCACCCGCGCCGGCGGACAGGGCACCGCTCAGCTCGAGGCCGCGCTCGCCGACGCCAGACAGAACACCATCGTGATCTGCCAGATCGAAGATATGCCCGGTGTGGAGGCGGTCGACGACATCCTCGGGGTCGACGGCGTCAGCGGCATCTGGATCGGGTCGAACGACCTGTCAATGTCGATGCGCGACCCCGCGGGACATCTCGACAGCGCCGCCGCGGAAGCTGCGGTTGCAGTGGTGAGCGAAGCCGTTGCGGGCTCGCCCAAGGTGCTCGCCATGCTGGCCCCCCCCCCGGCCGCCATGTCCTCGTGGCGAGCGCGCGGTGCGGACATCCTGTTGATCACCGGTCACGACCTGATGGCGAAATCGCTCACCGCCTACATCGGCACCGCCGCATCGATCGACGACGGCCAGCCATCGGCGATGTAGCAGTCAGCGCGGTGACTCGGCCCGAGCGAACCTGGCTGCAGTCACCGCGCGGCGGGGGCTACCGATTCGCGCCTGACGTACGACGCGCTGAGGCTCAGCTGCAGAGGTGGCGAACCAGCCTCACCGCGCGCATCCCGTTCGACGATGTCGATGAGGGCATCGGCCGCCTGCCGCCCGATTTCCTCGGTCTGCGCGGAGATGGTGGTCAGCGCCGGGTGCAGCACGGATGCGAACTGGATGTCGTCATGGCCCAGGACACTGAGGTCTGTCGGCACGTCCAGTCCGCGTTTACGGCACTGTGAGATCAGCGTGATCGCGGCAGCATCGCTGTGCGCCACAACCGCGGTCGCACCGACCTCCTCCAGCAGGTCGAGCGCTTCGATCGCGGCTGAGGTCTCATCTCGCTGCGGGCCCGTGATGTTGATCTCGACACCGACCTCTCGCGCGACGGTGCGAGAGCTTCGGCGCCGGATCGCGTCGCTGTATCCGCCGACCGGCCCCCGCATGTAGACCACCCGGCGGTGCCCGAACTCGACCAGATCGGCGAACGCCTCCCGGAGCGCCGGAGCCGAATCAGTCCAAATGCATGCGCGACCGGCAATCTCTCGATTGACCACCACGAAGTCGCCTTGGTCGGTCGCCTCGATCAGGTCATCGACCGACATTCGAGGAGAGACCAGCGCAATGCCGTCAACCTGTGAAGCGACCCGCTTGATCCATAACTTCTCCTCGTCGGGATTCTCATCGGTATCGATCAGGTAGACCGAGTGACCACGATCCTGAGCCCTTGAGTGGAACGAACGCATGAACTGCGCAAAGAAGGGGTTCCCGATATTCGGCACCACCATGGCGAGGTTGTTGGTCCGCCCTGTGCTCAGTCCACGGGCCGTGCGATTAGGCGAGTAACCCAGAGCTTCTGCTGCCGCCAGCACCTTCGCGACGGTCTTCTCGTTGATGCGTGAAGGTTGGGTGAACGCTCGAGACACTGTTGATGTCGCAACTCCCGCGCTGCGTGCGACATCGTAAATGGTGGTCTGGTGACGCACCATGCTGATCTCCTCTGGAGGGAATGGACTCGCGATGCAACCGCTCTCCTGAATCCGGAAGTTACCACATCGGGCTCATGTGACAAGCCGTCACCTGACCCCGCGTCGGAACAGTCGACCTACGACACCTTGACGCTTTCAGTCGCCGAGCAGTCGCGACAATGCCGGTCCGACATCACGATGGCTGGCCACGCGCGCGAGTCCGCCGCGTCCGAGGTTTGCCATCTCTCGGGCCAGCCCCTCGTCGTGTTCGCCATCGGTCTCGAGCAACACGTGCAGCCGTGGCAAGCTTCGCGCGACCAGACGCGGGTCACCGCCCGCATTGTGCATCGCATCGGTCAGTACGATCGCGTCACGACGAGGCGCTGAGGACTGCGACAACTGGTCGTTGGCGACCCTGAAGGCGAACTCGATGTTGGTCAGCCCGCGGGCTGGAATCCTGAGCAAACGGTCGAGCACCACACCATCGCCCACCGAGCCCGCGAACGACTTCAGCACCGCGGCCTCGGACCAGAACGCGATCACGGCAAACTCCTCGGATCGCCTGTCGAACTCAGCGCTCATGGCGCCGACCGCGGCGGCCGTCATGAGCATCTTTTCTCCGCGCATGGACCCTGACACGTCCACGATGAGCGCAGTCGCACGCCTGGACCCCAACCGCTCCCTGACAATGATGTCGCGCTCTTGGAGCGGTCGGCGTTCCACCAGCACGTCGAGCGTCCGGTCCACGTCGATCTCGCTCGAGCCGTGTCGGTATGGAACCGAGCGAAGTCGACCCGTCGTGCTTTCACAATCGGCCCGCCGCCTGCGCCACGTGGCGGACATCCGTCGCGCAAGTTGCTTGGCCAGGGCGGCAGCGTCGGGGTCCACGTATTCGTTCTCGAGCAGTTCGGCCAGGTCCCGCTCAGAGGACACTCGCCGGCTCATCGCCGAGGTCGGCGCACCCAGAAGCCCATCAAGATCACCCGTCGTATCCTCGACTTCCTCAAGTCGCCCGGTCGGCTTGGCGCCGGGGACGAACAAGTCGGGGCTGGCTGCGAGGGCCTTGGGCTTGCGGCGCAACGGCGTCAGGTCAGGCACCCGACCTGGTCGGTCCCCCACCTCCGGTACAACTGGAAGATTCAGGCTGGACGAGCCCGGCGATTCAGGCCGGGCTCGGAAAAAAAATGGTCCTCCCAGATCTGCGTGATGACCTGCTCGACAGTCCGTTCGGAGGTCTCATCGACAGCGATGCGGGCAGAGAGCGCGAGCATTGCAGAGTCGAGCACGACCATCGGCCGGTCCTGCGACTCATCCACCTCCGCCAGTTCCCTCGCGATGGCTGCCAGATCGATGGCGCCTCGTACCGACGAGCCACGACGCAACTCGGGGTGGTTCCGCGTCGCACGCGTGATCGCCACGGCGTCCGCCGCCAGATCGAGCGCGACGCCGGGCACGCGAGCAGCGACGATCGCCTCCTCCTCGTCCGGACTTTGGTAGTCCACGACCAAGCGGCACCATCGGTCGTAGACCGAGTCTGAGATCCGTCCGGTGCCAATGTTGTCGAACGGGTTCATCGAAGCCAGCAGGCGGAATGTGGGCGCCGCTTCGACCACGCCGAACCGTGGGACCACCACGGCGCGGTCCGCCATCGCTGCCAGCAGCATGTTCAAGGTGTCCTCGGGCGCCCGATTGAGCTCCTCGATGTAGAGGAACGATCCGGCACGCATCGCCTCAATGAGCGGGCCTGGCACGAACGCATCGGCCGAGTAGCCTTCAGCCAGCACTCGCGCTGGGTCGTGATGACCAACCAGTCGCGCCGGGGTGAGTTCCGCATTGCCCTCAACAAGGTGGAATCCCACGCCCCAGCTCTGGCTGACCGATCGCAGCAGCGTCGACTTCGAGGTGCCAGGCGGGCCCTCGAGCAAAATGTCTCGCCCCGCCCTGACCGCCGCCAGCACGAGGCGACTCTCTCGCTCACGTCCGACGATCTCGGGGGCGGCGAAGTGGGTTGCTTCCTCACGAACTATCGACATCGTGCTCCTAGGTCCACATCGGCTGTTGGCTGACATCGAGCCTACGCGGACGGCAAGCGGTTGCCAACACGCCGTTCAATTGTCAGGACGCAGACTTGTTCGCAGGCCCGTGCGTCCGGCGCCGCACGAGACTCACGGGATACCGCGTGACGATCGGAGCTTGACCCGGATCACGAATCTCCCTCAGCAGGAGATCAACTGCGCCCGCCGCAAGCGCCTCGAGATCGCAGCGCACTGTCGTGAGTCCCACGTGCGGCCACGCGCTCATAGAGATGTCGTCGAACCCGACGATCGACACGTCCTCCGGCACCCGAATGCCCAACACCCGAGCCGCGGACAATGCCCCCATGGCCATCACGTCGTTGCCACAGATGATTGCTGTCGGACGCGGCTCGGACACCAACAACGACATCGCAGCCTCCATGCCGGCGTCGTGGGTGAACGTCGCCCGGCGGGTCAATGACCGCTTGACCGCGATCCCAGTCTCGCGAAGTGCCCGCCGCACGGCGTCGTCCCGCTCCCGAGCTGTGGAAGTGTCCGCCGGCCCCTGGATCGACGCGACGACCGAGTGGCCGAACTCGGCCAAGAGCTCGCACACCATCTGGGCGCCCGACTCGTTGTCGACTGCACAACTGTGCGCCTCGGCGTGGTCGAGCACACGATTGGCCAGCACATGCGGCACTCCGTGCTCGGTCAGGTCGCGAGGAAGCCGAGACCAGCGACCCGTCGTGGTGAGAATGGCTCCGTCGTACGAGCCATCAGTCAGGGCCTCCAGGTCCACCCCGTCGTCACCTGCGCTGGCTACTATCGCGGTGCGGTAGCCGTTCTCGTGCAGGCGTTGCCGCATGGGCTCGACCAGTTCTGGGTAGTACGGATTGGTCAAGGCTTCCGAGACGACCGCAATCCGCTGCGTCCGCCGCGTCGAGAGTGTGCGTCCGGACTCGCTGCGCACATAGGAGAGCGACGAGGCCGCCTCGATGACTCGCTGCCGCGTTTCCGGCGATGTCCCGGGCAGGTTTCGCAACGCCCGTGACACCGTCGGCTGCGAAACCCCGGCCAGCTTCGCCACGTCGAAGCTCGTGATCTTTTTCATCCAATAACCCTCCCAACGTTGACAAGTATACGTATGCGTCGAATGGTGATCTTTACCACCCCACTAGGAGATGACATGCCCAAGCACCTCAAGTCCCCCGCTACGGTCGGCGCCGACGACAGCCGCCTTGATGGCGTCAAGGACACCGTGACAACTGTGATCGCCGACGTTCGCGAGCGAGGCGACGCGGCCGTCCGGGAGTACTCCGAGAAGTTCGACAAGTGGTCACCCGACAACTTTCTGCTGAGTGCAGAGGACATCGAGAAGATCGTCGCCACGGTGCCCGAACAGGCCATCGAGGACATCCGCTCCGTCCAGGCTCGCGTGCGCAACTTCGCCCAGCTCCAGAAAGACTCCTTGCACGATTTCGAGGTCGAGACAGAGCCCGGCGTGCTGTTGGGTCAGAAGAACATCCCCGTCACCGCCGCAGGTGCATACGTGCCCGGCGGTCGCTACCCGCTCGTCGCGTCGGCTCACATGACCGTCGTGACGGCGAAGGTCGCCGGCGTCGAACGCGTCACCGCGTGCACGCCGCCGATCCGTGGCGAGATTCCGGCCGCGACTGTCGCAGCGATGCACCTCGCTGGCGCTGACCAGATCTTCCTGCTCGGCGGCACCCAGGCCGTCGCAGCCATGGCGGTCGGCACCGAGACGATCGGCAAGGTCAACATGCTCGCCGGTCCCGGCAACGCGTACGTCGCGGAGGCCAAACGTCAGCTGTTCGGCGAGGTCGGCATCGACCTGTTCGCTGGACCCACCGAGGTCCTCGTCATCGCCGACGATCACGCTGACCCGTTCACCGTCGCAGTCGACCTGCTCAGCCAGGCCGAGCACGGCCCTGACTCTCCGGCGGTGCTCATCACGACGTCGGAGTCGCTGGCTCGTCGGGCGATGGAGCTCATCGAAGAAATTCTGCCCGGCATGCCGACCAACGACTTCGCTGGTCCCGCGTGGCGCGATCATGGCGAGGTCATCGTCGTCGGCTCCCTCGACGAGGCCTACGCGGTTGCCGATGAGTTTGCTTCCGAGCACGTGCAGGTCCTCACGCAGAACCCTCGCGAGGCCCTCGAGAAGATGCGCGACTATGGCGCACTGTTCCTCGGCGAGGGTACGTGCGTCTCGTACGGCGACAAGGTGATCGGAACCAACCACACGCTCCCCACGCGCGGTTCGGCTCGCTACACCGGCGGACTCTGGGTCGGCAAGTACCTCAAGACCGTGACCTACCAGGAGGTGACCGATCCCGCAGCGAGCGCCTCCCTGGGCGAGCTGTGCGGGCGGGCCGCACGCATCGAGTCCTTCGAGGGTCACGCCCGGTCCGGCGACATCCGGGCCCACAAGTTCGGTGGCGCCAAGCTCCCCTGGGCCCCCACCAGCCTCGGGAAGTGACCGTCGTGTCGACCGGCGGCACGGATGGCGCGGTCGCCGGTCGGACCGCCCTAGTGACGGGCGCCGGAAACGGGCTCGGTCGCCAGATCGCCATCACGTTGGCCGAGGCCGGAGCGCGGGTCATCCTCACCGGACGGGACCGGGCAAAGCTCGACGCGGTTGCGGAGGAGATTGGAGCAGCCGCCCGCGTGCAGGTCTGTGACACATCCTCCGCGACCGCGGTCGAGGCGCTGCGGGCCGCGGTCTCGGACGAGGAGGTCTCGATTCTGGTGAACAACGCGGGAGTCGCTGGCCCTGTGGCGGCGCTGACCGACGTTGATGTCGACGACTGGGACGCCGTGTTCGCGGTCAACGTCCGCGGCGTGTACCTGATGTGCAAGCACTTCCTGCCCCAGATGATCGAGATCGGGCGAGGGGACATCATCAACATGGCATCGGTCAGCGGCAAGCGCCCCCTCGCTCGACGCACCCCCTACACCGCGTCAAAGATGGCCGTGCTGGGGCTCACCTCGACGCTGGCACACGAGGTCGGTCCACTTGGCGTGAACGTCAACACCCTCTCGCCGGGACCAGTTGAAGGACCGCGCATGGACAGGAACTTCGCCCTCGAGGCCGAGCGAACAGGCACGTCGGTCCAGGAAGCTCGAGATGAGTTCGTCTCCCGCGCGGCACTACGCCGGATGGTCACAGAGGACGAAGTGGCCCAGGCCGTCATTGCCATGTTGCACATGCCTGGCCTTTGTGGCGCAGACATCGACCTGTCAGCGGGAATGATCGCACGCTGACGGAGGTGGGCTTCCTGCGCGCCGTATCCCTGAGAGCTGTGGACACGTGCCCGCAATCAACCGCCGGGCCCGGGGGTGCGGTGCGCAGGAAGCCCACCAATCGGCGTTGGCATGAAGCCAGACCACGCTCCCTCAGGAGTGCTGGCTGATCGGGCAGATACCTGGCCAGTCACCGCCAAGGAACAACACGGCATCAGATTCGAGACTAACCTCTTCGAACATCGTTACTCTCGCCCGAAGACGCAGCGGGGTCTGAGGCCGTCGGCGTAGGGGAAGTGGTCCGCCACCTGCTGCCCTTCTCGGCGACCAGAGCGCGCTACTTCTGCTTGGGAGTCACCTTCTCTTCCTCCACACGCGGGGCTGGACGGCATCCTCCCATCGCGACGGCCGCTGGTTGTCGGACAGTGCGGATCGGTCAGCGCATTGCGTTGTTCGAAGAGTTTCGGTGAGCGATATGCCAGGCGAGTACAAGGCGCCGAATTCTACTGCGCGCAAACGGGACCATGCCCAGAACGGCTCTATGAAACCCCTGGCACGGGTGGTCGGAGGGCCCCAAAGGCGAGCAGATGGCACAGCCACGACCGTCGGATCAACCGACTGTTGGTCACCACAATTTGAATCGATCGCCACGGCATATCCGACCTTGCCCAGTCCATCAGTCCGTCGGATGGTCTTCGATGGCATGACAAAAGCCCCTGACCGGCATTTCTGCTGGTCAGGGGCTTTTATTTGGTAGCGGGGACAGTGTGCTGGTTCAGGACATAGGCGACACATCTCTCAAGACATAGGAGACACCTCAGCTGCTGGTGATGCTCGAGCATGTCGAAGGCTCGCCTGGTCATCACCGCCCTGTTCGTCGAGCACCAAACCCCTTCGGAGGTCGCCACCCGCTACGGCGTCCACCGGTCCTGGGTCTACAAACTCAAAGCCCGCTACGAGACCGAGGGCGACGCCGCACTCGAACCCCGATCGCGGCGGCCCACGACATCACCCACAGCGATCAGCGACCACACCACAGACCTGATCGTCCGTCTGCGCAAGGAGCTGTCCGAGGTTGGTCTGGACGCCGGACCCGACACCATCGCCTGGCACCTCCAGCAGCACCACGACGTCACTGTCTCGGCCGCCACGATCAGCCGACACCTGGCCAAAGCCGGCCTCGTCGTCCCCGAACCACGGAAGCGACCGAAGTCGTCCTACATCCGCTTCGAAGCGCAGATGCCCAACGAGACCTGGCAATCAGACTTCACCCACTACCGCCTCAGCACCGGACATGACACCGAGATCCTGACCTGGCTCGACGACTGCACCCGCATGGCGATCCGCGTCACCGCCCACCACCGGTCACCACACCCATCGTCCTCGCCGAGTTCCGTGCCGCGATCAAAACCGTTGGAATCCCCGCCTCAACCCTCGCCGACAACGGCATGGTATTCACCGTCCGCCTCGCCGGCATCGGCCGCCAAGGCGGACGCAACAGCTTCGAGCACGAACTCCGCCGACTGCACGTGATCCAGAAGAACGGCCGACCGAACCACCCCACGACTCAGGGCAAAGTCGAGAGATTCCAACAGACCTTCAAGAAGTGGCTCCGCGCTCAGTCGGTCCAACCCGCGACGATTGTCGAGCTGCAGGCACT
Source organism: Aeromicrobium sp. A1-2 (assembly GCF_003443875.1). Classification (NCBI taxonomy): domain Bacteria; kingdom Bacillati; phylum Actinomycetota; class Actinomycetes; order Propionibacteriales; family Nocardioidaceae; genus Aeromicrobium; species Aeromicrobium sp. A1-2. Next base: position 596,128 of record NZ_CP027482.1, on the reverse strand, counting down.
ACTCGATGAGTTCGTCGACGAATACAACCACCGCCGCCCCCACCGGTCGTTGCCACACCGAGCAACACCGGCAACGCTCTATGACTCGATGCCCAAAGCCTTGCCAGGCAACTCCCGCGACACCGACACCCACGACCGGATCCGCCACGACCGCATCGACAAAACAGGGGCCGTGACGCTCCGCGTCAACGGCCGCCTGCACCACATCGGCATCGGCCGCACCCACGCCCGAACCCACGTCATCCTGCTCATCCAAGACCTCAACGTCAGGGTCGTGAACGCCGTCACTGGGGAGCTACTCAGAGACCTAGAAATAGACCCAGAACGCGACTACCAACCGCGCAAATGAAGAACACCCGAACCTGCTTCCGCAGGTTCGGGTGTCTCTTATCTCTTGCGAGATCACATTCGTAGCGGGGACAGGATTTGAACCTGTGACCTCTGGACGCCATCAGGGGCATCGCGGCTACTACGGACTCGGGCCGAAAGCTACCGATTCGCTCGGCGTGGTGAGGGAATCGCCCTCGCTTCCAACCTCAGGATACCCGTTTGGAGCGGAGTCGCACGGACCCAATCTGGACAGTTGATGGACACGGTTTGAATCCGGTCGAGCGAGCCCATAACGGTCCCTCGCGGATTGACGCATCTGACCGTGCACACATGGAGGTCATCACCCGTCCTGAGCGGCCGGAGGTCCTACGTGAACTGTCACTTCAGTCAGTTTGGGAACGTGATGACAAAGGCGGTCTTGCGCTTCATGAGCGATCGCGTGCGCGGCTTGAAGGTCAAGCGTCCCGTCAACCTGGACGCTGGGCTCGGCGTGGAGTTGGTGTCCGATCCACCGGAGCTGCAGGGAGTCGTCGCCGATGACGCCCGGGGTGTCGTTCAGGGCAATTTCTGCTTCATCGACCAAAGCCGGATCGACTCCGTCGAGCAACCGTCGGAAGACCTCGGTTGCGGCGGCACCGCGTGACCGCGTTCGCCACCAACACGACCCGCGTCCAGCTCGCCGACCTCGAACTGCGCCACCGCCGCCGCGCCCGTTGTGAGGACCGGATCCGTAACGCCAAGGACACCGGGCTGCGGGCGTTGCCGCTACACGACTTCGACCAGATCCAGATCTGGTGCGCGGTCATCGCCCTGGCCGGCGACATCGTCGCCTGGATGCAGATGCTCGGACTCCACGACACCGAAGCCCGCCGCTGGGAACCCAAACGCCTGAGGATGCGGCTCTTCGCCGTGCCCGCGACCCTGGCCACCAGCGCACGCACCACCCGACTCCGCGTCGCCGACAAGGCGCCCTGGGCCCACCTCGTTGACCTCGCCATCACCCGCCTACGCAAGCTCGCCGAGCAACCCCGCATCCACTCGACCGCGTTCGGCTGACCCCGGGCGCACGTGCCCACTCACCGACCCAGGAACCCCAGCCGACCGGACCCGGCGCAACCGAGACGACACTCGGTCAACTGTCCTACCCACCTGACACAATCACCCAGCAGACGAGCCGACCAAGGCCCCGCAACACGATCTATACGGGACCTATGAAATTTCGAGGCTAGGCACCGAAGCGACCTGGGACCATCCCCGGCGCCGATTCATCGAAATAGTCATTGCCGATCCGGCGAACTGGAAAACTAGCGACCGTGCGCCTGATCACGGCGGGGCGTTTGAATCGGCCGCCGCAGCGACCTTGGTTCCAACATTTTCGATGACCGACATTTGCTTCACTTCGTGCGATTCCAGTGGTTCCGGGACTTCGAGTGGCGCGCGCTAGCTGGCCGCCGTCCGGCGACGCGCCAGCAGCGGGGCGATGGCGCCAAGAGCGACACCGGACCCCTCAAACAGGTGGACCCAGTCGCCGAACGTGTCGGTAGCGATGACTCCAAGAACCGAGCCCGAGACAGCCAAGCCGAGCCCGCCGACGAGCAGATAGCTGCCCGCGACGCCGAGGGATCCCAGCACTGCCCCGGTTGAACGGCGCGCTAGGAGAAGACAGGCAATGCCCGTGACTAGGTGGAAAAGTAGATGCCAACCATTCACGACTACGGGAATGAAGCCGAAGAGGTCCATCTGGTAGACGCGGTGTGAATCGGTCACCGTCCCCGGCCAGATCACGGTGCCGGAAACAAAGTTGCCGACCGTAAACCACAAGCCGAAGCCGAGAAGCGTCCACTGGGTTGCAGTTCGAGGCGTCGCCGTGAGCTCCTGCGCCTTGTGTTCAGCCATGGGTCCTGCTTCCTCTAGGCGACCGCGCGGTCGGGCGGATACTCGATACTGCACTATAGTCGACGGCTGTGCCATGTTGTGCAGCACACATTTGGTGCCAGTTCTGGCATCCTTGCTCCATGCCCAACAACATCTCGTCCACCGGGTACCGCGCCGGAAACAAACCGCTCTCGGCCCGCTCGATGCTTCTGAGCCTCGTTCTTGGTGCGCATCCCGAAGGACTTAGCCCAGCGAAACTGGTCGCTGCCGGCGAGTACTTCGAGGTCTCTAGCTCGACCACTCGAGCGGCACTCGCCAGAGCAGTCCAAAGCGGAGATCTACGTCGAGCGGGCCGCGACTACGTTCTTGGAGATGCGCTGCTTCGCAGGCAACGCCGCCAGAACGAGGCGATGGCTGTTGCCGAGGTGCCATGGAACGGAGACTGGGAAGTTGCTGTGATCGTCGAAACCGGCCGCTCCGCCAGTGCTCGTGCGGCCTTGCGAGACGAACTTCGCGCGTACCGCCTTGCCGAATTACGCGAGGGGGTCTGGATGCGTCCCGCGAACCTTAGTCGCCTAGCCAACTACCGCTCTAACCCTGTGATCAGCACGTTTCGAGCCAAACCCGACGAAGACGCGGGCGAACTCGCCGACAAGCTCTGGAACCTCGGAACGTGGGGCGAAGGCGGCCGAAATATTGTTGATGCTTTGCGAAAGGCGGACTCCCGGCCTGCCCATCGCCTAGCGATAGCGGCCCACCTGGTGCGGCACCTCACCGAGGATCCGATCCTGCCGACAGCACTCCTGCCGCCCGGTTGGCCGGGCGATTCCCTCCGGACGGCCTACGCCCAATACCAGCACGAGCTTCGCTTGGTTTCCGACATCATGGGGAGCCCGGCCGAGTCATCCTAGCGCTACATAGATAGACACACTCGTGTCTATCTATGTAGCATGGGCGAATGACTCCCCCCGCACCGTGGCGGCGCAATGCTCATGAAGGCGACGACTCTCCTTACGCCGCGGCGAGCCCTGAAGACCAGGCGTCGCCGACGTACTCGACCCTGACCTACGAAGTCGATGGCCGTGTCGCAAGGTTGATCTTCAACCGTCCCGAGCAGGGCAACTCCATTACTCCTGACACTCCCGTCGAGCTTGCCCATGCCGTCGAACGTGCTGACCTTGACCCACGAGTCCACGTGATCGTCCTCAGCGGCCGAGGCAAAGGGTTCTGTGGTGGGTACGACCTCGCCGCATCAGCAGAGCATCTGATGGACGGCGGCACCGGTGTCGGCAACGGCGCAGCCGGGACTGTCCTCGACCCCGTCGTCCAGATGACCAACCACGACCCACAGGGAACCTGGGACCCCATGGTCGACTACGCCATGATGAGTCGATTCACTCGCGGTTTTTCCAGCCTGCTTCACGCCAACAAGCCAACGGTGGCCATGATCCACGGATTCTGCGTTGCCGGCGGCACCGACATCGCTTTGCACTGCGACCAGATCGTTATTGCCGCCGATGCCAAGATCGGCTACCCACCCACCCGGGTCTGGGGCGTCCCCTCGGCCGGTCTGTGGGCGCATCGCCTCGGAGATCAACGAGCCAAACGACTCCTACTGACCGGCGACTGCCTTAGCGGGACGGAGGCCGCCGAATGGGGTCTAGCAATCGAGGCCCCGGAGGCCAGCGAACTCGATGAGCGCACCGAGTCATTGGTGCAACGGATCGCGGCCATGCCGCTCAACCAACTCATGATGGTCAAGCTGGCCCTCAACTCAGCCCTGCTCGCTCAGGGTGTGCAGAACAGTCAGATGATCTCGACGGTTTTCGACGGGATATCTCGGCACACCCGTGAGGGCTATGCCTTCCAAACGCGCGCTGCGGAGGCGGGCTTCCGCGAAGCGGTTCGTGAACGCGATGCCGCGCCATTCAACGATGCCGGGCCCTCCACGAACAAAGGATGATCACGATGTCTACCCACGAAGTGTTGAACCAAGTTCCGCCACTCGTCGACCACAACACGGCTGACGACACCACGCTGTTGGAGGGTGTCGAGCGAGAAGGCGCCGGCTGGGCCATCGACGAGGTCCGAGAGCTGGGGAAACGGGCCGGTTCTGCCCGAGCACAAGACGCAGGGAGGCTCGCAGAACGCTTCCCGCCGCGACTCCACACGCATGACCGCTTTGGAAACCGCGTCGACGAGGTCGAATACATCCCCGCCTATCACGAACTCATGAACGTCGCGGTCGAGCACGGCTTGCACGGCTCCGCCTGGGCTGACGACCGACCGGGAGCCCACGTCGCCCGGGCCGCGAAGTTCATGGTGTGGAACGTAGATGCGGGGCACGGCTGCCCAATCTCAATGACGTACGCCGTTGTGCCCGCACTTCGCGCCAGCCCTGAACTGTCGAAACGATTCGAGCCATTGCTGACCAACAGGCACTACGACTTCGGGCTGCGCGACCCCGATACCAAGCGCGGCCTGATCGCGGGAATGTCGATGACCGAAAAACAGGGGGGCTCCGATGTACGGGCCAACACGACCCGCGCGGTCGCACAATCCGACGGAAGCTACCTGCTGACTGGCCACAAGTGGTTCACCTCTGCACCGATGAGCGATCTGTTCCTCACTCTGGCTCAGACTGAGGCCGGCCTCACTTGCTTCCTCGTCCCGCGGGTCCTTCCCGGCGGATCACTCAATCCCATGCAACTCATGCGACTCAAGGACAAGCTGGGCAACCGGTCGAACGCCTCCGCAGAGGTCGAGTATGACGAAGCAACAGGCTGGCTCGTCGGAGAAGAGGGTCGTGGCGTGCGCACCATCGTGGAGATGGTCAACATGACCCGCCTCGACTGCGTCATTGGTGCTGCCGCGGGAATGCGCACCGGCCTAATCCAAGCCACTCATCACACCCGGCACCGCTTCGCCTTCGGCAAGGCACTGAGCGACCAGCCGCTCATGCGCAACGTACTCGCCGATCTCACCGTCGAGTCCGAAGCCACCACGGCCGCCATGATGCGGCTTGCTGGCGCGAATGACCGCGCCATCCAGGGCGACGAGTCCGAGGCCGCCCTTCGGCGAATCGCGCTGGCAGTGACCAAGTACTACGCCTGCAAGCGAGCGCCCATGCATGCCGCAGAGGCACTCGAATGTCTTGGAGGCAATGGCTATATCGAAGACTCGGGCATGCCACGGCTCTACCGCGAAATGCCTTTGCTGTCGATCTGGGAAGGCTCCGGCAACGTTGCTGCGCTGGATGCCCTACGAGCAATCGCCCGCGAACCCGAGACGCTTGACGTTTTCTTCACCGAACTCGATCTTGCCGCCGGCGCCGACGCCCGCCTCGACGAGGCCGTCGTGAAGTTGAAGAAGGAGTTCACTTCCTTTGACGACATTGAACAACGCGCGCGGCGGATCGTCGAACAGATGGCTCTGGTGTTCCAAGGCGCGCAGATAGTCAGGTATGCGCCGTCGGAGATCTCCGATGCATTTTGTGCGTCGCGACTCGATCGAGATTGGGGCGGCGCCTTCGGAACCCTGCCAACCGGACTCGACCTCGAAGCGATCAACGCCCGTACACACGTCGACGCGCCGGGGCTCTAACGTGTCCATCGACGTCTCCCATCAGGGCCCAGTCACAATCGTGACCATCAACCGTCCCGAGGTCCGCAACGCCATAGACACCGAACACGCCCAAGCGTTGTTCGATGCATTCCTCGCCTTCGACGCCGACGACGACGCGAGCGTCGCAGTTTTCGCCGGCGGAGGTGGAACTTTTTGTGCTGGCGCCGACCTGAAGTCAGTCAGCGCTGGAAACAAGCGGATCGACCCGCCCGGTTCCCTGGGCCCCGCCCCGATGGGTCCGACTCGTCTGCTGTTGACCAAGCCGGTGATCGCGGCGATTGAGGGGCACGCGGTTGCAGGCGGACTTGAGCTGGCGCTCTGGTGCGACCTGCGGGTGGTCGACCCGGACGCGGTCCTCGGCGTGTTCTGCCGGCGCTTCGGTGTTCCGCTCATCGACGGTGGCACGATCAGGCTGCCAAGCTTGGTGGGACGCTCACGCGCCCTCGACCTGATCCTCACCGGCCGCCCTGTCGGCGCAGACGAAGCGCAACAGATGGGCCTGGCCAACAGGGTCAGCGCTCCCGGCTCCGCGCTAGATGAGGCCATCGTTTTGGCCGAACAGCTGGCCGCCTTTCCACAGACCTGTATGCGCGGAGACCGGCTGTCGGCATATGAAAGCGACGGACAGCCCCTGGACGTCGCGATCGAGACCGAGTGGTCTCACGGCACCAAGGCACTCCAAGAAGCCATGGCTGGTGCGAAGCAGTTCACAGAAGGCGTCGGCAGACATGGCATGTTCTAGGTGCTTTGAAAAGACCCCGACACTGCTGCGGGATCACCACGATCGACGACGGGAAGTCTGACAGCAATGACTACTGTCGGAGCGCCGAATGGTGAGCACGGACCAAAGGGCGCGGCTTCAAAACCGGCGAACACCGGGCCGGACGGGCACGACAAGTCCACGGAACAGGTCATGGGTGCCTTGGCGATTGTTGGCTTGATCGTTCCCAACGCGATGGTCGCGGCGTTCGTGTTCGAAAACGGCACCGACGTAGGCGGCTACTTCGCAAGTTGGTTCGGCACGCTGCCCTCCGGCCAGCTGTTCGCGGACCTCGCGATTGTGTCCGTGGCGTTCTGGGTGTGGTCCTACTACGACCATCGGCGCACCGGGACGCCGCGTTGGTGGCTGATTCCGTTCGCAACGCTGACGGTTGGCATCTGTTTCGCAGTACCGCTGCATCTGTGGATTCGAGAGCGAAAAGTACGCATCAGCAGTCTCCACTCGTAGCTGTCCATGAAGCGGCACTTCGACCTATGAGCCGGGCGAGCACGACCTCCCACCACCGGGCACTCAGGCCATCGACGCGTCCGATGCGAGATGGCTGGTCCGACGACGGCGGGCGACCGACCATGTCGTCACGCTGGCGATAGCCGTCACGACGATCGAGATGGGGATGATCAGGACGAGCGGCTCGCTCACGGCCCCGACTGAGTCACGGCCGCTGATCTGGATCGTGAGTGCCAAGGCGACGGACCATACCCCTCCGGCCACGGCTCCCCGCAGGGCTGCACCCCGCTTCGTGACGTGCTGCGTGCCCGCCGGGAGACCCCCGACGAACGACACCACGATGGCCAAGATGTAGGCCCACCACACTAAGGTGCCGAGGTAGCCGGTGACAATGCCCGCGACCACAGCACCACCCGCGGCTTCCCAGATCTGCCTGCCGGTTCTCATCGACGAGAACAGGGGACTGCCCAGACTTTGGAGGTCACCTTGACCTGCTCGTCAGTGGTGTTGCGGGGTGCTAGTCGTCCTCCCGTGGCTGCGGCGCAATTGGCGCCAGCAGAGCACCAAGCCGCCGACATCGGTGCCATCGACGCGCTCCTCGGTATCGACACCACTGGCTTGACTGGCCCCCAGGTCGGGGTACTCGGTGCACGCACGATGGTCGTCGGCGCTGGCCGCACGCTCGCGGTCGCCATCATCCTCTATTCGGCGATCTGGCAGGTTGTGCGCCGCCTCCGGCCCGAGCCAGTCCTGACGTCGACATAAACGTTCCGGTGCGCCAGAAGCGAAACGGCAAACGGGCTCGCGCTCCTCGCGCACAACGCGCCCTTCGAGGCTCGCCACAGACTCCGCACCGTCAGCAAACCAGTCCGCCGCTGCAGGCCAGTACTTGACCGGTCACATAGTCGGACTCTGGTAGGCATAGCAGGTACACCGCACCGGCTGCCTCCACCGGGGTGCCGAGGCGCCCGAGGGGTGCCAGATTTTGGGCCGCTTGCAATATCATCGGGTTTGCTCCCACCGGTAGGTCCCGCCCCTGAATCTGCACGGTCGCGACCCCATCGGCCGGGGCAGTCATCCGGGTTTGGATCACGCCGAACGCTACCGCGTTCACGGTGACTTGATAGCGACCCCATTCCTTCGCGATGGCCTTGGTGAGGCCTATGATGCCCGCCTTCGCAGCTGAGTAGTTGGCCTGTCCGGCGTTGCCGTAGAGCCCGGCCAGCGAGGAGACGTTCACAACCTTGCGGGTCGTTGGGGCCCCGGCTGCGGCCTCGCGTTTGGCAGCCGCACTGATGACAGGCTGCGCGGCTCGGAGGATCTGGAACGGGGCCTTGAGGTGGACCTCGAGGATGGCGTCCCACTGGTCGTCGGTCATCTTCTGAGCCACGTTGTCCCAGGTGTAGCCAGCGTTGTTCACGATGATGTCGAGACCACCGAAGTTGGTCACCGCCAAGTCCACGAATCTCTCGGCGAACCCTGTGGCCGCGATGTTTCCGCAGCACGCGACGGCCTCGCCGCCGGTCGCGGTGATGCTTGCGACGGTTTGCTCGGCCGCGTCGTGGTCAAGGTCATTGACGACGACTGACGCGCCGTGGGCCGCGAGCTTGGTCGCGATGGCGGCGCCAATGCCGCGGCCTGAGCCGCTGACGATTGCTACTTTGCCTGACAGCGTGCTCATGGGTGATCCTTTGGTTGCTTGTCGTGGTTCCGGGGTGGGGGCCTACCTGCTACAAGGTTCGGGCGATGAGTTCCTTCATTAGTTCGTTGGCGCCTCCGTAGATGCGCTGGGCTCGAGCGTTGGCATACATCGTGGCGATCGGGTAGTCACGCATGTAGCCGTAACCGCCGAAGAGTTGTAGGCAACGGTCGATGATCTGACATTGGGTGTCGGTCACCCAGTACTTCGCCATCGAGGCCGTCTGCACGTCGAGGTTGCCGTCAAGATGTGCCTGGACGCAGTCGTCCACGAACACGCGCGCAACGCGGGCGAGCGTGGCGCATTCGGCGAGCTCGAACTTGATGTGCTGCATGGCGAACAGTGGTGCACCGAAAGCTTCGCGCTGTTTGGTGTAGTCGATGGTCAAGTCGACTGCGCGTTCGGAACTGACGACGCCCCCGACGGCCAACAAGAGCCGCTCTTGGGACAGTTGGTTCATCAGTTGAGCAAATCCTTGGCCCTCGGCGTCGCCGAGGAGGTTTGTCGCGGGGATTCGGGCGTCATCGAAGAAGAGCTCGGCCGTGTCTCCGCTGTGTTGACCAAGTTTGTCTAGAACCTGTCCGCGCCGAAATCCGTCGCAGGTGTTGGCGTCCACCAGGAACAGCGACACTCCTCGAGCTCCGCCTTTGGGGTCGGTCTTGGCCGCGAGCAGGATCAGGTCTGCAGACCCTCCATTGGTGATGAAGGTCTTGGCGCCGGTGATCACGTAGGAGTCACCTTCGCGTTGTGCTCGGGTGCGCATGCTGGCGAGGTCGGTCCCGGCACCGGGCTCGGTCATCGCAATGGCAGCGACCACCTCACCGGTTGCCATCGCTGGTAGCCACCGGCGCTTCTGCTCCTCGGTGCCGTAGGCCAGAAGGTACGGCGCGACGATCCCGCTGTGGACATGGTTGCCGAACCCGGGCTCGTCGATGCGCCCCTGCTCTTCCAGTACAACCATGTCGTGGGCGAAGGTGCCACCACCTCCGCCGTACTTCTCAGGCACGGCTAGGCAGAGAAGCCCCAACTCTCCAGCTTGCAGCCAGAACTCACGGTCGACGAGGCGTTGCTCTGCCCAACGCTGCTGCTGCGGTACCGCAACGGTGGCGAAAAAGTCACGGGCGGTGCGACGAAGTGCCGCGGATTCGTCGTCGCTTGACCATCGTGGGAGACCCGGCATCTCAGCCCAGACCGTTGTGGGCTGGAGTCGCTTGGCGTGGGCTCGCTCGGCGTTTGTCGGGTTGGCGCACCGATGGGTCCGGTTGGGCGCTGCTGGTGGTCTCAACCCGTGTCGGCATGGGCTTGAACACGCTGGGGAAGAGCGTGAGCGCCCGCCCAACGCTTGTGCAGAGCACGTTGTTGGCGACTTGATATCCAGTCGGCAGCAGTCGCTGCTCAAGGTCGAGAAGGCGGGCGTCTGCGCCGATGAGGACGCGTCGCGAGTTGTGCCGGACGCCGGTGAGGATTGTCTTTGCGGCCCGGTCAGCGCTGGTCAGCAGGAGCGTGTCAAAAACCTGTCGGACCCGCGCCTCTTCCGGGCCGAAGAGGTCCTCCATACCGTCCGAGATGCGCGAGGAGCGCACGATCTCCGTACGGATGCCCCCGGGGTGCACGCACGTTGCGCTCACGCCGTTGTTGAGGACGTCGAGTTCTTGGCGCAGCGATTCTGTGAAGCCACGCACTGCGTACTTGCTGGCGTTGTAGGCGCTCACTCCGGGTTGCGCTTGGAGTCCGAAAACGCTGGAGATGTTGACGATGTGCCCGTCCCCGGTCTCAACCAGATGCGGCAGGAACGCCTTGGTGCCGTGGATGACGCCCCACAGGTTGATGTTGAGGACCCATTCGTAGTCGGCATAGGTGTTGCCTTGGACCGAGCCGGACTGGGCAACGCCTGCGTTGTTGAAGACCAGGTTGATCTGGCCGTGTGCGGACACCGTGTCAGTGGCCCAGGCGTGCATCTGGTCCCGATCGGCTACGTCGACGACGGCGCTGGTGACAGTGACCTGGAACGGCTCGAGGAGTGCGACGGTCTGAGCAAGACGAACGCTGTCGCGATCGCTCAGCGCAACGTGGCACCCCTCTCGCGCGAGCCGCAATGCGAGCGCTCGTCCTATCCCTGAGCCTGCTCCGGTGATGGCGGCCACGCGGCCGGCGAATTCCTTCATTGATGGGCACTTCCTTTGATGTGACGCGACGGGTTCGGGGCCAGGGCGGCCAGGACGTCGTGCTCGAGGTGGGTGGACCGAAGTCTCAGATCCCTCAGGGTGAAGGAGCCAACTGAGCCCTGGCACGCGGAGTTGGCGATCAACCAGATAGCGACCACCCGACTTGGCAGCGGGGTGGCGAGTGCCGACGCCGCATCGGCCAGGACGTGGCGAGACTCTGGCTGCCAGGCTCCGAGGCCGGTGGTGCCACTGCGAATCACCAGGTGAGTCTCGCGAGAGCTCCAGTAGGGCAGCGGGCAGGAGAAGACCTTGCCCTCGGGTAGTTCGCTGGACCAGATCCAGCTCAGGTCGCGGCCGTCGTCGAACTCGACCGCAACAGAGAGGTAGTCGTGGGTAGGTTCGATGTTCTCGGCGAGGGCCGAGGGAAGGTCTCGCACCAGCCAAGTCCAGTCTAGAGTCAGGTCCTCGGTGAGCGGTACGTCGACAGGACGACGCACGATGCCGACGTCACCGGAGGTCAGGCACTCGACCTCACCGCCCGGCGATGGTTGGCTGAAGATCTCTGAGGCGCCGATGCGGGGATGGTGGTTCCAACCGACTGGTGTCGTGTCTCCGCGCCGGTGGCGCAGGTGCGCTGGGCCGAAGAGGTCGGGTGAGAGGGCAGCGGCACGTGTCAACGCGAGGTGAGGATCCGTCGCCCAGCGGATGACGACGACTTCGTACGAGCCGGTCAGTGCGATCGACTTGGTGTTGTCATCCAGGGCGCCACTCGCGTCGAGGGCTCCTGGTTCGGCGGCCAGCAGCTTCAGTGGGCCGTCTTGGTCGCAGGCGAAGGTGATGGCCGAGCCGAGCATCGACAGTGCCGGGCCTGTCCCGATGCGCAGCCACAGGCCCACCTTCGGCAGGAGGCCGAGGCCCAGCGGCCGGGCGGTCCACAGGGTACCTGTAGCCAGCACGGTGACGTGCTCTCCGGCCGACAGCTTGATTCCGCCGTCGGTCCAGCCACGGCGAGCACGCACCCTAGCAACGTGGATCGTCGCCTGTGGGTCGACGCGTTGCGCCACGAGCTGCGCGGTGGGTGCGACTCGGCGAGTTCGGGGCACACCGGAGCTCCGCGAACTCATCAACAGCCGATTGCGGAGCAGGCGGGCGGCTGTGCGTTGGCTCTGTGAGTCCCCGACGCCGCCGCGGGGGAGCCGGTATCCGGGCATGGTTCAGCGCTTCGCAGCCGCTGGGATGGGCGGCGCGTCAGCGCGCGCTGCCTGCCGTACGGCGGGGTCCGTCACTGTCTCGAACCGGTAGTCGGCTAGCGGGAAGTGGGTGCTGCGCCATTTCACGATCACGGTTGGTTCAAGCCTGCCGAGCCTGGTGGCCCCGTCAGCGTTGAAGTAGTAGCTGTTGGCGCTGGCACAGTCACCGTGTGCCCAGAGCGAGTGCTCGACTTTGGCGTCCATCTGTTTCACGAACCTGTTCTGGGCATGGGGCTTCACCTCAAAGGTCACCGAGTGTCGCCGCCGCAGTTCGGTGATCACCCTGGCCATGTGCGCCATCTGCGATTCCGCTTGATAGAAGAAGGAAAGACCGGTGAACGAGAAGGGACTCGTCAGGCAGAACAGATTGGGGTAGCCGTTGACGGTGATGCCTTCGTAGGACTCGTAGCCGTGCTCGCGCCACCGAGCGCCGAGCTCGACGCCATCGCGTCCACGCACCGGGAACGCCGGGAAGTTGCCCTCCTCCTGTAGGTGGAAGCCAGTCGCGAGCACGAGGGTGTCGATCTCGCGCCTTTTCCCGTCTTCGGTGATCACTGCGCAGGAGTCGATGTGGTCGATCGGCGCGGCCACCAGGTCCACGTGGTCGTGGTTGAAGGCCTTGTAATAGGAGTTGGAGAAGGTTGGGCGCTTGCAGAAGAAGTTGTAGTCCGGGGTGAGCGCTTCACGTGTTGCTCGGTCGCGCACCTGCAGCCGCAGGTGTGCCTTGGACACCGTCTCCAGCGACTCGAGGATCCACGGCGCACGCTCGAAGGCGACCAACCCAAGTCCGATGTATTCGATGAACGCAGCGTTGGCGTATCTAGCGGCCCGTTGGGTCGCTGGAACTCGGCGGAACACCTCGCGTACCGGCCTGGGAATGGGGAGATCCGGCTTCGGAGTAACCCAGATCGGTGTGCGTTGGAAGACGGCGACCGACGCAGCATGCGCGGCGAGCTCAGGAACGACCTGCACCGCCGTCGCACCAGTGCCGATCACGGCCACACGCTCTGCGGTCAGCCGGTCGGACTCCGGCCACGACGAGGTGTAGAGCACCTTGCCGGCGAAGTCATCGATGCCAGGGATGGCCGGCTTGCGTGGCTGAGAAAGGATTCCTGTCGCGACCACGAGATAGCGCGCCGTCAGGGTGGGGCCGTCCGCGAGCTCCACGGCCCAGCGTTGGTGGATGTCGTCCCACGCAGCCCCAAGCACCTCAACGTCGAGCTGCACATGTCGGGCCAGGTCGTACTTGTCGGCGACGTGCTCGGCGTACGCCTTGAGCTCGGAACCGGGTGCGTAGATGCGGGTCCAGTCCGGGTTGGGCTCAAAGGAGAAGGAATACGTCGCCGAGGCGATATCCACCGCGACGCCCGGATAGCGATTAGCGTGCCAGGTGCCGCCCACGCCGCTAGCGCGTTCGAGGATCACCAGGTCATCGATGCCCAGGCGTTTGAGTTCAATCGCGGCGCCGAGGCCGCCGAACCCGGCGCCCACCACGATGGCCTCGTGATCGATGGGCGCAGGGACGAGAGAAGACCGTGCCGCGTCAAAGATCGGATCCGTCGGAGGAACGTTCGTCGCAAACCTAGCCATGGGTCTTGATCCCGTCGTCAGTGATCTGCAGCCGGTCTCGCCAGAACTGCTCGAGCTCCCGGGTGGGCATGTGGTTGGGGTGAAAGCCTGGTTTGTAGTAGTTCAGATAGCCCCGCAGTAGGGGCCACCCCCAGCGCCCCACGAGGGCATTCCCCGCCCCGGCCCACGAACGCAGGTTGGTCGCGTCGCCATGGCCCCCGATCAGTCGGAAGACTGGGAGCGAGGCCGTCAGAACAACGGGAAGGGTGTAGAGCGCCATCAAGGCAACCCGCTCCAGCTCCGACCCACCAACTTCCTTGTACGCGTCGAACACGACAGCCTTGTGCTCACACTCCTCAATCGCGTGCCACACGAGAAGCTGTTTTGCCTTGCCGTCGGGGATCGAGTCGATGAACTCGACGTCACGTAGCAGTACCTCAGCGATGAAGCCAGTAAAGTGCTCGGTCGCGGCCGTCACACCTGCCCGGGTTCGCGGACTGCAGTTCCGCTCGATCCACCGCCAGAGAGCATCAACCTCACGACAGATCTCGTCGTGATCCATCCCAATCCCGCGCGCGATGTGCTTGTTGACGAGTGTGTGTTCGCTCGCATGCTGAGCCTCTTGACGTACGAAAGCGTCCAGATCGGCGAGGAGAAGAGGGTCTTCGATCCGGTCCCTCACCGATTGCGCCGACGCGATCATGAACCGCTCGCCCACCGGGAAGAACGTCGAGATCCCCGCGAAGAGATGCGAGAGCGCTGGCTGCCCAGGGAGGGCATTGTTGAATCCCTCGTCGGCGTAGTCGTTGCCAATCCGGCGCACCGGAAATGTGGCCGAGGTGCGCCTGATCACGCGAGGACGCTTAAACGCGGCGATTGAGGTCTGCATTCCCCAGATGTTACATAGTCCGAATCAACTGTGTCTAGGTATGCAGCATCACATCTCGTGCGGCCCCCATCGGATTGTTCGACGCGGCCCAGCCGATGCTGGCATTCTTCGCAGGTGCCCCCTCCCTCCTCCGCCTCGTATTGGGATGTCGAATTGAAGCCGCTATCGGCGAGGTCGGTGCTGCTGAGTCTCATTCTGGGAGCACATCCCGAACCGGTCAGTCCCGCCAACCTTGTGCGAGCCGGCGAGTTCCTCGACGTCTCGCCCTCCACAGTGAGAGCCGCCCTCACCCGGGCAGTTGCCAGTGGAGAGCTCCAACGCGAGGGCCGGGATTACGGCTGGGTGCCCAACTGATCGCCCGCCAGCGCCGGCAGGCGGAGACGATCAACCCCGCACAGGTGCCGTGGACCGGTAACTGGGAGATGGCGGTCGTGGTTGCCACCGGCCGCTCCGGACGCGATCGCGCCGCGTTGCGCGACGTTCTGTCCCAGCACCGCCTGGCCGAACTCCGCGAGGGGATCTGGCTTCGACCGGCCAACCTGGATCGGCCTGCCGCCTACCAGGCGGAGCCGGCACTGAACACCTTCGTCGCCAGACCGGATCGAGACGCCGCTGAACTCGCCGAGCACCTATGGCAGCTCGGCGATTGGAGTCGCCGAGCCCACGCACTGGAGGCCCAGCTGCGTGAGACCACGGACCCGGCGTTGCGGCTCACTGTCGCAGCCAACCTGGTGCGCTTGCTCTCGACTGATCCCATCTTGCCCCCTGCCCTGCTGCCGGCGCAGTGTCCAGCCGAGTCTCTTCGCGCGGCATACGGCGCCTACCAGGGCGAACTCCGGGCGCTCGCAGCCAACTAGGCAAGCCCCTCATTCTGTTGCGCATCTAGACACAGTTGTCGATGGTTTTGTAGCCTTGCGGGTATGACGACTCACTCTGTAGTTGAGTGCCAGGGGCACTAGCGACTGGAGCGTCCCATTGGAGAGCGTCGTCAATAGATATGTTCGGTGGTCGACTCGAAACTCGACCCAGTGTCCAACTTCCGTGGAAGGGCGCGTGTGCTGGGCGCAATCTTGTCATGCATCGACCTCGGTGACCCTGAACTTCCACAGTCGGCCGACCCGATGAGGTGGGTACGTGCCATGCGCAGCTGCAAGGAGTCGCTTGACGCGGCCGGCCTCGTCATCGGTGATCGGGTGGTCCGCGTCCCAAGTCGTTGCGATCTTGTCGTATGGCGACTCGATGGCTGTCGCCGTCGACGGTGGGTTCTGAATCCCGTAGAACCGGTCCGTGGTGGCACGGTTCACAAGAGTGGTGTCAGTGAGGTGGTTGTCCTCGGTCCACCAGCGGAATCGACCGCCCGGACTGACTAGGTAGATCTTGGTCAATGAGTAGTACTTGCCCGGTGCTCCGAACGTGTGGATGACGCGCGAGGCCCGCACCATGTCGACGTGAGTCACGCCCTCGGTGCGACCCTCCACCACATACTCATGCGGGGCGGTCTCGCTGTAAGTCTTGGCAAACGTCCAGTCCAACGTGCCGGCCAGCTCCAGCCACCAACTCAAATCCGAGCGTGAAATCATCATTTCTCCTTCGTTAGGCACCACCCACGAAGTTGGTGCGAAATGAATCCTTCCGCATGGGTCCGACAAAAAGACGACGACGGAATCGCCGCTGAGCACTACTCTGCGTTCCATGAACCAACCTCCCGACTTCGAGCAGCAGTCCGACGAAGAATCGGACGCCGAGCTCGATGACCGCCGGTTCTCTTCGCTAGATCGCGCCCTGACTGGCAAGGGAATCCCACTGGAGAACCATCGGTTCATCCGGCAGTTCACATCTGCAATCGGCATAGAGGCCTACTACGGTCGCAGCGGCTACATCAAGGCAGTTAGGACTGTGGATGGGCCAAACCTGCGGATCTGTTCTGGCTACACGAACGGGTTCGCATCCGAGGCCGAGGTGCGTGCGGCCGCTGGCCCAACCGCGCACTGCTGGGCAAGTGGTCGCGGAACTGGCCAGTGGGGTGTCGATCATCCTGTCCATGGGACGGGTGGAGGAGGAGGCAAGAAGTCCGGCAACCCGAGGCTGGACTACGGAACCTGCCCAAGTTGCCGTCAATACCCATTGCTCCCAACCGGAGGGTGCAGCGTCGCATGTGACGAATGACACCGGGCCGGTGTACCTGGTCGTTAGCCCAGACGGGACTGTTCAGGCAGGGAGACTGTCCACCGGGGCCGTTGCCGATGCTGTCGCGGAACGCCAGGGCGTCATTGCTCGTCAGCCTAGTGGCTTCTAGCGCCTACGTGGGTCTGAAGGATTAGGGTTCGACCATGCGCGATCAACTGCTGACTGACCTTGTGCGGCTCTTGGGTATCAGCGCAGAAGAGCAGTTCAACGTATTCGACGTCATGCACCACGGAACGCACGAGAAGCAACTTTCCAACGTCTTTGCTTGGCTGTTGAACTCGAACGGCACCCACCAGTTGGGTGATGCATTTCAGAGGATCTTCATCGCTGAGATGAATCGTTCCCGCCCCGACCTCGAGGCAGTCCCCGCAGGCACATACGGCGTCCGTCAGGAGGTGAACACATCGGCCTCGAACGAAGGTATGGACATCGCGGACATCGTCCTCGAAGACCATGCGACGACGATCGTCATCGAGAACTATTACACCTCTTCTGGCCACGGTCACGGCTACGAGCGGTACTTACACTTCGGTGCCCGAGCAGGCAAGCGAAGCGTCGTGGTGATGCTGTGCGAGCACGAGGATCGAAACCTCCTGACAGACGGCTGGGACGAAGCACTCGTAGTTTCGTACGCGAGCGTCTTTGCTGGGCTCGCTCGCCATGTCGAGGACGATAAAAAGTTCAAAGCCCAGTTCCCGCAGCAGTGCTTATTCTTCGACCACATGCAGCGGCGTTTTGTGAAAGGACGCAAAGTGAACGACGACAGTCTGTTGGAGTTTGTCGACGCAATGTGCACGGCTGGAGAAGCACAACTGTATGGTCGCAGGCCCGTCGAGGACGCGGCGATAGTGTTCGCCGACCAGATTCTGGACGCCGCAATCGACCGGTTCAACGAGAGCCGTGATGTGTTGGCACGGGTCAAGAAGCGACTGCGCGACTACGGTCAAGCGGCCCTTTTGCCGCAGCTCAATGATTCCTTCGGCGAGGGGTACGTGAATCTTGTCTCGGCGAGGTATGCGGGTATTTACCAATGGACGATCAACTTCTACGGCTCAGACGCAACTGGAAATGTTGCGAGCCGCGTGCAGTTGAAGTTCGGCCCATCTGCTTGGCACGCCAACGAAAACGACGATGAGTGGCGGAAGACAGTCCCAGCAGCCGATGCTGACTACTCGCGGCTATTCCTGACGTGCCGCAGGGAAATACGACAGTCGACAGTGTCGATCCGAGACGTGCTCGAAGGGATCGACTCAGGAGACACGCGACTAAGTAACGAACTAGTCGAGTTCATAACCGCCGGGAACTCCAACGAAGTCAGCCCCGACGAGGGGCTAGTCACCGACTGATCTGATGGAATAGCCGTCAGTTGACCGCGTTTGCCGCGACGGTCGCGAGCCTTGGTCCGAATCGGGAAACCGATCCGATTCAACGGTCTAGTTCGATACGTTCTTTGTCACCCCGGTGGGACGACTCGCGCCTTCAGGATGTGCTCTCGAATTGCCCTGAGGTCGGTGTCGGAGCAATCCCTTCGTTGGATCTCACGTAGCGGTTGGGCGGCTCCGTTGTCGACGAGTAGCAGGCGGTTCGAGTCGATCAGCATTCCCGCGGTACCTAGATGATCGGCGTACCAGCGCAGCTGTGTGAAGTCTGGAGACTTGTCCCAACGTCCTCCAGAACCGTCTTTGATGGCTCGCTTGACCTCGATGACGTACAGAGGATGCTTGCCGTCGAGGACGACGAAGTCTGCTGAACGCCGCTCGATCCTGTACTCACCCTTCCATTCCAGTCCTGTACCGGCGAGCATGAACCCAAGTAGTGGTTCGACAACGTGCGAGGAAACATCGTCTTCAAATCGAAGGGCACCAGCCGCTAATTCTCGCCAGACCTCAGGGGTGATGTCGTTTGGATCGGGCAGGTCAGCAATGCCGGCCGGAACTTCGACAATTCGGTCAAGTTCGGCTTGATCGCTCGGTTCTGACGCCCGGAACTGGAGAGCGGCGACGGAACCGGGGCGCAGAAACTGCCCGGACCGCCCCCGCAGGAGGAGGTGGCCTCCAACTGCCTGCCGCAGGACGTCAACGGGAATTGGGTCGATCGCAATCGGGTTGGTGAAGTAAGCCCACCATTGGGCACTGTTGACCGATTTGTCAGCGACGACTTCGATGTCGCGGGTGAAGAATGCCTTGGACGCGGCTCTGGCTACGAAATGGACTGCCTTACGCGGGCTGGTGAAGTAGAAGAGGACAAGATCGCCGATTTGGGTCTGTGGGGCTGCGGTCCAGTCCCACTTGAAGATGCCGACGTCGGCGGCGGCCTTGTCGTCCTGGAGATTCGTAGAGCTTGGGAATGACGCCTCACTGCCTATGAGAAGCCAAGCGCTACTGGGGGCGATCTCGCGTGGGTCCTCCTGGATGACGTATGGAGGGCGGGTGCCTGAGGTATACCTGCCGGTGGACTCTTCGAGCCACTCGGCGGCGTATTGGGTGATGTCTGCCAGGAGCGGGTCGGTTGCCCAGTCAATGCTTGTGATGGGGCGTTCAAAAAGCAGCCTTGGCCGCCAGTCACCTTCGTGGATGTAGGACTTCTCTAGGACACCCGACCGGGGTGCTGATTGGCTGGCAATCCACTCGTTCACGAGTTGCTCGTCATCGGACGGCAGATAGGCACGAATACGAAGACGCCCCGAGGCCGTGACCACGTTCGCGACTAAGTAGACATCCTCATAGACGAAGAACGTGACCCAGTCTTCGTCGAGTGTTTCAACGTCAGTGCCGTTGAGGGCGTCGATCAGAGCTCGAAGCGCCTCAACCGCTGCATATTCGTTGTTCACCATGCGATGTTCCCTCCGACGCCGAAGTCGAAATTGTCGAGTTCGAGAAGTTCGGCCATGGCGCCAAAAAGCTCCGGTTCACTCCCGAATGTAGAAGCACCGCTGATGTCTGCTCCGCGCCGAATAGCGTCCAGGTCGACAATTGCGCAGTCGCCTCGAAACTGTGAGTAGACAAGTAACAAACGAACTCCGTCAACCGGGGTCTCATCTGCGGCGCGCATCAATTCGTGCAGCCTGGAGTAGGTCGCATTGATGTCGATCAGATCCTTCACGGGGTTGGAGTAGACCCCACCGAAACCGTGCTGCACATACGCTGCGACGGCTCCAGACGGTGAAGCGGTGACTAGGTTCAGGCCGTAGCTGTTGAGGCCGTGTCCAGCGTGGGCCATGGCAAAGAAGGGACCGTGTTCAATGAGCTGGCGAGCAATCGGTTCGACATAGAACATATAGAGGTCCTGTGGTGGAACGAAGCGGGTCCCCCACGACCACGCACCGTAGGTCTGCACCTCGTTGAGTGACCATTTCCCGAGTGGCGGCAGGGCTATTCCTGCTCGTCCCACCGTGCCAATCAACTCGTCCCCATTGTGGTGTCGATTCATCCACTTGGTATGCAGCGCACGAACCGTTTCAGATTGTTTCGTCCAAACATCTTGGGACTCGCTATATGGCAGCTCGATCAGAAATCTGATCAGTCCTGCGCCGCCCTCGTCGACATATTGGAGTTCGCCGAAGGCTCCACCATCGCGTCCCACAGCGCCGAAGGCATAGCCCACGTTGTCGGCGACCCATTCGCTTGCCTCGGTCGGGTCGGGGTCATGGACGATGAAGAATGATGAACGGAACTTGCCTTCGCGTTCGCGTGCAAAACCGTGGACCTCGTCCAAATTGAAGTCAACGCCGCCTTCTATAGTTACGTAGGAGATCGTCGAGTCGATCCGTTTGAGCCCATCCGCAATTCTCGAGCGCTCGTCGTCGGTACTTGTGATCATGATTTCTCCAATGCTGATTGCCTCGGGCCCACCATGTCGATGGCGGCGGGGTCGCAGGGGGTAGCTGGCTACTCTCGCGCATCAGGTAAGTCGTCTGGTCCGAGGATTCCGGCAACTTCGACGAGGTGATACCCGAGATCTTCGATACGTTCGATAGGGACATCACGGTGGCGGTTGACGTACTCCATGACCCTGACCCAGGTTCCATTGATTTGTGAGATCGAGTCACCGCTGATATTTGCTGCCTCTTGGATCAGCTGGTCGGGTTTCGGGCGTCCTTCCAGCAGGTAGGCATACAGTGCCGCGAGTCGCCTACGCTGGATGGGGGTCAGATTCAGTTTGTCTCCAGCAAGATCCGTTCCGATGCGCGCATGCGGGACCATTGCTGTGGAAAGTGCGCCGTCGCGGGCTGTCGGGTAGGGCTCGCCATGGCCGCCTCGGCGATATTTGACGTCGACCTCGGTTCGCACGTCAAGGTCCCAGGCGAGCTCCCAGTCTGCGGGTCGGAGCAAGACGTGGGCCCCCGGAGCGAAAGACGCCTCGAGCACGAAAGTGCTCCGCACTCGCACTCGAGTCCGCTTCCCATTTTCTAGTACCCACCCCCGGTCGCCTGGCGCGAGCCGCCCCAATTCACGGGGCACAGCGCGATGATCGGTGCGAAGTCCGGCACGATCGCTTCGGCCCAAGGTCACGGGCTCGTTGGTCGGTAACAGGAACGGACCGATGCTCGTATGCCCAATTCGCATTGAGACCTCGGCACGCCACGTGCGGATATCGTTGCCCACGAGCAAACCGCCCTTCCAGTGCGAAGTTCCATTATGTGGCCGAGAGGGCCTACCCAGGTTGCGGTGACGGGACACGGCAGGGGCAGTGGGGTAGCCCGGTACCCCTCGCGCCGGGCCTCTCTCGAGCACAGTCTCCTCTCCCCGCAACCCAGGGCAGGGCCCGCCTCAATCTCTCCTGACAAGGAGGATGCTCAAGCCGGTTTCAAATCTGGTTTGGCCATGGAAAAGGCTTCGCGCACGCTGTCGTGCCTGTCATACGCAAGCGCCGCAAGAAGGGGGGCTGCTGAACGATTCGGTGTCAACTGACTTGTAGCGCTGAGAGGTGCTGCTGGAAGGATGTTGACCGTGCCGAAGCCCTATCCCCGTGAGTTCCGTGATGATGTGGTCCGGGTCGCCAGAAATCGTGAGCCAGGCCATCAGTTGAAGCAGATCGCTGCTGACTTTGGAATCTCCGAGTCTTGTCTGGCGAACTGGATGAAGTCTGCTGATGTCGAAGACGGCGTGAAGCCCGGCGTGACCGCTGAGCGGAATGTCGAGCTGAGGGACGCGAAGAGGCGGATCCGGTTGCTGGAGCAGGAGAACGAGGTCCTGCGACGTGCTGCGGCGTATTTGTCGCAGGCCAATCTGCCGGGGAAATGATCTACCCGCTCGTCCGCGAGTTGGCCGCGACCGGTGCCCCGATCAGGGTGCCGGTCGCGGTGACGTGCCGGGTTCTGAAGATCGCCCGCCAACCGTTCTATCGGTGGCTCGCCGACCCGGTCACCGCGGCTGAGTGGGACGAGGCCCGGTTGACCGACGCGATCTTCGACGCCCACCGAGACGACCCGGAGTTCGGCTATCGCTTCGTTACTGATGAGGTCCGGGCGGCCGGGTTCGACGTCTCAGAACGCACGGTGTGGAGGATCTGCTCAGCTAACGGCTGGTGGTCGGTGTTCGGCAAGAAGCGCGGCCGTGGCAGCAAGAAGCCCGGGCCGCCGGTCCATGACGACCGGGTCCAGCGCGACTTCAACGCCGGTGCACCGAACGAGCTGTGGCTCACGGACATCACCGAACATCCCACGAGTGAGGGAAAGCTGTATCTCTGCGCGATCAAGGACGTGTTCTCCAACCGGATCGTGGGCTACTCGATCGACTCACGGATGAAGTCATCCCTGGCCGTCAGAGCCCTCGAGAACGCCGCCGCTCGTCGCGGCGACATCGCCGGCACCATCTGTCATTCGGATCGAGGATCGCAATTTCGAAGCCGCAAATTCGTCCACGCCCTCAACCGTCACCACATGGTCGGATCGATGGGGCGAGTCGGCGCAGCCGGCGATAACGCAGCCATGGAGAGCTTCTTCAGCCTCCTGCAACGCAACGTCCTGGACCGACGCCGCTGGACCACCCGAGACGAGCTCCGGATCGCGATCGTGACTTGGATCGAACGGACCTACCATCGCCGCCGAAGACAAGCAGCCCTCGGCCGATTGACCCCCATCGAGTTCGAGACAATCATGGCTCCACCGGCAGCAGTCGCTGCCTAAACCGATCTGACACCAGATCGTTTAGCAGCCCCTACAGACAGACCGTGTCCGGCACTTCGGCTCTCGCTTTGGGGTTCATGGGTATCGACCTTTACCTTGGCGGCTTGTGGGTGGCTGGGCTGGCGAAGTCCCGGACAGGGCTGGCCGCAGCGGACGGCCTTGGCGTCCGAGGCAACCGGCGTTCTGCACATCGGAGGTTCGGTCATATCGAGACCCCGCAGAACTCGGCGATCTTCACGAACTGCACCTCGGTCAACGGCCCCGACGGATCCAAAGGAACCGCGAGGTGTTGGGAGGCAGTGAACCGTGAGGCCAACCGCGAAATCGTGCCGCTAGTTAGTTGGTCATCAACCCACACAAACTGTGTCGCCGAACCCGCAATCGTGACGTCGACAAGCTGTTCCTTGAACCACTGCCCCGTCCGGGAGGGATGCAAGTCAGCAGTCCGCTCGCACTCATGGGCGGGGACACTCGCGAACTGGTTCAGGCCGACCGCTGGCGCGAAAACCTCAGGCACCCACTCCCCCAGGCCTGTAAGCCACCGGACACGGAAAAGTGCGTCCGCGACGACATTCAGGAACTCAACCGCTCGTTTCGAGTAGACGATCTCCAAAGGCTCACTCAACACCTCTACGCCTAGGGTCACGGTCCCGAACTTGAGATCGTCGACCAAGGGCTTCGACCCGGGGCGTCGGCGTTCAACAACAACCGCGTCATCGTCTAGGAACAGGATCGGATTCTGGTACAGGTCAGGCCGAAGTCGTCCCACCGCTACGCCACGTTCCGATCCGGGCCACCGAAAGAAGGGCGGGACTTGAGATGAGCTCTGTGCTCGATCAAGTAGCGGTAGTGATTCTCGAAGACAGACGGATCACTACCCGCAACCCATACCTCCGGTATTGCTGCCTCCGAGGCAGTCCCGTCCACATACCGCGTCACAACGTGCAACTGATCCGACAACACAACCGGGACAGGCATCAGCATCGCCCGCAACCTCAGCCCGGCCAACGCGTAGTTCGAATGCGACTCGCAAGTCAGTTCTGGGTACCCCTCCACACTTGTGCGCGCCGAGTAGCCGTCCGACAGGATTTCGACGAGAACGCGCGTCGCTCTTCGCGCCACGCACCTTCGAGGCTCGACCACACCCACAGCGATCGATGGAGCACGACTATCGGTGCCAAGCGAGTTCGTTCGCACACAGGTGTTCATCGGGGCCCTCTTCCATCGTAATGATACAGAATTGTATCACTGCGATGGAACTTAGGCCGGCTTCATTGAGGATGGCCAGGGAGGTCGTCGATCAGCACCGACGGACTGATCCCCAACGCCTCGGCTACAAGCAAGACCGAAGTCAACTTCGCCTCGCCCGTGGCTGACTCCAAGCGAGAAATCACTGGTTGACTCAAGCCTGTTCGCCTCGCAAGTTCACGCGCAGACCACTGCTTGCGCTCACGCTCCAGCTTGACCCTCGCACCGACAAGCTCCAGTGCGATCTGCCAACGCAGTCGCGCCTCTGCACCAGGGCCTCGAACCGAGGGAGAGGACTCGTTCTCCACACGCCGACCATATCTTGACGAGTGCTATACGGGCTTCACGTTTGCAATCAAAGTCGCGAAAACCGGTGGCCTTAGCTCACGGTCAACTCATGTTTGCGGAGTTTGCAGTCGGGAGTCCGCGGGAGCGCATCAAGCACCGGCGATTCGTCTCGGGAACTTGATTGTCGCGTCCTGTTCGCGCAAGCACTCACGAATCCCCGTCTCGTTGGGCTCCTGGCCGTCAACGGCCTGCATGAATGCAACAGGGACCGCGTGGTGGCCGGCCCAGGGAACTTCTCAGTATTTATCCTGCCGCGGGCCATCTGCAACTGCCGGCGCCGTACGGCCTTCGTCCATGACATCGCGATCCCAAGCGGTTGTTGGCTACTCTTCTCCCAATGAGTAGCGCGCGATCGAGACCTGGGACGCAGGTGCCGCATTGGACGCGCGTCTGCATTCACTCGCTCGTGATCTTGGGCATCTTCGCCATGCACGATGTCCTGGCAAATCAAGGCGACGATCTGGCGGCTCATCATGCGCCGCTAGCCACCGCTCAGTCCGACACAAGGTCTACTCCCATCGCGCCGGGCACGGCTCACCAGATACAGGCCGTTGGGCACGGCAGTGAGCAGACCCTGTCTGGGCAATCGTCAGATTGCTGCGGCATGCTCATGCTCTGCATTTCGATGATCATGGGTGTGGGTGCCCTGCTGTTCATCCGTCGCAAGGTTGCAGACCGTGTGCTCTGGCAGCTTCCCCCGCCTTCGCGACTTCAAGATCTGGTACGCGTTTCGCCCTTTCTAGGGCTCACGCAATTTCAACGCTGTTCGATCCTGAGGTGCTGACGGGCGCCGTCGCAAGCCCCCCCCCCCAGTCAGCACATTTGAAGGAGAACTATGCGTATCAAACCTGTTTTTGCGACCCTTGTGGTCGCCGTCTCGCTGATCGGCTTGTCTGCGTGTTCAGACGATTCGTCCGCGAAGAATTTCAACGACGCAGATGTGTCATTTGCCCAAGGCATGATTCCGCACCACCGTCAGGCCACCGAGATGGCTGCCCTCGCCGACCGCCGAAGCGCCGACCCGGCCGTGCTGGACCTGGCATCGGAGATCATCGCCGCCCAGCAACCGGAGATCGACGCCATGAGTGGTTGGCTCAAGTCGTGGGATGAGGAGGTCCCGAGCGAGAGCGACGAGATGGACAACATGGATCACGGATCGTCGTCCGACATGCCGGGCATGATGAGTAGCGATGACTTAGCGTCACTTGAGGCCGCAACGGGTTCGGCATTCGACACGGCGTTCTTGACGATGATGATCGAGCATCACGAGGGCGCTATTGAGATGGCGACGACTGAGGAGTCCGACGGCAGGTACTCGCATGCTGTCACATTGGCCAAGAAGATCCAGAAGGATCAGGCGGCGGAAATCGTGACGATGGAATCACTCCTTCAGCGATGAGAAAACTGCCCGGCCGCGTGAACGCGCGGCCGGGCAGGCCCCCACAAGAGATCCGCGAGAGAATCCATGTCACGTACCCGGTCTATCGCCGTGCGCCTAGCCGCGTTCGGCCTGACTCTGTCTTCCATCGCCGCCTGCAGCACCAACAACCAATCGCCCCCAGAGCCGCCATCGGTTGGCCTTGGCCACATTCACGGTATCGGCGAGAACCCGTCCGACAAGATGATCTATATCGCCACCCACACAGGTGTCTACCGGCTCAACTCGGGCAAGCCTGAGCTCATCGCTAACCGCTACCAGGACACGATGGGCTTTGCGATCGCTGGGCCCGATGAGTTCCTTGCAAGTGGTCACCCGGCGCTCAACAGCAATGACCCCACCCCCCTCGGCTTGATCCGATCAACTGATCTCGCCGAATCATGGACACCGATTGCGTTCGCCGGTGAGCAGGATTTTCACGCCATCGACGTCGCGGCCGGTCGCACATACGCGTACGGATCCACCGGTGAACTGCTTGTCATGCAAGGCCAGACGACGTGGAAGAAGGTCGCTCAAGCCGAACTGATCGACATCGCCGCCGATCCCACCACGCCCGGGAAAGTATTCGCGACGACCACCAACGGGCGACTCGTCACGTTCAGCGAGAACGGCAGTGGCGCGCCTTTCCCGGTATCCCCAGACGCGCCTCCGATGGCCCTCATCGACGTCACGTCACAAGGAGCGATCGTCGGGGTCAACCCTTCAGGTCAGGTGTTTGTTGGCGACAACCAGGGCGAAAACTGGGAGAAGGTGGCCGTTGTTGCAGGTACCCCCGAGGCAATCAGCGTGCGGAGCGACACTTGGTACGCGGCGACGCAGAGCGGCGTCTACGGGTCGTCAGACGAAGGTCAGTCCTGGCGGCAGCTCTTGAAGATCCAGATGTGACTCCCGCACATCGACATCGTCGTAAGCGTCGACCGCGAACTCTAACGCTCGCATTGGCGACCGCGCTTGTGGCGGCGCTGGTCGTTCAATTCGGCTTTCGCCAGAGTGCGCCACAGCCCGTCGAAACCGAATCGAACATGACCTTTGGGGCGACTCTGCCCGAGCCGCAACCCCCCTCCGCGACGCCACCTGTCGCGAGCACTACACCGATGCCCATAGTCGTGCCCAGAACTGGCAACGGAAAGCTGAACGTCGCCCCAGGGACATCCGCGCGAGTCGGGAGCGGTGAGCTGATCGAGTACAGAGTGGAAGTCGAAGACAACCTGCCTGTGGACCCTGCCACCTTCGCAAGGATCGTCGCTGCGACCTTGGGCGATGACCGTGGGTGGACCAAGAGCGGTCGATACGCATTCCGCCGCACTCCCACCGCACCCCTGCGCATCGTCCTTAGTTCACCGGCCACGACCGACAAGTTGTGCGCACCCATCCAGACACGAGGCGAGGTCTCCTGTCGCAACGGCAACGTCGTCGCCATCAACGCCTTGCGCTGGATTGAGGGAGCAGATTCATACGGCGACGACATCGATCGCTACCGGCAATACGTGGTCAACCATGAAGTCGGACACACCTTTGGTCTCGGTCACCAAGGATGTCCAGGACCCGGCCGCAAAGCCCCCGTCATGCTGCAACAGACCAAAGGTCTCCAAGGCTGCAAATCGAATCCTTGGCCATGAACATCTCTACCCGTTGCCGAGCAATCCACATGTAGCGCCCGCCGCCCGCCTGAAAGGCTGCACATGCATTCACACTCATCTGAAAGTCACGATGACCTACCGACTCGGCTTGCTGTGAAAGTCGTCTCCTCGATCATCGTCGCGCTCGTCATTGTTCTCACGACAATCGGCGTGATAGCCCTCTGGCCGGATTCGAACGCGGTTCCGAAGGACCAGAACCCATACAGCGGCCCGGGTGTGAGCATCATCAAGGCAACCGTGACCAAATCCCAACCGCTGGAATGTGGCAGCGGCGGCGAAGGACCGGACGGCATCACAGAAGTGGCCGGCAAATGTGCGGATGTCACGGCAACCACAAGTTCGGGAACTGCCAGGTTCACTCTGGACGCCGCCCGAGCCAAAGCAGGTATCGAGGTCGGCGACAAGATCACGGTAGTCAAGTTTGCCCAACAGGGTCAGCCAACGGCCTACGAGTTCTACGACTTCCAGCGCGGCCTTCCGCTCACCCTGTTGGCCATTGCCTTCGCGATCTTGGTCGTTGCCGTGGCTCGATGGCGTGGCCTGTTCGCCATGGTCGGCATCGCCGTGACACTCCTGGCACTGACAAAATTCATGCTGCCCGCATTTCTCGCCGGGGGGAATCCGCTCCTTGTCGCGGTCGTTGGCTCAACCGGGATCATGCTCGTGGTTCTCTACCTGGCACACGGCATATCCATCCGGACCACATCAGCACTGTTTGGAACACTCGCTGGCCTGGCCATCACAGCCGTGCTGGGCCTCGGTGCGAGTGGCTGGTCGCATCTAACCGGAATTGGATCAGAGGACGACACTCTGCTGGCGGCGGTCGCGCCGCTTGCCAACATCTCCGGTGTTGTTGCCGCTGCCATGGTCGTGGCGGGGCTCGGGGTGCTAAACGACGTGACTGTAACCCAGGCCAGCGCGGTGTGGGAACTGCGAGCGGCGAAACCGGATGCGGGAGCTCTTGAGATCTTTGCCTCGGCAATGCGAATCGGGCGGGACCACATCGCTTCCAGCGTGTACACCCTTGTCTTTGCTTATGCCGGATCGGCGATGACAGTTCTGCTGCTCATCGTAGCTTACCAGCGAGGGCTCGCTGAGATGGCGACGACCGAACAGATCGCCCAAGAAGTCGTACGCACGCTCGTTGGTGCCATCGGGCTTGTGCTCGCCGTACCGATCACCACAGCGTTCGCCGTGATGATGGCGCCCCCACCGCCCGATATCCAGTTCCAGCCGCCTCTAGCTGGCCCGCAGCCAGGGCGCCGCAGGGCAACAGCCAACTAGGGGCGTCGCAGGACTCGTCTGATCCCGGCGTGGCTGGTGGGACGGATGGCGCATCTCTGCTGAACCTTTCACCCTTAGGGTTCAACCCTGCGCCTACATGCCCATGGTCCCGTCGGGGCGTGTGTGAGAGCGCATCAGGACACGTTCGCCGACAACGATGAGAACTATTCCCGCGCCCGCGACGTAGAGACTCAGCATGTCGGTGGAAGCGCGGACCCAGACGAACGCGGCGAGCACGACCACATCAAGAACGATGGCAATCACAACGATGGCCGGGTTGAAGTCGATTCGGGTTCGGAGCCTGGTGAGTAGTCCCCAGTGGATGGCGATGTCCATGATCAGGTAGTAGATCGCACCCAGGGCTGCGATCCTGCTCAGGTCCAATGTGGCAGCCAAGGCCATCGCAAAGGCAACGGTGTAAACCGTTGCATGGATGCGTACCGTGCCGGGCATCCCGAAGTGGCGATGGGGAACTTGATTCATACGCGTGAGCATGGTCAGCAACCTCGACGATGCGAAGACGCTGGCCATCACGCCTGAGGCCGTCGCAACGATGGCCAAAATGACTGTGAACCACACACCGGCGCTACCGACGGCGGGCCGCGCCGCCTCGGCCAAGCTGAAGTCCTCGGCGGCGAGGATCTCCGGCAAGGTGAGGTTGCCGGCCACTGCCGTGGCGATGGCCAGATAGATGACCGTGCAGATGCTCAGGGCGAGAATGATCGCTCTGCCGGTGTTGCGGTGGGGGTCGACGATGTCGCCGCCACTGTTGGTGATGGTCGTAAACCCCTTGTAAGCCAGGATCGCCAGCGCGACCGCCGCAAGGAACCCCTGAACTGAAGTATCGATCCCGGCCGCGGTCGTCCCGTTCGTGAAGTTCGCGGCAGAAGCAAGCCAGAGGCCGAGGACGGCGAACAGTCCGAGGCCGACAATCTTCACGGCCGCCATCGAACGTTGGCTGACCTCGATGGCCCGGTTCCCGGCGACGTTGACCACAAATGCGGTGACGAGCAGCCCGACGGCGAAGATCGGGACCCACAGTGAGACTGGTTCGAGGCCGACGATCTGCAGGACGTAGGCACCGAAGGTGCGGGCGACCAAACTCTGACTTATCACCATGGAGACGTACATCAAGATTGCGAAAACGCCTGTCGCCACCCCAGGGCCGTAAGCCTCACGGAGGAACTTGGCTACACCTCCCCAGGATGGGTAGGCATTGGACAGCTTCACGTAGGAGTAGGCGCTGAAGGCGACGACCACAGCGGCGACGACGAAGGCGACCGGGAACAAGTTGCCCGCCAGCCGGGCGGTTTGCCCGGTAAGAGCGAAGATCCCAGCGCCGATCATGACGCCGGTTCCAAGCGAAACCGCTCCGACGAGCGTGAGGCTGCCGGGCGCATCCTCGGGCGATCGGTCGTTGCCGGGTGGGGAGTTCATCTCCATGCCGGCCTCTTCATCGTGGCCGCCGCTGGCCACCTCGGACTACAGCTTCTGTGCGCGGAGTCGGAGCGCATTCCCGATCACGCTCACCGACGATAGCGCCATGGCTGCGGCAGCAACGATCGGTGACAGCAGCAACCCGAAGAAGGGATAGAGCACACCCGCAGCAAGTGGGATGCCAGCGCCGTTGTAGATGAAGGCGAACACTAGATTCTGCCGAATGTTCGACATCGTGGCGTGTGACAAGTTCTTGGCGCGCACAATCCCGGTCAGATCACCTCCGAGCAGGGTCACACCGGCGCTCTCGATCGCCACGTCGGTGCCTGAACCCATCGCGATGCCGACATCGGCAGCGGCAAGGGCTGGCGCGTCGTTCACGCCGTCGCCCGCCATGGCGACGACTCGACCTTCCGCGCGCAATCGTTCGACAACTGCGCTCTTTTGATCCGGCAGTACCTCAGCCTCGACCTCATCGATGCCGAGTTCCCGCGCCACAGCGTCGGCTGTCGTCCGATTATCACCGGTGAGCATCACGACTCGGACACCCTGCTCATGCAGCCCAGCGAGCGCCTGCCGGGTCGTCTCCTTGATCGGATCGGCGATGGCAAAGACCGCAGCCAATCGACCATCCACGGCGGCGAAGATCGCAGTGGCGCCGTCTGCGCGAAGCTCGTCTGCCTTGTCTGCCAGCGCTGCGGTGTCAACGCCCTCTGAGGCGAGGAATGCAGTATTTCCGAGCGACACCTTCTTGCCCTCGACGGTGCCGAACACTCCCTTCCCCACTGGCGAGTCGAAGTCGATCACCTCCGGAACCTGAAGCCCTGCCTTCTCTGCTGCCTCCACAATGGCGAGCCCCAAAGGGTGCTCAGAGGCGCGTTCAACGCTGGCCGCGAGTCGCAACAGCTCGTCTGCGTCGAAGCCGGCGCTCGGCAGAATCTGGGTCACCGAAGGTCGCCCTTCGGTCAGGGTGCCTGTCTTGTCCACGACGAGTGTGTCCACCTTTTCGAGCACCTCGAGCGCTTCTGCATTCTTTATGAGGACGCCGAGCTTTGCACCGCGCCCGACGCCCACCATGATCGACATCGGAGTCGCAAGCCCGAGCGCACATGGGCAGGCGATGATCAGCACCGATACCGCGACGATCAGCGCGTGGGCGAGCCTCGGATCAGGCCCGACCAAGGCCCAGACGATGAAGGCCACAACGGCAACCACGATCACGACAGGCACAAACATGCCCGCGACCTTGTCAGCCAACTTTTGGATCGGCGCGCGCGAACGCTGTGCCGCCGCAACCATGGCGACAATCCCGGCCAGCATGCTGTCCCGGCCGATCTTCTCCGCCTCGATCACCAGCGCCCCGGTCTGGTTGACCGTCCCTCCGATCACCTTGTCGCCAGTGGCCTTGGTCATCGGCATCGACTCACCGGTCACCAAGGACTCATCGAGCGAGGAGCGTCCGTCCACCACTACGCCGTCAACCGGCACCTTCTCGCCTGGACGCACGCGGACCCGGTCACCAAGCTGGAGCGCATCGATCGGCACCTCCTCCTCGGCACCGTCGGCACCGATTCGCCGCGCTGACTTGGGCGCGAGGTCGAGCAAAGCCTTGATCGCACCAGACGTTTGCTCACGCGCTCGAAGCTCAAGAACCTGACCGAGCAAAACCAGCACTGTGATGACAGCCGCAGCCTCGAAGTAGACGTCAACAGTTCCGCCCATGGACCTGAAAGCATCCGGGAAAATACCCGGCACGATCGTCGCCACGACGCTGTAGGTCCAGGCGACGCCGGTGCCAAGGGCGATCAGGGTGAACATGTTGAGGTTGCGGGTACGCAGCGATCGCCACCCGCGGACGAAGAACGGCCAGCCCGCCCACAACACCACAGGTGTGGCCAACACCAACTGAATCCAGACCGAGACCTTGACTGGAACCGCATCGTTGACGCCTGAGAACAGGTGGCCACCCATCTCCAACACGAACACCGGGATAGCCAGTACGAGCCCGAGCCAGAAGCGACGCGTCATATAGGCGAGTTCGGGGTTAGGTCCGGAATCGGTGGTGACCTCCATCGGTTCGAGCGCCATACCGCAGATCGGGCAAGACCCAGGGCCGGGCATCCGGATCTCCGGGTGCATTGGGCACGTGTACTCAACGTCCTCCGGCCCAGTCGCGGCGTGGTTCAGTTCAGGTGCCTCGACGTATTTGCCCGGATCAGCTTCGAACTTCGACATGCAACCCTCGGAACAGAAGTAGTACGTCTCCTCGGCGTGACTTGAACGGAGTTCGATTGCGTGAGGGTCGATGGACATTCCACAAACGGGATCGATTACCAGATCGGAGTCGGTAGCGTCCGTCTTCATATCACCCCGCGAGTGATCGCTCATGGTTGCTCCTAGGCGTTGGTCCGTACTACGGATGGTATACGGGCGGCTTGAAGCGTTATTCTCCCCGGATACCGCCGGTATCGGCCGAGCCGTCCGTGAGTGAGTCAGCGACCAGCACGTAGGATTTCGCGGCGGGATTGGTATTCTTCAGCGTCAATCTCGCCGCGAGCGAAACGCTCATCCAAAGTCTGCAAAGGCGTCCGTCCGACGAATTCCTCCCCAGGCGGACGAGTGGTCCAGTTCTTCCGTATGACGAACACAGCGGCTACCAACAACGACCAGAAGGCCACCATCGCGAAACTCATCGTGACCCAGTCGTTCGAACCCATGTTGTGATCGTTCCACCACATAATCGTTCCAATCGCTTGTTGCTGAGACCTGCGTAGAATCACACCCAATTTGCGTGGCAGCTCATTTCGTCTGTCCGGCCTAACCATTTTCACGCGGACAATGCGTCTGGCTCAGGATCGAAAGCCCTCAACAGTCGGGACGGAAGTCCCGTTCGACTCGAATGTGGCTGCTTGCTGACTCCGCGGCACCTACGGCCCAAGGTGCCGCTTCGGCTCTGCCTTGGCGCTCGTCAGCGTTTGCGCATCCATGTGCGCCGACGAACTGCCGCGCGCGGCCAATGTACTATCTGCGTATGCATGCAGATAGATCACTGGTCCTGCCGTCGGCGGACGAAGTTGACCTGGCAGTTGAAGTGTTTCGAATGCTGTCAGATGGGACTCGTCTGACGCTGCTCTGGTGCCTGGTCGAAAACGAAATGTCGGTCGGGGAGCTCGCCGTCGCAGTGGGTAGGTCGGCCGCGGCCGTCTCGCAGCACCTAGCGAAGCTACGCCTGGCTCGACTAGTCCAAACACGCCGCGCTGGCAACACGATCTTCTACCGACTGGAAAATGATCACGCGCGCCAACTGGTGCTCGACGGCATCCACCACGCCGAGCACCAAGGCACGGTCCTGCCCGCCCACCACCGAGTCGATGCCGACGTCAGCGTTCTGCCCAGATCGAACAATTCATGAGGAATCCGAACGATCAGCCAGACACTCACATCGAAGAGCACGGCCATCATCACGACGACGAGCACGCGCACCCCGGCGGGCTACGGGGGTTCTTCCTCTCGATCTTCAAACCGCACAGTCATGACGCGGCCGACTCGATCGACGATGCGTTGGAGTCCAGCCGCGAAGGGATCCGTGCACTGAAGATCAGCCTCGTGGTGCTGCTGGCCACAGCAGCCGCGCAGCTGATCGTTGTCCTCTTCACCGGGTCGGTCGCACTGTTGGCAGACACAATCCACAACTTCTCCGACGCCCTGACCGCCGTGCCACTTTGGGTCGCCTTCGTTCTTGTCCGCAGACCGCCCACCAAGCGATTCACCTACGGCCTGGGACGCGTCGAAGACATCGCCGGCCTGTTCATCGTATTGATGATCGCCCTGTCAGCGGTCATCGCCGGCTACGAATCGATCTTGAGGCTCATCAACCCCAGGGACATCACCAACGCATGGGTTGTCCTGGCTGCCGGAGTCATCGGATTTGGAGGAAATGAACTCGTCGCGGTCTACCGGATTCGGGTTGGGCGCAAGATCGGCTCCGCTGCCCTGGTGGCCGATGGTCTGCACGCCCGCACGGACGGATTCACCTCGCTGGCCGTAGCCGTAGGCGCCATCGGTGTGATGGCAGGTTTTCCCTTGGCCGATCCAATTGTCGGACTCCTGATCACCGTCGCCATCCTCGTCGTACTCAAAGGTGCCGCTACCGAGGTCTTCCGCCGGCTTCTTGATGGTGTCGAGCCTGCGCTGGTCGACCAGGCCGAATCATTGCTCGCGACCACACTGGGAGTGATCAGAGTGAACTCGATCCAGCTCCGATGGATTGGACACCAACTCCATGTAGAAGCCGGCATCAACGTCGAGGGAACGCTCGACCTTCGCGCCGCGCACCACATCGCCCACCTCGCGGAGGAACGCCTACGCGAGGCCATCCCCAAGCTCACCACAGCCACCGTGCACGTCAGCCCAGCCGCCTCCGCCTTGCCAGCAGCCGACCTGTGAGCCGTTGGCTCTCGAACCGAAAGGAGCAACTGGGACTGCCCCGAGTTTGGTTGAGATCTTGACCTGCCCCCAGCCTGGTCGTGCAGCAGTCCCCTCCGACCCACTGACTGGCGAATGGAGCGAACTTGAACGCGGCGGATTGACGCCGTGCACCAAAGCGCAGGAGGCGGCAGATCAGGACGTCGCTAGAAGACTTCGCATCGCGAAGCCTTTAGTCGTCATCGAGTGTCACATCATGGTCGGATGAACTCTTCGAGGACTTCGACGCTTCCGCCGAACTGCAAGTTGGGACTTCCCTTGGCGACGGCGACGGCGCCTTCGATGGAGTCGAACTCGACCATGGATGCCCCGCGAACTTCACCGTTGGCATCGGTGACGTCGGTTGAGGTCGAGGTGCCTACTCGTGATCTATCCCACGGCCCGTTGACGCGCGAAGGGGAGCCGCCGTGTGGCGACTCCCCTTCGCGTGCTCAGCCTCTGTCAGCGCCGTCCTCCGCGGAAGAAGCTCATGACCGCGCCGACCATTGCGCGCAGGAGACCACGAGCGCCGTGAGACTCCTCGGTGACTGACCTCTGCACCGGCGGCAGGCTCAGTGAATGAACCGGACCTCCGGCTGCGCTGAAGGCGTACGCCACCGGGCTCCGCTTCTTGAGCATCAGCGCGCCGGCCGCAGCCAGCGGCCCTGAAAAGAGAAGCATCCACAGCGGCACGCCACCTGTGTCGGGAAGCATGTCGTCCTCACGCGCAACGACCTTGTCCACCGGCGTCACCCCTGGAGTCGGATCATCGTCACCGTCGTTGGTGCCGTTGCAGTCAGTCCCTACCGGCTGGTCGCCCGGGATAGTCGGGCAACCGTCAACGCCTGTGCCGGGCTGAGTGCAATCAGTCCCCACTGGCTGGTTACCAGGGATGTCGGGGCACACATCAACCACCGGAGGGACATAACCCGGGCAGTTCACGAGCTCTTCGTCACCCGGCTGTTCGTTGCCCACCGCATAACGAATGGCAATCGAGTCCTGTGCATCCGGGAACTGGAACGGGAATGTCCCGGTGAAGGTGTTGCCGAGTGTCGCCTCACTCACCACGATGATGTGATCCGGCGTCCCCGGCGGTGTCCCGACGTACTTGCAGACGACGACCTTTTTCTCGTCCGCCACCACGATATTGCAGTCCGTGCCCTCCGGCTGATTGCCCGGGATGTTGTCGCACGCATCGATCACAGGCGGCATGCAGTCAGTGCCGACCGGCTGGTTGCCAGGAATGTCCGGGCATACATCAGTAGCCGGCGGCGTGCAGTCAGACCCGACCGGCTGATCGCCGGGAATGTCCGGACATACATCAGTAGCCGGCGGCGTGCAGTCAGTCCCGACCGACTGGTTACCAGGAATGTCCGGGCAAACGTCAACTACCGGCGGGACGTAACCCGGGCAGTTCACGAGCTCTTCGTCACCGGGCTGCTCGTTACCTATCGCGTAACGGATGGCGACCGAGTCTTGGGCATCCGAGAACGCGTACGGGAACGTCCCGCCGAAGTCCTTCAGCGTGTTGACGCTGACCACAATGATGTGATCCGGCGTTCCCGGTGGTGTCCCGACGTACTTGCAAACCACGACTTTCTTGTCGTCAGCGGCCGCGGCAGCAGTCTCCCCAGTCGTTGTGCCGGAACCCGGCTTGCTAGCGGCTGGCTGCACCGAAGCCTTCTTCGGCGCCACGGGGGCTGCTTTGACCACCGCAGGCTGCGCGTCTGGAGCCGGCGAAGCCTCCGCCGGCCCATTTGTGGCTGGCTCAGCGGCCGCGCCAACCGTTGTGTCGCTCGTCGCAGCCTCATCAGCGACGGCGGGCTGCGCGAGGAAAACGCACGCACTCACCATCGAGAGAACAAGCAGAATCTTCTTCATAACGGATCCCCATCCGCGTGCTGCCCGTGTCGGGGCATAGTTTCCGCCGTCGAGGGAGTTCGGCGACGGTCCATGGCTGAGGGGAAGGAATCGGGCCACGACTTGCTAAGTTCAACTCCTCCAATCGGCGAGAGTTACGGACACAAGGCCACGATTACGCTGGAATACCAACCGAATTGCGAAGATGACTCATCCCGGCCAGAAAACGTAGTCCCAACGAGTCATGCGCCAGCCGAGTCGTGCGTTGAGCCCACGCAAACAGGAGGCATGTGCACCCGGGCTCCCATCGGCCAAGGGTTGGCCTAGCTGTGACCCCCGCCCTGGGCGCCAGTACGCCAAGCTGTACATGCTCGGCGCCAACGTGCGGGCCTTCAAGAAGCCAAGGGACTTGACGCCGACGCGCTGATCCTCGATCTGGAGGACGCCGTCTCCCCCGACGCCAAGGTCGACGCCCGCGAACGCGTATGCGCCGCCGTGACCTCCGGAGAGTACGGCCACCGCGAGCTCGCGATCCGGATCTACGGCATCGGCACCGAGTGGCACGACGCCGACATCGCCGCCGCCACCATGGCCGGTCCCGACGCATTGGTCGTGCCCACATTCCGGTTGCAATGGTCGAGGAGATCACCTAGCGGTCGACCGGATGCGCACGACCAATGCGGCGATAAGACGCAGCTTCCGATTGGCCAAGTGCGCAGCTGCCTAGGGACGGGTCAGCGCTCGCAGGTCTCGTTGGTATGCGGCGTACGCGGCCCGGAGGTCGGCTCCGGGCCAGCCGGGTGGTCGGAGCTCAGCGGGCAAAAGCGGGTCGGCGTTGAGATGGCGAACGACTTGCGCTCCCACCGCGAGCCTGATGGCCGGGGCTTGTGTGTCCCTGAGCCGCACGGCAAGGTCCTCAGCGCTCTTTGCCCAAGTGCCGAGGTCCCACAAACGTCGGGCGAGGTCGGCCGGGTCGCTCTCCGGTCGCGCTTGGAAGCACGTTAGGACCGGGATGTCGAGATAGGTCCTTGAGCGCCGAAGGTTCGCAGGGCGGCACCAGGTTCCTTCCCGAAGCTCGGCGAGGCGCGCCATGGTGAGGGTTTCGCGAAGTGCGGCGCGCTCCGAGCCGGGCCGGGCAGCGGCGGTGATGACAGCCATCTCCCACTCTCCACTCCACGGATCGGCCGCTTCCTGCACCGCCTCGTCCTGATGGCGCTGCCGAGCCGCGAGACGCGGACCAAGCACATAGGCCGCATCGGCGCGCAGCAGGTCGCCGGACGCCACTCCGCGAGTGAGGGCAACGCGCAGAGTCGCTGCAGAGATGCCGAAGTAGTGCCCAACCTCGGCGACCTGGCGGGACGTGATCCTGTGCGAGTCAGAGCCCATCATCAAGCTGAGGATCACCGACCGCGCGGGGAGAGGCGAGAGCAGCGCCTCGTCAGAATCGGTCATGTTCCCAAGTCTTCCATGTTACATGTCTTTACACACGTGTATTCATACCTGTAACTTCTCGGTATGACCACCACCCACGAAGTCTTCAACCAGGTTCCGCCACTGGTCGGCCACGACACGGCCGCCAACCCAGTGCTCCTTGAAGGGCTTGAGCGCGAGGGCGCCGGGTGGGCGGTTGACGAACTGCACAGTCTGGGCCGATTGGCCGGGAGTGCCGAAGCCCAGCAGCTGGGCCGGTTGGCCGAGCGGGTGCCTCCGCGGCTGCTGACGCATGACCGCACCGGTCATCGAGTTGACGAGGTCGAGTACGTACCGGCCTACCACCAGCTCATGGAGACTGCCGTCACCTACGGTCTTCACGGCACAGCCTGGGCTGATGCCCGCCCCGGTGCCCACGTGGCCCGGGCCGCCAAGACCATGGTCTGGACTGTCGACGCCGGTCACGGCTGCCCCATCTCGATGACGTACGCCGTTGTGCCCGCGCTGCGCGCGAATGCCGAGCTGGCCGCGCAGTTCGAGCCGCTGCTGACCAACCGAGAGTATGACTTCGGTCTCCGCGACCCCGCCACCAAGCGCGGGTTGATTGCTGGCATGTCGATGACCGAGAAGCAGGGCGGCTCCGACGTACGTGCCAACACGACGATCGCATCCGTGCAGGCTGACGGCACCTACACGTTGGTCGGGCACAAGTGGTTCACCTCAGCCCCGATGTCAGACCTGTTCCTGACCCTTGCTCAGACAACCTCGGGAGTCTCGTGCTTCTTCGTCCCACGGGTCCTCCCCGGGGGTGAACACAACAACATTCAGTTCATGCGACTCAAGGACAAGCTAGGCAACAAGTCCAACGCCTCGTCTGAAATCGAGTACCACGGCGCCGTGGGATGGCTGGTCGGCGAGGAAGGCCGAGGGGTGCGCACCATCGCGGAGATGGTCAACATGACCCGCCTGGACTGCGTCATCGGTGGAGCGGCAGGAATGCGTACAGCGCTCGTGACGGCCACTCACCATGCCCAGCACCGCAGTGCCTTCGGCAAGAACCTCATCGACCAACCCCTGATGCGCAATGTGTTGGCCGACCTCGCCGTGGAGACAGAGGCATCCACAGCCGCGATGCTCCGCCTGGCTGGCGCGAACGACCGCGCCATCCGCGGCCACGAGGGTGAAGCTGCCTTGCGTCGTATCGCGCTCGCGGTGAGCAAGTACTACATCTGCAAACGCGCCCCCATGGCCGTCGGCGAAGCGCTCGAGTGCTTGGGCGGAAACGGCTACATCGAGGACTTCGATCTCGCTCGTCTGTATCGGGAGATGCCGCTGCTCTCGATCTGGGAAGGCTCCGGAAACGTGGCCGCCCTCGACGCGCTCAGGGCACTGGCCCGCGAGCCGCACACCCTCGACGTGTTCTTCGGCGAAGTCGAGCTCGCGGTCGGATCAGACGTTCGTTTCGACGAAGCACTCGACAAGCTCAAGAAGGAGTTCACCTCCTTTGATGACCTCGAGCTGCGTGCTCGACGGATCGTGGAGCAGATGGCACTCGTGTTCCAAGGGTCCCTCCTGCTGCGCCACTCCCCTGCCGCCGTCGCCGATGCGTTCTGCGCGACTCGACTCGACCGCGACTGGGGCGGAGCGTTTGGCACCCTCCCGTCCGGCCTCGATCTCGATCCGATCATCGACCGCGCTCTGGTCGAAATGTGACCATCCACGTCGAGAAACGCAGCCCCGTCACGGTGGTGACTCTCGAGCGTCCCGAGGTGCGCAACGCCGTCGACACCCCGCATGCCTCGGCGCTCTACGAAGCCTTTCTCGAGTTCGACACAGATGACACGGCCAGCGTCGCGGTGCTCACTGGCGCCGGTGGATACTTCTGCGCCGGTGCCGACTTGAAGGCCGTCAGCACCGGCACCATGACCGCCGAGCCGCCCACGGTGGAGGGTCCTGGTCCGATGGGCCCCACCCGGATGAAGCTTTCCAAACCGGTCATCGCCGCGGTTGACGGTCACGCCGTTGCCGGCGGACTGGAGCTCGCATTGTGGTGCGACTTGCGAGTGGCAGACCCTGAAGCCGTGTTCGGTGTCTACTGCCGCCGCTGGGGCGTTCCCCTCATCGACGGAGGGACCGTTCGGCTGCCCAGACTCATCGGACTCTCGCGCGCGCTTGATCTCATCCTCAGCGGTCGACCAGTCGACGCTGCGGAGGCACTCCAGATTGGCCTGGCCAACCGCGTCAGCGCACCGGGCGAGGCTCTCGCGGAGGCCATCACACTGGCCGAGCAGCTGGCTGCATTCCCACAGATCTGCATGCGCGGTGACCGACTCTCCGCCTACGAACAATGCGGACTCACCGAGACCGACGCCATCGGAGCCGAGTGGGAGCACGGCACGCGCGCCCTCCAGGAAGCCATAGCCGGCGCCACCAATTTCGCCCAAGGACAAGGCCGACACGGCGCCTTCAACTGACCGGCCGACGACCCAGGAGCCTCACGTGAACAGCAACCCCGACACTAACTCCCCGACCACGACGCCAGAGCCCGGAGGTGCTCCTTGGAGAGCCGGCTCGTTCGAAGGGGCCAACTCCCCATTCGCCCACACCGCACCACCAGACCATGAGCCGCCCACCTACAAGACACTGACGTACGAGGTCGACGGGCGCGTAGCCCGCCTCACCTTCAACCGGCCCGACCAGGGCAACTCGATCACCGCTGACACCCCGATCGAGCTGGCACATGCAGTCGAGCAGGCCGACCTGGATCCCCGTGTACACGTGATCGTCCTCAGCGGACGCGGCAAAGGTTTCTGCGGCGGCTACGACCTCGCCGCGACCGCAGAGAACCTGATGGACGGCGGGCTCGGCCTCAGCCACGGCACAGCGGGCACAGTGCTCGACCCGGTCGTACAGATGACCAACCACGATCCCGCCGGCACCTGGGACCCGATGGTCGACTACGCCATGATGAGCCGCTTCACCAAGGGCTTCGCCAGCCTGCTCCACGCCAACAAGCCGACCGTCGCCAAGATCCACGGCTTCTGCGTCGCCGGAGGTACCGACATAGCCCTGCACTGCGACCAGATCGTGATCGCCGCCGACGCCAAAATCGGCTACCCACCCACACGCGTATGGGGTGTCCCATCCGCTGGCATGTGGGCGCACCGGCTCGGCGACCAACGGGCCAAACGACTACTACTCACGGGCGACTGCCTCAGCGGCAAGGAAGCCGCCGAGTGGGGCCTCGCAATCGAGGCGCCCTCGCCTGAGGATCTCGACGAGCGCACCGAGATCCTGGTGCAGCGGATCGCCGCTATGCCGCTCAACCAACTGATGATGGTCAAGCTCGCACTCAACGCCGCGCTGCTGGCTCAAGGCGTACAGAACAGCCAGATGATCAGCACCGTGTTCGACGGCATCTCCCGCCACACCCGCGAAGGCTATGCGTTCCAGCAACGCGCAGCCGAGGCTGGATTCAGAGATGCCGTACGGGAGCGTGACTCCGCTCCGTACGGCGACTTCGGCCCGTCCGCCAACAAGGACTAGCCCGGCTCCCTAGCGAACGGTCTGCCTCGAAATGCAGGGCATGACGAAGGCCCTCACAGTTTCCTGTGAGGGCCTTCATTTTGTAGCGGGGACAGGATTTGAACCTGTGACCTCTGGGTTATGAGCCCAGCGAGCTACCGAGCTGCTCCACCCCGCGTCGCTTTGGATTACTTTACGGGCTCACGCCCTGAGGATCAAATCGGGGTCGTGAGGCCCTGACCTGCTGGGACGAACATCGCCGGGGCACAGGAGATTTCCTGTGCCCGGGCGATGCCTACCGATGCGGCAAACCGCAGCTGACTACTTCTTGGCGGCCGCGTTCTCGGTGTCGACAGCCTTTTGGGCTTCGGCGATCGCGTCGGCCATCTGGTTGATCCGTCGCTGATACGTCGACAGGTCGCCCTTCTTGAGCGCGTCCTGCGCGTCCTCGTAGTAGCCCGTGGCGTCGTCGAGCAACGCCGCGGCCGTCTTCTGGGCCGGCGTCTCCCCGCCCGTGTCCGTCGGTGTCGTCGTGTCGTCCGGCACCACACCGGCCTCCAACCCGAGCGCGACCCGCAGGGCCTCGTCGAGCGTCTGGCCGAAGCCGACGTCCTTGCCGAATGACGCGATGACGAACTGCAGGACCGGATAGGAGCCCTCGATCGCGCTTCGCTTGATGTAAACCGGCTGGACGTACAGCAACCCGTTGCCGACCGGGAGGGTCAGCAGGTTGCCGTACAGGATCGTCGCGGTCTTGGACTGCTGGTACTGCAGCAGCGCCTGCGAGACGCCCTTGTCGGTCTGGAACGCGTTGGCAATCTGGCTCGGACCCTGGATCTGCGTCTCACTGGGGAGCTGCAGGATCTGCATCTTGCCGTAGTTCTCGGTGTCGGTGGCCTCGGAGTTGACCGAGACGAACGCCGCAAGGTTCTGCCTGCTGTTGGGCAGGTAGACGCTGGTGACCGAGAACTTCGGGACGTCCTCACCCGGGCGCGCGGTCGACAGGTAGTACGGCGGCTGCAGGGCGTTCGACCCCGTCGGAGCGGTCGGGTCCTCCGGCACCTTCCAACGCTCGCCGTCCTCGTAGAACGTCTGCGCGTCGGTCACGTGGTAGCGCTGCAGCACGTCGCGCTGCACCTTGAACAGGTCGACCGGGTAGCGCAGGTGCTCCATGAGAGCGTTGCTGATCTTGGTCTTGGGCTCCACGACGTTGGGGAAGACCTTCATCCACGTCTTGAGTACCGGGTCCTTGGTGTCCCACTGGTAGAGCTTGACGCTGCCGTCGTACGCGTCGACGACGGCCTTGACCGAGTTGCGCAGGTAGTTGACCTGATCGGTCGGCAGGGCCGCCTGCGACTCACCGTCGGTCAAGGTGTCGGCCGTCGCATCCCGCAGCGAGCGATGGTACGAGTACGGGTACGAGTTGCTGGTCGTGTAGCCGTCCACGATCCAGACGACACGTCCGTCGACGACGGCGGGGTACGTGTCGCCGTCGATGGTCAGCCACGGCGCGACCTTCTGGACGCGGTTGCGCGGCTCACGGTCGTAGAGGATCTTCGACTCGGAGTTGACCCGGTTCGACAGCACGATGTTGGGCTCGGCGAACTTGAACGCGTACAGCGCCTTGTTGAACAGATTGCCGATCGGCACGCCACCCTTGCCGTCGTACGTGTTCTGGGTCGCGTTGTCCTCGGCGGCGTCGTCGTTCGACGCACCGCCACGCGGGATGTCGACCTCGATCGGCGCCTCACCCTTGGGCCGTCCGACGATCGAGTACGAGGGCGACTGCTCACCGAAGTAGATGCGCGGCGGCGTCGTGGTCTTGATCTCGCCGACCGGCGGGATGTCCCGAGCGACGAACACGGGCTCACCGTTCGGACCGCGCTGGTTGCCGCGGGCAGCGATGATGCCATAG
Source organism: Aeromicrobium sp. A1-2 (assembly GCF_003443875.1). NCBI lineage: Bacteria > Bacillati > Actinomycetota > Actinomycetes > Propionibacteriales > Nocardioidaceae > Aeromicrobium > Aeromicrobium sp. A1-2. The sequence goes on along the minus strand of NZ_CP027482.1, from coordinate 552,595 downwards.
CCGTGGGTGTAGACCGTGTGGTCGTTGGCCCAGTTGCGCTGGCTCGACTGGAGTCCGGAGAGGTTGATCTCACGGGCCGCGATGATGGTGTCCTGCGGCTGCTCCTCATCGCCCAGCTTGTAGCGGTCGACGTCCAGCGTCGGCGGCACGGCGTAGTAGCCGCGCACCTGCTGGAGCTGCTCGAACGCATCAGAGATCAACGTCGGGTCCAGCAGTCGGGTGCTGACCCGCGACTCGGCCGACGAGGCGAGCTCGGCCGGCGTCAGCGCGGTCTTCGCCGAGTAGGACTCGACCTTGACGTCATTGACCCCGTAGGCCTCGCGCGTCGCCTCGATGTTCTTGGCGATGTACGGGCCCTCCTTGTCCGGCTCGGACGGCTTGACCTGGAATCCCTGCATGACCGCGGGCCAGATGGCACCGATCAGGATCGAGCTCAGCGCGAGCAGGCCTAGGCCCATTGCGGGCAGCGCCCACGAACGTATGAAGATCGCCGCGAAGAACAGCAGCGCGCACACGATCGCGACGCCGATCAAGATGTTCTTGCTGGGGATCCGGGCGTTGGCATCGGTGTACGTGACGCCGTCGACCAAACCGCCGGAGCCGACCATCAGGCCGAACCGGTCGAGGTAGTACGACACGGCCTTCAGCAGGACACCGAGGCCGACGAGCACCGACAGGTGCACCTGCGCGGCGCGGGTCAGCTTGGGGCCGCGTCCGGCGACGCGGATGCCGCCGTAGACATAGTTGAGGAACACCACCGCCAGGACGGTGATGACGATCAGCGCGAACGAGTACGACGTGAGGAAGCGCCACCACGGGTACTCGAACACGTAGTAGCTGACGTCCTTGCCGAACTGCGGATCCTTGGTGCCGAACGGCGTGCTGTTGCGCCACATCTTGTACGTGTCCCAGTGCGCCGCGGCGATCGACCCGGCGAAGCCGGTGAGCACCAGGCCCAGCCCGATCGCAATGGGGCGCAGCATCGGGGTGAGGGCCAGGCGATAGCGGTACGCCGGGTCATCGCGACGCATCGGCGCGGCGTCGGGGCGCAGCCGGAACGCGAGGATCAGGTTGCCGATCACGAACAGGCCAAAGATCAGTCCGAGGACCAGGAACAACGAGACCCGGGCGAAAAGCACGCTCCGGAACACGTCGGAGTAGCCGACCGACTTGAACCACAGTCGGTCGGTCCACACGCTGGTGAAGATCGAGCCGAGGAACAACAGCAGCGCCAGAGTGACCAGCGTGGGCACAATGACCCGTTGCCGGCGATCAGGCGCCTTGCTGGGCGGTCGACCGGGGCGGGGTGTTCCGAAGATGTCGCTCACGTGGCTCCTGGATAACGGGGTGACATGACTCTATGCCAGAGTGCGAAGAAGGTGCTCGATCAGTCCGGGGACGAGATCGGGACCTTCGAGCAGCTCAGCATCGATGGGTTCTCTGGCGCGTACGGTGCTGTGGGTGCGGCCGTCACGCGTGATGGCGGCGACAAGCCTGACCTCGCGACGGTCCGGATGTGCCGCCACGGCGGCGAGCAGCTCGTCGGGGTCGTCCGGCAGCGAAGCCTCGGCCTCGGGGGGCAGCATGATGCGCTCGACAACAGCGGCGCAACCGGCAACGGCGTCAGGCCACACGATCTCGGTGAGCAGATCCTCGAGCTCGCGGTCTCCCGACAGCTCCTGCTCGATCGGCGTGATGCTGTCCGGGTCGGCGGAGAGTTGGTCGGCGAGGCCCGGCTCGCGGGCGACCAGATCAGCGGTCGGCACGAGCGCGAACAGGCGAGGTGCCTGGTCCCAGCCCTCGGTGGCGACGTGGGCCTCGACCTCGAGGGCGACCCGGCGCAGGGGCGAGTCGGGCATCAGCTGCATGTGGGCACCGTAGCCGTTGAGTCCTTGGCGAGGGCCTCGAGCGAGGAGATCGCGTCCTTGAGCTTGGTGATCTTGACGAGCCTGAGGCCGTCGTCGTCACCGTCGCTGGCCTCGGCACAGTTGGCGGCCGGGACCAGGAAGATCGTGGCTCCGGCGGCCGAAGCGCCGGCCATCTTCTGTCGTACGCCGCCGATCGGTCCGACCGTACCGTCGGGGAGCATCTCCCCCGTGCCGGCGATCCGCTTGCCGCCGGTCAAGGAGCGGGGGGTCAGGTTGTCGTAGATCGCGAGGGCGAACATCGCGCCGGCGCTGGGCCCGCCGATCTGGCTGCCGACGTTGTTGGTGATCGAGATCGGGTAGCGGTACTTCTCGCCCAACGTGATGCCGATGCGCGGGATCGTCGCGTCATCGGCGTCCGGCAGGCTCACGATCGACACTTCTGTCGTCACGCCCTTGCGCTCGACGGTCATGTCGATGGTGTCGCCGGGCTCGTGGACGCCCACGGCCTTGACCGTCTGGTCCGGATTGCTGACCTCGGTGCCGTCGACCTTGGTCACGATGTCGCCGACCTTCAGCACCTTCTCGGAGGCGCCGCCCTTGACCAGGCTGGTCACCGCCACCTGGCTCGTCACGGTGTAGCCGGCCTCACGCAGCGCCGCGACCCGGGAGGAGTCCTTGGAGCTGCTCAGCTCGGCCGCCGATTCGGCGGTCGACTGCTTGTTGGACTGGTTGTCGGGGTAGATCAGTGACTTCGGGACGACCGCGTTGTCCCGATCGAGGTACGCCGTGATCGCCTCGGCCAGCGAGAGGTTGCCGCCGGGCCGGGTGACCGAGACGGTCGTGAAGTCCAGCGAACCTGTCGTCGGGTACGTCGTGACGTCCTTGCCGAACGTGAACGTCGGCTTGCCGTCGAAGTCGCCGAGCGTGTCGAAGGCGGGGCCCGGCTTCAGCGTCACGTACGGCACGGGCACGATGAATGCCAGGGTGCTCAGCACAATCAGCGAGACCGTCGCCACGACCATGGTCGTGTAGCGAGTGCTCAGCTTCGACGGGTCGGACACACAGTGAGCCTAGTCAGTGCCGGCAACCCGTTGGGGGTCCACCCATGCAGCGTCGCCCGAGCTGTAGGTCTGGTGCTTCCAGACCGGGACGTCGGTCTTGAGCTCGTCGATCAGGCGACGGCATGCTTCGAAGGCCTGGGCCCGGTGCGCGGCAGACGCTGCCACGACCACTGCGAGGTCGCCGACGGCCAGATCACCGACGCGGTGCACGCCGGCCAGGGCGACGACATCGCACTCCGAGGCGATGCGCTCAGCCACGTCACGCAGCCGGTCGAGCGCGGTGGGATGCGATGAGTAGCCCAGCTCGGTGACACCGAGTCCCTCGTCGTGATCGCGCACCGTGCCGACGAAGACACAAATGCCTCCCGCCGAGGGATCGGTCACGGCGGCATACACCTCGTCGAGGCTCAGGGGGGCGTCTCGGATGCCCAGCAGGCGTACGGCACTCATGGTTGATTCATCGTAGGGCGAACAGCAGGAGCGTGGGTTCGAGGGACTCACTCGGTACTGTGGACTCATGTCCGAGAACGAGAACGAAGAGCCGGAGAATCCCTTCAAGGGCACACCCATGGAGCAACTGTTCGGGGCGTTCTCGGGTGGTCAGATGGACATGAGTCAGATCATGGGCCAGATGCAGAAGATGTTCGCGCCGCACGAAGGCAGCGTCAACTTCGACCTCGCCAAGGACGTCGCCCGCCACACCCTCGCGGCCGCGGGCCCGGACCCGTCCCCCAATGCCGCTCAGCAGGGTGCCGTCGACGATGCCGCACGCCTCGCCGAGACCTGGCTCGACGGCGTCACCGCGATCCCGGCCGGCGCCACGACCGCGACCGCCTGGAGTCGGGCGCAGTGGATCGAGGCGACCGCCGACACGTGGCAGCAGCTTGTCGAACCGATCGCCCAGCACGTGGTCCAGGCCATGGGCGAGGCGCTCCCCGAGGAGGCCAAGGCCATGGCCGGTCCCCTGATGGGCATGCTCAACCAGGCTGGCGGTGCGATGTTCGGCCAGCAGGTCGGGCAGGCGCTCGGTGGTCTGGCTGGCGAGGTCGTCTCGTCGACCGACATCGGCATCCCGCTCGGCACCGAGCGGATCGCCGCGGTCATCCCGGCCGGCGTCGAGGCATTCGGTGAGGGCCTCGAGCACCCGGCCTCGGACGTACTCCTCTACGTCGTGCTGCGTGAGTGCGCGCACCACCGGCTGTTCCACCACGCGGCATGGTTGCGTCCGGCGTTGATCGGCGCGATCGAGGAGTTCGGCCGCGGCACCAGCATCGACGTCTCCGCGATCGAGTCCCAGCTGCAGGGCCTCGACCCGACCCGACCGGAGCAGATCCAAGAAGCCCTCGCCGGCGGACTGTTCGAGCCCGAACGCACGCCTCAGCAGCAGAAGGCGCTGGACCGGCTCGAGACGCTGTTGGCGTTCATCGAGGGCTGGGTCGACGAGATCGTCTCCGAGGCCACCAAGGACCGCATGCCCGCGGCCGCCCCGCTGGCCGAGGCCATGCGCCGGCGCCGAGCCGCTGGCGGGCCCGCCGAGCAGACCTTCGCATCGCTCGTCGGGCTGGAGCTCCGCCCGCGCAAGCTGCGTGAAGCAACGACCCTGTGGGCCGCGATGCGCGACCGGCAGGGCACCGAGGCCCGCGACGCGGTGTGGAGCCACCCCGACCTGATGCCGTCGATCGCCGACCTGGAGGATCCACTCGGCTTTGCGCAGGGCGAGAGCCGCACCCAGAGCGACGACGACTTCGACACGGCGCTCGGCGACCTGCTCGACAGCGATGCCGAGCGGGACGACCGACCGTCCGGCAACGCCGGGACGGACCAGCCCGACGAGTGAGGCTGCTTGACGACGCACGCGGCGTGCTGGACCGGTGGGCGCCGCCGGACGACGAGCAGGCGGGTCTGCGACGGCTCTACCTCGAGCACACGGACGCGCATCCCGGCGCCATGAGCCGGGAGTGCCATCCCGATCATCTGACTGCCAGCGCGATCATCTTCTCGGCCGATCACGAGCAGGTTCTGCTCACGCTGCACCGCATCATCAAACGCTGGCTGCAGACCGGCGGTCACTGCGAGCCCGACGACGCGACGCTCGCCGGTGCGGCTCTGCGCGAGGCACGGGAAGAGGGGGGCATCTCGGATCTGGTGATCGACCCCGTGCCGGTCCTGCTGTCCCGGCACGAGGTGCCCTCGTGCGGGCCGGTCCGCCCGTCGCACCACCTCGACGTGCAGTTCGTCGCGGTCGCTCCGCCGGACGCCCAGCACGTCATCAGCGACGAGTCCGACGACCTGGCCTGGTTCGGCGTCGACGAGCTGCCGGAGGGCACGGATCACTCTGTGCGGGCACTCATCGCTGCTGCCAGGACACGCCTTCGAGAAAGCCCTTAGCCTTCGCGGTGTGCGGATAGGCCTCGACCAGCTTCCAGAAGCGCTTGCTGTGGTTGGGCTCGATCAGGTGCGCCAGCTCGTGCAGCAGGACGTAGTCGACGACCCACTCGGGCATGCCCTTGAGCCGGTCGGACAAACGAATGCTGCGATCGCCACTGCTGCACGACCCCCATCGAGTGTTCTGGTTGGAGACCCACCGCACCGAGAGGGGCACGGCACGGCCCTCCAACCAGACACGGGACAGCTCGGCGGCTCGGTCGAGAAGCTCTGCGTCGCTGGGGCGCACCCGCTGCTCACGGCGGTCCAGCCGTCCGACGAGGCTCCGGACGTGCCGATCCTCCTCGGCCTTGGACAGGTCGGCCGGCATCAGGACGATTGTCTTGTCGCCCTCGCGGTAGGCGCGGACCGTGCGCTTTCGGCGGGCACTGCGCCTGATCTCGACCGCGCTCACGCATTTGCCTTCGGGGCTGCGATGTGCAGGCGCGTGCTCATCTGAGAAACATATCTGGTGGGTCCGACCATTTCGTTGTCCACAACCCGTCGCTCGTGTCGCGGCTGGTCAGACGCCGATTCGGAGTCGGCTCGCGGCCCGCTGCACTAGTTGTCCACCGCCACGTCCACAGGCCGTCCACATCCTGCCTCGGCGTTCCCCACAAGATGTCCCCAGCCTTATCCACAGGCGTGGACAACACTTCGCCAAACCGGTTGCACCGAGGTCCCTCCGACCCCTAACCTGTGCCGCGCTCGACCCGCCCAGGACACGTCACAGGAGGCAGCCGGAGCCGCGATCCGCCGCGGCGACTCGCCGGGAGGCTTTGTGCTGGCTTGAGCGTGAAATCGCCGTGTCACGCGTACGCTGAACGTGATTAGCACCACATCACAAGGAGGCCGCAATGTCGGAAACATGGAGTGGCGAGTTCTACTGCGTCAAGTGCAAGGAAAAGCGCGAGACGTCCGGCGAGGTCCACGTCAGTGACAAGGGCACTCGTATGGCCAAGGGCATCTGCCCGGTCTGTGGCACGAAGCTGAACCGGATCCTCGGCAAGGCCTGAACCACCCGCGGGGCGCGAGCCTCGCACTTCCCCAAGTTTTGCGGAGGATCCGACACCGTCGGGTCCTCCGCAGGTCTTTGTCCCGGCCGGCTGTGGACAGCCGGTTCGCCGATTGGCCACCCCCGAGCCACGCTGACCACATGACCTTTCGCCCCGTGCTCCGACCGGGTGCACCGCTGCTTCGGCGCGACGCGACACATCTGCAGGTGGGCACCTCCCCCGGCATCGTCTTCGCTGACCGGCCGGGCCTCGTGCAGCTGCTGCACCTGATCGACGGCGCACGGGACGTCGACAGGTTGAGCGCCATCGCGCGGACCGCGATCCCCGAGCTCACCGCCCCGGTCGTCGAGGTGGTGACCGAGCTCCGCTCGATCGGGGTGGTTCTCGACGCGACCCGGTGGAGCGGGCCGCAACGGCGCGGGCTCGATGCCGAGGCGCGCCACCTCGACATGGTCGGCGGCGATCCGGACCGACTCGTCCGGCGGCCCGGGTTCGGCCTGGCGTTCCACGGCGACCCGGGCAGCCGCGCACTGATCGAGGTCACCCGGTCGATCCTGGCCGCGTCCGGCGTCACCCGGCACGACTCGCCCGATCCAGATCTCCTGGTGATCGTGTCCTGCGGCGAGCCTGCCCGAGCGGTTTTCGAGTCGCCGGCCCACCTCGGACTCGCACACCTGCCCGTCGTGATCGACGAGGACCGGGTGCGGATCGGCCCGCTCGTACGCCCGGGGCGCACGCCGTGCGTGTCGTGCCACGACCGCCACCGCACCGACTGGGACCGCGCCTGGCCGGCCCTCCTGCACCAGCTCGGCCGTCACACCGCGATCATGACTCCTCCCGGCCTGAGCGCGCTGACCAGCCACGCGGCCGGGGTCGAGCTCGCCGCCGAGGTGCTCGCCCAGGTCGACGGTGGCCCGGCCCGGACGATCGGCCGGTGCCTGGTGGTCGGGCCCCGGCACGACGAGCGCACGACCCGGCCGTTGGCCTTCCATCACAGCTGCGGGTGCGATCTGCTCCGGGCGGCCTGACGAGGCTGTCCGGACTATCCTGACGATGTGCCTGACACCCCTGACCTGAGTGGATCAACCGAGCGGGGCGAGCCCAAGGGGCGGCCGCTGACCGGCAGCGCCTTCCTGCGGACCGCGCGGCTGGCATCCCTGCCGGTCGGGTTCGCGGGACGGACGACTCTCGGCCTCGGCAAACGCATGGTCGGCGCCCCGGCCAATCTGGTCCTCAGCGAGGTCCAACGGCGTACGGCGGACCAGATCTTCTCGGTGCTCGGCCAGCTCAAGGGCGGCGCGATGAAGTTCGGCCAGGCCATGAGCATCTTCGAGGCCGCGCTGCCCGAGGAGTTCATCGGCCCCTACCGCGAGACTCTGGTCAAGCTCCAGGACTCCGCGCCACCTATGCCTCCCGGTACGGTGCACCGGGTGCTCGCCCAGGAGTTCGGCCCGAACTGGCGGCAGCAGTTCACCTCGTTCGAGGACGCGCCGGCCGCGTCCGCATCGATCGGCCAGGTGCACCGCGCGGTGTGGGCCGACGGACAGGACGTCGCGGTCAAGCTGCAATATCCCGGCGCGGCCAAGGCCCTGACCTCTGACCTCAAGCAGATCGCCCGGCTGGCCCGCCTGTTCGGCACCTTGGCCCCGGGCCTGGACGTCAAGCCTCTGGTCCAGGAGCTGCAGGACCGCGTCGCCGAGGAACTGGACTACTCCCTCGAAGCCGGCGCACAGAGTGTCTTCGCCGCCGAGTTCGAAGGCGACCCCGAGATCGTCGTCCCGCACGTCGTGGCGCACACCGAGCGCGCCCTCGTCTCGACCTGGCTGGAGAGCGACCATTCGCTCGCCCAGGTCATCACGGCCGGCACGCAGGAGGAGCGCGACCGGTACGGCGAGGCGTACGTGCGGTTCCTGTTCGCCGGCCCGACCCGGGCCGGGATGCTGCACGCCGACCCCCACCCGGGCAACTTCCGGATCATGCCCGACGGCCGCCTCGGCGTCGTCGACTTCGGTGCGGTCGCCCGGCTGCCCGAGGGCCTGCCCGAGTCGATGGGCCGCCTGCTGCGGTGTGCCGTCGACGAGCGTTTCGACCTCGTGGTCGAGGGTCTGCGCGAGGAGGGTTTCATCAAGCGGACCACCGACCTGGACGCCGAGACGATCGCGCGCTACATCGGACCGTTCGTCGAGCCCGCGCGGGTCGATCGCTTCGCGTTCAGCCGGGAATGGATGCGGGCCCAGACGCTGCGGGTCAGTGCTCCGAACGCCGAGGGCATGGGCACCGCGATGAAGATCAACCTGCCGCCGCAGTACCTGCTAATCCACCGGGTGTGGGTCGGCGGGATCGGGGTGCTCAGCCAGCTGGGCGCCACCGCACCGTTCCGGGCGATCCTCGAAGAGTCGCTGCCCGGCTTCAGCGATTGATCAGCTCGAGGACCGACTCGGCGTACTTGTCGAGCTTGGCCGGCCCGATGCCTGGCACCTTCGCCAGGGCGTCGGAATCGGCCGGCTTGGACTCGGCGATCGCCTGCAGCGTCGCGTCGGTGAAGATCACGTAGGCGGGTTTGCCCTGCTCGGTGGCCTGGTCGGTGCGCCACGCCCGCAACAGCTCGTAGAGGTTCTCGTCGTACGTCGCTGGACAGTCCTCGCAGCGGCCCCGCTTGCGGTCGGCGACGGCAAGCACCGTGTTGCACACCCGGCACTTGGCGACCTTGCGCTCGCGAGGCTGACGGGCGGTCTGGCGGGCCGCGTGGTCGGCGGGCAGCAACGAGTCGAGGAACCTGGTCGGCCGGCGGTTGCCCCGCCCACCGCGGTTGCGGGTTGCGGCCCACGAGATCATCAGGTCGTGCCGGGCGCGGGTCAGTCCGACGTAGAACAGCCGACGTTCCTCCTCTACCGCTTCAGGGGTGTCGGCGTGGACGCTGGGCATCATGCCCTCGTGCATCCCGACGCAGAAGACCGCGTCCCACTCCAACCCCTTGGCCGAGTGCAGGGTCGCCAGCGTCACACCATCTGCGGCCGGCGCGTGCGCCTGATCGGCCCGGCGGTCGAGGTCGGCGACCAGCGCGGTGAGGTCTGCGGCGTCATTGGACTCTGCCAGTTCGGTCGCCATCGACACGATCGCGTGGAGGGACTCCCACCGGTCACGGACGGCTCCGGCCCCGGTCGGGGGGTCGTCGGTGTGGCCCATCGCGGAGAAGATCGCCCGTACCTCGTCGACGAGCTGGCCGCCGCCCTCGCCACCGCGTGCCGAGCCGCGCAGCAGGGTGACCGCCTGGCGTACCTCGGCGCGGCGGAAGAAGCCCTCGACGCCCCGCAGCACGTAGGGCACGCCGTGCTCTCCCAGCGCCTCTTCGAACGCCTCGGACTGGGCGTTGATGCGGAACAGGATCGCCATCTCCTTGTAGGAGACGCCGCGGCGGTGCAGCAGCGCGATCTCGCTCGCGACGGCACTGGCCTCGGCCTGCTCGTCAGGGAATCCGATGTACGTCACCGGGTCACCCGGCTCCTGCTGGGACTGCAGGCGTACGCCGTCATTGCCGGCAACCCGGGTGAAGACCGCGTTGGCCGCGGCGACGATCTGCGGGGTCGAGCGGTAGTTGCGGGCCAGCTCGATGCGCTGGGCGCCCTCGTGGCGGCGGGCGAACGACGCGAGGATCTGGGGCGAGGCCCCCGCGAAGGAGTAGATCGTCTGGCGTGGATCGCCGACGACGCAGATGTCGTTGCGACCGCCGAGCCACAGCTCCAGCAGGGTTGACTGGAGCGGGTTGACGTCCTGGAACTCGTCGACCACGAACCAGCGATACTGCTGGCGCACCTGGGCCGCGATGCGCTCGTCGTCGGCGAGGATCGCCGCCGTGATCAGCAGGATGTCCTCCATGTCGATACGCCCCCGGTCGCGCTTGACGTCCTCGTAGGCGGTCATCAAGTTGGCGACGGTCGGGTGGTCAAGGTCGGCGACCTCGCGGCGCGCCGGTCCGGCGGCCGAGGCGTAGGCCGACGGCCGGATGTTGGAGACTTTGGCCCACTCGATCTCCGACGACAGGTCGCGCAGCAACGGGGTGTCGGTGCGAATGCCGAGTCGTTTGGCGGCCTCGGCGACGAGGCCGAACTTCGAGGCTGTGACCTCGGGGAACTCACCGCCATAGACCTGGGGCCAGAAGTAGCGTGCCTGCCGGAGCGCCGCGGAGTGGAATGTGCGGGCCTGGACGCCGTCCGCTCCGAGCTGACGCAACCGGGTGCGCATCTCACCGGCCGCGCGAGTCGTGAAGGTGACCGCCAGGACCTCCATGGGTTTGTAGACGCCGGTCGCGACGCCGTACGCCATGCGGTGCGTGATCGCCCGGGTCTTGCCGGTGCCGGCACCCGCGACGACGCTGACCGGTCCGCGCAGCGCCTGGGCCACCTCGCGCTGCTCGGGGTCGAGTCCCGTCAGCAGGTCGTCGGCGTCGGGCACACGGGCTCCTCAGGGTGGTCGTGGAATGGGCGCAGCGGTGTCGGTGTTGAGGTGATCAACCCTAGTCGTCGAAGGAGACACTCCATGTCGGGCACGTTCACGATGTACTCCACCCCCTGGTGTGGCTACTGCCACCGTCTGAAGAGCCAGCTCAAGCGAGAGGGCATCTCATTCGACGAGGTGGACATCGAGCAGGTTCCTGATGCCCAGTTCATCGTCGAGCAGGCCAATGGCGGCAACCAGACCGTCCCGACGCTGATCTTCGCCGACGGCACCGCACTGTCGAACCCGTCGATGGCCCAGATCAAGGCCCAGCTCGCCTCCTGACCCCTCCCCCCCTTCCGCTGACGGGTCACTTTTCGTCTGCTGAGGGGTCACTTGCTGCTCCGGTTCGCGAGCATTTGTGACCCCTCGCACCCCGAAAAGTGACCCGTCAGCGAGGGGGTGCGGGTGAGGGTGTGGTTAGGCCCACTTGCCGTGGATCGTGCCGCCGTGCCAGGTCTGGAGCAGCCAACGGGAGATCGAAACGTTGGGTGGCAGCACGAGCTCGGAGGCGGCCGTCATTTCGGTGACCTCGTCCCGACTGAACCAGCGCGCTTCGGCGATCTCGTGCTTGTCGACCACGATGTCGGTGGACAGCGCCTCACCGAAGTAGCCCAGCATAAGACTCGACGGGAATGGCCACGGCTGGCTCCCGGCGTACGTGACCTCGCCGACCCGGATCCCCACCTCTTCCATCACCTCACGGCGCACCGCGTCGCCCAGGGACTCCCCGGGCTCGACGAAGCCGGCGAGGGTCGAGAACCGTCCCTCGGGCCAGACCGGCTGCCGGCCCAGCAGGGCGCGGTCGTCGCCGTCGGTGATCAGCATGATCACGGCCGGGTCCGTACGTGGAAAGTGGTGGGTGCCGCAGCTCGGGCAGATCCGCACGTGCCCGGCGTCGGCGATGTCGGAGGGCTGTCCGCACTTGGCGCAGTGCCGATGGTTCTCGTGCCAGCGGGCGATGCCGACCGCGTGGACCGCGAGCGAGGCGTCGTCGGCCGCGATCGTGAGGCCCAGGAACCGCAGGCTGAGGGGTTCCAGCTCGCGTGGCACTCGATCGACGATCACGGCAGCGTGGCGGACGCCGTCGCGGACCCCGAGGAAGATCCACTCGCCGTCCGGCGCGTTGTCCATCGTGATCCACCGGATGCTTTGCCCGTCGACTGTCGCAACGTGCTCACCACCGATCACCATCACACGGACGCCGGGGTCCCGCCAGCCGTCGTCCTTGCGCAGGTGCGCGGCGCGGTCGTGCTGGGTCCGATCGAAGGCGTAGTCCACGCCGCTACGCTAGTCCGAGCCTCCGCCCGAGCTCGTCGCGGTCTGGAAGGTCGTCGTGTCGTTGGACCTCGCCCAGCCGCACGTAGTAGAACGCGGCGGTCACGGATGCCGGGTCGATCCCGCGCTGCTCAGCCCACGCGAGCCGGTAGATCGCCAGCTGGAGCGGGTCGGCGGTCGCCTTGTGGTTGGTCTTCCAGTCGACGACCTCGTAGCCCCTCGAGCCGTCAGGCAGGGCCGTCTCGAACACTGCGTCGATGCGCCCGACGATCTGCTGGTCGCCGAGGAGCAACGAGAACGGCGCCTCGATCGCGTGGGCCACCGCATCGGCGTAGGGACCGGTCAGGAAACGTTCGACGACCTCGGCCAGCTCCGCATCGGTCTCGAGCCCCGAGTCGGCCCGGCCCGGGAGCTCGGACGGATCCAGCAACGGCTGCTGCCCAAAGTGCGTCTCGACCCAGGCGTGGAACCGGGTGCCGAGTCGCGCCGCGGCGGACGGCTGGCGAGGCACGGGACGTACGAGCGACCGGGCAAACTCCTGGGGATCGTCGACCAGCGCCATCGCCGCGGTCGCTGAGAGCGAGGCGGGCACCGGCACCTCCATGGGGCCGTCCGCACTGGCCGCGCGGGCCCGGAGCGCCTGCAGCTCACGGTCGATCGCGGCGAGTCGCTCGGACTCCTCGGCCGGCCCGACATCCTGCGGCTCATCGATGTGGCGACGCACGAGATCGGCAGCCCGTTCACGCCGCGGCATGGGTGGTCGGGCGAGCGGCCAGCTCGTCGGGGTGACCTGCAGCTCGGGGTTGACGTCGTCCGGTGCGGGCTCGGCAGACCACTGCGTGACCGGACGGGACTGCGCGCGGCACGTCTCGGCAACGGCCTCGAGGAAGTCCGAGAGCTTGCGCGGGGTCTTCTGGGTGCGGCCCCACCGGTGGCCGCTGACGTGCAGCGCGGTCCGGGCGCGGGTGAACGCAACGTACGCGAGCCGGACCTCCTCTGACAGCGCCTCCTGGACGTACTCGCCGGTCAGGGCGGTCAGACCCTTGCTGGTCCACTCCGCGAGCCGCGGCAGCACATCGGCATCGCCCCGCAACGGGTAGGGAAAGCCCTTGGCGTTGGACGTCCAGCGGTCACGACCCTGCGAGCTCGGGAAGGAACCACCCACGACGTACGGGACGAACACCCGGTCCCACTCCAGGCCTTTGGCCGTGTGGATCGTCAGAATCTGCACCGCACCGTCGCGGGCCCGGTCGGGCACCTCAAGACCGTTGCCGAACTCCTCCTCGGCACGCAGGTAGGCGACGAATCCCGGCAGCGTGTCGACATCGCCGACCGTGGAGAAGCCAGCCGCGACATCGACCAGCGACGCGAGATCGGCTGCCGCGCCGGTGCCCAGCAGGGCAGTCTCGACATCGAGGTCAAGACGTCGTACGGCGAGCTGGACGACGTCGGCAACGGCACCACCGAGGCTGCGTCGCACGGACCGCACGACATCGGCGATCTCGACGAATCGCTCGCGAGCGGCAGCCGAGTAGGGCAGGTTGCCGGGATCGTCGAGGGCATCGGACAACGAGATGATCTCGGTCGGGTCCGAACCGCTGACCGCATCACTCAGGCGTCCGTCCAGGGAATCAGTGCCCGGAGCGGCCAGCCCTCGGGCCAGGGCGGAGGCACGCTGGCCGAGGAGTGCAAGGTCGCGCGCGCCGACACGCCACCGATCGCCGGTCAGCAGCCGCAGCAGTGAGGCATTGGCCGTCGCGTCGGAGACGACCTCCAACAGGCTCACGACGTCGTTGACGTGCGGCAGGGTCAGCAGCCCGGCGAGCCCCACCACCTCGGCGTCGATCCCCCGGCCACGCAGCGCGGCGGTCAGCGCAGGCATCTCGCTGCGGGTGCGGACGAGGATCGCCACGGACTCGCCCGAATTGCGCTCACGAGCCGCGACGACGTCGTCGACAAGTGCCGCCGACTCATCGCTGACTGTGTCGAACAGCGCCGCAGTGATTTCCGCCGGGCGCTCGGGCTCCCGCTCCGGCGCCATCAGTGGCGCGAGCTCGGGGTGGGCTGCGTAGTAGGGAGCGGCGGCCCGGTTGGCCACGTCCAGGATGTCGGGATGGCAGCGCCGGCTCGTGCGCAGGCCGTACGTCACGCCGGTGGCTGCGTCGCGTGCTGGGAAGTGCTCGTGGAACCGCGCAATGTTGTCGGCCGAGGCGCCGCGCCAGCCGTAGATCGCCTGCGCAGGATCACCCACGGCGGTGATCGCGTGCCCACCGGCGAAGAGGCCCTGCAACATCAGCCGCTGGGCCACCGAGGTGTCCTGGTACTCGTCGAGCATCACGGCCTCGAACCGCTCGCGCATCATCTCGCCGACCTCGGGACGCTCGATCGCCAGGCGTGCGCCGCCGGCCATCTGGTCGGAGAAGTCCATGACGCCCGCGAAGCGCTTGTCGTCGCGGTAGGCCTCCACAAGGCGGCTGAGATCGATGCGCTCCAGCGCAGCCGCGCGGGCCTTGAGCAGCGGTTTGACCGGCGCGGCCATCCCGTCGATCGTCGCAACCACGCCGGCGTCGTGCTCGCGGAGCCGATCGGGCGTCACGAGGTGCTCCGACAGTGCGCCGTCGAGCGCGAGCACGCGCACGATGGTCTCGGCGAGCTGAACGCCGATGTTGGGCAACGGCTCGCGGTAGCGGCGGATGACCCGTGCGGCCCGTTGGAACCGGGTCGCGTCCGACGTCAGCTGAAGATCCGTCTCGAGCCCGAGCCGGAGCCCGTGCTCGGTGATGAGAGTGCCGGCGAAGGCGTTGTACGTGCCCACGGTCGGCTCGCCCTGGGCGTCGAGCAGATCGAGCACCGTCGGCGTGTCGGCCATCGCCAGCAGGTCGTCGCGGACCTTGCGGCCCAGCTCAGCTGCTGCCTTGCGAGTGAACGTCAGACCCAGGATCGAGCCGGGGGCGACACCTTCGTGACCCACCAGCCACACGACGCGCGCCGCCATCACGGTGGTCTTGCCGGATCCGGCGCCCGCCACGATCACGCCGGGTCGGTCCCACGGGGCGGTGATCGCGGTCGTCTGCTCGTCGCTGAACGCGATGCCGAGCACCTCACACAGGTGCGTCACGTCATGGATCAGGCGGGTCATCGAACGTCCTCGGTCACGGTGGGCTGGCCATCCTGGGCAGGGCACGACCGTCGGAACGCGCAGGCCGCGCACCTGTCGTTGGGGGTTGCGGAGAACTGCTCGGCCCGCAGCGTGTGGGTCGACCGGGCCAGCAGGTCGTAGGCGAAGAACGGTGCATCGGGGTCAGGCGTCGACTGGCGCTGCACGACCGGGAGGCCGGGAGCCCTGGCGAGCTCTTGGCGCAGGTGCACGAGCTCGGCCCCGCCGCTGACGTCGTGGTCGGGGATGGCTCCGTGGGCGACAGCGACCTGATAGACGCCCAGCTGCGCATGCTCCTGCAGGTCGGCGGCCGACGGCTTGACCTTGCCGGTCTTGAAGTCGACGACATGGGCCCGTCCGGCTGCGTCGATCTCGACGCGGTCCATCGAGCCGCGCAGGCGGACAACGTCGTCGCCGACCGGTATCTCCACGACGAACTCGACCTCGGCGCCCAGGACCGCGCGCTCGCCGCGGTCGCGGTGCCACCGCACCAGCCGGTGGACCGCTGCATCGGCCTCGGCGCGCTCGCGGGCGGCAATCCATGAAGTGTCGAAGTCGAGCTGGTGCCAAACCGCGTCGAGATGGCGGACCAGGGTATCGGCGTCGATCGGCGGGTCCGCGACGAGCTCGGCGGCCAGCACGTGCACCGCGAGGCCGAACCCCTGCGCTGTGGACGACCCGCTCTCCCCCTTGGCCTCGCGGGACAGGAACCACCGCAGTGCGCAGGACGTCAGGCCGTCGACCGTCGTGCCCGACAGGGCCAGCGGCTCGTCGACCGGACGGACCGGTTCGTCGGACTCGGTGAGCTCGGCCAGCCCCCACCAGCGGTCGGGTGAGGCGACATGGACGCCCTCGCCCGCCAGCACGGCCAGCCGACGAGCTGCGCCGTCACGTTCGTCGTCGGACCCACCCTCCTCGGCGATGAGCCGCAGCTCGGTCACGACCCCGCGCATCGTGGCCCCGCGGCGAGGCCGTGGCAGGGGGACGGGCGACGGCGCAGTGGTCGCCAAGGCCTCCAGCTGTTGGTGGAAGCGCGACGGCTGGTCGCCGTCGCTCGCGGCACTGGCAACAGCCGTGACGATCAGGCGGAGCCGGGCACGGGTCGCCGCGACGTAGAACAACCGTCGCTCCTCGGCCAGCAGGGCGCCGAAGGTCGGTGGGCGCCCGTCTCCGCGAGGATCGAGCCGCTCGGATCGGAGCAGGCTGTGTGGTGGACGGACTGCCGGCCACACGCCGTCCTGGACGCCTGCGACCACCACGAGGTCCCACTCCAGCCCCTTGGATCGGTGCGCCGTCATGAGCCGGACGGCACGGCCTCGGATGCCGCGCTCGGCGAGCGTGTCGGACGGGATCTGCTGGGCCTGGATCGCGTCGAGGTACGTGCCGATCTCGGCACGACCGCCGCGCTCCTCGGCACGAGCGGCGTCGTCGAACAACGCCACGACGGCATCGAGATCACGATGCGCCTCGGCATCTCCCGTCTCAGCTGCCGCGACGAGACGGCGTGGCCAGCCTGAGCCGTCCCAGAGTGCCCACAGGACGTGCTCGGCGGGCGCGTGCCCGAGGATCAGATCGGCCGTGGTGCGCAGCAACCGGGCGATCCGCTGGACCCGACTGACGAGCCCACCGTGTGGGCCGTGCGGCTCGATCGCGAACAACAGAGCGGGCTCCACGAGGCACTCGGCCAGCAGCTCGCGCGAGTCGAGGAGCTCACCGGAGTCGTCGGCGTGACGTCGACGCAGCAGTCGCGCAAGGACACGCATCTCCGAGGGGTCGAGGCGCCCGAGTGGTCCAACCAACAGGGTCTCGGCCTGCTCCGGCACCATGGTCCGCTGCTGCGCGACAGCCTGGGCGCACTCGGCCGCGTGGAACAGCGCTCGCACCGCGGCCTGTCTGGCGAGCGGGATCTCGTCACCGGCGACCTCGACCGGGACGCCCGCCTCGCGCAGCGCCCGCTCGATCGGTGCGATCGAACTGACGCCGCGCACCAGGACCGCCATCTCGTCGTAGGGCACCTCATCATCCAGATGTGCGCGGGCCAGCAGCAGTGCGATGTGCTCGGCCTCGGCACGCGGGTCGGTGAACGTTGGCGTCTCGACCCGCCCGGTCGTCGATGCCGGGAGCGGGTGGCGGAACGACGTGAACTCCTCGACGTCCATGCCCCCGGAGATGCCCATCGGGCGGACGATCTCGCGTGAGGCGGCAAGCAGCTCGGGGCCGAGCCGGCGACAGTGCTGCAACGACAGTGTGCGAGCCGGCCGGGCCTCGCTGCCGAAATGCTCGCCGAACGCCCACACGCCTCGGATGTCTGCTCCCCGGAAGGCGTAGATCGACTGGTCTGGGTCGCCAAACGCGACCAGCTCGGTGTGCGGACCGACGAGCGTACGCAGGAGGTTGACCTGGGCCGGGTCGGTGTCCTGGTACTCGTCGACGACGAGCAGGCGCGGCTGGTGGCGCGCCAGTTCGTCGGCCTCGTCGGCGGCGACGAGCACACCGAGGGCATCGTCGACCAGCCCCGAGTAGTCGGCCTCACGCGCCAGCGACAGCACCTGGTCGTACTCCGACCAGAGACTCGCGAGGCTGCTCCACACCGGCTCGTCGCGGGCCGTCGCCAGCTGACGGAGCGACTCGGGCTCGAGGCCCAGCGCCCGCGCCTTGGACATGAAGTCGGCGATCTCGCGTGCGATGCCACGGGTACGCAGGGCGGGCGCAAGCTCGTCGGGCCAGGTCACCCGTCCCATCTCGGTGGCACCGAGCAGGATCTCGGCGACCCGCCACTCCTGCTCGGGCGCGCTGAGCAGGCGCAGCGGATCGGCGAACTCCTCAGGCTGGGAGTCGGCCCGCACCAGTCCGTAGCAGTAGGAGTGGAAGGTCATGGCCGGCACGACACCGCCGGTGAGGCGTCGGGAGATGCGCTGGCGAACGTCTTGGGCGGCCTTGCGGCTGAACGTCAGGACCAGGACGTCCTCGGGCGCGACGCCCTGCGCGACCCTGTCGACGACGAGCTCGACGAGCGTCGTGGTCTTGCCCGTGCCGGGGCCGGCCAACACCAGCAGCGGGCCACCGCGGTGCTCGACGACGGCGCGCTGCGACAGATCGAGGTCAGGCGCGTCGGCGACGTCCGGGACGGTGGGGCGCAGGACGTACTCGACGGGCATGGGCCCATCCCACCAGATGCGGGTGACAGTCAGTCATCGAACTGCCACAGCGCCCGCGCCATGTCGACCGCCGAGCCGTTGTTGCGCATCGGTGTGTCCTCGATCGCGTAGTGCTCCTGGGCGCCGACACCGTGCGAGGGCGGCAGGGATCCGTCGGCGCGGACGACCCGCCACCACGCGACGGCACCGCCCTCCAGGGCCATGACCCGGCCGACCTGACGAGGTCCGCCCTCCTGCAGGATCTCGGCGATGATCCCGTACGACAGGACCCGACCAGGCGGGATGCGCTCCACCAGGTCGAGGACGCGCTCCGTGAAGTCAGGACTCATGTCGCCAGTGAACGCGCTGAGCCTGACGTTTCTGTCGTCGGGACACGGCGTGTCGGGACATGAACGTCAGGCTCAGCGCGGAGGTGGGTCAGTACGACGGCTGGCTGGGGTCGATCTGGTTGACCCAGGCCACGACGCCACCGCCGACATGCACGGAGTCGGCGAAGCCGGCACCCTTGAGCACCGCGAGCGCCTCGGCCGACCGCACACCGGACTTGCAGTGCAGCACGATCTGCTTGTCGTCGGGCAGCTGCTCCAGCGCCTTGCCGTTGAGGAACTCGCCCTTGGGGATCAGGATCGAGCCAGGGATCTGGTTGATCTCGTACTCCCCCGGCTCCCGTACGTCGACCAGCACGAAGTCGCGCCCGCCGTCGTTGCGCTCCTTGAGCCACCCGTCCAGCGTCACGACCGAGATCGTCGAGTCGGCGGCCGCATCGGCTGCCTCCTCGCTGACCGCACCGCAGAACGCCTCGTAGTCGCTCATCAGCGCGGTGATCGGCTCACCGGTCGGATCGCGCCGGATGTTGAGGGTCGAGTAGCGCATCTCCAGCGCGTCATAGACCATCAGTCGGCCGATCAGCGGGTCACCGATGCCGGTGATCAGCTTGATCGCCTCGGTCACCATGATCGAGCCGATCGAGGCGCACAGCACGCCCAGCACTCCGCCCTCGGCGCACGACGGGACCATGCCCGGCGGCGGCGGTTCGGGGTAGAGGTCGCGGTACTGCGGACCCTCCTGGGCCCAGAACACCGACACCTGGCCCTCGAACCGGTAGATCGAGCCCCAGACGTACGGCTTGCCGAGCAGCACGGCCGCGTCGTTCACCAGGTAACGAGTCGCGAAGTTGTCGGTGCCATCGACGATCAGGTCGTAGCCCGCGAAGATCTCCATGACGTTGTCGGTGTCGAGCCGCACGTCGTGCTGGATGACCGTGACGTACGGGTTGATCTCGGCGACCGACTCCGCAGCCGAGGCGACCTTGGGCTTGTCGATGTCGGACTGCCCGTGGATCACCTGCCGCTGCAGGTTGGACTCGTCGACGACGTCGTCGTCGATGATGCCGAGCGTGCCGACCCCCGCCGCGGCGAGGTAGAGCAGGGCGGGGCTGCCGAGGCCTCCGGCGCCAATCACGAGCACCTTGGCGTTCTTGAGCCGCTTCTGACCGATCATCCCGACGTCCGGGATGATCAGGTGGCGGCTGTAGCGACGTACCTCGTCGATGGTCAGTTCGTCGGCGGGTTCCACGAGTGGGGCGACCACGGGTTCTCCTCTGTGAATCTGTTGATGGCGACATAACGCCGCATCCACCGTCCATTGTTCCCCGCGCGGGCAACGCCGACGGCACGCGTCCAGATCCCGGGATCGACCGTCTACTGTTGGGTACGTGACCGAAGCCATCCCGCTGCGTCCCCGTACGAGCCGCCTGCCGCGCTCCGCCCGACGCGCCCAGCTGCTCGACGTCGCGCTCGAGGTGTTCGTCGAGCAGGGCTATCACTCCGCATCGATGGACGAGATCGCCGAGCGGGCTGGCGTGTCCAAGCCAGTGCTCTACCAGCACTTCCCCGGCAAGCTCGACCTCTACCTGGCGCTGCTCGAGACCTCGTGCGACACCGTGATCGCCGGGGTCAAGACCGCGCTCGCCTCGACCACCGACAACCGTCGACGCGTGCAGGCCACGATGGAGCTCTGGTACGACTACGTCGCCGACCAGGGCGCCGCTTTCCGGCTGGTCTTCGAGTCCGACCTGACCAGCGACCCATCGGTGCGCGAGCAGGTCGACCGGGTCGTAGAGGAGTCGGCTGCGGCCATCGCCGAGGTGATCCGCGAGGACACCGGGCTTCCGGACGCCGCCTCGCACCTGCTCGCCGTGAGCCTGGTCGGCATGGGTCATGTCGGCGCCCGCAACTGGCTGTCGCAGGACTCGAGCCTCACCCGTACCGAAGCCGTCCAGCTCGTCGCCGGGCTCGCCTGGCGCGGGATCGGCGGATTCCCCCGCAACGAAGACGACAACACCCAAGGAGTTGAGTGACCGTGGAGGTCAAGATCGGCGTGCAGTACGCGCCTCGTGAACTGTCAGTGTCGACCGAGGAGAAGCCCCAGGCCGTGCTCGCACTGCTCGATGAGGCGCTCAAGAACGACACGGTGTT
Source organism: Aeromicrobium sp. A1-2 (assembly GCF_003443875.1). Taxonomy (NCBI): domain Bacteria; kingdom Bacillati; phylum Actinomycetota; class Actinomycetes; order Propionibacteriales; family Nocardioidaceae; genus Aeromicrobium; species Aeromicrobium sp. A1-2. The sequence continues at coordinate 531,662 of NZ_CP027482.1, read as the reverse complement.
CACCCTCACCGACGACAAGGGTCGGACCGTCGCGGTCCCGGCCGCCCGGGTGGCCTACCTCGACTTCACGTCGGATGCCGCGCGCAAGGTCGGCTTCGGGCTGGCCGCCAGCGAGGCTGCCGCCGCCACAGCCCAGTAGTTCCTGAGGCCGGTGGGCCGGCGTCCATCCCGGCAGTGCCGATGGACGCCGGCCCGCCGACGCGGGCGGCAGCAACACGGTGCCAGCCACGGAGGACCGCGCACACCAGCCGCATCACGATCACGCTCCAGCCATGACCTTCTGCGCATGCTCGCCAAACTGCTTCATGGGGCCGGCCGGGCCGACCTCAATCAGCACCGCGCCTTCGTCGGTGTGTGCCGTGTGTCCAGCGGGCCAGTGATAGACCTCGCCGGCCCGGGCCGTCTCGACCGTCCCGTCGGCGTGCTCGATGGTGATCGAGCCCTCGAGGATGATGCCCCAGTGCGGGCTGGGGCACCGGTCGCCCGGCAATCCCTGCAGGACTGGGCCCAGATCGGTGCCAGCCGGAACCGTCACGTGACGGATCGCCAGGTCTCCCATCTCGACGTACCGGGTGACGAGGTCGCCCGCTGAGAGCTCGACGTCCATGTCGTGGATCGCGATAGCCATGATCTTCTCCAGGTGTGAGTCGGACTTTCGCCCGAGTCTCGCCCCTGACCGTTCCTCGAACGTTCCCGTCAGATCCCTAGACCCGGGGCGACGCCGAGACGAACATCATCGCCCGAACCGACAGATTCGATACCCTCGAAGTCTTGGAGGTGACCATGAGGGGCGCTGCGGTGCATGTGCGACTCCTCGGAGCCTTCGAGGTGCATCTCGGCGACGATCGGATCATCAGCGGCTGCTGGCCGGGGCGACGCGCCGCCGAGCTCGTCCAACTGCTCGCGTTGACCGATCGACACAGCATCCTGCGCGAGCAGGCCATCGACGCGCTCTGGCCCCACCTCGGCGCTCAGGCCGGCGCGGCCAACCTCCGCAAAGCCGCCCACCACGCTCGCCGCACGCTGGGCGACCCCGATGCCGTGACCCTCCATCAGGGGCACGTGACCCTCTTCCCGTCGAGTGTCGTCACGACGGACGCAGCGATGTTCGCGGAGGCCGCCGAGGCCGCGCTGGCAAGGGGTGATCCTGAGACCGCTCGGCTCGCGTCCGAGTCCTACGTCGGCGATCTGCTTCCTGACTCCCTCTACGAGGACTGGAGCCAGCCGGCCCGGGATCGGCTCCGGCTGCTCAACCTCGCCGTGCTGCGCCAGGGTCGTCGATGGGATCGCCTGCTGCAATCAGACCCGAATGACGAAGAGGCCTGCCGGGAGGTCATGCGCGTGGCGCTGTCTGCGGGCCGGCAACACACGGCCGTGGCGTCGTACGGCCGACTGCGTACCTCGTTGCGGGCCGAGCTCGGCATCGTGCCGAGCGCCGAGACTGATGCGGTCTACGACGAGTGCACCCGAAGCCTGGCGACGGCCGAGTCCACATTCCTCGGGCGACAGCTCGAGGTCTTGACGGTGACGTCGCGCCTACGTCTCGACTCGCCATCGGCCGCGACCATCGTCGCGGTACGGGGGCCGGCTGGCATCGGCAAGTCCGCATTCTGTCGGGAGGTGGTCGCCATTGCCGAGACCGAGGGGTGGCGAGCCGTCGCTGTTGCGGCAGCCGTGTCCGAGGGTCCGTACGCGGTCCTGATTGCGGCGATCGATCAGATCATCGCAACAGATCCCGAGGCTCTCGAGGCCGTGGGCCCGCGCGGTCGCGCAGTCTTGGCCAAGCTGTCACCGTTGGTCGAGGCCCCGACGGACCTGAAGATGCCCGTCACCCGCCACCAGGTGATTGGCGCAGTCCGCCGGCTGCTGACGGCCGCATCAGGCGTTCGCGGCATCGTCATCTGCGTCGACGACGCGCATGTCGCGGACCCTGCAACACTTGAGGCGCTGTTCCATCTCGGCGCAGTGTCGTCGGCACCGATACTGACGGTGCTGTCGTATCGAGCGCCCGCGGCACACGGAGTACTGCGGGACGGCGTCGCGCGAGCGGTGCGTGCCGGGGCTGCCATCGGGATCGACCTCGAACCACTGGACCAGCACGAAGCGCGTGCACTTGCTGCGTCGTCGGGTCTGGTCGATTGTGACGACACTGTCACCGAGCTGGTCGGGCTGGCAGCGGGCAACCCGTTCTTCGTGCTCGAGCTGGTCAAGAGCGCGGCTGCCGGCGGTGAGCTTCGCATCGGTTGCTCACCCCAGGACGCGATCGCGGCACGATTCACCGACCTCGACGACGGCGCCACCGCGAACCTCCGTCGACTCGCCCTGGCCGGCGCCCATCTCGACCTCGCCAGCGTGCTGGCGTTGACCGGGACCGATGAGGTGGAAGCGTTCGCCTTGCTCGACGCAGCCATCTCCGCGGGCGTCCTGGCCGTGAGTGGAGGCGGATATCGATTCACCCACGAGCTTGTTCGGCAGTCCATGGTCGACGAGATCTCCCCTCACCGCCAGGTCGGCGTGCACCGGGACGCGGCCCGCCGACTCGAAGAGGTCAACGGCTCACCCGGACTGATTGCTCAACACTGGCTCGACGGCCACCGCCCCGACCGCGCGGCCCCTTGGCTGCTGTCCGCGGCGCATGCGTCCGTCGACCTGGCAGCGTTCCGAGACGCGTTGGCATACCTCGAACCGCTGCTGAGCCACGCACCCCGGCACGTGGACGCTCTGCTGCTGCGGGCCACCTGCCTCGAGGCGCTCGGCGAGACCGGCGCTCTGCGGGCGTACGCCGAGGCGGCTCGCGCCGCGAGCCCCACGGCGGCGCACGAGATTCTCGCCCGTCAAGCATTGGCGCAGGTCAAGCAGGGCGACCCCGCCGGGGCCCTGCGCACGCTCGAAGGAGCCGTGCCCGTCACGGTCGAGGGCCGTCTTGCCCGCGCCCTGACCCTCTCGGGCGCCGCTGCTCTCGGCTTCGGCGACCCGACTCGCGGGACGATCACAGCCTCCGAGAGCCGGCGACTTGCGCTCAGCTCCGCAGACTCCGCCTCCCTCGTGGTCGCCTCGTGGGCCAACGCTGCCGCCGCACACGCTCGTGGCGAACTGCGCGGCAGCGTGTGGATCGACCTCGAGGAGACTCGGGATCTGCCGCACCTGGCGGTGAACGTCTTCGACGGACAGCTCTGCATCACGCAGCGTCTGCTCTACGGCTCTCGCCCGTACGCCGACGTCATTGCCTTCGCCGACTCGCTCGGCGCGGAGGCCCAGCGAATCGGCGCGGCGCGCGGAGCCGCCTTCGCCCGCACGATCGGCGGCGAGGCAAAGATGCTGGCCGGGCGACTCGATGAGGCCGAGATCGATCTCTCTGCAGCAGAAGGACTTCACCACGCGATCGCCGCCACGACCGGCGAGGCGTTCTCCTTGCAACGGCGAGCGGACGTGGCCCTATATCGGGGCAACGACGAGGATGCCCGGGCGATGCTGGACGACGCGCTCGCCATCGCGCAGGACTCCGAGGTCGGATTTCATCTGTTCGACCGGATCTACGGCGCGCGTATCCTCGCTGCCCATTCGCCCGACGCCGCCCTCGTCGCTCTCGACGCGGCCGAGGCTGCCGTGCTTGGTCCGGCAGAGACCTGCCCCGGCTGTCGGATCACGTTCGCCGTCCCCGCCGCCATCGCCGCCGCCCGCGCCGGCGATCTGGACCGGGCCCTGCGCTACGAGCAGGCGGCAACCTATCTGGCAGACGTCGTGATGCGACTGCCGGCATGGTTCGCGGCACTGGACGAGGTTCGCGGCCACCTCCGGGGGGCCGAGGGCGACCTGGCAACCAGTCGGGCCCGCTTCCGCCGCGCGGCGAACGTCTACCGGCAGGCGGGACAGCCGCTCGACGCGGCCCGTTGCCGCAACCTCGCGACGGTCAGGCAGCCAGCCCGAGCTTTTCCATACGAGCAGCGTGGGCCTCGGTCAGTCGGGTGAACATCCGCCCGATCGCGGCCAGGTCCATCCCCGGGTGGTCGACACCACCGACCAGTACCGTGGTCAGCGCGTCACGCTCGGCAACCACCATCTGAGCCTGGCTCAGGGCCTCGCCCATCAGCCGCCGACCCCACAGCGCGAGCCGGCCACCGACGCGGTGGTCGCGGTCGATCGCGCCGCGGACCGCGTCGATCACGAACTCGGAGTGTCCGGTGCCGCTGAGCGTGTCGAGCACGAGCGCGCGGGTGTCTGCGTCGAGGTATGCCGCGATCTCACGGTAGAAGTCCGCCGCAAGGCCGTCACCGACGTACGCCTTGACGAGTCCCTCCAGCCAGTCCGACGGGCTCGTCTGCTTGTGGAATCGCTCGAAGATCGCCGAGAACTGCTGCATCGTCGCGTACGGATCCTCCCCGAGCTCGACGAGTCGGTCGCGGAGCTTCTCGAAGTGGCCGAACTCGGCGGTGGCCATCGCGGCGATCTCGACCTTGGTCTTGAGGTCGGGCGCCATCTTGGCGTCCTCTGCGAGGCGTTCGCACGCGCTGATCTCGCCATAAGCGAGGAGCCCGAGCAACTCAACGACGCCCTTCCGATAGGTCGGATCGTCGATCGTCGATGGGGTGGATGAGTCCTTGGAAGCCATGACTGAGCAGCGTAGCGCGAGCCCGAACTGACCAGACGTTAGACTGACCATGGAAAATCCATGAGTCTGAAGAATTCGAGAAGACCCTGACTACGTTCAAAGATCTGGGCGTCATGCCCGAGATCGCCGACGCATTGATTGACGTTGGCATCGAGAACCCTTTCCCGATCCAGGAGATGACGCTCTCCGTCGCCCTGATGGGCACCGACCTGATCGGACAGGCGCGCACCGGAACCGGCAAGACGCTGGCCTTCGGCATCCCCGTCATCCAGCGCACGGTCGCGCCCCACGATCCCGACTACGATCAGGTCGTCGCGGGCAAGCCGCAGGCCCTGATCGTCGCCCCCACGCGTGAGCTCGCGATCCAGGTCGCCAGCGATATCGCGGTCGCTTCGAAGCGTCGCGGCACCCGCAACCTGACGATCTACGGCGGCGTCCCCTACGAGTCGCAGCTCGACGCGCTGGAGTCCGGCGTCGACATCGTCGTCGGTACGCCCGGCCGGCTGCTCGACCTGGCCAACCGCGGCGCCCTCGACCTTTCGCACGTCAAGTCGCTGGTGCTGGACGAGGCCGACGAGATGCTCGACCTCGGCTTCCTGCCCGACGTCGAGTCGCTGCTGGCCAAGACGCCGGAGACCCGCCAGACGATGCTGTTCTCGGCCACCATGCCGGGCGCGATCGTCGGGCTGGCCCGCAAGCACATGCGCCACCCCATGAACATCCGTGCCGAGTCGGGCGAGGAGACGCAGATGGTGCCGGCGACGGCCCAGTTCGTCTTCCAGGCCCACGAGATGGACAAGGCCGAGATCGTCGCCCGCATCCTGCAGGCCGACGATGCGGGACGCATCATCATCTTCACCCGCACCAAGCGCACCGCGCAGCGTGTTGCCGACGAGCTCGTCGACCGCGGCTTCCCGGCTTCGCCGCTGCACGGTGACATGGCGCAGCCCGCTCGCGAGAAGGCGTTGAACCGGTTCCGTGAGGGCAAGATCGACCTGCTCGTCGCGACCGACGTCGCCGCCCGCGGCATCGACGTCGCCGGCATCACGCACGTCATCAACTACAACTGCCCCGAGGACGACAAGACGTACGTCCACCGGATCGGTCGTACGGGTCGCGCGGGTGCTTCCGGCATCGCCGTGACGTTCGTCGACTGGGCCGATCTGGCGCGTTGGAAGATGATCAACACGACGCTGGGCCTGCCGTTCGACGAGCCGCAGGAGACCTACTCCACGTCCGATCACCTGTTCCACGACCTCGGCATCAGCCGTGACGTCAAGGGACGCCTCAAGCCGGCATCGCCGCGTGAGCCCAAGAAGGACGACGGCCGCGGTGGCGGACGCTCCGGCGGCAGTGGCCGCTCAGGTGGCGGACGCAGCGACGGTGGCGGACGCGGCGGCGAGCAGAAGTCGCAGCAGTCCGGCGGCGGCAGCAACGGTGGCAGCAGCAACGGTGGCGGCGACAAGCAGAGCGAGGGCGGCCAGCGGCCCCGTCGCAACCGCAGTCGCACCCGCTCGCGCGGCGGCGCACCGGTCGCCAAGACCGACTAACCCCCACGCTGACGGGTCACTTTTCGTCCGCTGACGGGTCACTTTTGGTTCAGTCGCGGGTCACTTCTTGCGCGACGCCCATGACACAAGTGACTCGTCACCGCGCGACAGGTGACCCGTCAGCGGGCAATAAGTGACCCGTCGCCGCACTGTAGGTGACCCCTCAGCGGGGGCTTTAGGGGGTGACGACGACTTTCGTGCCGACCGGGGCGAAGTCCCACAGGGCGATCGCGTCGGGCATCCACTGCCGTACGCAGCCCGCTGACAACGGCGTGCCGAGCTGCGCCTTGGTCTGCTCCAGCTCGCCGTTGTTGTAGCGCGGGACAGCATGGAATCCGATCGGTGCGGAGTAGCCGGTCGTGAACCGTACGAAGTACTCCAGGGTGCCGGAGTAGTCGTACGACGTGGCGTGGCGGCTGCGGGACAGCACCGCAAACGTCCCGGGGTGCAGATTGTCGAACCGGCTGCCGGACACCGCATAGGTGCGCTCGACCGAGCCGTCGTCACCCACCAGCCAGACGCGTTGATCGCCCTGGTCGAACACGATCCGCCGCCCCGAGCCTGAGCCCTCCGGAAGCGCGGGGACCTCAGTGACGCTCGCCACCGCGACCCGCGGCTTGACTGCCGGGCGGGGTATCTCCAACGGGTCGAACGTCGCGGTCGTGATCGCCGCCGGACTCCGGGCGCCGACATCGGCCGCGGCAGGCTCGGCCTTGAGCTGCGGCAGGACACCGACCGCGAGACCGCCGACCGCGATCGTCACGCCGAGTGCGAGTCCCAGTACGCCGACGCGCCCGTGCCGACGGACGGACCGGTGGCGGACGGCCCGATGACTGGCCTGGCGCTGGGACACTCCGACATCCTACGACGGGTGGACCCCGTCGGACCCCCTACTTCTTGGTGCGACTTGCGAGCATCCCCGCCGCGACCTGCCGGTAGGCATCGGCACCCTTGTGGTTGCGCGCCGTGGAGAGCACCGATCGGCCAATGGCCGGGGCCTCGGCGAAGCGGATCGTCTTGGGGATCGGCGGCGTCACGATCGGCAGGTCGTACGTGTCGCGGATCGCCTGCAGGACGTTCTGCGCGTGCTTGGTGCGCCCGTCGTACATCGTGGGGAGGACGCCCATCACCTCCAGCGATGAGTTGATGAACTGGCGCACGTCATGGATCGTGTCGAGCAGCTGGCCGACCCCGCGGTGCGACAGGGTCTCGGCCTGTAGCGGGATCAGCACCTGCTGAGCGGCCGACAGCGCCCCGACGGTCAGCACGCCGAGAGTCGGCGGGCAGTCGATCAGGATCCAGTCGTAGTCGTCGGCGACCTTGTCGAGCGCGACCCGCAAGCGTTGTTCGCGTCCCGTGCGCCCGACCAGGCTCTCCTCGGCCTGGGTCAACGTGATGTTGGCCGGGAGCAGGTGCATGCCGTCGTCGGTGATGACGATCGCGTCCTCGGCCTGCTTGGTGCCCAGCAGCACCTCGGCGACCGTGACATCCAGATCCTCCGGGTCGATGCCCAGCGAGAACGTCAGGCTGCCCTGCGGGTCGACGTCGACCAGCAGGACCCGTTGCTTGAGCTCGGCGAGCGCGGCCCCGAGGGACACCACCGTGGTCGTCTTGGCGACCCCACCTTTTTGGTTCGCCACCGCGATAGTCGTCGTCACGGTCGCCATTGTGTCACCTGCACGAGTGGCCTCGATGTTCTGACATTCAGTCGTTTGGCATGCTTGGCACATGACACGTCGTGCGCTGGTGACCGGGGCAACTTCAGGGATCGGTCACGCGTACGCCGCGGAGCTCGCCAAGCGGGGCTACGACCTGGTCATTGTGGCCCGCACGACCGACCGGCTCGAGGCCGTCGCGACCCACCTGCGCGGCCGGCACCGAGTCGAGGTCGACGTCGTGACGGCCGACCTCGCGACCGTCGAGGGCGTCGCCAGGACCGTCAACCGGCTGACCGACTCGGCCCGTCCGGTCGACCTGCTGGTCAACAATGCCGGGTCCTCGCTCGCCGGGTGGTTCGGTACGACCGACATCGCCGACGAGGATCGCCAGCTCGATCTGCTGGTCAAGGCCCCGATGCACCTGATGGACGCCGCGATCAAGACCATGGCAGGTCGCGGCGGGGGCCAGGTCGTCAACGTCTCCAGCGTCGCGGCGTTCACCCCCCGCGGTGTCTACTCGGCGCACAAGGCGTGGCTCCTCAACCTCTCCCAGTGGGCCGACATCCACTACAGCGACGTCAACATCTCGGTGCAGGCCCTGTGCCCGGGATTCGTCCGCACGGAGTTCCACGAGCGCGGCGAGATGGACGTCTCGGGCGTGCCTCGCTGGATGTGGCTCAAGGCGGACAAGGTCGTGGCCGCGTCACTCAGGGACCTCGACAAGGGAAAGACCGTGTCGATCCCGTCGCTCCGGTACAAGCTGCTCGCCACGCTTGCCCAGTACCTGCCCAAGAGCCTGGTCACGCGAATCGCGAAGCGCGGACGCTGACGTGGCAGCACCCCATCCGAAGTGGGCCGCATGAGCGTGCCCCGGTCGCTCGACCTGCCTCCCGGAGTGGAGGCACACACCGTGGACCGACCCGACGGTGACATCGCGATGCTGTCGGCCCGGACGCGCGATGCGCGGCGTGGACACATCCTGCTGATTCCCGGCTGGACCGGTAGCAAGGAAGACTTCACCCCCCTCCTCCCGCTGCTCGCCAACGCTGGGTTCGACGCCGACGCCTACGACCAGCCCGGCCAGTACGAGAGCGCTCCAGGCGCCGACTACAGCCTGGAGTCGTACGCTCGGACCGCGCTGAGCCTGGCCAGCACCGCGGGCGGCCGCAGCCACCTCATGGGCCACTCCTTCGGAGGTCTGGTCGCGCAGCAGGCAGCAGCGCTCGAGCCGGACAGCATCGCAACCCTCAGCCTGTTGTGCAGCGGTCCCGGAGCGCTCGGCGACGTCGCGACCCGTCCGCTGCAGCGGATGGCGGCGGCGATCGGGAAGGTGCCACTGCTGCAGCTGCACCAGCTGCGCGAGCAGGGCATCAAGCGGCCGGCCCAGATCACGGCCTTCCTCGCTCGGCGCTTCACCTCCAACGATCCCGCGTCTCTCAAGGCCATGACCCAGCTCCTGATCGATGCGCCCGACATCATCGCCGATGTCGCGGCCACCCGGCTGCCGGTCTGGGTCGGCCGGGGGGCCGACGATGATGCGTGGCCGCACGAGGTGCAGGACGACATGGGGCAGCGGCTGGGCACCGAGGTGCACGTCGTGCAGGACTCGGCCCACTCCCCCGCAGTCGAGAACCCCGTTGGACTCCTCGACGGATGGCTACCATTCCTGCAGGCGCACAGCACGCTGCACGGTCCGGAGGTTCACTGATGGCAGGTTTCACTCGCGGTTTCACCGGCGGCGCGCGGCGCGGAGCCGATCAGCGTCTCCCGCCGGGCCAGTACGACACCGGCAGCGGCTGGCCTGTGCTGTCCGCCGAGCTCACTCCGCAGGTCGACCTCGACGCCTGGACCATGTCGATCGACGGCCTCGTCGAGAAGCCGACGACGTGGGACTGGCCCGGCATCCACACCCTGCCCGGCTCGTCCTACTTCGGCGACATCCACTGCGTCACGACGTGGACCAAGTTCGACACGACGTTCTCCGGGATCAGTGTCGACTCGCTACTCCAGGTCGCCCGACCCACGCCGGAGGCGACGCACGTCATGGCGACCTCGACGACCGGCTACACGACCAACCTGCCGATCGAGGACATCACCGGCGGCAAGGCCTGGATCGTCTGGGAGTTCGACGGCAAGCCGCTGACCGCCGAGCACGGCGGGCCAGTACGGATGCTGGTCCCGCACCTGTACTTCTGGAAGTCGGCCAAGTGGATCACCCGGATCACCCTGATGGACCACGACGAGCAGGGCTTCTGGGAACGCAACGGCTATCACGATCGCGGCGACCCGTGGCTCGAGCAGCGCTACCAGGGCGACGCGTGAGCGAGGTCGAGGCAGTCGCGAGTTCGTGGACGACCGGGACGGTCCGCGAGATCGAGCGGTTCGGTGACTCCTACGTCAAGCTGCGGCTCGAGGTCGCGAACCGGCACGATCACGTGCCGGGCCAGCACTACGTCGTCCGGCTGCGGGCACCCGACGGCTACACGGCGCAGCGCTCGTACTCGGTCGCGTCCGATCCCGCCGACCCCCTCATCGAGCTGATGGTCGAGTGCCTGCCACGCGGTGAGGTGTCGTCGTTCCTGCACGAGGTCGCTGAGGTCGGCGACGAGCTGGAGGTCCGCGGCCCGATCGGCCGGTGGTTCGTCTGGGGCGGCACGGTCCCGTCAATCTGTGTCGCTGGCGGCTCCGGTGTCGTGCCGTTCGTCTCGATGATGCGCTACGCCCGGCGCATGGGCACCGAGTCGGCCCTGACCGTGGTGGCCTCGGCACAGACCCGGGTGCGTCTGCCGTACGTCGAGGATCTCGAGGAGTTCGGCGCGTTGATCGCGCTGACCCGCGAGAACCATGTCGACGGGACGGGTGCCGAGCGCGTCGCGGCGCACATCTACCCCGACGAGCTGGCCGGGCTCTCGAACGGCGTCGAGCGGGCGTACGTGTGCGGCTCGGCGGGCTTCGTCAGCTTCGTCGGCCGCAGCCTCGGCGAGGCTGGCGTGCGCAGCGATGTCGTCCGGGTCGAGCAGTTCGGCCCGACCGGCTAGCAGGTCAGCGCGAAAGCAGTCGGTAGTACTGCTCCGACGAGGTGGTGTTGCAGCCCAGGCTGAACTCCGGCCCCTTGCCGGAGCCGTGATAGTCGCTCGAGCCGGTTTGGACCAGCCCGAGCTCGCGCGCGATCTGGCGCAGCCGCGCGCGCGACTCGCTGTCGTGGTCGTTGTGGTCGACCTCGATGCCGTCGAGACCGGCCTCGGCCAGCTCCGCGAATCGGGCCCGGGTCAGCACGCGGTCGCTCCCCCGCGACCATGGGTGGGCGATGACGGTTTTGCCGCCCGCGGCCTTGATGAGCCCGATCGCCGTCGGCAGATCAGCCGCGTACTTCTCGACGTAGCCGGGACGGCCCGGCATGAGGTAGCGGCTGAACGCCTCGCCCCGATCCTTGACGACGGATTTGTCGACCAGAACATCGGCGATGTGCGGGCGGCCCGATGCCTTGGCGTTGCGCGCCTTGTGCCGGACCTCGTCCTCGGTGATGTCGATGCCCTCGTGGTTGAGCCGCTCGACGATCTTGGGCATCCGGTCGTCCCGACCGTCCAGGATGCGGCGGAGCTCGGCCACCAGCGGCTTGTTGCGGGGGTCGAACTCATAGCCCAGCAGGTGGATGCTCTTGCCCTCGAGCCGGGTCGAGACCTCGATCCCGTGCACCAGAGTGATGCCGACCCGCGTGGCGGCCTTGTCGGCCTCCTTCCACCCCTCGGTGGAGTCGTGGTCGGTGAGCGCGACGACGTCGAGCCCCGCGGCCTTGGCATTCTCCACGAGCTCGGTGGGAGTGTCGGTGCCGTCGGAGCGGTTCGAGTGGGTGTGGAGGTCGATCTTCACAGGGTCAGGCTATGGCACGCGGCCACCCGCCCGAGCGCAGCCGGCGGGAGCCTGACCCTTGCGGGGTCCACTCAGAGCGTCTTGAGGTAGTCCTCGAGGATGTCCTGGACCGCGCGGACCGCGTCAGCCTTGTTGCGACCCTGGACCGTGAACGACGAGTCGATCCGCACGAAGGCGTTGTCGTTCTCCATCACGGCAAAGATGTTGAACCGCCTGTCGGTGATGCGGCCGTCGAGATGGACGAACGTCGCATCCAGCACCCGCACAAAACCTCGCCAGTCGCCGATCTTCGTGGTGTCGACAGATCCGGAGCCCCGGATGCCGTAGTCGTACCCCGAGTCAATCTTCTTGGCCGGAACATTCACGTTGCCGACAAGCTTCTCGGCGTCCTTGCGAAAGTCGGCCACATCGGCCTTTGCCGTAGTGCCGTCGCGATAGATCCAGGCCCGGAGCCAGAGGTTCTCAGACCATTCGCCACCATCGACGCGGAACTTCGCATCCTCGTCGAAGCTGTTCGTGTCCTGCTCCGCGCCCGCAGGAAGGGGCAGGTTGACGCTCACCGAGGCATCCTGGGTCTGCGTGGCCTTGTTGTCGCACGGCGGGTCACCCGGGCATCGCACGAGCACAACGGCCCCCTCGGGGAACGAGTCGTCGCCCGGCAAGGCTGCCGCGAGCCTTTTTGCGGTCAACCCCTCCGGCGGGTTCGTCGCCGTCGCCGTCGCGACCGCCGTCTCGGCCGACTCAGGGGGGTCCGACGAGGCTCCACCGCCGCAACCCGTCAGCAGGCCCAACGAGAACGCTGCGGCCGACAGGTGAACGAGCGCTTTGGCACTCCCCGAGATCATGACGGACAGCATGTCACGGCCGGCCGTTTCGGATCCGTCGAGTCAGGGCTGGACGTTCCACCGGCGCACGACCTGCGTGCCACGATCGACGCCCAGCATCGAGATCGTCGAGGTGTCCAGCGTGAACCGTCGCCCCTCGGACACGTCCAGTCCCAGCCAGCGGACCGCGAGAGCGCGCAACGAGTGGCCATGTGCGAACACCAGGGTCTTGCCCGTGGCGGCACGAGCCCGTGCCACGATGCGGTCGAGCCGTTCGGTGACCTGCGCAGCGGTCTCTCCGCCGGGGCTGTCGTGCGTCCAGACCGACCAGCCGGGCACCGACTCACGGATCTGCACCGTCGTGAGCCCCTCGTAGTCGCCATAGGCCCACTCGGCGAGGTCCGCGTCGATCTCGGCGTCAGGAAAGCCCGCCAGCTCGGCGGTCAGCCGGGCGCGTTGACGCGGGCTGGTCAGTACCTGCGCGAAGTCGACGGCCGCGAGGGGGCCGGTCAGCGTGCGGGCACCCGCCACCCCCACGTCCGTCAGCGGCAGATCGGTCGTCGAGGTGTGCCTGCCGTTCCTGCTCCACTCGGTCTCTCCGTGGCGGACCAGCCAGAGCTGGTCCTCGACCTCGGCGGTCCCCGGTGGGCTCATTGCGGCACGAGCGCCCAGTAGTCCAGGTCCAGCAGGACGCCAGCGGCATACTTGCCGTCCTCGCCGCGCAGCGTCGTCGTCTCGTCGCGACCCTTCGTTGCGACCAGGCGCAACCGCAGCGCTCCAACCCCCGGGGCCGTGGTCTCGGCGGTGTCGAGGACCTCCGACCAGGCGTAGATCGTGTCGCCGGCCAGGGCGGGCGCGACGTGGGCGCCGGCATTGATCGCGGCGATCAGCTGGGCGTTGGCCAGCCCGTTGAACGACAGGGCCCGCGCCATCGAGATGACGTGGCCGCCGTAGACCAGCCGGGTGCCGTCGGGGCGCGCCTCGACATTGAAGTGCACCTTGGCGGTGTTCTGCCACAACCGCGTGGCCAGCATGTGCTCGGGATCGGTCAGCGTGACGCCGTCGACGTGATCGATCTTCTCGCCGATCTCGTAGTCACCCCACCGGTGCGGCTCACCGGCGGCAGCGAAGTCGTACGCGCTGAAGTCGAGCCCGTCGGGGACGATCAGCTCCTCCGGCGGCACGACCGAGGCCAGGTCCGGCACGACGGTCTCCGGCGCCGGAGCTTCTGCGTCGCGCTTGTGCACCATGACCCAGCGGGCCCAGTCCAGGGCGACCTCGCCGCGCTGGTTCGTTGCCGTGGACCGCACGTAGACGACGCCCGTCCGGCCGTTGGAGTTCTGCTTGAGCCCGATGACCTCCGAGCGGGTGCGAAGGGTGTCCCCCGGCACGACCGGCCGGTGGAAGCGGCACTCGGCGTATCCGAGGTTGGCCACGGCGTTGAGCGACACGTCCGGGACGGTCTTGCCGAAGGCGATGTGGAACGCGATCAGGTCCTCGACCGGCGCCCGCGTCAGGCCGACCGATGCGGCGAACTCCGCCGACGACGGCACCGCGAACCGGGTGGGGTAGATCGCGCCGTACAGCGCACGATCCCCCTCGGTCACGGTTCGCGGCGTCGCGTGCTCGAGCACCTGGCCGACGGTGAAGTCCTCGAAGAAGTTGCCGGGATTCGTCTTGGTCATGGGCTAGGCGAACGGGTTCGGGGTGCGGCCGGGCATCGTCGCGAGCAGCTCCTGCGCCTGGGCGAGCAGCTTGTGCTCGACGAGCACCTCGTACTTGGTCGCGACGACCTTCTGCACCGAGCTGAAGTCACGCTGACCGCGAGTCGCCGCGTAGCCGAACGCGGCCGAGGTGACGCCGAAGACCAGGCCCAGCACGATGCCGCCCGCGACCGCGGAGAGGAACGAGCTTCCGTCGCTGAACAGGCTCACCAGCAGGCCGATGAACAGACCCAGCCACACGCCCGCCCCCGCGCCGGCCATCAGGACACGCCGCCAGGTCAGCCGACCGGTGACGCGTTCGACCTGACGGAGCTCGGTGCCGACGATCAGGACGTTCTCGACGGCGAACTTGTTGTCCGACAGGAAGTCGACGGCCTTCTGCGCGTCGGTGTACTGGTCGAACACCCCCAGGGACTGCGGGTACTCGAGCGAGAAGACTTCTGGCATGTGGTGCTCCTAGAGCTTGTATTCCTTGAGCAGGCTGCGACCGATGATCATCTTCTGGATGTCGGCCGTGCCTTCACCGATGAGCAGGAACGCCGCCTCGCGGTAGAGGCGCTCGATCTCGTACTCCTTGCTGTAACCGTATCCGCCGTGGATGCGGAACGAGTCGGCCACGACCTCGTTGCAGTACTCCGCAGCGATGTACTTGGCCATGCCGGCCTCGACGTCGTTGCGCTGACCGGAGTCCTTGAGCCGGGCCGCCTTGACGACCATGGCGTGCGCGGTCTCGACCTTGGTCCCCATCTCGGCGAGGCGGAACAGGATCGCCTGGTGCTCGGCGATCTTCTTGCCGAACGTCTCACGCTGCTGCGCGTACGCGATGCCGAGCTCGAAGGCCCGGTTGGCGACGCCCACGGCGCGACCGGCGACGTTGACCCGGCCAACCTCGACACCGTCCATCATCTGGTAGAAGCCCTTGCCGGACTCGCCGCCGAGGATCTGGTCGGCGGAGATCTGGTGGCCCTGGAAGATCGCCTCGGTGGTGTCGACGCCCTTGTAGCCCATCTTGTCGATCTTGCCCGGGATCGTGAGGCCCGGAGCGGTCTCGCCGAAGCCGACCTCCTTCTCGACCAGGAAAGTCGTCATGTTCTTGTAGACCGAGTCCTGGCCCTCGTCGGTCTTGACCAGCACGGCGATCAGGTTGGACGAGCCGCCGTTGGTCAGCCACATCTTCTGGCCATCGATGGTGTAGTTGCCGTCGTCGCCCTTGACCGCCTTGGTCTTGATCGCCGCGACGTCGGAGCCAAGCCCCGGCTCGGACATCGAGAATGAGCCGCGGACCTCGCCCGTGGCCATCTTGGGCAGGTACTTCTGCTTCTGCTCCTCGGTGCCGTGCTGCATCAGCATGTAGGCGACGATGAAGTGCGTGTTGATGACACCCGAGACGCTCATCCAGCCGCGGGCGATCTCCTCCACGACCAGGACGTACGTCAGCAGGGACTCGCCCAGTCCGCCGTACTCCTCGGGAATCATGATGCCGAAGATGCCGAGCTCCTTGAGGCCCTCGACGATCGCGGTCGGGTATTCGTCGTTGTGCTCGAGCTCGGTCGCGACCGGAAGGATCTCCTTCTCGACGAACGAGCGGACCGTCTTCAGGATCTCTTCCTGGATCTCGGTCAGACCTTCGGTGGACACAAGACGACCCATGAGGGCTCCTCAGCGTTGACGGCGGTGACCCGGTGACTCTACCGAGACGTCAGGCCCACGTCCCCTGGTGATGGAGGTGACATTGGTTACCTGCCGCTGACCTCACTCGGCAAGCACGACGTCGGGCTGCGGTCGACGCAGCACCACGACCACGAGGCCCGAGAGGATCAGGGCCAGACCCAGGTAGACCCCGACGGGTGGCGTCTGGCCCAGGAAGATGCCAGCCAGCAGAGCCGCGCCGGGGACCTCGAGCAGCAGCAGCAGCGAGATCAGGCCTGGACTCATGACCGCGAGCAGATGGTTGAGGACCGAGTGTCCCAGCAGCTGCGCGGTGATCGTGACAGCGACGATCGCGGCCCAGGTGCGACCCGAGAAGCTGACCATCTCGACCTGGGCGACGACACAGGCGAGCCCCAGGACCACAGCACAGATCCCGTAGCACGTGACGGTGTAGGACGTCGTCGACAGCCGCTCGCGCACGCTGCTGCCTGCCATCAGGTAGAGCGCTGCGGTCAACCCGCCGACCAGCGCCAGCAGGTCACCCGTCAGGGCCCGTGCCGACAGGGAGAAATCGACCCCCGTGATGACGAGCACGCCGACGACCGCCAGGCCCATTCCGCCGACGACCGCACTCGTCGCGCGTACGCCGCGCAGCCGGTCGATCACGACGACGAAGACGACCTGCATGCTGACCATCGCCGTCGCCGCGGCGACCGACGTCATCTTGAGCGCCGTGACCCACGTGCCGAAGTGGATTGCGAGCATGACGCCAGCGAAGACGATGGTCTGCCAGCCGCGACGGTCCATCGCGGTCAGCTCGCCCCGCGAGGCTCGTCCGGCTGCGAACGGCGCGATCGCGAGCGTCCCGAGCGCATTGCGCCAGAACCCGATCGCCAGCGCGGGCGCGGAGGCACCGGCCATGAGAGGCCCCGAGGCCGAGACGCCGAGGATCGCGACGAGGGCCAGGAACGCGTTCACCCGAACAGTCTGCCGTGCCAACGGCGATGCCGCTGATGCGGCTCGGCCAGCGCGTCCTCCAGATGCGTCAGCAGTCGTTGCAGCAAGCTGCAACGATCAACCCCACGACTTCTCGAGCTCGGCCAGCGCGTCCTCCAGATGTGTCAGCAGTCGTTGCAGGTGTGGGACGCTGCGGCGGCAGCCGATCAGGCCGAAGTCGAGATACTTGTCGCGGCTGGTCAGCGTGATGTTGAGCGCCAGGCCGTCCGTCACGATCGAGACCGGATACATGCCGTCGAGCCGCGAGCCGTTGAAGTACATCTGCTTCTTGGGGCCCGGCACATTGGAGACCACGACGTTAAACGGCGGATTGGTGTACTTGACGAAGCCCGGGATCGGAGACATCGCGAGCGGCAGCATCTGCAGGGCAGAGAGAGCCAGGATCTGGGTCGGCGAGAGATCACGCAGGATCTTCTTGGCCTGCCGAGAGGAATAGGCAATCTCCTCCAGCCGGGTCGCCCCATGCTCGCGGTTGGTCGCGAGATTGACCACGATCGCGCCGACCGCGTTGCCGGAGTCCTTGCCTGCGGACTCGGACCTCAGGGCGAGCGAGACCGGCACCATGGCGGTCATCGGCTCGTCCGGCAGGGCGTGCTGCTCGAGGAGGTACTGGCGCAGCGCGCCGGACACCATCGCGAGCACGACATCGTTGAGGGTCGTCGCGGACGACCTCGCGACCCTCTGGATTCGTTCGATCTCCCACGACTGGGCGGCGAATCGGCGAGCCCCGCCGACATTGCCGTTGAGAATCGTCTTGGGGGCACGGGGCAGCGTGATGTCGCCGTCGCGGACGATCTGGTTGGCGATCTTGACGCCGGCCGGAAGCAGGCCGGCGATGTCGCCTGCCGCTCCGAGACCCGCTCGGGCCAGTCCCAGCGGGTTGAAGCCGCCCGATCCGCCGGATGACTTGCGCGCGGGGAGGGACCACGGAGGCAAGCAGTCAAGTGCCTCCCGATCCTCGCTCAGCGAGCGCTGCATCAATCGGAGCGCCGAGACTCCGTCGACCATCGAGTGGTGCACCTTGGTGTACACCGCGAAACGGCCGTCCTGCAGCCCCTCTACGACGTGCGCCTCCCAGAGCGGACGGTGCCGATCAAGGAGCGACCCGTGCCACCGCGAGGTCAGCTGCAACAGCTCGCGGATCCGGCCGGGCCCGGGCACGGCCGAATGGCGCACATGGTGGTCGTAGTCGATCGTCTCGTCGAGCTTCCAACGCGTGCCGATCGGCTCACCCGGCCGCTTGCGGAAAAGCGGCGAGATGTGGTCGGTCTGCCGCATCGCGTCCAGCATCTCGCGGACGAACTCCGGCCCGGCGCCGTCCGGCGGCACGAACAGCTGCAGTCCGCCGACGTGCATCGGGTGATCGCGGTTCTCGGCCAGCAAGAACATCGCGTCGGTGGGCGGCATGAACGACATTCGACAGTCCTTAGGGCGGGAAGGGCGTACTGGCAGTACGCTAACGAACGGATGTGGCGCAGGTCACTCTGGGTGAAGTATTCATGAACGACTCGTGACCCTCTTGGAGGGTAAGCGCCGACCCACAACCTTCTGGAGGGGACTCGATGGCACCGCACCTGACTCTCGCAGCACAACCTCAGTTCTTCCACGGCGCGAGTCTGCAGTCACGTCTCCTCGGCTTCAGCCTGCGTCACACGGTGCGGCCACTGCTCGGAGCGTGGTCACACCTGCCGTTCGACATCTTCCCGCCCAATCTCGTCGACCACGTCGCCCGCCTCCTCCCGGTCCACGAGGGCACGATGTGGCGCACCGTCGACCTGGCCGACTGCCGCAGCGAGTGGCTGCAGGCCAAGGGCGTCGCCGACATCCACGGCGGCAACGAGCACGCGATCCTGTACTTCCACGGCGGCGCGTTCCTGACCTGCGGGCTCAACACGCACCGCCGCCTGGTCTCCCGTATCTCGTACGCAGCCAAGCAGCCTGTGCTCAACGTCGGCTACCGACAGATGCCGCACCAGCCGATCACCGAGTCGATCGCCGACGGCGTCACAGCCTTCGGCTGGCTGCTCGGCCAGGGCTACGCGCCGCAGAACATCACGATCGCCGGGGACTCGGCCGGCGGCTACCTCGCCTTCAGCGTCGCCCGCGCCGTCATGGACAAGGGCTGGGGACAGCCCGCGGGTGTCGTCGCGATCTCCCCGCTGCTGGACTTCGATCCGGCCGGCAAGCAGGGACACCGCAACGCCAACCGCTGCCACACGTTCCCGCTGAAGGCCGTCGCCAAGCTGACTGACGTGGCCCTGCGGATGGACACCCACCACGGCGTCACCGCACCCCGCGTCGATCCGGTCAACATGCCGCTGGCCGACATGCCACCGGCGATGATCCACATCGGGTCGCATGAGGTCCTGATGGCTGATGCCGAGCTCATGGCCAACCGATTGGTCTCGGCAGGTGTCGCCTGCGACCTTCAGGTCTGGGACCGTCAAGTGCACGTCTTCCAGGCGGCCGCGTCGTGGCTGCCCGAGGCGCGCATCGCGATCGGCGAGATCGGCGCCTTCGTCCAGGGACTCATGGACCGGGAGTCGACCGGCACGACGACAGTCGCTGAGCCCGCTCGGCGAACCCACACCGCGGAAGCCTCGGCCGTACGCTGAGCGCGTGAGTCACACCGTTCTCGTCGCCGACCTGGCCAAGAAGTCTGGGCTGGTCTGGGTCTCGTATGCCGGCTCGTCGCACGCGGTCTGGCACGAGTGGGTCGGTGACGCGGTATGCGTCGTGTCCGGGGGCGCCGAGCAGCCGTTGCCCGGCATCACCGAGCAGCAGATCGTCGTGCTGAGCCTGCGGAGCAAGTCCAACCGAGCGCTGGTCGCGAGGGCGGAGGCCCGGGTCGAGGTCCTCGGAGCCGAGTCCGAGCACTGGGGACCCGTCACATCGGCACTCAAGTCCGGCCGGCTCAACCTGGTCGACAGCGACCACGCGATCGAGCGCTGGGCCCGCGAGTCCGTCGTCGTACGGCTCGTCCCGACCGGCGAGGTGACCCTCCCCGACGGCATCTCGACCTCGATCCCTCGCACCGCGCCGCACCTGTCGATCTGACCCGGCGGACATGCGCCGCCGAGTCGACCGGGACACAATGGCCTTGGAGCGGAATGGGATCAGTCAAAGGGGCGACATGAGCGACGGCACGATCGACCACCACGACCAGGACCTCCGGGTGCACGATCCGAAGAGCGCTGCGGCCGGCGTCACGGGAGTCCGTGTCTCGATGCAGCGCGCGATCGGCCAGATGGGCCTCAAGAACACGGCCAAGACCCTGCTCAAGCTCAATCAGGCCGACGGGTTCGACTGCATGAGCTGCGCCTGGCCGGACCCCGACCCCGAGAATCGGCACACGGCCGAGTTCTGCGAGAACGGCGCCAAGGCCGTTGCCGAGGAGGCGACCAAGAAGCGCGCCACCCCGGACTTCTTCGCCCGGCACAGCATTGCCGAGCTCGACAGCCACGACGAGCACTGGTTGGGCCAGCAGGGCCGGATCACGCACCCCATGGTCAAGCGGCCCGGCGCCACGCACTACGAGCCGATCGAGTGGGATGACGCGCTCGCGATCGTCGCCGACAACCTCAACGGACTCGACAGCCCCGACGAAGCGGTCTTCTACACCTCGGGGCGCGCCTCGAACGAGGCCGCATTCACGTACCAGTTGTTCGCCCGCGCGCTCGGCACCAACAACATGCCGGACTGCTCCAACATGTGTCACGAGTCGACCAGCATCGCACTGGCCGAGTCGATCGGCATCGGCAAGGCCAGCGTGACGATGCGGGACGTCTACGAGGCCGACCTGATCCTGATCGCGGGCCAGAACCCCGGCACCAACCACCCACGCATGCTGTCGGCGCTCGAGATCGCCAAGCGTCGCGGCGCCAAGATCATCGCGGTCAACCCACTTCGCGAGGCCGGGCTGCACAATTTCCGCAACCCCCAGGTCCCGCGCGGCATCATCGGCAAGGGCACCGAGATCGCCGACCTGCACCTGCCGATCCGACTCAATGGTGATCTCGCGCTGTTCCAGGCCCTGGGCTCGCTGTTGGTCGAGTGGGACGCCCTCGACCACGAGTTCATCGACCGCCACACGACCGGATTCCACGAGTGGGCCCAGCACGTCGCAGCAGTCGACTGGACGACCGTCGAGAAGGCGACCGGGTTGTCGCGCGCCCAGATCACGGAGGCGGCCGAGATGATCCGCGCCTCGGACAAGACCATCTACTGCTGGGCCATGGGCCTGACGCAGCACCGCAATGCCGTCGCCACGATCAAGGAGGTCTGCAACGTGGCCTTCGCCCGCGGTGACATCGGCAAGCCTGGCGCCGGCCTGTTCCCGATCCGCGGCCACTCCAACGTGCAGGGCGACCGGACGATGGGCATCTGGGAGCGGGTCCCCGACACATTCCTGGACTCCCTGCAGGCCGAGTTCGGCTTCGACCCGCCCCGCGAGCACGGCCACGACACCGTCAACAGTGTGCGAGCGATGCGCGACGGCAAGGCGCACGTCTTCATGGGGCTGGGCGGCAACTTCGTGCTGGCTGCACCCGACACCGCAGTCACCGCGAAGGCGCTGGCCAGCACCCGGCTGACGGTCCAGGTCTCGACCAAGCTCAACCGCTCGCACCTGGTGTGTGGAGATACTGCGCTGATCCTGCCGACCCTGGGGCGTACCGAGAAAGACGTCCGTGGGGGCAAGGAGCAGTTCATCTCGGTCGAGGACTCGGTGTGCGCCGTGCACGCTTCCCGCGGCGTGCTCGAGCCGGCCAGCCCGCACCTGCGGTCCGAGACCGCGATCCTGTGCGGCATCGCCGAGGCCACGCTGGGCGACCGGCACGGCATCGACTGGGCCGCGATGCGCGATGACTACGACGTCGCCCGCGACCACATCTCGCGGGTCGTGGCGGGCTGCGAGGAGTACACCGCCAAGGTAGACCGGCCCGGCGGCTTCGTGCTCCCCCACCCGCCGCGGGACTCAAGGACCTTCGAGACCCGGTCGGGCTCTGCAGAGTTCGTCTGCTCGCCGATCGATGTCCTGCAGGTGCCCGAGGGCCACATCCTCCTGCAGACTCTGCGCAGCCACGACCAGTTCAACACCACGATCTACGGGTTCAGCGACCGCTATCGCGGGATCGAGGGCGGCCGCCGGGTCGTGTTCATGCACCCCGACGACATCGCCCACCTCGGTTTCACCGCCGGCGACATGGTCGACCTGAGCACCCGGTGGGACGACGACGACATCGACCGGGTCGCACCGGACTTCCGGATCGTCCCGTACGACACCCCGCGCGGATCGGCCGCGGCCTACTACCCCGAGACCAACCCGCTCGTGCCGCTGGACTCGACCGCGACCGGCAGCAACTGCCCGACCTCCAAGTCGATCATCATCAGCCTGACGCCCGCGCGCCAGGACCGGACGATCACCGGGTCGTACGACAGCCAGGCCTCCACCGGAGCGGACGAGGGGCACAAGGCGCGTCCGCAACCGACACACCTGTCATGAGCCGCGCCGCCGACCAGAACAGGTCGGCAGCCTTGACGACGGTCTCGTAGATTCCGTACGCCAGCGGGATCGCGACCAGCACCCAAGCCGAGACGATCAGCGGTCCTGCCGGGGCCACCGGGACATCGTGATCGGCTGCAGCAGCCTGCGTCTCGGCCGTCGAAGTTGCGTCGATCCGTGGCTCGTGGAAGCGCTCGTCCACCGGACGGATCGCGAGGTTGGCAACGAAGCCGACCATCAGGACCCCGACCATCATCAACAGCGCCGGTCGGTAGTCGGCGGCGGTGAGCCTGCCCGGCTTGCCCTGCGCGTCGAGGATCCGATTGACGATCAGCGGGCCGGCGACACCGGCGGCGGCCCACGCGGTCAGCAGCCGGCCGTGGATCGCGCCGACCGTTGAAGTCGGGCTTCGCGATGGGGTGCTGCCGATCAAGCAGAGCAAGTGACATGGTCCCCCAAAAGGACGTCAGACGTAGGTGTCACGGCAAGTCGGTTGATGACCGGTCGCACGCCGGGCAGCCCGGTAGAGTTCGAGCGTGAGCGCTACCCCCGGTCGTATCTTCCTGTCCCGCATCGTGGGCCAAGCGGTCTTCGATCCCGCGGGCGACCAGGTCGGCAAGCTGCGCGACGTCGTGGTCGCCGTGCGGTCCGCCAAGCACCGCCCACGGGTGCTCGGCATCGTCATCGAGGTGCTTGGACGCCGCCGGGTGTTCCTGCCGATCACCCGGGTCACGTCGCTGGACTCCGGACAGATCATCACGACGGGTGTGCTCAACGTGCGCAAGTTCGTGCAGCGGCGCACCGAGACGCTCGCGATCCACGAGCTGTTCGACCGCACGGTCGAGCTGCCCGACTCCTCCGGCGGCACGGTCTACGACATCGCGATGGAGCAGGACCCCCGTCGCGACTGGTACATCAGCGCGATCGCGGTGCAAGGTGGCGGCAAGCGCTTCGGCCGTCGCGGCCCGCACCAGGTCCTGGAGTGGGACGAGGTCACGGGCCTCACGACCGAGGAGACCGGTCAGGGCGCGACCCACCTGCTCGCCACGATGGATGAGATGCGGGCGGCCGACCTCGCCAACGCCCTGCGCGACCTGTCGCCCAAGCGACGCATGGAAGTCGTGACCGAGCTCGACGACGAGCGACTGGCCGACGTGCTCGAGGAGCTGCCGGAGAAGTACCAAGTCGAGATCCTCGGCGTGCTCGACCCCGATCGCGCCTCCGACGTGCTGTCGGAGATGGACCCCGACGACGCGGCGGACCTGCTCGGCGAGCTGCCGCCCGCGACCGCCGAGCAGCTGCTCGGCCGCATGGAGCCCGACGACGCCGAGGACGTGCGCCGCCTGCTCACGTACGAGGAGCGGACCGCCGGCGGCATGATGACGACGGAGCCTGTCGTGCTCCCCCCCGACGCGACGATCGCCGACGCGCTGGCACGCATCCGCAACCCAGACCTGATCCCCGCGCTGGCGTCGATGGTCTACATCTGCCGCCCGCCGCTGGAGACCCCGACCGGCAAGTTCCTCGGCATCGTGCACTTCCAGGCGCTGCTGCGCGAGCCGCCGTCGACGCTGGTCGGCGCGATCGTCGACAAGGACATCGACTGGCCGCGAGCAGATGCCTCCCTCGAGCACGTCGCCAACCTGCTCGCGGCGTACAACATGGTCGCGCTGCCGGTCGTCGACGACAACGCCCATCTACTGGGGGCGGTGACCATCGACGATGTTCTCGATCACCTGCTCCCTGAAGGCTGGCGAGAGCAGGACGACCAGGAGACGGAGGTGGTCGCCCATGGCTGAGCGCGCCCGGCTCGACCAGCCGCGGGAGGTACGCCGGCTGTTCCGCCCCCGCCCCCGCCGTGACCCCGATCCCGAACGGTTCGGCCGATTCGCCGAGTCCACGGCCCGATTCCTCGGCACGGCCCGGTTCATCGCCTGGATGACGGTCTTCGTCGTGGTCTGGATCCTGTGGAACGTGCCGTACGGGCCAGAGCGCGACCGCTGGGACGCCTATCCGTTCATCTTCCTCACGCTGATCCTCTCCCTCCAAGCGTCCTACGCCGCGCCGCTGATCCTGCTGGCACAGAACCGCCAGGAGGCCCGCGATCGGGTCACGCAGGAGCAGGAGCGCGATGCCACGGCGCAGGCCAATGCCGACATGGAGTTCCTCGCTCGTGAGGTTGCCAGTCTGCGGCTCGGCCTCGGCGAGGTCGCGACCCGCGACTTCATTCGCGGCGAGCTGCGCAATCTGGTGTCCGACCTTGACGAACGTGCCGAGTCCGAGGGCGACAAGGCCTGACCCGACCAGCGTCACGCAGCCCGTGGCAGCGGCTCACCGCTTCCGACGGACCCGCGTCTCGTCCCACACCGGCTCGTCGGACTCGTAGACCTGACCATCGGCGCCGAACACCAGGAACCGATCAAAGCCCCGGGCAAACCACCGATCGTGCGTCACCGCGACGACGGTGCCCTCGAACGTCGACAGGGCCTGCTCGAGGGCTTCGGCGGAGTGCAGGTCGAGGTTGTCGGTCGGCTCGTCCAGCAGCAGCACCGTCGCGTGGGACAGCTCGAGCAGCAGGATCTGGAACCGCGCCTGCTGGCCTCCCGACAGCTGCTCGAAGACCTGGTCGCCGGCCTTGGCGAGCCCGTAGCGGTCCAGCGCCTTGGCCGATCCCTCGTGGCCCATCCCCCGCCGGTGACCGTCACCGTGGTGCAGGATCTCCAGCAAGGTACGGCCCAGCAACGACGGGTGCTCATGCGTCTGCGCGAACCAACCCGGTCGTACGCGGGAGCCGAGCTTGGCCATGCCTGTGTGGTCGACCGGCGGCGGGATCACGTCACCGACTGGTTCGTGCTCGACGTCCGGGCGAGACCCGCCGGCCGCAAGGAGCCGCAGGAAGTGCGACTTGCCAGAGCCGTTGCTGCCCAGCACCGCGACCCGCTCGCCGAACCAGATCTCCAGGTCGAACGGTTTCATGAGCCCGGTCAGCTCAACCTGCTCGGCAGTCACCGCCCGCTTGGCCGTGCGGCCCCCCTCGAGCCGCATCCGAAGGTTCTGGGCGATCGGGACGGCCTCGGGAGGACCCTCGCGCTCGAACCGCTCGAGCCGGGTCTGCGCGGCCTGGTAGCGGGCAGCCATGTCGGAGTTGTAGGCCGCCTTCTGCCGATACATCAGCACCAGCGCCTTGAGCTTGGCCCGCTCCTCGTCCCAGCGGAGCCGCCGCTCCTCGAGCTTGGCGTTGCGGTCGATCCGCGCCTGGAGGTACGTCGAGAAACGCCCGGGATGGACCCATAGCGAGCTTCCAGCCGCGCCGGGCTCGAGCGTCGCGATCCGTCCGGCTACACGCTCGATCAGCTCACGATCGTGACTCACGAACAGCACGGTCTTGGGCGACTCGACGAGTTGCTCCTCGAGCCACCGCTTGGCCGGCACGTCGAGGTAGTTGTCGGGCTCGTCAAGCAGCAGGACCTGCTCGGGCCCCCGCAGCAACGCCTCCAGCACGAGCCGCTTCTGCTCACCGCCGGACAACGTCGTGACGGCCCGCCACTGCGCCTGCTGGAATGGCACTCCGAGGGCAGCCATGGTGCACATGTCCCACGTCGACTCGTGCTCGTAGCCGCCGGCGTCGCCCCAGTCGACCAGCGCCTGTGCGTACGCCATCTGGTCGGCCTCGTCGTCACGCTCCATCATCAGCAGCTCGGTGCGGTCGACCTCGGCGGCAGCATGCCGCACGGGCGGCGGCGCGACCGAGATCAGCAGGTCGCGGACCGTCGACTCGTCCCGCATCGATCCCACGAACTGGCGCATGACCCCCAGACCGCCGGAGGCCGTCACCGCGCCCCCGTGAGGCTGCAGGTCTCCCGTCACGATCCGGGTCAAAGTCGTCTTGCCGCTGCCGTTGGGACCGATCAGCGCAACCTTCATTCCCTCGCCGACGCGCAGGCTGATCTCGTCGAGCAGGGGTCGTCCGTCGGACAGTGTGAAGCTGACGGAGCTGATGTCGAGATGTCCCACGCGTTCATCCTTCCATCGACCTCAACGCTTAGGTCACACTCGGGGACGGGCACGCGGCGCGCCCACGTACCATGGGGGCATGTCTGCGGTCACCGAAGAGCAAGTCCTGGAAGCCCTCACGAAGGTCATCGACCCGGAGATCAAACGACCGATCACCGAGCTCGGCATGGTCGACGGGGTCGTGATCGAAGAAGCGCAGATCACGGTCCACCTGCTGCTGACCGTCTCCGGCTGCCCACTCAAGGACACCCTCAACCGCGACATCACCGCTGCGGTCGCGACCGTCGCACCGGCGCACGCCGTCGTCGTCGACATGGGCGTCATGACCGACGAGCAGCGCAAGAGCATGCAGGAGATGTTGCGCGGGGGTCGCACGGAGAAGGAGATCCCGTTCGCCCAGGCTGGTTCGCTGACCAAGGTCTACGCGATCGCCTCGGGCAAGGGCGGAGTCGGCAAGTCGACCGTCACGGTCAACCTGGCACTCGCGATGGTCAAGCGCGGCCTCAAGGTCGGCATCATCGACGCCGACATCTACGGTCACTCGATCCCCGACATGCTCGGCGTGGGCGACCTGCGCCCGACCCAGGTCGAGGACATGATCATGCCGGTTCCCGTCAAGGGCCTCAAGGTCATCAGCATCGGGATGCTCAAGCCGCGCAAGGACCAGGTCGTCGCGTGGCGCGGCCCGATGCTCGACCGTGCACTCGTGCAGATGCTCAGCGATGTCTACTGGGGTGACCTGGACGCTCTGCTGCTCGACCTCCCGCCCGGCACCGGCGATGTCGCGATCAGCCTGGGCCAGCACCTGCCCAACGCCGAGGTCCTCGTCGTCACGACCCCGCAGCCCGCTGCCGCCGACATCGCCGAACGTGCTGGCACGATGGCCTCGATGATGCACCAGCGCGTGGTGGGCGTCATCGAGAACATGTCCTACCTCCAGCTCCCCAACGGCGACCGCATGGAGATCTTCGGATCCGGCGGAGCCGCTCGGGTCGCCGAGGCACTCAGCGCCCGGTTCGGCTACGACGTGCCGATGCTGGGCCAGATCCCGCTCGACCAGGAGCTCCGCGAGGGCGGCGACATCGGCAACCCGATCATCGAGGCCGACCCGGAGTCCGTGGCGGCCACGATCCTGCAGGCTGCCGCCGATCAGCTCAGCGGCCGTTCCCGTGGCCTCGCCGGCATGCAGCTGGGCCTCGCCCCGGCCGGACGGCTGTAGGCAGGCCACATGCTCGGCATGGGGCTGCCAGAGATCGGGGTCGTCCTGGTCGTCGCCATGCTCGTGTTCGGCCCGGACAAGCTGCCCGAGCTGGCCAAGCAGGCCGGTGGTTTCGTGCGAACGCTCCGCCAGATGGCCGACAACGCCAAGAACGACCTCGGACGCGAGCTCGGCGAGGACCTGTCTGGTCTCAACCTCCGCGACCTCGATCCGCGCGAGATCGTGCGCCGCAACTTCCTCGACGACGACGACACGACTCCGGCCGCCACCAAGGAGAGCCGGATCCTGCGTCCCGGCGAGACGCCACCGTACGACCCCGAGTCGACCTAGCCGAACCCGCCGGACAGACACGAAGGCCGACCGTCATCGACGGTCGGCCTTCGTGCTGCTGATGGGGTTACGGTGTGCGCGGGACCCGGTTGGGCACGTCGCAGATCGCATCACGCAGGTTCAGCGTGATCGGTATGCCGATGACCTTGACCGTGACCTTGAGCGCCGTCGCGGACACGCACCGCACGATGCCGGTGCCACCCGTCGCCTTGACCCCGGTCGTCTGACCGAAGAGCTTGGTCGGCACCAGGTCAGTCACCGCGTCAACGGCCGAGAAGCCGTTGCCAGGTGTGAACTCCAGCTGCGCCGTGCCCAGGTCGGCGTTGATCTTGCCACCCAGGATCGGGTGCTCGCAGCCGTCGAAACCACATGCACCGTCGAACTCCGTGGTGTTGAGGTAGATCGGGCCGCCGTCCTCGGTGTCGAGGTTGCCGGTCAGGTCGAGGCGCTGCAACCGCAGGTTCTGTGCCGACAGGCCACCGGCTGAGTCCACGAGATTCAGCGTCGTGTATTCGCTGGCGACGAACTGCACCGAGCCCAACGCCGGGTCCTCGATGCCGACGCCGGGCAGGCACGCCTCGTCGTCGGCCATGCAGACCCGCAGCTGCGCCGGCAACGGTCCGGCGATCGATCCACTGAGACCACCCAGATCGAATGTCAGGCTGTTGGTCGACTCCGCTGCCGAGTAGTCGAGTCGTTGTGCACCAGACCCGTCGTCCACCAGACCGAGCCGCATGTTGGGCACGAGGTGATCGATCGTCGCGTTGACGCTGTCAGCACCGTCGTCCAGCCGGACCGTGAAGATCTTGCCAGCGACGGTGTCCAGGAGTAGCTCGGGCGTCGAGTCGAGCTCCGCGGAGATCTTGCGCAGCCCGCTGATCCGTGCAGCCAGACGGGTGGAGTCTCCCGTCTGGTCCATGACCAGACCATCGCCGTCACCGGGAATCGAGATCGGGTTGCCCGAGTGGGCGTCGACCTCGACGAGCCCGACCGGCTCGCCGGCGGTGTCAAAGCCGACACCGGCGTCGCCGACCTCGACTGAGAGCACATGCGGGATGTCCGTCAGCGCGACGTCGAGGTGGGTCGCACCCAACAGGCTTCCTGACTCATCCTCGGCGTTGATGAGGACCTGGTCGATCGCGGAGGATCCCTCGACCCGTACTGCGCCATCAGGTGACAGCGCAAGACCCAGCTCGTGTGGTGCGTCGAGGATCTTGGCGTCCAGGGTCAGCGACTCCTGCTCGACCAGGGCACGCAGCGGGGTCGGAGCCATCGTCAGGTTGAGCGCGACGGTGTCCTGCAGATCCAGCGACATACCCTCGAACCCGGGCAGACGCACGGCGACCGACTGGTGATCACCCTGCGTCAGCAGTCGCAGGTAGGCCGCGTCGTCCAATGTCACGATCTCGCCGCCGCTGCTGTAGCCGGCACCGAAGACACCGATCGCGCCGCTGGCGGTCAGGCTGCCCGCGCCCTCGGCACCCAGGGCGAAGTCGATCGTGTCGGGAACGTCCTCCAGACCGAGGATGATGTCGCTCGCGGTCCGTCCGGCGTCGAGCGTACGAGCCCGTACGTTGACCTGGTCGAGCCCGGCGTCACCGTGCAGCGATGCAGTCAGGCCACTGGCCTCGGTGCCCTTGAGCGCCAGTGCCAGGGTGCCGTCGATCTTGGCGAACGATGCATCCGCGAGGAAGATCTGGTCGCCGCCCGAGTCGTCGGCCAGCTCCACCCCGACCGTGGTCGGTGCGTCGGTCGTGAACGTTGCCGCGATGTTCTGCGAGTCGACCGAACCTCCCGACAGGTCAAGCGCGATGCGTGCACTTGCCGGCGCCCGGTCGAACGAGACACCGAACCGCTGCTCCTCCGGCGCCAGTCCGCTCGGGACCTCGAGCGGATCGCCGTCGAGGTCGGCCGGGTCGCCGGAGCCGCTGGGCGGCACCGCCGCGAGACCGTTGTCCGGAGTGATGGCGCCCGTGACTGCCACTGCGGCATCGCCGCTCGCGGCTACCTCGAGCCCGGCTCCGCCGTCGCCCAACAGGATGAGCGCAGAGAATCCGGGAGGAGCCGTGCTCGTGCGGGTGTCATAGCCGAATCGGTACGTCGTGGGATCGTTCGGCAGCGTCAGCAACGCCTGCAGGCTCAGCGGCAGGCTGGCTGGCGCGCCGTTGGTCTTCGTGACCTGGATCCGCGGGACGATGTTTCCGCCCTCGCCGGTCAGGTCGACCAGGGCAAGCAGGTCGGGCCGACCGTCGCCGGTCACGTCGAGCGGCTGAGGGATACCGATCGTCGCACCGAACTCCTTGGCGCGGGCCGCGCCGTCCGGATCCATGTAGACGCTGCGCCACGTGAAGCGCGCGGTGTCGACGAGCGCGCCCAGCGGGGAGTCCTTGGCCAGGCCGGCCAGCAGACCGTCGACGGTCGCGTCGATCGGGTCGCCGGACTTGCCGACGTCGTTGCCGAGCTCGCCCAGCAGGCTGCCGAGCGTGGCGAAGAGCTCGTCGACCGACAGACCGGCGACGGGAGTCGTGCCGATCGGCTGGGCGATGAACACGCCGAGGTCCTGCAGGAGGCCACCCAGTGTGCGGGTCAGACCGCCGACCAGGCCGTGCTCGACCGGTGCGGTCGTCGCGGCGGCATCACCGACGTAGAACGTGACCGAGTCCTTGCTGGGCGTCCAGACCGAGTCGCCCGCGTAGGTCGCAGCGGCGGTCTCGGTGCGGCTCTGGCCTGCGACCGGGACGCTGCGAGCAGCCGTGCCGCTGGTGCCGGTCGTGCTGTCGCCGGCGTCGTCCGCAAGCCGCAGTGTCACGGGCGCGTCGGCGATCGGGCGGCCATTGCGCGCGCTGCCCGGTGTGCGATCGACGAGACGAGCCTTGAGGGTCGTGCTCGCGCCTGGTTGTGCCCGGGTGGATCCGATGTACGTCGTCCCTGAGGTGCGCAGGTCGAGGGTCGTGGTCGCGGTGCCACTCTCCCCCACGTAGGTCGCGTCGTCGGCCACAGCCGCGGTCACCGTCAGGGCGCCAGCATCCAGATCAGGAAGGTCCAATGACGTCGTCGCACGACCGTCTGCGTCGGTGACGACGGTGTCTTCTCCGACGCCGGGCACCGTCACCGTGACCGAGCGGCCGCCAAGTGCCAGGTTGCTGATGCCGTCGGCGTGCACGCTGGTGGTGACGGTGACCGGCAACGACTCACCCGTCACGACGTGGGCCGGCGTCGTGACAGCGACCGCGGCCTTGTTCTCGAGCCTGACCGTCAGGTCTGACAGCTGGACCTCGGACTGGGTTGTGCACCCGAGGTTGCCGAAGCCAGACTTCTTGCCGTCCGTCGCCCAGGAACGGACGCGATACTGACCCAGGGGCTGGCCCACGGTGTTCCACGAGCTGCTCAGGGCACCGGCTCCGCTGCGGCTGGCGGTGTGCACCACAGCGCCGTCGGTGACACGAGTGACCGAGAGACGCGACTTGCTGGGATCGCTGAAGGTGCAGTTCTCCTCGCCGCCGCGGGAATCGTTGACCGCCACGATGCCCGAGATCGTCTGTCCGTTCGTCAGGGTGCTGATCGCTCCCTGCGCCCCGGCGAACGACAAGGTGCCGAGGGCTAGCCCGCTGACCGCGGCAAGCGCCGCGATGCGCCGGCGTGGCCGCCGCCGATCCGAGCGGTGTCGGGGCAATTCGACGTTCGTCATCCGGGCTCCTGAGAGGGTCAGCGCACACCTGTGTGCAGTTGACCGAGACAACTGTCAGAAGTCGAATGTGTTACGGATCATCTTTGGGTAGTCACTTTGGATCTACCGCTGGGATGCCACTTCTGGTAGGCGCCGTTCAGGCCGCGCCGAGCCAGGCCGACATCCGGTGGAGCCCGCCCCGGATCCGCTCAGGCGGTGTCCGGTCGTACGCGCCGCGGGGCAGCTGTGACACGGCCTGCACGACTCGCTCCTCATCGGCATCTGTGACGACGGTGTAGACCACGCCATCGTCGTCCCACGTCACGACCAACGGCGTCCCGTCGCGCACGAAGACCTCCGAGCCGCCCATGCGGGTGGGTTCGAAACCCTTGACGCTGTCCAGATCGAGCGATCCGTTCTGCTCGAACAGGTTGAGCCTAGCGTCGTCGTTGGAATAGCTCAGCGCCACGACCGCCCCCCGATCGGCGTACGTCCCCGAGGTGCGATGCAGGTCACCGGCGAGAGTCACGTGGCACGGCCAGCCCGCACCGTCCAGCTCGTCCAGCCTGGTCTCGGAGATCACGTTGCTGGCCTGCACCGTCGCGGGTCCGCGGAAGTCGGCGGCATAGCGCTGGAACGGCGGAGCGACCTCGTCGCCGAGGCGCCGTTCCGCGCCGCCGACGGCATATGCGGTGGCAACCACCGCCACGGAAGCGCTGACCAGCACGATGCCGGCCCGGAACGACGCCGAGCGACGCACCCGCTCCCACCGGCCGTGATGTGCAACCGGCGAGTGCGCCAGCCCGGACAGCGAGGCCAGCAAGGCCGGGGGCGGTTCGGGACTGGCAACCGTCGACATACGTGACTTGAGCAGCCGCTGCTGGCGCACCGCCTTCGCGCAGCCATCGCACTCCTGCAGGTGCGACATCGCCTCGCGCGTCGCGGGCTCGGAGAGCTGCCCGTCGACGAACGCAGCAACGTCTGCACCCAGATGAGTCATCAGACCCCGATCGGTCCCACGAATCGGGTGCGTCCCTGACGGGGGGCGCGATGCGCGAGCGACTCACGCAGCTGTGTCCGACCGCGGTGGATGCGGGACCGGACCGTGCCCAGCTTGATGCCCAGGACGTCGGAGATTTCCTCGTACGACAGCCCTTCGATGTCGCACAGCACGACGGCCACCCGGAACTCATCGGACAATGATCCCAGTGCGAGCTCGATGTCTGGATCGAAGTTGGCATCGTGCACCGCGGACTCGGGCAGGATCTCCGAGCTCAGCAGCTTGTCCTCGGCGCCTTCATAGAAGCCGTCCATGCGCAGACGCGACTTGCGACGCACGCGATCGAGGAACAGGTTGGTCGTGATGCGGTGCAGCCAGCCCGGGAAGTTGCCGGGCTCGTAGCTGTCGAGCGAGCGGAAGACGCGGATGAACACGTCCTGTGTCAGGTCCTCGGCATCCTGGCGGTTGCCGGTCAGACGGTACGCGAGCCGGTAGACACGGGCGGAGTGATCCGCCACGATGTCGTCCCAGTTGAGCGTTGCCGTGTCCACGTCCTCTACCTTCATGAGTAGATCGTTGCCCTTGTACCTGAGAGAACGCACTGAATCACCTGACTGTTCCCCAGATTCATCAGCGGAGCCTCCCGGCTACACGGCTCGCTCGCCGATAGGATTTGCTTCACCACCCCGACCGAGGAGCCGACCATCACCACCGCAGCCAGCCTGGCCTATGCCGAGGACTTCCTGAGCGAGGACGAGCATCTCGCCGCTGCGAGAGTGCGCGCCGACGAGGTCGGCGTCGTGCCGGTCGGACCGGGAGCGGGTGCGGCACTGTCGTTCCTCGCCTCGGCAGTGCAGGCCAAGGCGGTTGCCGAGATCGGCACCGGCACGGGCGTCTCAGGCTTGTGGCTCATGCGCGGCATGCAACCCGACGGCGTGCTGACCTCGGTCGATCTCGAGGCCGAGCACCAACGGCTCGCCCGAGAGACCTTCACCGACGCCGGCTACGCACCGCAGCGCTTCCGGCTCATCGCCGGATCTGGCCTCGACGTCATGCCCAGGCTGACCGACGCTGGCTACGACGTCGTGTTCCTCGACGGCGACAAGGTTGAGTACGGCGAATACCTCGAACAGTCGATGCGCCTCGTGCGGCCCGGCGGAATCATCGTGTTCGACAACGCGCTGTGGCACGATCGCGTCGCCGACCCCGCGCAGCGCGATCCGGAGACGGCCGCGATCCGCGAGGTCGTGCAGCGCGTCAGGAACGACGAGCGACTGCGCAGCGTGCTGCTTCCGGTGGGAGACGGCCTGCTGGCCGCCCAGCTGCTCTGACCCACCACCCCAGCGCGGGAGTCAGTCCTCCGGGTCCTTCTTCTCGTGCTCGAAACTCGACGACGACCGGAAGCCTGCCGGCCCGCGCACGACCGCGACGATCTCGCAGGCCTCGATCGTGACCGGCGCACTGCCGATGATCTTGGAGCCCGCAGAGTCCGCCGCGGCCTGCTCGAAGTCGGCTTGAAAGGCCTTCCGGGCCTCGGTCGAGACGAACACGTAGTTGCCCTCGAACCACTCGCCCTTGCGGACGCGC
Source organism: Aeromicrobium sp. A1-2 (assembly GCF_003443875.1). Lineage (NCBI taxonomy): Bacteria > Bacillati > Actinomycetota > Actinomycetes > Propionibacteriales > Nocardioidaceae > Aeromicrobium > Aeromicrobium sp. A1-2. The sequence continues at coordinate 497,440 of NZ_CP027482.1, read as the reverse complement.
CACGTCTTGAAGCGCAGACCGTCCAGCCCGGCGAACCGGGCGAACGACTCCTCCTCCACGTAGGCACGCAGAGCCTTGACCGTCCCCTTGGGAGCGTCGGCCAGTGACCAGCGAACGGTCAGGCCGTACATCAGACCGCTTTGAGCTGATCGCCCAAGGTCGCCGCTTCCTCGTTGTTCAGCTCGACAACAAGTCGTCCGCCGCCCTCGAGTGGAACGCGCATCACGATGCAACGTCCCTCCTTGGTGACCTCCATCGGGCCGTCTCCGGTCCGTGGCTTCATGGCCGCCATCAGTACCCCTCTCGATCTGTTGCTCCCGCCGATCCAGCGGGAAGCGTGCCCCCTATTATCGCCTATGGCCCGAGCGCGTCCGACCGCAGTCCCCACTGGAGGCACCCATGAGCAATCTCAGCACACCGCCCGTCACCTACGACGTGGCCGATGGCGTCGCCACGGTGACGCTCAACCGGCCCGACGCGATGAACAGCCTGACACTATCCACGAAGGTCGCGCTGCGGGATGCGATGCACGCAGCGGCCGCTGACAGCGCCGTGCGCTGCGTGGTCCTCACCGGCACCGGGCGGGCTTTCTGCGTGGGCCAGGACCTCAAGGAGCATGTCGCCGAGCTGACCGGCGACTCGCCCTCCCTCGGTGACACCGTCATGGAGCACTACAACCCCACCGTGACCGCCATCGCGACGATGCCCAAGCCCGTGATCGCCGCGGTCAACGGCATCGCGGCCGGCGCCGGTTCGTCGCTGGCGTTCGCCGCCGACTTCCGCATCCTGCGTCGATCGGCCGGATTCAACCTGGCGTTCGCCGGCATCGCGCTGTCCTGTGACACCGGCGCGTCCTGGACGCTCCCCCGCCTGGTCGGCCACGGCAAGGCGACGGAACTGCTGATGCAGCCGCGCACGATCCCCGCCGACGAGGCGTACGCCCTGGGCCTGGCGACCACGGTCGTGGACGATGACGCATTCGAGGCCGAGATCGCCACGCTGGCCAGGTCGCTGGCCGACGGCCCCACCCTGGCGCTGGCCTCGATCAAGCGCGCGCTCGCCTTCTCCGCGACGCACGACCTGCCGTCCTCGCTCGAGCACGAGGCCCAGAAGATGGCGCTGACGGGAGCGTCGGCGGATCATCTCGCGGCGGTGCAGGCCTTCCTGGCCAAGGAGAAGCCGGTCTTCACCGGCCGCTAGCCTCAGGCGAGCTTGCGGTCGCTCTGCATGCGGGCTGCCTCGGAGGCAGACTCTTCCCACGCCAGGATCTCGGCGCGGGCCTGCAGCTCGGCGCTCTCGCTCGCGGCGAGGGCGTCACTGGCGTTACGCAGGTCGACGCGTGCCGACTCGAGGTCGGACTGCGCGGAGTCGACGTCGGCCTGCAGCGCCTGGCTGCGTGCCCGCTCCTCCGACAGCCGCTCGCGAGCGCGTGCCATCTGGATCTCGGCGGTGACCAGCGAGTCTCGCAGGGTGGCGAGCTGAGCATCGCGCAGTCGGACGCGCGATCCCATCTGCTCGGCGAACGCGATGTGCTCGCGAGACCGGGTGACGGCAACCTCCCGGTTGTCATCGATCATGCCGGAACGTTCGAGCGCCCACTCGCGGCGGCGCAGGATCAGCTCGGTCGACAGCAACCGGGCTGCGACCACCCCCGAGAGGACGGAATAGGCCGTCGCTGCGATCAGGACGGGCACGGTCGACACCGCGATGCCCACAACCGCCACCAGAACGGCCGAGATCAGCAGCGCCGTGGCGCCGAGTGCCCTGCGGGACCGGGGGATTCTTCGAGTTGATGCCATGCCACGGATCGTAGGCTGCCGGAGCCCCGATTCAGTGGAGCCACGCCTGTCGAGGTTGGGACGGGTGTGACACATGAGGTCGAGCGCAGGCCTCAGGAACGGGTGCGGGCTACGCACCCGGCCAGGTGGTCGTTGACCATCCCGGTGGCCTGCATCAGGGCGTATGCCGTGGTCGGACCGACGAATCGGAAGCCCCGCCGCTTGAGCGCCTTGGCCATCGCGATCGACTCCTCCGTCGTCGCCGGAACGTCGGCGTACGACGTCGGCGCCGGAGCCGGCGCAGGCGCGAACGACCAGAGCAGGTCGCTGAACGACTCGTCGAGCGCGAGCAGGGTGCGGGCATTGCTGATCGTCGCCTCGATCTTGAGCCGGTTGCGGACGATGCCGGCGTCACCGAGCAGACGGGCGACGTCAGCGTCACCGAATGCCGCCACGGCGGCGGGATCAAAGCCGGCAAAGGCCTCGCGGAAGTGCTCACGCTTGCGCAGGATGATGGCCCACGAGAGACCCGACTGGAAGGCCTCGAGAGACATCCGTTCGAACAGTTCACGGTCGCCGCGCAGCTCGCGACCCCACTCGGTGTCGTGATAGCTGATCATCGCCGGATCGTCGCCCCACGGACATCTGACGATGGCATCGGGTCCAGTGGTTACGCTCACGGGTGTGACTCTGCCACCTGCCCCGGACACCGTGCGCCTGGGCACAAGATCGTTCGCGCCCACCGATCTGGCGCTGATGGCGATCATCAACCGCACACCCGACTCGTTCTACGACAACGGCGCCACGTTCGACCTCGAGCCGGCGCTCGAGCGGCTCGCGGAGGCCGTGCGCGACGGTGCCGACATCGTCGACATCGGTGGTGTCAGGGCCGGCTACGGACCGCAGGTCGATGCGACCGAGGAGCTGCGCCGCACGGCCGACCTGGTCGCGGAGGCACGGTCCCGATATCCCGACCTGGTGATCAGCGTCGACACCTGGCGCAGCGAGGTCGCCGATGAGCTGTGTCGACTCGGCGCAGACCTGATCAACGACACCTGGTCGGGCCACGACCCCGAGCTCGCCGCCGTCGCAGCCCAGCACGGAGCCGGACTGGTGTGCAGCCATACCGGTGGCATCGCCCCCCGGACCGACCCGCACCGCTCGGCGTACGATGACGTCGTCGCCGACGTCATCGCCACGGTGACCGCACTGGCCGATCGCGCCGTCGCGGCAGGCGTTCGTCCGGACGGCATCCTGATCGACCCGACGCACGACTTCGGCAAGAACACCCGGCAGAGCCTCGAGCTCACCCGGCGGCTCGACGAACTCGTAGCGACCGGATGGCCCGTGCTCGTGGCGCTGTCCAACAAGGACTTCGTCGGCGAGACGCTGGACCTGGACAAGGACCACCGCCTGCCCGGCACCCTCGCGGCCACGGCAGTCTCGGCGTGGCAGGGCGCTCGCGTCTTCCGTGCGCACAACGTGGCCGAGACCCGTCAGGTGCTCGATCTCGTCGCCTCGATCCGCGGCGATCGCCCACCTGCCGTCTCCCGGCGCGGACTCGCCTAGATGTCCTGGGCCACGAACCAGGCGACTGCCTCGTCGACGTCGTCGGTCAGGTGCAGCATGTCCAGGTCCTTCTGACCGATCTTGCCGTCGGCGAGCATCGTGGTGCGCAACCAGTCGATCAGCCCGCCCCAGTACTCGGTGCCGAACAGGACGATCGGGAACGAGGTGATCTTCTGCGTCTGCGCCAGAGTCAGTGCCTCGAACAGCTCATCCATCGTGCCGAAGCCGCCCGGGAGCACGACATAGCCCTGCGCGTACTTGACGAACATCGTCTTGCGGACGAAGAAGTAGCGGAAGTTGATGCCCAGGTCGACCCACTCGTTCATGCCCTGCTCGTGCGGGAGCTCGATGCCGAGCCCGACCGAGACACCACCGCACTCGCTCGCGCCCCGGTTGGCCGCCTCCATCGCGCCGGGTCCCCCGCCGGTGATGATCGCGTAGCCCTCGCCGCACAGCTTCTCGGATATCTGCCGGGCCGCGTCGTACATCGGGTCGCTGGTCTGGGTGCGGGCCGAACCGAAGATGCTCACCGCGGGTCCGAGCTCGGCCAGACCGCCGAAGCCCTCGACGAACTCGGACTGGATGCGCAGGACCCGCCACGGGTCGGTGTGCACCCAGTCGGTCGCACCACGCGAGTCCAGCAGTCGCTGGTCGGTCGTGCTGTCGGGCCGTTGTGCGCGCTTCAGCCGGACGGGGCCCTTGTGGTGCAGGTCGGGTCGGGGGGCGAGGGGATTGCTCATGGGGTCAGCCACTTCCTGAGTCGATCGTGCACCCGGTGCAGGTGCTCGAGGGGGACGTGCTCATCGGCCTTGTGGGCGAACAGTGGATCACCAGGCCCGTAGTTGACTGCCGGGATGCCCAGCAGGGTGAACTGCGCGACGTCGGTCCAACCGAACTTGGGATGGACCTCGGCACCGACCGCCTCGACGAATGCGGCAGCCGCGGGATGGCTCAGCCCCGGAAGAGCGCCCGGCGCCGAGTCGGTCACGGTCAGGCCGAAGCCTTCGAAGGTCTCCTGGAGGTGCCGGTGCGCCTGCTCCTCGGAGCGGTCAGGGGCGAAGCGGAAGTTGACCGTCACGATGGCCTCGTCGGGCACGACGTTGCCGGCAACACCCCCGCTGATCCCCACCGCGTTGAGGCCCTCGCGGTACGTCAGGCCATCGATGTCGACCTCCCGCGGCAGATAGGCGTTGAGGGCGTCGAGCACGGGAGCCAGCGCGTGGATCGCGTTGCTGCCCATCCAGGAACGGGCCGAGTGCGCCCGTTCCCCCGCGGTGCGGATGTCGACCCGCATCGTGCCTTGGCAGCCCGCCTCGACGCCGGCGTTCGACGGCTCCATCAGGATCGCGAAATCGGCAGCCAGCAGCTCGGGACGCTCTCGCGCGATGCGGCCGAGTCCGTTGAACTCGGCGGCGATCTCCTCGGCGTCGTAGAACACGTAGGTCACGTCGCGGACCGGCGCCGGCACCGAGGCGGCTAGCAGGAGTGCGATCGCCACGCCGCCCTTCATGTCACAGGTGCCCAGTCCGTGGAGGAGGTCTCCATCGAGCCGGGACGGCATGTTGCCGTTCACGGGCACAGTGTCAAGATGCCCAGCGATAACGACTCGATCGGAACGTCCAAGTGACGTGCGAGCGACGATCGTGTGGCCATCTCGGACGACGTCGAGGTGTGGCAGCGCGTCCAGCGCTGTCTCGACGGCGTCGGCGATGACCTGCTCGTGCAGGCTCTCCGAGGCGATGTCGACGAGCGCGGCGGTGAGGCTCACGACGTCGGTGGTCAGGTCGAGTGTGGGCACAGGTTCACTCTGCCACGCGGTGGCGCAGGCCCGTCGTCAGTCGGTCGGGAAGACGCAGAACTCATTGCCCTCGGGATCGGCCATGACCGTCCACCCGCCCCCAAGGTCTCGGACTCGTAGCCCAAGACCCGTGCCCAGAAGCCCTCGATCGCCGACACATCAGTGGCGTCGATGCACAACGCCTTGAAGCGCAGCGTTGTCTGGCACGAACTCTGCAATCGCCATGACGTCCAAGGCGTCACCCCGTAGGCTGGACCACTCAGATACCGATGGAATCTCAGATCTTCAGGACGTCACATGTCGATGCTCAACAGCCCGCTCACCCTCCCGTGCGGGCAGGTGCTGCCCAACCGCTTCATGAAGTCGGCACTCAGCGAGGCGATGGGCGATCGCAGCCACGCCCCCACTCCCGAGCTCGAACGGCTCTTCGCCACGTGGGCCGACGGTGGATACGGGCTGATCGTGACCGGCAACGTCATGATCGACCGCAACCAGCTCGGCGAGTCCGGCAACGTCGCCATCGAGGACGACCGTGATCTCGAGGCGCTCACCCGATGGGCGGGGTCGACCCGCACGGCCGGCGTACCGATCTGGATGCAGATCAACCACCCCGGACGTCAGTCGAACCCACTCGGTCGCACCCAGCCGGTCGCACCCAGTCCGATCGCCCTCAAGGTCCCCGGCGCGAAGATGCCGGCCGAGCTCACTCCGGCCCAGATCGAGGACATCATCGAGCGCTTCGCCACGGCCGCCGCAGTGGCCGAGCGGGCCGGCTTCGACGGCGTGCAGATCCACGGCGCCCACGGCTACCTGGTCGCGCAGTTCCTCTCCCCGCTGTCCAACCAGCGCGAGGACGAATGGGGCGGGACACCCGAGAAGCGCATGCGGTTCGTCGTCGAGATCCTGCGCCGCATCCGATCCACGGTTGCGCCGACGTTCGCCGTCGGCATCAAGCTCAACTCGGCCGACTTCCAGCGCGGCGGATTCAGCCACGAGGAATCTCGCGATGTCGTCGTGCGACTGGCGAAGGAGGGCATCGACATGATCGAGATCAGTGGCGGCTCCTACGAGGCGCCGGCGATGATGGGCGCGCGCGATTCGACCGTCCTCCGGGAGGCCTACTTCCTCGAGTACGCCGCCACGGTGCGCGAGGTCGCCCCCGATGTTCCGCTGGCCGTCACGGGCGGCTTCCGCTCCCGCCTGGCGATGGAGGCGGCGCTCGACTCGGGAGACTGCAGCATGATCGGTCTCGGCCGGCCGGCCGCCACGACGCCCGATGCGCCGGCACAAATTCGCGGTGAGGTCGTCGACACGCTCGACTCGTACCGCCGCCAAATCACTGGCGCCGCGCTGATTGGCAAGGTCACCAACACCAAGGCTCTCGACGGACTCATCGACCTGCAGTGGCACACCGATCAGCTGCATCGGGTGGGCGCCGGCAAGCCGCCTGACCTGAAGCGCCCGTCGTGGAAGACCACGGTGTCAATGGTGCGCCGCAACGGCTCGGACGTCCTCCGCCGCAAGCGCACCTGAGCGCCACACCCTTCGGCAGGCTCAATGAGCACGGCCCGCCGGTCAGGTCGACATCGACATCGACACAACGATCTTGTGCTGGCCAGCTACGGGATGCGCGGCGCGGCGGAAGGCGAGCTCCGCGTCCATGTGTCCGAACACATCGGTCACGTACCGGCCAGCCAGGCCGGGGTGGGCCGCCAGATATTCCGCCGCCGCTAGCAGGGCCTCGCGACGAGACGGCGGACGCACGTATCCGGACTTCAGGGTCAGGTTCTTGCGGAGCATCGACGTGAGGGCCACGGGGTAGACGGCGTCATCGGTGACGCCGAAGTAGTAAATGGTTCCATCGGGGGCGATCGCCTCGATGGCGTCGGTCAGCGTCCCGACCTGGTGCCCCACTGCTTCGATGACGACATCAGGGCGTTCCTCGTCCTGGATCGTCGCGGCCCATCGGTCCGACGTGCTGTGCACGAACTGGTCGACGCCGAACGTGCTCAGCAGATCGGGGTGCGACAGGACGTCGACGCCGATCACCTCACCCGCGCCGGCGGTGCGCAGGGCATGGCTGAACAGCACGCCGATCGGCCCCTGCCCCACCACCGCGACCCGCTTTCCGGCCAGCGGGCCGAGCTGGGCAAGCGTGAACAGCACGCAGGCGAGCGGCTGGAGCGTCACGGCCTCGGTCGGCGTCAACGCGGCTGCGTCGTACGCGCAGACACCCGAGCCGACGACCACGACGTACTCGGAAAGGGCATTGGTGCCGGAGGCCCAGCCGACCACCTCGGCACCAACGGCCAGGTCGCGGCACTGCGACCCGATCACGGTGCCGACGACCTCGTGGAGCGGATAGCCGGGGACTGCTGCCGCATGACGCTCCGCGTCGACAGCGAGGCTGCCGGAAACCCGGCCGGCGAAGTGCGGAAGATCGCTGCCGCAGATGCCTCCGGCGGCGACGCGGAGCAGCACCTCTCCCTCGCGCAGGTCCGCGACGCTCGGGCGGGGCACTTCGGTCAGCTCGAAGGTCGAGGGTGCCACCAGTCGTTGAGACCACATGGTGCGACTCACGGATAGAGTCCGCGCATGCGGTGCGACGCCGCAACGGTCTGGACCGCCAGAGAGGTCGCGGAGTCTCGCAGGCTGAGCTGTCTGTATGTCGCATGCTCGGCGACTCGCCACCACGCGGCCGTCATGCGCTCGGCCAGGCGCTGCTCGACCTCATCGGCGCTCCACCAGTAGGCCTGGTTGGCCTGGACCCACTCGAAGTAGGACACGACCACGCCACCGGCGTTGGCGAGGATGTCCGGAACCACCAGGCAGCCACGCTCCGCGAGGATCGCATCTGCCTCCGGTGTGGTCGGCCCGTTTGCGCCCTCCACGACAATCTCGGCGTGCACCCTGCTCGCGGTCTCGGCGTTGATGACGCCCTCGAGCGCGGCCGGTACGAGAACGTCGACCTCGCTGAACAGCAAGTCGTCCTTGTCGGCCAGTGCCGTCGACCCGGCGAATCCGACGACCGAGCCGGTGCGGTCGACGTGCACCTCCAGCGCGGCCACGTTGAGTCCGGCACCACACTCGATGGCCCCGTACTGGTCGCTCACGGCGGTCACCCGCAAGCCTGCCTCGGCGAGGAAGCGCGCCGCTCCCCTGCCGACCTTTCCGAAGCCCTGGATTGCAGCCGAGGCACCGTGTGGCGCGATACCGCGGCTGCTCATCGCCGCGAGCGCGATGTGGGCAACGCCCCGAGAGGTAGCGCTGGCTCGGCCCAGGGAACCACCCAAGGACACCGGCTTGCCGGTCACGACGCCGAGGACGGTGTGTCCGCGATTGACCGAATAGGTGTCCATCATCCAGGCCATGGTCTGCTCATCGGTCCCCACGTCGGGGGCGGGGATGTCGATCTCAGGACCCAGGAGCGGAGAGATCTCGCTCGTGTAGCGCCGGGTCACCCGTTCGAGCTCAGCCTTGCTGTAGTTCCGCGGGTCGATGCGAATACCGCCCTTGGCACCGCCGTAGGGGACGTCGAGGAGCGCGCACTTCCAGGTCATGAGCATCGCGAGCGCACGCACCTCGTCGAGCGTGACGGCCGGGTCGTACCGCAGCCCGCCCTTGCCGGGACCGCGCGAGAAGTTGTGCTGCACCCGGTGCCCGATCAGGATCTCGACGGACCCGTCGTCGCGCCGCAGCGGGATGCTGACCGTTAGCTCTCGGCGTGCGACCGCGAGCATCTCGTAGACGCTGTTCTCATAGCCCAGATGATCGACCGCCGCGCGCAGGGCGTCGCGGGCATCGGCCAGTGGCGTCGTCGCCAAGGGTGTGGTTGGAAGGGTGTCGAGCTCGGTCACAATCATGTTCCGTTCGGGACGTTCGGTGGGCGGCTGGGCGAGGTGGCGGGGCACCGACGGTCGGTCAAGCGAGACGCTCGAAGACCGCGGCGATCCCCTGCCCGCCGCCGATGCACATCGTCTCCAGGCCGTACCGGGCCTCCCGCCGATGCATCTCTCGGGACAGGCTGGCGAGCATCCGACCGCCGGTGGCGCCGACCGGGTGTCCCAGCGAGATCCCCGAGCCGTGGACGTTGGTGCGTTGCTGGTCAGCCGGCGAGAACTCCCACTCGCGCATGACCGCGAGCGCCTGGGCGGCGAAGGCCTCGTTGAGCTCGATCAGATCGATGTCCGCAAGGCGCAGACCTGCTCGTGCCAGCGCGGTTGCGGTGGCGGGGACCGGGCCGATCCCCATGTGCGAGGGAGCAACGCCAGCGACGCCCCACGAGACCAGGCGCACCAGCGGCACGAGGCCCAGCTGCTCGGCCCGCTCAGGCGTCGTGACGATGCACATCGCCGCGGCGTCGTTCTGGCCGCTCGCGTTGCCGGCTGTGACGGTGGCTCCCGGCACGCTGCCGGCCATGATCGGCTTGAGCCTGCTCAGGCTGTCCATCGTCGTCCCCGGGCGTGGGTGCTCGTCGGTGTCCTTCACGACCTCGCCGTCGCGGGCGCGGACCGTGATCGGCACGATCTCCTCGGCATGCACGCCTGACTCCTGGGCGGCGACGGCCCGACGGTGGGACTCCACGGCCAGGGCGTCCTGCTCATCCCTGCTGATCGCGTAGTCGCGCCGCAGGTTCTCGGCCGTCTCCAGCATGCCTCCGGGCACAGGGTGCGTCCGGCCCCCGGCCGTCGTGCGGGCGCGTGCCAGACCGTCGTGCACCGTGACCCCGCGTGGCGCTCCCCACCGCATGTCGAGGGAGTAGAAAGCGGCATTACTCATGCTCTCGGCACCTCCTGCGACGACCAGCTCGTGAGCGCCGGTCTGCACCTGCATCGCGGCGTTGATCACGGCCTGCAGACCCGAACCGCACCGGCGATCGATCTGCTGTCCCGGGACTGTGACCGGTAGCCCCGCGTCCAACGCCACGACTCGCCCGATCGCAGGCGCCTCGCTGTTGGGATTGCAGTGTCCCAGGATCACGTCCTCGATCAGCTCGGGGTCCAACCCGGTCCGTTCGAGCAGTCCGTTCAGGACCGCCACGCCGAGATCCACGGCGCTCAGACTCTTGAACATTCCGCCGTACCGACCGATCGGCGACCGGACAGGCTCGCACACAACGACGTCGCGCATCACAAGGCTCTTTTCAGGGGTGGGGGTTGGGGTGGGCGCCCGGCTACATGAATCGGCCGCCGGTGACCTCGAGCACCGTGCCGGTCATGTACGACGACAGGTCCGAGGCGAGGAACAGGGCAGCTGACGCGACCTCGGCCGGCTCGCCGGCTCGACCCATCGGGATCTCTGACATCTTCTGGTCCCAGGCCTTCTGAGGTACCGCCTCAGTCATCGCCGAACGAATAAGACCAGGCTGGATCGCGTTGACCCGCACGCCGTGGTGGGCCAGCTCCTTGGCTGCGGCCTTGGACATTCCCACGATCCCGGCCTTGGCGGCCGAGTAGTTGGTCTGACCGACCATCCCGATCTTGCCGGACAGAGAGGAGATGTTGACGATCGAGCCGCTCTTCTGCTCGCGCATGATCGCTGCCGCCTTGCGGGTGCCGTTCCAGCAGCCCTTGAGGTGCACGTTGATGACCTGGTCGAAGTGGTCCTCGGTCATCGTCCGCATCGTGGCGTCCCGGGTGATGCCGGCGTTGTTGACCATGACGTCGACCGATCCGAACACGTCCAGCGCGGCCTGCATGAGACCGTCGACTTCCTCGGAGACCGTGACGTCGCACCTCGCGGCGGCCGCGACCGATGCTCCGCCCAGCGCCTGGACCGCCTGCTCGTTCGCCGCCTCGTCGAGATCGCCCAGCACGACCCGCGCCCCCTCGGCGACGAAGGCGGTCGCCATCGCGAAGCCGATGCCCTGCGCACCGCCGGTGATGATGGCTGTCCTGCCGTCCAAAATTCCCATGTCGCCCGTTCTCCTGAGTCTCGTGTGGTTGTCTCTGTGTTGTCCCGCCGGGATCGGCAGATCAGCGCGACGCGTGCTGCATGAGTCGCTGGGACGCACGAGCGACATCGTTGTCGCCCGTCGTGATGGTCAATCTGACGTGATCGCGTCCGGACTCGCCGTAGATCTCTCCCGGCACCGCGATGATCCCGCGGTCGGCCATCCACTCGGCGATCTGCCAGCAGGTCTCGCCCTCACGGCGCACCCAGAAGTAGAGGCCGCCGTCGGAGTGATCGATGACGAAGCCAGCCGCCTCGAGTGAGGGCCGCATGGCGGCGCGTCGCTGGAGGTAGATCTCCCGCTGGAGCGCGACGTGCGCGTCGTCCTCCAGGGCTGCGGTCATGGCCGCCTGGACGGGCGTCGGAACCATCTGGCCCATGTGCTTGCGGTACTCCAGCAACCGGGCCAGCAGCTCACCGTCACCGGCGAGGAACCCAGCCCGATAGCCGGCCAGGTTGGAGCGCTTCGACAGCGAGCTGCAGATCAGGATGCCGACCGTGTCGTTGCCGCACACGTCGGGGTGCAGGATCGAGGTCGGCTCGCTGGTCCAGCCGAACTCCAGGTAGCACTCATCGCTCACGACCAGGGTTCCGGTCCTGCGGGCGCGCTCGAGGATCATCCGGAGGTCGTCGCTGGAGAGGATCCGCCCCTCGGGATTGCTGGGTGAGTTGATCCACAGCACTGCGACCCCCTCGGTGTCGACATCGCGCGGGTCGACGTATCGCACCATGCGGGTCCCCGTGGAAAGCGCACCGATCTCGTACGTCGGGTAGCCCAGGTCAGGGATCGCGATGACGTCATCGGCGCCGAGTCCCAGGAATGCCGGGAGCTGCGAGATGACCTCCTTGGAGCCAATCGTCGGGAGCACCATGTCGACGTCGAGACACTGCACACCTGCGCGTCTGGCTAGATAGTCGACGATCGCCGCCCTGAGTGCGACCGGACCCTCGGTCGACGGGTAGCCCGGCGCATCCACTGCCGCCACGAGGGCGCGGCGGATCACGTCGGGAGTCGGGTCGACGGGGGCGCCGATGGACAGGTCGATGACGCCGTCCGGGTGCCGACGTGCGGCTTCCCACAGGGGTGCCAGACGGTTCCACGGGAACTCCGGCAGCAGCCGGTCCGCTGTAGTCGCGGCCCATCGCGGAGTGGCAGTGCTCATCATGCTGATCCTTTCGCGGCCGGCATCTGGACGGCCTTGACCTCGAGGAACTCGTCGAGCCCCCACTGACCCATCTCGCGGCCGTTGCCCGACTGCTTGTAGCCACCGAACGGAGCCGCGGGGTTCCACTCGGCGCCGTTGATGTCGACCCGCCCTGTGCGGAGTCGCTGCGCCACCGCGAACGCCTCGTCAACGTCGTCCGCCCACACAGCTCCCCCGAGCCCGTACGCCGAGTCGTTGGCGATCGCGACCGCGTCGTCGACGTCGTCGTAGGGCAGGACCACGAGCACCGGACCGAACACCTCCTCCTGCGCGACGCGCGATGTCGCCGGCAGCCCGGCAATCACCGTCGGTCGGAGGTAGTGACCCGTGTCAAGATCGTCGGGGCGGGTCGTGCCACCGGCAACGACGGATCCACCGTCGGCGACGGCTCCGTCGATGAAGGCCAGGACCGAATCGCGTTGCTTCGCGGAGATGACCGGGCCAAGATACGTTCCGTCTGCCAGCGGGTCACCCACGACCAGGGAGTCTGCGACCGAAGCCGCCGTCACCAGGGCCTCGTCGAGCCGGTCCTGTGGGACCAACAACCTGGTCCACGCCGCACAGGTCTGGCCGCTGTTGAACATGACGTTCTCGACGGTCGCCGTGACGGCGCGCTCAAGGTCTGCGCTCGGCAGCACGATGCTGGCCGATTTGCCTCCCAGCTCCAGGCACACCCGCTTGACGGTGTCCGATGCTGTCGCTGCGACGATGCGACCCACACCGACCGAGCCGGTGAAGGACACGACATCGACGTCGGGATGGCTGGACAGGACGCCGCCGACCTCCGACCCGCTTCCGGGGACGAGGTTGAACACGCCCGCGGGCAGACCGATCTCCTCCAACGCGTCGGCCAGCAGGAACGCCGACAACGGGGTCAGCTCGGCCGGCTTTGCCACGACGGGGCAACCCGCCGCCAGCGCAGGCGCGACCTTGGCCATGAGCTGGTAGAGCGGGTAGTTCCACGGCGTGATCGCGGCAACCACCCCCGCGGGCTCACGCAGCACCCGCGTGTGGCCAACCACTTCGCTGAACGAGAAGGTGCTCAGGAGGTCGGCGTACTGGTCCAGCACTGCCAGGGCCTGCCCGAGGTGAGACGAGAGAGCGATGTCTGCCGGCGCCCCGACCTCAGCGACGAGCGTCTCGACGATGATCTCCTCACGGCTGCGCAGGGCAACCGAGAGATCCAGCAGAAGGCCCCGGCGATATGCCGGCGTGGTCTGGCTCCAAGCCTGGTTCGCGAGCCTGGCTGCCAGCACGGCGTTGGCGGCATCGTGCGCCGTTGCCGTCCGAATCGTGCCGACGACCTGCTCGGTCGCCGGGTTCTCGACATCACAGACCAGCCCGCCAGGGGTGATCCACTCCCCACCGACGTAGATCGTGTCACGCGACCACTCGGCTCGAGTCACGCTCGACCCTCCTTGACGTGCAGCACGGTGGGGCGGTCGGCGACGAGGGCCTTGGCAAGCTCCTCGGAGAGCTGCTCCGGGCTCTCGATCGACATGCCGTAGCAGCCCAGGGCACGTCCGGCAGCGGCGAAGTCCGGCGACGGGAAATCGACACCGAGCGGGTCGTAGCCGCGCAGGTTCATGTTCTTGCGGATCTGGCCGTAGCCACCGTTGTCGATCACGATCAGCGGCAGGGCCATCCCCTCTGCTGCGGCTGCGGCGATCTCCGGGAGCGTGAACATCACGCCACCGTCACCCATCACCGCGACGACCTGCCGGTCCGGGGCAGCGACCTTGGCGCCGATGGCCGCGGGCAGCCCGTAGCCGAGCGTGCCGCTGCCGGTCGGGTACAGGAACGCGCCCGGCGTGTGGAGCGGCAGATTGGCCCGCAGACCGTAGTAGCAGACGGCGGCCGAGTCGCCCGCGACGATCGCGTTGCGGTCGAGGACGTCAGACATCGCCTTCATCTCGTCCGCCCAGAGCGCGCCCTCGGACGCAGACTCCTCGTGGGCACGTGCGGCCCAGGCGAGGGCTTCGCCGTCGCTCGTCTCGTGCCGGTCACCGATCAGGTCCACCAGCGAGCCGAGCGCCGCCGCGGCATCGCTGACCAGCGCAATGTCGGGGCGGACGTTGACGCCGATCTGGCGGGGGTCGATGTCGATCCGCACCAAGGTTCCGTCGATCGTCCACGGTCCGTTCCAGAGGTCCGACGGACCGAAGTCGGTGCCGACCGCGAGCAGCACGTCCCGCGAGCGGACCCACTCGCCAACGGACGCCAGGTGGGCTCCGGCTCCGAGGGACAGCCGGTGGTCCTCTGGCAGGATGCCCTTGCCGTTGGTTGTCGTGACGACCGAGGCTCCGAGCTTCTCGGCGAGCGCGAGAACTTCGGCGGACGCGGCACGCGCCCCGCCACCCACTACGATCCCAGGCCGAGAGCTCTCGGCTAGCACTGCCGCCGCCCTCGTGAGCTCTCCCTGGGGAGCGCTCACGGTCGGGAGCGCCAACGGCATACCGACCTCGGTGTCGGCAACCTCGTCGAGGACATCGATCGGGATCTCCACGTGCACAGGCCTGGGGCGGCCCGCGGTCATGTCGGAGTAGGCCTGGGTAATCGCATCGCCGATCTCGTCGACCGAGCTGACCCGATGACTGACCGACACCACGGCGTCCACCGCGGCCTGTTGGTCCTTGACCTCGTGGAGGTGCCCGTTGCCACCGAACGGGTGGCGCAGGGGCATGCCCGGCGACACCATCAGGACCGGGACCGAGTCGGCGTACGACTGACTGAGCGCCGCAAGGGTGTTCAGCACCGCCGGACCGGCCGTCACCAGCGCGATGCCCGGCCTCCCGGTCACGCGGGCGTAACCGTCCGCGCCAAATCCGCAGCCCTGCTCGTGACGAGACAGGAAGTGGCGGATGTCGTTGCTGGCCAGGTGTTCATAGATCGGCAGGTTGTGATTGCCCGGGATCCCGAATACGACGTCGGCGCCGTGTGCAGCGAGGCTGCGTGCGACAGCCTCGCCGCCGGTCATGATTGCCATGGTGTGGTCCTCAGTTCGATGATGTGGAGCGGTGGTGGGTGAGGGAGATCAGATGATCTTCTTGGCCTTGAGGAACTTCGTGACCACGGGGCCTGCCGGCAGTCCGTCCAGCTCCACCTTGCCGTTGAGCTCGAGGATCTCGTCCTGGGTCAGGAGGGCCGCGACGGCGTCGAAGAGCTTGTCGTACTTGGCGGCGTTGGCGTCATAGACGTCCGTGCGCATGTTGACCGCAGGGTTGTAGATCGGGAAGAACGTCTTGTCGTCGTCCAGGACCGTGATCTTGTTCTTGGCCAGGCGCGCATCGGTGCTGACGAGGTACATGAAGTTGCACTTCTTCTGCTTCACGGCCTGGTAGATGACGGTCTGCTCGACGGGGTACACCGTGCCCTTGGGCTGCGTGAAGCCATAGTGCTTCTCGAGGCCGGGAAGGCCGTCGTCGCGCGTCTTGAACTCGGCGCTGGCGCACAGGGTCGCCTGGTCCGGGTTGGTGCGAGTCAGCTCGGCGTACTCCGACATCGACGTCACGCCGGTGTCGGCGGCGTTCGGGCTGGCGCCGACACCGTAGGTGTTGTTGAACGGGGCGCGGGCGAACCAGGAGATGCCGTTGCCCGCGTCTTCCGTCTCGACCGCGTCGAACAGCTCGTTCGGGTCCCCGATCGCGTCGGTCTTCTTGAACACCGTCAGCCAGGCCGTACCGGTGTACTCGTAGTAGGCGTCGATCTGACCGCTCTCGAGCGCGGCGCGTGCAACGTTCGTGCCCGCCAGACCCGTCTTGTCCTTGACCGTCGCACCCGAGGCTTCGAGGGTCTGGATCAGGATCTCGCCGAGGATCTTCTGCTCGGGGTACTCCTTGGAGCCGATCGTGATGTCGACCCCCTTCAGGTCGACGGTCGAGGCCAGCGAACCCTCGGATCCCTTGGCTGTGGCATCTCCACCACCACAGGCCGAGAGTGCGAGTGCGGACGCGGCGAGCAGGGCGGTCAGGCCGGTGAGGCGGCTGACGGAGGTGATCTTCATGAATTGCCTTTCGTGCTACGGGGGAGGGTGGGAAACGGCGGGTTCAGAGACCCTTGGGGGTGAGGAAGTCTTGGCCCAGGCGAGCCACGTGGTCCAACAAGACAGCCAGCAGGGCGGTGAGGGCCGCGCCGACGATCGTGACGACGTCGCGGTCCTGGATGAGACCGACCAGGATGATCGATCCCAGACCACCTGCTCCGGCGAACGCGGCGACCGTGGCGGTGCCCACGTTCCAGACGATTGCGGTGCGAAGACCCGCGAGCATGACCGGGACCGCGAGGGGAAGCTCGACCTTGAACAAGATCTGACGGCGGGTGAGCCCGATCCCGCACGCGGCCTCCTTCAGCTCGCCGTCGATCTGTTCCAGACCGGCGATCGTGTTGCTGAGGACGGGGAGAAGCGCGCTGATGATGAGGGCGTATATCGCATACTTCGCGCCCAGGCCGAGGGTCAGCGCGAACACGACGATCAGCCCGAAGCTCGGCACCGACTGCGCGGCCACCACGGCGGCCTGCGCCAACGGCGCAATCCGGCGCGCAGCCGGCCTGGTCAACAGGACGCCCAGCGGGATCGCGATGAGCAGGACGACGAATGTGGAGACACCGACCAGCACGAGGTGCTGGCGCAGCGCCGTGAGGATCTGTCCGTTGGTGAGGATCCGCGACTCGACACTGTCCAGGTCGCGGGTCTTGACCCACCCATACAGTGCGATCGCGACCGCCAGGACCACCAGCGGCGTAGTCAGGACCATCCTCCGCGGCAGGCGACGACTCAGGGGCGAGTCCACTGCCTGCTCAGGTCGGGTCTGGCGCGGCAGCTCAGTGGCGGCGGTCGACATGTCCCACCGCCTCAGCCGTGAGGGGGGCACCTGCAGCCGAGACCAGTCCCGACGATGCCGCCACGGCCCGGGTGATGGAGGCGAACTCCACGCACCCGGCGAGACGACCATCGGCGTCGGCAACGATCGCCGCCGGAGCGCCTGTTCTCATCATCTGGCCCAGCGCATCCGAGAGATAGGAGCCCGCGCCAAGCGTCAGCGGTGCGGTCGGCACGAACCGCGGGGTTCCACCGTCGGCCAGGAGCCAGCCCACGGGCCGTCCCTCGGTGAGCACCACGGTCGGCGCACCGCCGGCGGCGCTGCTCACCTCCTGACCGGTCTGTGCAGTCACGGTCGGCAGGTCGGTCAGCATCTCCGGGCGTACGTGCACCAAGGAGAGCGCGCGGGTCTCGGCGTTGTCACCGAGGAAGTCCCGCACGAAGTCGTTCGCCGGGTTCGCCAGGATGTGTGCCGGAGTGTCGAACTGAGCAACCGCCGACCGCTCGCGCACGATGGCGATACGGTCACCCATCTTGATGGCTTCACTGAGGTCGTGAGTGACGAAGACGATGGTCTTGCAGATGTCCTGCTGGAGACGGAGGAACTCGTCCTGGAGCTTCTCGCGGGCGATCGGGTCGACTGCGCCGAACGGCTCGTCCAGCAGCATGATCATGGGATCGGCGGCGAGGGCACGAGCCACTCCGACGCGCTGGCGCTGGCCTCCGGAGAGCTGCTTGGGGTAGCGATCACGGTAGAGAGAGGGGTCCAGTCCGACCAGCTCCAGCATCTCGTCGACGCGGGCCGGGATCTTGGCCGTGGGCCACTTGAGGAGCTTCAGCACGGCGGCGACGTTGTCGCCGACGCGCCAGTGCGGGAAGAGCCCGCCCTGCTGGATCACATAGCCGATACTGCGGCGCAACTCGGTGGGATCGGCGTCGGTGACGTCCTGGCCGTCGATGATGATCTTGCCGGACGTCGGCTCGACGAGACGGTTGATCATCTTCATCGTGGTCGTCTTGCCACAACCCGATGGGCCGACGAGCATCACGATCTCGCCCTTGCGGACCTTGAGGTCCAGATCGTCAACGGCGGGCGCCGAGGTGTTCGGGAACGTCTTCGTCAGGTTCTGCAGGTGGATGAATGAGTCAGTCACGAGAGGCCCCTAGAGGTTGTCAGCTTGCCAAGGAAAATGAAGGTGAGGTTGAGGATCAGGCCCACGATGGCGACCCCGACGATCCCGGAGACCGCCTGGTAGAGCGCGGTCGGAGAACCAATCGTGTTGAGACCGTCATAGATCGCACGGCCCAGGCCTGGACCTCGCACGATGGCCCCGATGGCTGCGGTGCTGACCAGGAGGAGCGCTGCAACGCGGATGCCGGTCAGGATGATCGGCCAGGCCATCGGGAACTCGACCTTGACCAGGCTCTGGCGACTGTTCATGCCCATGGCCGAGGCTGCTTCGACGACCGAGCTGTCGACTCCGTTGAGCCCCACGATCGTGTTCTGCACGATCGGCAGCAAGGAGTACAGCGTCAGCGCCACCAGCACGGGGGGCCAGCCGAGACCGATCACACTGATCAGCAACACGTAGAGCGCGAGTGAAGGGATGGTCAGCAGCACACCGCTGGCCTTGATGGCGACCGCGCTGAGGCGAGGCCGTTTGTGGGCGAAGACTCCCACGCCGACGCCCAGAACGCTGCCCAACAGGGTCGCGAGCAGCACGACGACGATGTGTTCGCCGAACTGTTGGATCAGGCCGGAGCCGAAGTACGACCAGTATTCCGAATAGCTCATGGTCGCTCCTCTCAGAAGGTGAGTGATGTGCGATGCGGGCTGTCTGGGATCGCCTTGTGCCGGCAACTTCAACCAAGACCTGCGTCGATGAGCCGACACTAGGTGATGGAAGTCATAGCGGTCAATAGGTAAATGTCAGTTTCATTTGATGACAGTCCGACACCTACGCTTCAGCGCCTGAATGTTGATGTCTCTAACGACCCTCGCCCGGACATTTCCCGCACCCGCAAGGGATATCGCAGCGGGAACGCTCGACACAGATCTACTTCGCGAAGGGGGTTGACAGGTAGATGGAGCTCACCGAGACTGTTGCTGTGCAAAACGATATTTCACCCACTGACACTGGCGGAGCCAAGACGCTCCGCCGTGGACTGGCGATTCTCTCGCTGTTCAGCGCCGAGCGCCCTGTCCTGATGCAGGCCGAGATCGCCGAGCTGCTGGGCATCCCGTTGCCGACCGTGGGGCGACTGTGCCGCACCCTGAGCCTCGACCACTACCTCGAGCAGGACGCCCGCACCCGGCAGCTCCGGCTCGGCCCCCAGATCATGCGGCTGGCAGGTCGGTCGAACACCGGCCTCACCGAGGACACGCGCCGGTGGATGGGTCGCCTCAACGCCACCTTCGACGAGGACGTCAACATCGCGATCCTCGACGGCACCCAGGCGCTGTACCTCGACGCGATCCCCAGCACCAAGGTCCTGTCGACACAGACCGCCGTCGGATCACGCGCCCTCGCGCACTGCACCGCGATCGGCAAGAGCCTGCTGTCACAGCTCGACGACCGCGTGGTGCTCGACCGACTCGGCACCGGCCCGTACGAAGGCCGGACCGCCCACACGATTCGTCGGTGGGAGGAGTTGCAGCCCGAGCTCGAGAGAATTCGTGCGACTGGAATCTCCCGCTCGATCGACGAGTACGAGGAGGGCCTGAGCGGTTTCGCAACCCCCCTCGGCACTGGCCCTGGCGGCGCACCCATGGCGCTGTCCATCGCCGTGCCGAATGCGCGCTGCTCCCCCGAGCGGGCCGAGGAGATCGTCCGCGCACTGACCGACCCCATTCAGAACCCGAACCACCTTGGAGACAAGCACCATGATTGACACCGCAGCACGGATGGACGACGTCGCCGCCGAAGTCGACGCCTGGGCACAACAGCTCTCGACCGAGCTGTTCGACCGTGGCGAGGCGCTGTACAACGGCTCCCCCGCTGACACCGACTCCCGCTACGTCTACGAGCGGATGGGTTCGGCCGGCATCATCGGTCTCGGCTGGCCCGAAGCGCTCGGCGGGCGGGCGATGGACCCGATCGACGTGGTCAACATCGAGGAGGTGCTGGGCTACAACTGGCTCCCCCTGTGCAGCTACCTGCTGACGGTCAAGACCATCGGCCAGGCCATCTTGAAGTTCGGTTCGCCCGAGCTGATCGATCGATTCGTTCCGGACATGGTCGCCGGCCGCATCATGTTCTGCCAGGGCTTCTCCGAGCCGAGTGCAGGCTCGGACCTCGCCTCGCTTCGCACCAAGGCAACCCGTTCGGGCGCCGACTGGGTCGTCAACGGACACAAAATCTGGACCTCCAGCGCCGAGGTCGCCGACTGGATGTACCTCGCGGTCAGGACCGATCCCGATCTCCCGCGCCACAAGGGGCTGTCCGTGATGCTCCTGGACATGCATGCACCAGGCGTCAAGGTCGACGTCCACCACACGCTTGGTGGCACGACGTTCGGCGAGGTCATCCTGACCGACGTCCACGTTCCGGCCGAGAACATGATCGGTGAGGTCAACGACGGCTGGACCGTCCTGATGGGCTCGCTGGACTTCGAGCGCGTGACGAGCGAGAAGGTCGGGGTCGCCTTCTGGGTCCTGGACCAGATCGAACCCATGGCAAGCCCCGAACAGCGCAAGCGTCTGCTCGCGCTGCGCGGAGAGCTGCAGGCCTGCCGCCGGCTCGGGCACGAGGCAACTCGCCTGATTAACCGTGGAGAGAAGGTCAGCCGGGTCTCGTCGATGTGCAAGCTCTCGGTCGCCCTCGCGATGGAGAAGTCCGCCGCGCTCTCGCTGGACGTCCTGGGCGTCTCGGGCCTGGTCGACCGCGGCCCCTCGGACGTCTCCGGGGGCCGTCTTGCGGCATTCCAGCGCGCGTCGGTCTCGATGCTGATCGCCGGCGGTTCGTGCGACGTCCAACGCAAGGTCATCGCCCAGCAGGGCATGGGGCTGCCCCGATGAATACTCCTCTCGAGCCCGGGGCCGATACTCGCCCGCTGGCCGGAATCCGCGTGATCGACTTCTCCCAGTTCGTCGCGGGGCCGCTGTGCACGCTGCTGCTGGCCAACCTCGGCGCAGACGTCATCAAGGTCGAGTCCCCCGCCGGTGACGCCTATCGCCACTACGAGCCGCTCGGTGACGGTGCGAGCGCGCGCCTCTACGCGTTGAACCAGGGCAAGCGGTCGGTCGTCTGCGATCTCAAGTCCGAGTCCGGGCGGGCGTTCGCCCAGCAGCTCATCGCCACCGGTGACGTCGTCGTGCACAACATGCCGGCAGAACGTGCCGCCGGATTCGGTCTGGACAGCGACACGATCCGGCAGACCAATCCCCGTGCCGTCGTCACCGCTGTGACGGCGTTCGGCAGCGACGGCCCCAAGTCCGCACAGGTCGGCTACGACCTGATCGCCCAGGCGTATTCGGGGCTGCTGATGGCCGATGCCGACCCGCACGACGAGGTCCCTCGTCGCAGTGGCGGCATCCCGTTCGCCGACATCACCTCGGGCCTCGTGGCATGCATCAGCGTCGTGGCCGGTCTGGCGAACCGCTCGTCCCCCGACGGTCAGCACTTCGAGGTGTCCCTGCTCGCAGCATCGTTGCTGACCCAGATCCAGGACCTGGTCAGGATCGACAGTGCCGACGAGCCTCACGTCGACAATCACGAGATCGCCCAGCACCATGACCTCGCTCGGGTCAGCAGCAATATCCGTGACGCTGCTGCGATGGAGCCCTACTACCGCTGCTACGAGGCCTCGGACGGCTTCTTCGCCCTCGCGTGCCTCACGACGCCTCAGCGCAAGCGTGTGCTGGGAGTCCTCGGGGCTGACGACCCTTGGGTCGAGAATCCCCAGGCCGTCCCGGTTGACTCGGCCGAACGGGCCCTTCGCGAAGCGGTTGCGACATCGTTCTCCGAGAAGTTCCGCACCGCGCCCGCGGCGCACTGGATCGACAAGTTCAGCAAGGCCTCCGTCCCTGCCGGAGAGGTGCGCCTGCTGCATCAGCTCTTCGACGACGAGCAGGTCCGCGCCAACGGCCTCGTACGCACCGTCGAGCAGTCCCAATCGGGCGTCGTCGACGTGTTCGGATCGCCGTTCAAGATCGACGGCCGACCAAGCCACGCGACTCGCCCGGCCCCTCGCCTGGGTGAGCACACCATCGAGCTGCACACCGAAATCACATCGTCCAAGGAGTACACCCATGTCATCTGAGGTCGAAGCATTCGCGTCGTCCGTCCGCAAGATGGTGCAGGAGAACGCCGCCCACGACGACTGGCGTCCCGGCACGCACGTCAGTGACCGGAACGAGCCACTCTCCTCGGGCCTGACCCGTCTGGGCTGGGACGACCTGCTCGACGACAGCGAGCTGCTCCCGTTCGTCGGTGCAGCCGCCCTCGAGCTCGGCCGGGCGGCCACCTCACCTCACTTCCTGATCCCGATCCTGGGCGGCAGCCCGGTCGTGAAGAACCTGGCGATGTACGGCGAGGTGGGGACACGAGTCGCCACACCCACCGCATCGGGGTACGAGCTGGCTCTTGTCGAGGCTTCGACCCCGGTGAAGTTCATCGACTCCCTCGGAGTGCATGCGGTCGAGTCGCTCGCGCCGGCCGTGCCGGTCGACGACTCGGCCGCCCGGCTCGCAGCCTGGGAGGCGTCTGTCGTCGGATACTTCGCCGGACTGACGGTCGGCGCGCTGGACCTCGCGCTCGACCACGCCCGCCAGCGAGAGATCTTCGGGCGTACGCTCGCCCACCTCTCTCCGGTCCAGCAGCGACTGGCCGATGCCGCCACGATCTCGGACGCGCTCCGGCTCTCCGCCGTCCAGGGCGCCCATGGTCTGCCCTCGATCGCCCACGCGTCATCCCGTACGTGGGACGTCATGAATCACTGCAACCTGGTCTTCGGCGCCATCGGCTACACGCTCGAGTTCCCGATGCAGCGATACTCCCGCCGCACCAAGGCGCTCGGCAGCTTCGTGAGCGGCTGGATCGACCAGGAGATCGCGGTGGCGGCATGACGACCCACATCGTGACCGGCGGATCGGCTGGGATCGGCCTCGCGATCGCGCGGCGAATGGCGCAGGACGGCCACGATCTGGTGCTGGTCGCACGCAACGAGGAAAAGCTCGTCATGGCGGCCACTCAGATCCGCGCGCTCGGGGTCAACTGCCGCACTGCAGCGCTCGACGTGCGGGACAACGACGCGGTCAACCAGCTGGTCGACGAGCTGCCGGAGGTCGACGGCGTGGTCAACAACGCCGCCGGCAACTTCGCGAAGCCGACCGTCGAGCTCTCCCTCAACGGCTTCCGGGCCGTCGTCGAGATCTCCCTCTACGGCACCTTCAACTTCAGCACGGCACTGGCTCGCCGGCTCATGGCCGAACAGAAGTCCGGCGCGATCTGCAACATCATCACGACGTACGCCTGGACCGGAGCACCCCGCGTGGCGCACTCGGCCGCAGCCAAGGCCGGGATGCTGGCCTTCACCAAGTCGGTCGCCCGCGAGTGGGGTCCGGACGGAATTCGCGTCAACGCCGTCGCGCCGGGCTTCGTCGCGACCGAGTCGGCCGTGTCGAACATCCTGTCCGCCCCCGGCGCCGCCGAGCGCATGAGCCAGATGATCCCCCTGGGCCGATTCGCCCAGGCCGAGGAGATCGCGGAGTCCGTGGTCTTCCTCCAGGGCGATCGCAGCGCCTACACGACCGGAGCCGTGCTGACGGTCGACGGCGGACGATCACTCGGCATGTCGATGCACCAGGCCGAGCCGGTCGGCACCTGAAAACCACCGCTCCGTCCACGGGCTGAACGTCGGGGCGGTCAGATCCACTCGACTTGATCCCAAGGGGACCCGTCACGATGAGCAAGCATGCGATCCGCACGCTCCTGGCCTGCCTGGTCGTGTACGTCGTCTGGGGCACGACCTACCCGGCCATCGGCCTGATGCTGACCCCGCCGGGCGGACAAGGACTTCCACCCTTCCTCGCGACCGGCGGTCGCCTGCTCGCGGCAGGCGTTTCGCTGCTCCTCATCAGCCAGCTGTCGGCGCGCGGCCGAGCGACGACCCGGCAGCTGACCCGCAGGCAGTTCAGCGCCGCTGCCACGACCGGGTTCTTCCTGTGCTTCTGCACCGCCGCGCTCGTCGCCGGTGCCGCACAGCGGCTGCCGTCGGGCGCGGTCGCAAGCTATCTGGCGACCGCGCCGATCTGGGCCACGATTCTGCTGTCCGCGACAAGTCGTAGCCTGCCCAGCCTGCGCGTCTCGATCGGTCTGGCACTGGGGCTGACGGGGGTCGTCACGCTGAGCGGATCGGCTATCGCTCCCGACACCACCGGTGTCCTGCTCGCCCTCGCTGCGGCCGGGACCTGGGCATTCGGCTCCTGGTTCACCTCATATAGCGGACACATTCCGCACCACTACGGAGTCGCCGGCGGGATCGGTCAGGTGACGTCAGGAATCGGGCTGATCGCGGTCGCGCTGGCCCGCTCCGAGCACGTCGACCTGCCCGTCCCGGACGTTTCGAACGCCAGCCTGATCGCGTTCGTCTACCTCACGATCGTCTCGCTGACCGGCCTGACGACGTACTCCTGGCTGCTCAGGAACCGCGATCCGTTGATCGCCACGTCGCACGCATTCATCAACCCGCTCGTCGCGGCATGCGTCGGCGCCGTCGCACTCAGCGAGGGCCTGTCGCTCCAGCTGCTGCTCGCGGCCGCGATGGTCGGCTTCGGAGCCTTCCTGACCATGCCCATGACGCGTCGCCGCCAGCGCAAGCGCACGACTCCCCGCCGGGACGCGCCAACGCTCGAGCGGTCGAGCTGAGTGTCGTTCCGACCGGCTCAAAGAGCACGGCCCACACCGGACGAGCCGGTCGAAACCGCTAGGGTCTCGACCTGCTCGACGACCAGGGCTCAGAGCTTGGACTGCACCCCAGCGAGGAGCTGGCGGCCCATCACGACGCGCTGCACCTGGTTGGTGCCTTCGTAGATCTGGGTGATCTTGGCGTCACGCATCATCCGCTCGACGGGGTAGTCGCGGGTGAAGCCGTAGCCGCCGAGCAGCTGAACCGCATCGGTCGTGACCTGCATGGCCGTGTCAGAGGCGAAAGCCTTGGCCGCAGCGCCGAAGAACGTCAGGTCCTTGTCGCCACGCTCGGACCGGCCGGCCGCGGCGTAGGTCAGCTGACGGGCCGCCTCGATCTTCATGCCCATGTCGGCGAGCATGAACTCGATGCCCTGGAACTCGGCGATCTTCTTGCCGAACTGCTTGCGCTCCTGGACGTAGCCCAGCGCATAGTCCAGCGCACCCTGCGCGACGCCGACGGCCTGCGCCGCGATCGTGACGCGGGTGTGGTCGAGCGTCTTCATCGCGGTCGCGAATCCGGTGCCCTCGGCGCCGATCATCCGGTCACCCGAGATGCGGACGTTGTCGAGGTAGACCTCACGGGTCGGCGACCCCTTGATGCCGAGCTTCTTCTCCGGCGCACCGAACGAGACGCCCTCGTCGGACTTCTCGACGACGAATGCCGAGATGCCCTTCGTGCGCTTGTCCGGATCCGTCACAGCCAGGACAGTGTAGAACTCGGACTCGCCCGCATTGGAGATCCAGCGCTTGACGCCGTTGAGCACCCACTCGTCGCCGCTGCGGACGGCGCGGGTCTTCTGGTTGGCCGCATCACTGCCGGCATCCGGCTCAGACAGGCAGTAGGAGAAGCCCTCGCCGTGCGCGAGCCGTGACAGATAGTTCTTCTTGAGCTGCTCGTCGCCGCTGATCATGATCGGCAGGGAGCCCAACTTGTTGACCGCGGGGATCAGCGAGCTGGACACGCAGACGCGCGCGATCTCCTCGATGACCAGGACGGTTGCCAGGGCATCAGCACCTGCTCCGCCGTACTCCTCCGGCACGTGTGGCGCGTGGAAGTCAGCCGCCAGCAGTGCTGCAGCAGCCTCACGGGGCCAGCGCGCATCCTCGTCGACCTCGGCGGCGAACGGGGCGATCTTGGCCTCGGCGACGGCACGGACGGCCTCACGGATGGCGCGGTGCTCTTCGGACAGGACGAACATGTCAGACACGTGGACTCCAGATAGTTGGACGACCTAGTAATTCTAGCGCGATCACCCAACCGATGCCATGCCCGCTTTCGTGGCATCGGACACACTTGTCCCATGACCGATTCCTTCACCGGCCACATTGCGGGCCTCGGCACGTCGTCGGGCGTGCGGATTGTGGCCGGCGTCTGGGCCGAGAGCCCGTTCGGCTCCTTCGCCGACGTCATGGTCGAGGACACCGCCGGGCACCGGACCCTGCTCGCCCCCCCGCAGGACGTCGCAGACTTCGTCGCCTCGACGTACGAGTTCGACGAGGTGCGAATCGAGCCGGTGTCGGTCGAGGTCGGCGACGAGTGGTCGGTGCACACCCGGTCCCTCCAATTGCGATTCACGCCCGGTCGTCGGCTCTGGGTCAGCCCGTTCCTGGGTCTCGTCCCATCCCCTATGCGTCGCTCCGCGACGTGGGCCAGGGCCTGCAACCCGATTGCTGGCCGGCTGATGCCCGGCGTGCAGACCTACGGATCGGCCGGCGGCGGCCGGACCGAGTGGTATGCCGCGCGTGATGTGCACCGGCTCATCGACGCGCGGGCGACTTGGGAGGGCGAGGAGCTCGGCGCGCTCCCCCCCGTCACCCCTGCCGTCCGCTTCGGGTTCGCCTCTGCACCCGCCGAGCCCACGCTGACCGCACTGACGTCGTACGTTCGGGAGTAGGTTGGCGCTCATGCGCACACCGATCGTCACGGAGGCGGCCCTGCGCGACCTCCTCGGCGCGCCGCTGCAGCGGGTCCTGGACAAGGACCGCGACCACTTCTCCGCACCGCACCGCGCCTGGCTCGCGGCCTCGCCCTTCTGCCTCGTCGCGACCTCGGACGCCTCGGGAGCCTGCGACGTCTCTCCCAAGGGCGATCCCGCCGGCTTCGCCCACGTCGTCGACGACACCACCCTGGCCATACCTGAGCGGCCCGGCAACAAGCGGGCCGACGGGTTCGCCAACATCCTGCAGAATCCGCGGGTCGGCCTGATCTTCCTGGTGCCGGGCCGTGACGACACACTGCGGGTCAACGGCCGCGCATCGCTGCTGGCAGACGCGCCGTACGCCGACCAGATGGTCGTCCGGGGGCACCGACCCGCAGTGATCCTCGAGATCGCGGTCGAGCAGATCTTCTTCCACTGCGCCAAGGCGTTCCTGCGGTCCGGCCTCTGGGACCCGGAGTCGTGGGCACCGGAAGCCGTGCCGAGCCGGGCGCAGATCGCCAAGACCCTGGAGCGTCCCAACGACTCACTCGCCGATCTTGAGACCTACTACGGCGAGCAGTACTCCGCTGGGCTGTACTAGCGGAAGCCGGCCGGACGCCCGGGGTTGCGGATCTTCTCGCCCTTGGCTCGGGCGCTGTCCGCCAGCGCGGCCTGGAAGTCGACCATCTTCTGCGTCAGCGCGGCATCACCTGTGGCGAGGATCCGCACAGCCAGCAGTCCCGCGTTGCGGGCGTTGCCGATCGACACAGTCGCGACCGGCACGCCGGCCGGCATCTGCACGATCGACAGCAGCGAGTCCATCCCGTCCAGATACTTCAGCGCCACCGGCACCCCGATGACCGGCAGCGGGGTGACTGCGGCCAGCATCCCCGGCAGGTGGGCCGCTCCCCCGGCGCCGGCGATGATGACCTGGATGCCGCGGCCGTGCGCCTCCCGACCGTAGGCCAGCATCTCGTCGGGCATCCGGTGCGCCGAGACCACATCGGCCTCGTACACGATGTCGAACTCGGCCAGCGCCGTCGCGGCCGCCTCCATCGTCGGCCAGTCGGAGTCCGAACCCATCACGATGCCAACACGGGCCTGTTCAGTCATGAGTCACTCCATCGGTCATCAGTGCTGCGGCACGACGAGCCCGGAGGAGCACATCGTCGAGATCGCTTCCGTACGCCGTGACGTGCCCGACCTTGCGTCCGGCTTTGACGGCCTTGCCGTAGAGGTGGATCTTGACGCCCGGCTCTGCGCCGAGGACGATCGCCCGCTGTGCCTTGAGGTCGTCCACGGCACCTCCCAGGACGTTGACCATGACCGACCACGGGGCACGCGACTCGGTCGGGCCGAGCGGCAGGTCGAGAACGGCCCGCAGGTGGTTTTCGAACTGGCTCGTGACGGCGCCGTCGATCGACCAGTGGCCCGTGTTGTGCGGCCGCATCGCGAGCTCGTTGACCAGCAGCCGACCATCGGTGGTTTCAAACAGCTCGACTGCCAGAATTCCCGTGACGTCGAGCTCGGTCGCGATCTGCTCGGCCATCCCGCGGGCCTGCGCCTCGAGGACGGGATCGAGGTCGGGTGCCGGAGCGACGACCTCGGCGCACACGCCGTTGGCCTGGCGCGACTCGACAACGGGGTAGGCGCGCACCTCGCCGGACGGCGACCGGGCGACGAGAGCCGACAGCTCACGACGAAAGTCGACGAGCTCCTCGGCCAGCAGCCCACGACCCGACGCGAACGCCTCCTCCGCATCGGCAGCCGAGCGCACGACCCACACGCCCTTGCCGTCGTATCCGCCGCGCGTGGTCTTGACCACGGCCGGGAAGCCGAAGCTCAGGAGCTCGTCCGCCTTGGCGACCATCCGGTGGCGTGGGCACGGGATGCCCATCTCGGACAGACGTGCCCGCATGTGGCCCTTGTCCTGCGCGAACAGCAGCGCGTGCGGGCCCGGGCGACAGGCATGACCCTCGGCCTCGAGGGCGCGCAGGTGCTCCGGTGGCACGTGCTCGTGATCGAATGTCACAACAGGAGCGCTCGAGACGACTGCACGGAGGGTGTCGAGATCGGTGTAGTCGCCGACGACGTGGTCGGGCACGACCTGCGCGGCAGACACCTCGGGCCCTTCGGCGAGCAACCGGATGTGGACGTCGAGGCCGATCGCGGCCTGCTGCATCATGCGGGCCAGCTGGCCGCCGCCGATGACCGCGAGCTGGGGTGAGGACACGCCACCAGCCTATCGGGAGCGGAAGCCGCGGCGTTCGCTCACCGTGATCGGCGAGACGTTGCCGAACCCCCGCAGGGGTCGCGGGGGGAGCGTGCGGGTGTCGAACTCGTCGTCGAGCGCCGCGGCTGTCGCCTCGTCGATCAGCACCCGGTTGCTGCGGGCAACGTGCGAGAGCCTTGCGGCCAGGTTGACCGACGGACCGAAGACGTCACCCAACCTGCTGATCGCCGACCCGGTCGCCAGGCCCACACAGATGTCGGGCATGTCGTCGCGGGAGGCAATCTGCCTGACCAGGTCGAGCGCCGTGCGCGTGCCCTCCTTGGCGTCCGCCGTCACGAACAGGACCGCGTCCCCCAAGGTCTTGATGACCCGCCCCCCGTGGGCCGTGACGATGTCGCTGCAGCGGGTCTCGAAGTTTTCGACCAACGCCCCGAGCGTCGAGTCGTCGAGCTCATTGGACAACAGGGTGAAGCGGGACAGATCCGCGAACCCCACCGTCACGACCGTCGACAGCAGCTCCTCGTCGGCGGCGCCGAGCGCCTCGATGCGGGCCGCCGCAGCGGCCAGGTGTCTGCGCCAGGCATAGATCATCAGCTGCTCGAACCCCCGGGCGACGCCCGTCGCCAAGCCGACCGCTGCCTCCAGCCTGCTCGCGGACTTGCCGCCCTGGACATCGTGCTCGACCTGCTCGACGAGCGTCGACACCTGCCAGTCGGCAAGACGCGACATCGTGGTGCCGAGCGCGCGGGTCAGCCGGAAGATGCTCTCTTCATCGAGGACCCCGGTCTCGATCGCCGCCGCAACCGTTGCGACCGCCTCGACGTCAGGGCCCCCGTACGCAATGGCGTCGCCGGTGTCGGGGAAGCCGAGCGCGCGCCAGAGCCGTTTGCCGTCCTCGAGGCTCAGCCCACCCTTGTCCGCGACCTCCGTGCTGGTGAGGTTGAGCTCGCCGCCGAGGATCAGTCGGGCGAGGTCGTCGCGGAGGTCAGATCGATTCATCGCTCGAGGAGTTGTCGTGCGTCTGGAAGACCAGATTGGAGACTGTGCGGTGGAATGCCTCGATGTGCGGGATGTCCCGCAGCTGCAGCCCAGCCTGCTCGCTGGCGTCGTGGATGATCAGGGTGCCGCAGCCGAGGATGCGGTCGTTGAGGTTCTTCTCGAACGCGACGTCGTTGACGCGGCTCAGGGGAATGACCCGGCCCGTACGGGTCAGCAGGCCCTTCTGCTCGACGATGCGCTTGTTGGTCAGCGTGTAGGTCCACGTGAGCCACTTGAGAAACGGCAGCACCGATCCCCACAGGATCAGGATTACCATCCCCGCGACCACGATCCAGCGCGGGATTCCGCTGCCCGAGCCGCCGACCGTGTTGATCAGGAAGCCTCCGGCCCCGGCCACGACGAGCAGGATCAGGAACGGGACCAGCAGGACCTTGATGTGGGTGCGGGTGTCGGTGACAGTCTGTTCGCCGTCGATCATCAGCTTGCGGGGGAGGCTCATGTGCTGATTTTCTCACGTCGCCGGTCGGACGTGGGTGATATCGCCTGCGCTGATCGCGGAGCCGTCGACGAGGAGTCGCCCCAATTCGTCGATCCCGGTCGCCTGGCCCTCCAGCGAGCTGCCGTCTGGCAGGCTCACCCGGACCCTCGTGCCGAGCGTGACGCACCGTCTGACGTACGAGTCGCGGATGCCTGCCGCGGGGTCGCCGCCGGATGCCGACCAGGCTCGATAGAGCGCCTCGAGGTTGCGCAGGAACACCCGCAGGACGACCGTCCGGTCGGTCTCGGCCGCGCCCTCGAGCGCGAGCGATGTCGCGGTCTCGACCGGCAGCTCGTCGCTCCGCATCGACACATTCAGGCCCACCCCGATGATCGCGGCGGCACCCAACGGGGTGTCGACGCGTTCGAGCAGGATCCCGGCGAGCTTGCGACCGTCGACCAGTACGTCATTGGGCCACTTGAGCCCGGAGCCGACTCCACACTCGCGCGCCGTCGCGTCGACCGCGAGACCGACCAGCAGCGGCAGCCACACCCAGCGCCCTGCCGGCACTTCTGCTGGCCGCAGCAGCACCGACACGATGAGCCCCGAGCCGGCCGGTGACTCCCATACCCGGTCCATCCGACCGCGTCCTGCGGTCTGCAGGTCGGTCGTGTGGATCGTGCCCTCCGGGCCTCCCGCGCGGGCCGCAGCGGCGACGTCGGCATTCGTGCTGCCGGTCTCGGCGGTCACCACGACATCGGTCCAGAACGTGTCCGGGCCGACCAGGGCTGTACGCAGCACAGCAGCGTCCAGCGGCGGGCGGTCCAGGTCTCGATAGGCCATGAGAACAGCCTCACATATCGGTCGCAACCTCCAATCGTTACGCTGACCCCCCTGACCGAACACGAGATCGAAGTCCATCCCGAGCTCCACACGACTGCCGGCAAGCTGGCCGACTTCCAGCGTCGCCGCGCCGAGGCCACGGTCGACATGGCCGAGCGGGCTGCGGAGAAGCAGCACGCCAAGGGGCGCCAGAGCGCACGCGAGCGAGTCGAGCAGCTGCTCGATGACGGCTCGTTCGTCGAGCTCGACGCGCTGGCACGGCATCGCAGCACGGCATTCGGGCTGGAGAGCAACCGCCCGCTGGGTGATGGCGTCATCACCGGCTACGGCACGATGGATGGCCGCCAGGTGTGCGTGTTCAGCCAGGACTTCTCGATCTTCGGCGGCAGCCTCGGGCAGGTCTACGGCGAGAAGATCACCAAGGTCATGGACCTCGCGATCAAGTCCGGCTGCCCGATCATCGGGGTCAACGAGGGCGCCGGCGCCCGCATCCAGGAGGGTGTCGTCTCGCTCGGCCTGTACGGCGAGATCTTCAAGCGCAACGTGCACGCCTCGGGTGTGATCCCGCAGATCTCGCTGATCATGGGCACCAACGCTGGTGGGCACGTCTACTCCCCCGCCGTAACCGACTTCGTCGTGATGGTCGACAAGACCTCCAACATGTTCATCACCGGCCCCGACATCATCAAGACCGTCACGGGCGAGGACGTCACGATGGAGGACCTGGGTG
Source organism: Aeromicrobium sp. A1-2 (assembly GCF_003443875.1). Classification (NCBI taxonomy): domain Bacteria; kingdom Bacillati; phylum Actinomycetota; class Actinomycetes; order Propionibacteriales; family Nocardioidaceae; genus Aeromicrobium; species Aeromicrobium sp. A1-2. The sequence continues at coordinate 465,207 of NZ_CP027482.1, read as the reverse complement.
GCGCGCGAACGCACAACACCAAGTCCGGCAACGCCCACTACATGGGCGCCGACGAGGAAGACGCCATCGAGTACGTCAAGGCGCTGATCTCCTACCTGCCGCAGAACAACATGGAGGAGCCCGAGCCGTACGACGAGATCGCCGACCTCGAGCCGTCCGAGACCGACCTGGCGCTGGACACCCTGATCCCGGACTCGGCCAACCAGCCGTACGACATGCACACCGTGATCGAGTCGATCGTCGACGACGGCGACTTCCTCGAGGTCATGCCGCTGTTCGCGCCCAACATCCTGATCGGCTACGGCCGCGTCGAGGGCCGCTCCGTCGGCGTCGTCGCGAACCAGCCCATGCAGCTGGCCGGCTGCCTGGACATCGACGCCTCGGAGAAGGCGGCCCGATTCGTGCGCACGTGCGACGCGTTCAACATCCCCGTGCTGACCCTGGTCGACGTTCCCGGCTTCCTGCCCGGCACCGGCCAGGAGTGGGACGGCATCATCCGCCGCGGCGCCAAGCTCATCTACGCCTACGCCGAGGCGACCGTCCCCCTCGTCACGGTCATCACCCGCAAGGCCTACGGCGGCGCGTACGACGTCATGGGCTCCAAGCACCTGGGCGCCGACATCAACATCGCCTGGCCCTCGGCGCAGATTGCCGTCGTCGGCGCGTCCGGCGCGGTCGGCATCCTGTACCGCAAGGAGATCGCCGCATCCGAGGATCCCGCCGCGACCCGCGCCGAGCTCATGACGGCGTACGAAGACGAGCTGTGCAACCCGTATCTCGCGGCCGAACGCGGCTACATCGACGCAGTCATCGAGCCCAGCCAGACCCGCGCCGAGGTCGTCAAGGCGCTGCGACTGCTCAAGACCAAGCGTGAGACGCTGCCGCCCAAGAAGCATGGGAACATCCCGCTGTGAGCCCCGACCCGACAGAGGACGCCGCGAGCTCTCCGGCCGAGCCCGAGCCGATGCTGCGCGTCGTCAAGGGCGACCTGACCGCCGAGGAGCTGGCCGCCCTCGTCGCAGTGGTGGCCGCTCGCAACGCCGCCGCAGCCAACGCTGCTGCCGGGACCAAGCCAAGGATTCGTTCGCAGTGGGGCCACCCGACCCGCCAGGCCCGCGCCCCGCACCGATTCGGCCCGGACCAGTGGCGCCGATCGGCGTACGGCGCCTGACGATGCCGACATCCAACAAGATGTGGGCACCTCCCGGGCGTTCCGTCGCCCGAAATGCCCGGAAAGTGCCCACATCTTGGGGAGTGCGCGGATGACCCTCATTCCGTTGGCCGACCTCACCGCCGCCGACTGGTTCCTGGCCGATCAGGCGCCGCTGACTCTGCGGTCCACATTGGGGCCGTCTGGATTCGACGCCTACGCACGGGTGCTCCACGCGGAGCAGAACCCGGGCGACGCGGAGCGCGACGAGGGCCACCTGCGCGACAGCCTCCTGCGTGCGCTCTGCGACGTGCTGGCTCGACACACCACGACGCCAGACGCCTGCTTCTTCGGACTGTGGGAAGGCTACGGCGACATCCACGGCGGCGACGCGGTCGGCTTCCTGACGACATTCTCCGGGCCACCGCGGTGGCCCGGGCGCATCTTCACCCAGGAGAAGCCGCCACCCCCTGTGCCCCCGGCCTTCCCCCCGCACGTCATGGACGGCCCGCTGCTCGGCGACCAGTTCCTGTTCGCCGGTCGGCTCGCCGAGGCCGGACACTGGGGCGCCGCGCCGTACGGCCAGGGGGTGCCGCGCGACATCAACAGCCCGAACCTGATGTGGCCGACCGATCACGCCTGGTTCGTGACGACCAACATCGAGGGCACCTGGACCGGGGTGGCCGGATCCGACGCGTTGCTCACCGAGCTGCTCGCGGAGCCGAGGCTCGAGGTCGTGCGCACTCGCTACGACGAGGCGGCGCTTTGATGAGGGTCATCCTGGCCTCGGCCTCCCCCGCGCGTCTCGCGACGCTGCGGTCCGCCGGCATCGACCCCGAGGTCATTGTGTCCGGCGTCGACGAGGACCGCATCGCCTCAGCCGACGCCGCCAACCTCGCAGCGGCACTCGCGCAGCTCAAGTGCCGCGCCGTCGCGGAGCAGGTTGACGCCGACGCCCTGGTGATCGGCTGTGACTCAGTCCTGGCGTTCGAGGGCGAGATCTTCGGCAAGCCAGCCGGCCCGGTCGAGGCCGCCGGTCGGTGGCGTCGCATGCGCGGGCGCAGCGGTGTCCTGCACAGCGGGCACTGCGTACGTCGCGCGGGTCGGGAATTCGTCGAGACGGCCTCGACCGTCGTGCACTTCGCGGACATCAGCGATGCAGAGATCGACGCCTACGTCGCGACCGGCGAGCCCCTCGCAGTCGCTGGGGCATTCACGATCGACGGGCTCGGTGGGGCCTTCATCACCGGTATCGAGGGCGACCACCACAACGTGGTCGGGTTGTCGCTGCCTCTGCTGCGCGAGCTCGTCGGCGACCTCGGTATCGCCTGGACCGACCTCTGGCGGCCGTCCGAAGGATGATTTCGTTAGTCTCGGGCCCGAAACAGTGGGACACTGGACTCACGATGGCAACCTCACCGCGGCGACGCCGCTACCACCCGTCCAGTCCCTTCCAGGCGAAGCCGGAGATCGCTGCCGAAGTGTATGAAGTGGGAGCCCGCGTCTCGCACGACACCTTCGGACTCGGTCGAATCGTGAGCCTGCAAGGCACACAGTCCGCTCAGGTCGATTTCGGCGCCGAGGTCAAGCACATTCCACTCCCGTGCACCAAGATGACCAACCTGTAGGTCTGATCGGTTGGCGCCCTGCGACCTAGTGGTGCGTCACTCGACCGGGAGTCCCAGTCCGCGCGCTATCAGCATGCGCTGGACCTCAGACGTCCCCTCGCCGATCTCCAGGATCTTGGCATCGCGGTAGAAGCGCGCGACGGGGTACTCCTCCATGAAGCCGTAGCCACCGAAGACCTGGGTTGCGATGCGGGTCGCGGTGACCGCGGCCTCCGAGGTGTAGAGCTTGGCAATCGAGGCGGCCTGCTTGAAGTCCTTGGAGGACGCGCCGCCATCCTTCATCGCGGCCGCCTGGTAGGTCAGCGCGCGCCCGGCCTGGGCCATCACAGCGAGATCGGCGATCTGGAACGCAACGCCCTGCTTGGCGCCGATCGGCACGCCGAACGTCGTGCGGTCCCCGGCGTACTCCACGCAGAGGTCGAGGCAGGCCTGGATGCAGCCGACCGCTAGCGCGGCAATCGCCACGCGACCGTCGTCGAGCGTCGCGAGAAACTGCGCGTAGCCGCGGCCACGGTCACCGAGCAGGTTGTCGACCGGGACCCGGGCATCGGTGAATGACAGCGGGTGGGTGTCCGAGATGTGCCAGCCGAGCTTGTCGTACGGCGCCTCGGCGACGAAGCCCGGCGTGCCGGCGGGAAGCACGATCGCGGAGATCTCGGGGCTGCCGTTGTCGCGCGTCCCGGTGCGGGCCGTCACGGTCACCAGCGAGGTGATCTCGCTGCCGGAGTTCGTGATGAACTGCTTCGACCCGTTGACGACCCACTCCTCACCGTCGACGACGGCCTTGGTCTTGGTCGCGCTGGCGTCCGAGCCGGCACCCGGCTCGGTGAGCCCGAAGCCGGCCAGCTTCTGACCCGCGACGAGCTCGGGGAGCCACTGCTCCTTCTGCTCCTGCGTGCCGTACTCCAGGATCGGCGTGATGCCGAGTCCGACGCCGGCCTCGAGCGTGATCCCGACCGACTGATCGACCCGGCCGAGCTCCTCGATCGCGACACACAGGCTCGTGAAGTCACCATCGGCGCCGCCGAACTCTTCCGGGGCGGTGAGCCCGAAGAGGCCCAGGTCGCCCATCTTGTGCACGAGGTCGACCGGGAAGTGGTGGTCCTTGTCCCACTGCGCCACGTGCGGGGCAACCTCGGCCTCAGCGAACTCGCGCACGCTGCGGCGGAAGGTCTCGTGCTCACTGGAGAGGGCAAAGTTCATGAGCCGATGTTAACAACCGTTAACCTGCCGGCACAATCGAACACCGGCGGGTAACCAACCTCATACGGGCGCGCGGATCACGAGGCCCTAGACTTCGGCAGGCACAAGTGTCCTGAACGAGGAGAGCATTTCAGTGAGCAAGCCCCTGGCCAAGGTCCTGATCGCCAACCGCGGTGAGATCGCGGTGCGCATCATCCGTGCGTGCAAGGATTCCGGGATCGGCAGCGTCGCTGTCTATGCCGAGCCTGACCGCGATGCCGTGTTCGTCCGGTTGGCCGACGAGGCGTACTCCCTCGAGGGCTCCACGCCCGCGGAGTCGTACCTGTCGATCGAGAAGATCCTCGCGATCGCCGACAAGTCCGGCGCGGACAGCGTGCACCCCGGCTACGGCTTCCTCGCCGAGAACGCCGAGTTCGCCCAGGCCGTCATCGACGCCGGGCTGATCTGGATCGGGCCCCCGCCGCACGCGATCGAGAACCTCGGCGACAAGGCCAAGGCCAAGCAGCTCGCCCTGAAGGCAGACGCGCCTCTCGCGCCCGGCACCAAGGACGCCGTCAAGCACGCCGACGAGGTCGTCGAGTTCGCCCAGGCCAACGGCCTTCCGGTCGCGATCAAGGCCGTCTTCGGCGGCGGCGGTCGCGGTCTCAAGGTTGCCCGGACGATCGAGGAGATCCCCGAGCTGTACGAGTCGGCCGTCCGCGAGGCCATCAGCGCCTTCGGTCGCGGCGAGTGCCTCGTCGAGAAGTTCCTCGACAAGCCGCGCCACGTCGAGACCCAGTGCCTGGCCGATTCCCACGGCAACGTCGTGGTCATCTCGACCCGCGACTGCTCGCTGCAGCGCCGCCACCAGAAGCTCGTCGAGGAGGCGCCCGCGCCGTTCCTGACCGACGACCAGATCGAGCGGCTCTACACGTCTTCCAAGGCGATCCTCAAGGAGGCCGGCTATGTCGGCGCAGGCACCTGCGAGTTCCTCGTGGCCCGCGACGGCACGATCAGCTTCCTGGAGGTCAACACCCGCCTGCAGGTCGAGCACCCGGTCTCCGAGGAGGTCACGGGCATCGACCTGGTCCGCGAGATGTTCCGCATCGCCGCCGGCGAAGAGCTCGGCTACGGCGATCCCGAGATCCGCGGGCACTCGATGGAGTTCCGCATCAACGCCGAGGATGGCGGCCGCGGATTCCTGCCCGCCCCCGGCACCCTGACCAAGTGGGCTCCCCCGTCGGGCCCCGGCGTACGCCTGGACGGCGGCTACGAGGAGGGCGAGACGATCCCCGGATCGTTCGACTCGCTGGTCGCCAAGCTCATCATCACCGGCACCAGCCGTGAACAGGTCCTCGCCCGGTCGCGACGCGCCCTCGACGAGTTCGTCGTCGACGGCATGCCGACGGTCATCCCGTTCCACCGCTCGGTCGTCGATGATCCGGCGTTCACTGCTGCGGACGGCACGTTCGGGGTCTACACGACCTGGATCGAGACCGACTACGTCAACGAGCTCGAGCCCTACGCCGGCGCCACCGAGACCGACGAGCCCGCCGACCGTGAGCGCGTCGTCGTCGAGGTCGGCGGCAAGCGGGTCGAGGTCGTCCTGCCCGGTGGCCTCGGCGCCTCCGCCGCTGCGGCTGGCCCCAAGAAGGCCAAGCGCAAGGGCGGCAAGTCCGCCGGCGCAGCGGCCAGCGGCGACTCGCTGACCGCTCCGATGCAGGGCACCGTCGTCAAAGTCACCGTCACCGAGGGGCAAACCGTCGCTGCCGGGGATCAGATCATCGTCGTCGAGGCGATGAAGATGGAACAGCCCATCAACGCGCACAAGGACGGCGTCATCACCGGGCTCACGACCGAGGTCGGCGCGACTGTGACGTCCGGCGAGGTCATCGCCGAGATCAAGGATGCGCCCGCAGCCGAGTAGGGCCCCGCACGGATATTGAGCCTGTCGACAGGACGCGGTCGGAATGCGTCATGTCGGCAGGCTCAACCGCCACTGTCGCCCGACTAGCGCTGCGGTGGCGGAGAGCTGTCGACCTCGCCGTACGCGACGCCTGCGGCCCACACGATCAGCGTGACGCCGATCCAGGTGCCGACACCCTCGATCGAGAAGCCCGTCGTCGGGACCACCAGATCGGTCAGCAGCAGACCGAGTGCGGTCAGCACCAGCCCGCCAAGGATCGTGTAGCCGCGGGCGAACCGGTTGACCGTGTTGACCACGATCCCGCGCAGCGCGACCGTCAGGGCGGTGAACAGGACGATCGCGACGAGGAACCACGCGAACCGGATGTTGAACTGGTCGAAGATCCAGGCCGCGAACGCCAAGGAGGCAGCGTTGGCCGCGGCAGAGATCAGTATCGACTTGGCGAGCGCAGGCATGCGCCGAGTATCCCAGACCCGGCGCGAGCTTCCGGCGCCGCGCCGGGATGCTCCGACGATCAGAACCCGAACCAGTCAGATCTCAGACCGAACGCCCACCGGGCATCCGTGCCGGAGATGGTCTTGGTCGACTTCGACCCGACGAGCTTGAGGGAGGACACGCGCCCACCCATGTCGCCGAGACCGTTGCGCTTCGTGACCTGCAGGGACTTCAGGGTGCCGATGGACGAGTACGCCTTCTCGATCTTTGAGGCAGACACCGAGATCTTCCACGAGTGGTTCTTGTTGCCGGACCAGTCGTCCCAGGGATCGCTGACGGCCTTGAGGTACGGCTGGCTGCCGTTGTTGGTGTATCCGCCCGAGGAGGACGAGAACTGGGTGAAAGCGGGCGAACCCTGGTAGGTCAGGATCTTGCCCGCCGTGCCCTTGACGGCGCTGTCAGTGCTGGACGTCTCGCGGGACTGCCCGCCGTAGACCTGGCACGCCGTCGTGGAACAGATGTCGTAGTAGCGCGAGCTGCTCATGCTACGGACGCCGTACGTCCGGGCCGCGACGGCCTGGGCCTTGAGCGCCTCGGCGTGCCAGCTGTTCGGCATCTCGGCCGCGATCACTCCACGTACGTAATCCTCGATCGGGAGGGCGTTGACCGTGTTGCGCGACCCGGAGCCTGATGACGGCTTGGCCGACCGCACATCTCCACGCAGGTTCATTGTGCTGCCGCTGGGCAGGATCAGGCTGATGGTCGACGGGCCCGTGAACTCTCCGTCGCCGCTCCAGGTGAGCGCCGACCCGCCGTAGATGTAGTTGGTGTAGGAACCGGTCGTCCGATATTGCAACTTCGACCGCGAGGCGGAGCTGTCCGTCCGGATGATGTGCCACCGATCGACGGTCTTGCCACCGATCGTGGTGGGCAGGGCGATCGTGCGCTTGCCCGAGATGTCATGCAGTTTGAGGCCGGACTCCGCCTTGACCAGGACCCCGTCGGTCGTGTCGGCGGAGATCAGGACACGGATGTCGCCGGACTTGGTCGAGAGCGACGTGCCGGGGTAGTAGTGCGACAGGATGGCGGTGTACTTCTCGCCGTCCTGCGCGGCTCCCTCGGCGCCGTACTGGCTCATTCCAGTGCCGTGGCCGTAGCCGTGTCCCTCGAACGAGATGGTGCGCGAGGAGGGGACGGTCACGGTGTTGCCGGCCGAGCTCGTGCTCGTGTTCGTGCTCCGACTCGGGTAGGGCGAACTCGTGTAGTCGCTGAGCCGCACGTTGCGCTCCGGATCGACCACCACGACAGCGAAGTAGTACTTCTTGCCCGGCGTCAGACCCGTCACGGTCCCCTTGCTCTCAGTGAACTTCCCGAACGTCGGGGAGAAAGCGTCGAGGACGTCGAGACCTTGACGTGATACTTCTCCGCACCCACCACGTCATCCCAGTCGAACGACAATGACGTGGACGTGGCCGCCGTCGCCTTCAAGCCGGTCGGCGTCGGCAGCTTGCCGGTTGGGGTGACGGCCGACGGGTAGGGCGAACTCGTGTAGTCGCTGAGCCGCACGTTGCGCTCCGGATCGACCACCACGACGGCAAAGTAGTACTTCTTGCCCGGCGTCAGACCCGTCACGGTCCCCTTGCTCTCAGTGAACTTCCCGAACGTCGGGGAGAAAGCGTCGAGGACGTCGAGACCTTGACGTGATACTTCTCCGCACCCACCACGTCATCCCAGTCGAACGACAATGACGTGGACGTGGCCGCCGTCGCCTCGAGTCCTGTCGGTGTCGACATCTTGCCGGTTGGGGTGACGGCCGACGGGTAGGGCGAACTCGTGTAGTCGCTGAGCCGCACGTTGCGCTCCGGATCGACCACCACGACAGCGAAGTAGTACTTCTTGCCCGGCGTCAGACCCGTCACGGTCCCCTTGCTCTCAGTGAACTTCCCGAACGTCGGGGGAGAAAGCGTCGAGGACGTCGAGACCTTGACGTGATACTTCTCCGCACCCACCACGTCATCCCAGTCGAACGACAATGACGTGGACGTGGCCGCCGTCGCCTTCAAGCCGGTCGGCGTCGGCAGCTTGCCGGTTGGGGTGACGGCCGACGGGTAGGGCGAACTCGTGTAGTCGCTGAGCCGCACGTTGCGCTCCGGATCGACCACCACGACAGCGAAGTAGTACTTCTTGCCCGGCGTCAGACCCGTCACGGTCCCCTTGCTCTCAGTGAACTTCCCGAACGTCGGACTCGAAAGCGTCGAGGACGTCGAGACCTTGACGTGATACTTCTCCGCACCCACCACGTCATCCCAGTCGAACGACAATGACGTGGACGTGGCCGACGTCGCCTCGAGTCCTGTCGGTGTCGACATCTTGCCGGCAGCCGGATCCTTCAGCGGAAGGACTTCACTCGGGTAGGGCGAACTCGTGTAGTCGCTGAGCCGCACGTTGCGCTCCGGATCGACCACCACGACGGCGAAGTAGTACTTCTTGCCCGGCGTCAGACCCGTCACGGTCCCCTTGCTCTCAGTGAACTTCCCGAACGTCGGGGGAGAAAGCGTCGAGGACGTCGAGACCTTGACGTGATACTTCTCCGCACCCACCACGTCATCCCAGTCGAACGACAATGACGTGGACGTGGCCGACGTCGCCTTCAGGCCCGTCGGTGTCGTGGCAGCCGGGGTCTCGGCAGTCGGGTACGGCGCACCCGAGTACTCGCTGAGCCGCACGTTGCGCTCCGGATCGACCACGACCACGCTGAAGTAGTACTTCTTGCCCGGCGTCAGACCCGTCACGGTCCCCTTGCTCTCAGTGAACTTCCCATACGTCGGACTCGACATCGACGAGGACGTGGAGGCCTTGACGTGGTACTTCTCTGCGCCCTCAACATCGGACCAGTCCAGGGAGACGCTGGACAGCGTCTGGCCCGTAGCGGTCAGACCGGTGGGGGTAGGTAGCGGCTCGGCAGAGCCACCCTCCTCCATCGCCTTCTCCACCTGGGAGCGCAGCCCGGTCGAGCTAGTCGAGGTCAACCAGGCGTAGACCTTGGCACCGGGGCAGGCCGTGCTGACCACGTTGCGGTGCCCGGCGATCCGATTGAGGGTGACCCCGCCGATGCTGTACGTCCCCTTGGCAGGATCGCCATGCAGGGCCAACTTCCATGCGGCCAGCTTGACCAGCGCCGCCTTCATCTCGTTGCTCGGTGCGGTCGTCTCGAACGTGCCCATGAGCGAGATGCCGGCCGTCTGCTCGTTGACCGTGCCGTTTCCGGAGTGAGCTGCGCGGACGCTCTTGGTCACGCCGCCCTTGCGCCCCTCAAACACCTGGCCGTACTTGTCGACCAGGAAGTTGTAGCCGATGTCGCACCAGTTGCGACTGTTGGTGTGATACGCCTGCGTGGACTTGACGATCGAGGCCGACTGCGACTTGGAATACGAGTTGCTTCCCGCCGTGTGGTGGACGACGACGCCCTTGGTCGACGACCCGTAGATCGGGCTGTCGCAGGACGAGCCCTCCTTCGCACCCCACTGCGACCGGGTGATGACGGTCGGCTGGGAGACTCCGCTGGTGGTCGCCACCGTCTCGGCAGTCGGCGTCAGGGTCGGGCTCTTGCCGGGGTCGATCGTCGACAGCGCGACACCGGCGGGTTCGGCGTCCGCCGACGAGAGCACGCGGATGGCCGCGGCGTCGGCCCGGCCGACCCATACGGGCTCGGTGCCCGGCGTGCCCTCTTCGTACGGCTCGATGTCCAGATCCGACCATGCCGTCCAGGTGCCGTCCGCACGCCAGCGCGCCTGGACGACCGTGTCGGCCAGGACCAGCCCGCTCTTCCACGTGACACCGAGCATCGAGAAGGGCTCGACCACGGTCTCGGGCAGCTCGGCAACCACGGTGTCGACATCGGGGCCGGTGACGCCGGAGTCGGCTTCCTCGTCATGATCGTGCGCCTGGGGTGCGACGTGCACCCGGTCAGCAGCCACGGTGACGGGAACCGAGTGATCACGCACGACGGCCGGCGTTCCGCGGGTCTCGACGGGGGCAACCGACGGGCTCTGAACCCCCAGGACGAGCGCAGTCGAGAGGAGCGCGAGGGCTGACAGTGGGATCACGCCACGGGTCACAAAGCGGGTGATGTTCATGGCGAAAAATCCATTCAGATCGACGAGCGAGCGGGGAAGGCTCTCACTGGGTCAGTGTGAATTAGACACGACTTTCGTCCCATGCACCACAAGAGTCACATAACCACAAGCGTGTAATTCGAAACCGACCTCAGGTCAGACCACCGGGTGCAGGCGGCGCGCCGCCTCGGCGACCGACCCGGACAGCGATGGATACACCGTGAAGGCGTCCGCGACCTGATCGGCGGTCAGCGAGGCCGACACCGCGAGCGAGACCGCGTGGATCAGCTCGCTGGCCTTGGGACCGACCACCACACCACCCACGACGATGCCCACCCCCCGGCGTACGAACAGCTTGACGAAGCCGTCATGGAGACCCTGCATCTTGGCCCGCGCATTGGACGCGAGTGGCATCATCGCGACGTCGATCTGCAGGTCGGACTCTTCCATCTGCTGCTGCGACATCCCGACCGTCGCGATCTCGGGCGAGGTGAAGACGTTGCTGGAGACCTTGCCCAGGTCCAGCGGGTGCACCGCGTCGCCGAGCAGGTGCGACATTGCAATGCGGCCCTGCTGGGCCGCGACGGAGGCCAGCATGAACACGCCCGTGCAGTCGCCAGCCGAGTAGATGCCACGCACCGACGTGCGGGACACCCGGTCGACCCGGATGAATCCGGCCTCGTCCACCTCAACACCGATGGCCTCGAGGCCGAGGCCCTCGGTGTTGGGGATCGAGCCGAGCGCCAACAGGCAGTGCGACCCGACGACCGTACGACCGTCGGTCAGCGTGACCCGGACGCCATCGGCTGTCCGCTCGACCGAGGCCATCCGCGAGTTGCCCATGACGGTCATGCCACGGCGGGTGAAGACGTCCTCGATCACGTTGGCCGCGTCGACGTCCTCGCCGGGGAGCACGCGGTCGCGGCTCGAGACGAGGGTGACCGGCGCGCCAAGCCCGTTGTAGGCGCTCGCGAACTCCGCGCCCGTGACGCCCGAGCCGACCACGATCATGTGCTCTGGCAGCTCGGTCAGGCCGTAGACCTGCTCCCACGTGAGGATGCGCTCGCCGTCGGGCTGCGCATCTGCGCTGACCCTCGGGTGCGCGCCGGTCGCAATCAGGATCGAGTCCGTCTCGATCCGCACCTGGCCCTCGGCGGTCTCCGCAACAACGACTCCGGCGGACTCGATCGTCGCCGTCCCGGCGATCATCGAGATGTTGCTGACCGTGAGTCGGTGGGCGATGTCGTTCGACTGCGCCTGAGCCAGCGCCAGGACCCGCGAGTTGACCGCGGCAATGTCGGCGCGCACGGCCTTGGGCACCTGCACACCGAGCTCCGCCGCCGTGCCGACCTCCGTCAACAGGTCCGACGTCGCGATGAGTGTCTTGCTCGGGACGCAGTCGGTCAGGACCGTGGACCCACCGAGACCATCCCGCTCGACGAGAGTGACCTCCGCACCGAGTCTGGAGGCCACCAGGGCCGCTTCGTATCCACCCGGTCCGCCGCCGATTATCGTCACATGAGTCACGCGTCCAGTGTCCCACTGCCGCTGAGCGCGTCGCCACCGGTCGGGGTCGCCCGAACTGTCGTAATGTACCGGAGGTGAGCACTCAGGAACTGGCCAAGCAAGCAGCCGACGCACTCCGCGAACGGACGGGAGGCGCCGATCACGACATCGCGCTGGTGATGGGGTCGGGCTGGTTGCCTGCAGCGGACGCCCTCGGCGAGCCGGAGCACGAGATCCCCCTCGCGGACCTCCCGGGCTTCAGCGCACCGGCAGTCCAAGGACACGGCGGGACCGTGCGCTCGGTGAGGCTCGGCGACCGCCGACTGCTGATCTTCCTCGGCCGCACCCACTACTACGAGGGCAAGGGTGTCGCTGCGGTCGTGCATGGCGTACGCACCGCGGCCGCCGCGGGGGTCAAGACACTCGTGCTGACGAATGGCTGTGGAGGCCTGAATCCAGCCTGGTCCCCCGGCACTCCGGTGCTGATCAGCGATCACATCAACATGACCGCGACCTCGCCGCTCGTGGGCGCCAACTTTGTCGACCTCACCGATCTCTACTCCGCCCGGCTGCGCGCCCTGTGCAAGCAGGCAGATCCAAGCCTCGACGAGGGTGTCTACGTCCAGCTTCCCGGACCCCACTACGAGACACCCGCCGAGATCGGCATGATCCGCGCGATCGGCGGCGACCTGGTCGGCATGTCGACGACGCTCGAGGCTATTGCAGCCCGTGCCGCCGGCATGGAGATCCTCGGCATCTCACTCGTGACGAACGCGGCCGCGGGCATGACCGGTGAACCGCTCAACCACGAAGAAGTCCTGGTTGCCGGCAAGTCCGCCGCGGTGCGCATGGGCGCCCTGCTCTGCGACGTGTTGCCGAGGGTCTGATGAAGCTCCTCGTGACAGGCGCCGCCGGATCGATCGGCAGCGTGCTGTCACGGGGACTCCCCGCGCTGGGTCACGAGCTGCGCGGACTCGATCTGATCCCCCAGGCCGACCACAACTTCACCCTCGGCTGGTTGAGCGGTGACTGCCTCGATCCGGCGGTCGCCGACGAGGCCGTGGCCGGCGTCGACGCGGTGGTCCACCTCGCCGGCACTCCCCACGAGGACTCGCTGCCCGCAGCCCTGGAGTCACACGTGCACACCACTGCGCGGCTGCTCGAGGCGATGCTCACGCACCGCGTCAGCAGGATGGTCTACGCCAGCAGCAACCACGCCGTCGGGCGTACCCCTCGCAGCGAGCTGCTGACGACCGACGTCCGCCCGCGGCCCGACACGTTCTACGGCGTGGCCAAGGTCTCCGCCGAAGCGCTGCTGAGCCTCTATGCCGATCGCTACGACCTCGACATCACGGCCGCGCGCATCGGGACCTTCGGCGGGGCCCCCACGACGGCACGGAGCCTGTCGACCTGGCTGTCACCCGACGACGCGGTCCGCATGGTCGATGCGGCGGTCAGGTCACGCCAGCCGGGCCTCCACACGATCTACGGGGTCTCGGCCAACACCCGGGGCTGGTGGGACCTCGAGCCGGGCCGGGCGATCGGCTACGACCCGCTCGACGATGCCGAGACCCACGGCGGACGAGTGCCAAATCGTGACGAGGACCGAGCGGAGGCCGCGTACGTCGGCGGACCGGACGCCACCCACCTCAAGCCACGACCAGCCTTCTGAGAGGAACAGCATGACCGACGAACTGCTCGACCGCGCCAACGACTGGCTCAGCCAGGACCCCGACCCGGCGACCCGCGAGGAGCTCCAGGCCCTCCTCGACTCCGGCGACCGCGAGGGTCTGACCGACCGGTTCCGCGAGCGGCTGCAGTTCGGCACCGCGGGCCTGCGTGGCGCGTTGGGCGCAGGCCCCAACCGGATGAATCGGGTCATCGTGGGCCAGGCCGCCTCGGGCCTCGCGGCCTACCTGCTCGAGCACGGCGAGCGGCCCAGCGTCGTCGTCGGCTACGACGCGCGGCACAACTCCGCCGTGTTCGCGCGCGACACCGCCGAGATCATGGAAGGCGCCGGCGTGCACGCCCTCCTGCTCCCGACCCACCTCCCGACGCCCGTCCTCGCCTTCGCGATCCGGCACCTCGGCTGCAGCGCCGGCGTCATGGTCACGGCGTCGCACAATCCGCCCGAGGACAACGGCTACAAGGTCTACCTCGAGGACTCCAGCCAGATCGTGCCGCCGGCGGACGCCGACATCTCCGCCGCGATCGACGCGGTTGGCCGGGTCGATCAGATGCCACGCAGCGATGCGTACGAGCTGCTCGGACCCGAGGTCGCCGAGTCCTACGTCGAGGCGGTCGTCGCCCTTCCTGCCGACGGCCCACGCGACATCATTGCGGTCTACACGCCGATGCACGGTGTCGGTCGCGACACCATGGTCGAGGCCGTCGCTCGGGCCGGCTTCCCGCCGCTGCACGTCGTGCGCGAGCAGGGCGAACCCGATCCTGACTTCCCGACCGTCGCGTTCCCCAACCCCGAGGAACCCGGCGCGATGGACCTCTCGCTCAAGCTGGCCTCCGAGGCCGAGGCGGACCTGATCGTGGCGAACGATCCCGACGCAGACCGTTGCGCCGTGGGTGTGCGAGACGGTGAGGCGTACCGGATGCTGTCGGGCGATCAGGTCGGCGCACTGCTGGGCGACTTCCTGCTGCGCAAGGGCCTGGAGGGCACGTATGCCGCCTCGATCGTGTCCTCGGACCTGCTGGGCCGGCAGGCTGCCGCGTACGACCAGCCGTGGGAGCAGACGCTGACGGGCTTCAAGTGGCTCGGCAAGATCCCGACGCTGGTGTTCGGCTATGAGGAGGCGTTGGGCTACAGCGTCGCGCCGGACATCGCGCGCGACAAGGACGGCGTCTCGGCGATCATCACGGTCCTCGAGCTCGCGGCCGGGCTCAAGGCCGAGGGTCACAGCCTGCTCGACCGGCTCGACGACATCTATCGCGAGCACGGCCTGCACGCGACATCGCAGCTTTCGGTGCGGGTCGAAGATCTCACGATCATCTCCCGAGCGATGGAGACGCTGCGGACCTCTCCCCCGTCGTCGTTGGGCGGGCTGGCCGTAACGTCGGTCGACGATCTCGCCGACGGCTATCACGGCCTGCCGCCGACCGACGGCATTCGGCTTGGCCTCGACGGCGACACCCGAATCATCTGTCGTCCGTCCGGCACCGAGCCCAAGCTCAAGTGCTACATCGAGGTTGTCGTCCCGGTGACGGACACGATCGACGCCGCACGTGGCAGCGCCGACATCACGATCGCCGCCATCAAGAAGGACCTCGCCCAAGCTCTCGGCATCTGAACCACTGGGCCTGGCGTTCCTGTCACGACACGCCGTTGCGGAGCCCAGCGGCGAGCAGCACGCCCCGCCGTCTCATCGGTGGAAGCCCGGGAAGCGCAGGACCGTGACCCGCACCTGATCGTCAGCCGGGGCGTACGTGTCATCGCCCTCGTAGGACACCGTCAGCGTGTGGCGCCCGGCGGACAGCAAGCGGGTGTCGGCCACTATCAGGCCCAGCCCCCGCCGCAAAGACTCCTCACCGAGGACATCGTCCCCGTCGAGGACCCTGACGGTGCCGGTCGGACGTCCGTCCTTGCCCCGCACGGAAAAGCCCACCAGCGCCCGGGAGCCCTCGAGGACGATCGGGAACGCGTAGGCGTCGACCTTCGCGACGGCCTTGGCCTTGGCGACCTCGAACGGCGGCAGGATCGACGACATTCCGGTCGGCGTCCCGTCGATCCTGACCCGGGCCGAGCCGGTCACTCCGGCCGGGATCGTGAACGACACATCGGCTTTGCCCGCCGAGGCCGGGAAGGTGCCGAGGTCGATCTCGTCCGACTCTGTCAGCAGCGTCGCCGTGACCGAGGTGGTCGGTGCGCCGCCCTTCGACGTCAGGTCGACCGCGGGAAGCGTCAACGAGACAGTGTCGCCGGCGTCGTACTTCGCGCCCAGCCCGTCAACCTGCACCGCGCGGCGGGCGAAGTCCGGCGAGACCGGGTTGTTGCCGCCGAGGTAGTCGATGAACGCCTGGTAGTCGACGAGCCCGCTGTCGACCGAAGTGCCGAGCGTGAACGCCCGGAAGTTGTCGCCACCGGAGGTCAGGAACGACGGCACGGCGATCTTGTAGGACGCGCTCGGGTCGTACGGCGCCCCGTCGACCGTGATCGAGGTGATGCGGTCGCCCTCCGGGCGAGCCGGGTCGAACGTGTAGCTGACGTTCTTGGAGATCCCCAGCTGCAGGTATGCGCGCGAGGGGACGTTTCCGGCGGCGTCGCGCTGCCACTGCTGCTCGAGCACCTGCTTGAAGTTCGCGCCACTCAGCGTGACGGTGCTGAGGTTGTTGACGAACGGGAGGACCGAGTTGGCCTCGGCGTACGTGATGACCCCATCGCCATTGGTGCCGCCCGTCCCGGCGTAGAGCAGGTCGGCGCGCAGGCCTCCCGGGTTGGTGACACCGATGTCGGCGCCAGCTGGCGCGTCCTTGACCGAGGCAAGCAGCGAGTCGGCCACGAGGTTGCCGAGCGTCGACTCGCTGGCGCGGTCGTCACGTGCACCGCCGGAGAAGGCCGTCGTGATGTCGGCGGTCTGCTTGCCGACCGGCTCATTGCCCTTGACCGCGGCGAACGCCAGGGCATCGTCCACGATCGGCTTGACCGTCGCGACCCGTGGGTAGTCCGCGACGAGGTCGGCATCGGGCGTGGAGACCCGGGCGACGTTGGCCTGGGTGTGGCTCGTGACGGTGCCGGAGTCCTTGTCGAAGGTCAGCTGGATGTTGCCGACATTCGAGCCGTAGCTGCCGGTCTGCAGGACCGGTCGTGTCTCACCGCCGCTGTTGGGGATCGGAGCGTCATACGCGTACGCCTGATGGGTGTGGCCCATGAAGATCGCATCGACACGTGGGTCGGTGTTCTCCACGATGCTCTTGAACACGGGACTGGCGGCGACGTTCTGCTCATACGTCTTGGTGCCGTCCGGTGCCCCCTCGTGGATCGAGGCGACGATGACGTCTGGCGCGTCGGGCAGCGCTTCGAGCTCGTCGACCGTGTCGTTGATCGACTCGGTGGGATCGGCAAAGGTCAGGCCCTGGATGCCTGCCGGGCTGACCAGAGCCGAGGTCTCCTCGGTGATCGCGCCGACGACCGCGACGTCGACCCCGTCGATCGTGAAGATCTTGTACTTGTCGAGCAGCGGCGTGCTGTCGGCCTTGAAGATGTTGGCCGACAGGAATGGGAAGTCGGCAGCGTTGCTCAGCCGGCCGGTCAGGTCGTCGGCGCCCTGGTCGAGCTCGTGGTTGCCGGCCGCCGAGGCGTCCAGGTTCAGTGCGTTGAGGACGTCGATCGTCGGGAGGTCGCCCTGGACCGCCGAGGCGAAGAGCGAGGCACTGACGTTGTCGCCTGCCGAGATCAGCAACGAGTTCGCATCGCCACCAGCCCTGCGCACCTGTTCGACCGTTCCGGCGAACTTGACCGTGTTGCTGTCGATCCGTCCGTGGAAGTCGTTGATCCCGATCAGGTTCAGGACGACCGGGTCTGCTGCGTGGGCCGGCGCGATGGCCAGCAGGGGTGCACCCAGCAGAGCTGCCGTGGCAGCTGCGAGCAGGCGACGGGACACGTGAATCACAGGAAGTTCCTCTCCAAGAACGATCGGAGAAGAACCTCGTAGTCCGTCCCCCGACGTAGGCCCTGAGAAATTCTCAGGAAACCGTTGCTAGGAACAAAACACCGTGTGCGGTCGAAGCGTCAAGGAGATTCGGACCACCACGGGGTGACAAATGGGTAAACCTCCGCCGGCCGCGCGCTCAGAGCCGCGCAGGGTTTCGCGTGGCAACTCGCGGGGGTCTAATCTTGACCGATGCGGCCCCGACGACGTGGCCGCGCTGATCCAGGAGGTCATCCGTGACTGGCGCCACCGCGTCTCTGCGCAAGACTCTCGGCGGGCTGCCGGGCGTCGACCAGGTCGGGCTCGAAGCGCGGGCCGCCGCGCTCGGGACCAGGTCGATCAAGACGACCGCCAAGGCCTGGGCGATCGACCTCGCGATCTCGATGGTCGACCTCACGACCCTCGAGGGCTCTGACACACCCGGCAAGGTCCGCGCGCTGGCCAACAAGGCGATGCGCCCCGACCCCACCGACGGGAGCTGCCCGGCAGCCGCCGCGGTGTGCGTCTATCCCGACATGGTCGCGATCGCCAAGGAGACGCTCGGCGACTCCGGCGTCAACGTCGCCAGCGTCGCCACGGCGTTCCCCTCGGGGCGTGCCGCGCTCGACATCAAGCTCGCCGACACGCACGACGCCGTGGAGGCGGGCGCGGACGAGATCGACATGGTCATCGACCGCGGCGCCTTCCTGACGGGTGAGTACCAGCAGATCTTCGATGAGATCGTCGCGATCAAGGAGGCCTGCGCCCGGCCAGACGGCACGCACGCCCACCTCAAGGTCATCCTCGAGACCGGCGAGCTGCAGACGTACGACAACGTGCGCCGGGCCTCGTGGCTCGCGATGCAGGCCGGTGCCGACTTCATCAAGACCAGCACCGGCAAGATCCAACCGGCCGCGACCCTGCCGGTCTGCCTGCTGATGCTCGAGGCCGTGCGCGACTTCCGTGCCGACACCGGGCGGCAGGTTGGCGTCAAGCCGGCCGGTGGCATCCGCACCTCCAAGGACGCCATCAAGCACCTCGTGCTGGTCAACGAGATCGCCGGCGAGGACTGGCTCGACCCCGACTGGTTCCGGTTCGGCGCATCGAGCCTGCTCAACGACCTGCTGCTGCAGCGCCAGAAGATTGCCACCGGCCGCTACTCCGGCCCCGACTACGTGACGTTGGACTGATTGCCATGACCAAGTTCGAATACGCACCCGCGCCGGAGTCCCGCGCGATCGTCGACCTCAAGAGCTCCTACGGACTGTTCATCGGCGGCGAGTTCGTCGACGGCAAGGGCGGATCGTTCAAGTCGATCAGCCCGTCCTCGGAGGAGGTCCTCGCCGAGGTCACCGAGGCGACCGCCGACGACGTCGACCGTGCGGTCAAGGCGGCCCGCCGCGCGTACGACACGGTCTGGTCACAGATGCCCGGCAGCGAGCGGGCGAAGTATCTCTACCGCATCGCCCGCATCATGGCCGAGCGTTCGCGCGAGTTCGCGGTGCTGGAGTCGCTCGACAACGGCAAGCCGATCAAGGAGTCGCGCGACGTCGATCTCCCACTGGTCTCCCAGTGGTTCTTCTACTACGCAGGGTGGGCCGACAAGCTGGGTCACGCCGGGCTCGGTCCCGATCCGCGGGCGCTCGGTGTCGCGGGTCAGGTGATCCCTTGGAACTTCCCGATCATGATGCTGGCATGGAAGATCGCGCCGGCCCTGGCTGCCGGCAACACCGTCGTCCTCAAGCCAGCCGAAACCACCCCTCTCACGGCGCTGCTGTTCGCCGAGGTCTGCCAGCAGGCCGAGCTGCCGCGGGGCGTCGTCAACATCATCACCGGCGCCGGTCCCACGGGGCAGGCGCTCGTCGAGCACCCTGACGTCGACAAGGTCGCGTTCACCGGCTCGACCGCGGTCGGCAAGGCCATCGCCCGCTCGGTCGCCGGCACCTCCAAGAAGGTCACCCTCGAGCTCGGCGGCAAGGCCGCCAACATCGTGTTCGACGATGCCCCGCTCGACCAGGCCATCGAGGGCATTGTCGGCGGCATCTTCTTCAACCAGGGCCACGTGTGCTGCGCCGGCTCCCGGCTACTGGTGCAGGAGAACGTCTACGACGAGGTCATCGAACGGCTCAAGCGGCGGATGTCGACCTTGCGGCTGGGCGATCCACTGGACAAGAACACCGACATCGGTGCGATCAACTCCGCCGAGCAGCTGGCCCGGATCAACGAGCTGTCCGAGGTCGGCGACGCTGAGGGCGCCGAGCGCTGGTCGGCACCGTGCGAGATCCCCGACAGCGGATTCTGGTTTGCACCGACGATCTTCACGGGCGTCACACAGGCCCACCGCATCGCCCGCGAGGAGATTTTCGGCCCCGTGCTGTCGGTGCTGACGTTCCGCACCCCGGCCGAGGCAGTCGAGAAGGCCAACAACACGCCGTACGGGCTGTCCGCCGGAGTCTGGACCGAGAAGGGCTCACGGATCCTGTCGATAGCCAATCAGCTGCGCGCCGGCGTGGTCTGGGCCAACACGTTCAACACGTTCGACCCCGCATCGCCGTTCGGCGGCTACAAGGAGTCGGGCTACGGTCGCGAGGGCGGACGCCACGGCCTCGCCGCGTACCTCAAGGGAGCTGTCTGATGACTCGCGTGGACGTCCGCAAGACGCACAAGCTCTACATCGGTGGGTCGTTCCCCCGCTCGGAGTCCGGCCGCACGTTCGAGGCGCTCGACGCCAAGGGCGGCTCGCTGGGCAACATGGCTCTGGCCTCGCGCAAGGACGCCCGCGACGCCGTGGTCGCCGCACGCAAGGCATTCGGCGGCTGGTCAACCCGGACACCGTACAACCGCGGCCAGGTCATCTACCGGCTCGCCGAGGTCATGGAGGGACGCCGGGACCAGTTCATCGAGCAGCTTCGCGCCGCCGAGGGTCTGAGTGACAAGAAGGCCGTCACGTACGTGGACGCCGCGATCGACCGGGTCGTCTGGTACGCCGGTTGGGCCGACAAGTACGTCCAGGTGCTGGGCAACGCCAATGCCGTCTCGGGACCGTACTTCAACCTCTCGACACCCGAGCCGACCGGCGTCGTCGCGACCGTCGCACCGTCCGGGCCGCTGCTCGGGCTCGTGTCGGTCATCGCGCCGGCCATCGCAACGGGCAACACCGTCGTGGTCGTCGCGAGCGAGAAGTTCCCCGTGCCGGCCGTCACGCTGTCGGAGTGCATGGCAACCTCGGACCTGCCCGGTGGTGTCGTCAACATCCTGACCGGACGCCCGGCGGAGATCGCGCCGTGGCTGGCCTCGCACATGGACGTCAATGCCCTTGATCTCGCGGGTGTTGACGATCCGGACCTGGCGGCCTCGCTCGAGGTCGCGGCCGCGGACAACCTGAAGCGTGTGCTGCGACCGACTGCCGCCGTTGACTGGCTCGCCGAGCCGACCCTCGCGCGTCTCGAGGCCCTCGTCGAGACGAAGACCGTCTGGCACCCGATCGGCGTGTAGTGGGCGTCGTGATTCTGGCCGGGCCCTCGGGGTCCGGTAAGTCGCACCTGTCCGCCCGACTGGGGTGGCCGGTCTTGCGGCTCGACGACTTCTACCGCGACGGCGACGAGCCGGACATGCCGCGCTCGACGCTCGGCATCGTGGACTGGGACGACCCGGACTCGTGGAGCTCGGTCGACGCGGTCGGCACCATCACCGACCTGTGCGCGGCCGGCACGACCGAGGTGCCGGTCTACGACATCGCGATCAGCGCACGTACTGGCACCCAGACGCTGTCGGCGCCACAGGGCCGGTTCATCGCCGAGGGGTTGTTCGCACCGGTCATCGTGGACGCCTGCCGTGAGGCCGGGATCCTCGACGCGGCGATCTGCCTGCATCGCAACCGGATGCTGACCTTCGGCCTGCGCCTGGTGCGTGATCTGCGCGAGGGCCGCAAGGCGCCGTGGGTGCTGGTGCGCCGAGGTTGGCGGCTCATGCGCAACGAGCCCAGCATCGTCGCCGACGCCGTCGCGCACGGATGTGTGGCCATGACGCCGCGCGAGGCGCGCACCCTCCTGCGCGCTCTCTGACCGTCACTCCGGCTGGAGCGCCCGTACGGCCTCGACGACATCCGACTCCGCGAGCAGGACCTGATCGGCCGCGGGACCGAGCGGGATGAAGCTGTCGGCGCTCGTGACCCGCCGGATCCGACCGGGGTAGCCGCCGTCGACCAGCGCCGTGACGACCGACTCCGACACTCCACCGCTCTCGCGGGTCTCGTCGACCACGACGACCGCAGCGAATCCCTCGGTGGCGCGCAACAGCTCCTCACGGGGCAGCGGCGCCAACCACTGCAGGTCCAGCACCGTGCAACCGACACCCTCGTCGGCAAGCTGCGTGGCGGCCCGCAGGCTCATCCGCACCCCGTTGCCGAAGGTCACGAGCAGGACGTCACGCCCCTCGCCGTACGTCCGGACCCGGCCCAGCTCGTAGGCCGCCTCGGCAGGCCAGCGTGCGGGCGCGGCATAGGTCGCGGTCCATCCGGCGTCGCCGGCGTGCAGGTCACGCTCGTGGTAGAGCGCGATCGGCTCGAGGAACACGCAGACTCGTCCCTCGTCCGCCAGGGCTAGGCACTCCCGCAGGAGGCCCGGCGCGCTCGCGGGATGGCTCGGCACAGCCAGCACGAGTCCGGGGATGTCCCTCAGGACCGCAATCGAGTTGTCGTTGTGGAAGTGACCACCAAAGCCCTTCTGGTACGCCAGCCCGGCAACGCGCACGACCATGCCGTTCTCGTACTGACCGTTGGAGAAGAACCTCAACGTCGCCGCCTCGCCCCGCAGCTGGTCCTCGGCATTGTGCAGGTAGGCGAGGTACTGGATCTCCGGGATCGGCAGGAAGCCGGCCAGCCCGGCGCCCAGCGCGGTGCCCAGGATCGTCTGCTCGTCCAGCAGCGTGTCGAAGACCTGCGTGGCACCGAATGCCTTGCGCAGGCCCCGCGTCACGCCGTAGACCCCGCCCTTGCGCCCGATGTCCTCACCGAAGACCAGCGCCTCGGGTCGCGCCGCCAGTACGTCCTTGAGCGTCGCATTGATGGTCTGGGCGAGGGTCAGCGGCGTCCCGTCCTCGGGCAGCCTGGTCCCGAACGTCTGCTCGCGGCGGTCCACGGGGGCCAGGACGTCGGCCCGAGGTCGACGCATCGCGATGGGCGACGTGACAGCCTCGCGGGTGTCGAGCCGTCGCGTCCCGATCAGGTCCTTGGCACGCTCAGCCACCTCGACCCGCACCTCGGCGTACCTCGCAAGCACCTCGACCGGGGTCAGCACTCCCGCGTCGATCAGGGCTCCGGCGGTGGCCAGGATGGGGTCCTGCGCGTACTCCTCCTCGATCTCCCGCTGCGAGCGGTAGGCGATCTCGGCGTCCGAGCCGGCATGCCCCATGAACCGCACGGTGCGCAGGTGCAGCACCGCAGGACGACGCTCGGTGCGCACCACCTCAGCCAGGCGGGCCGCCGTGTCAAGGAGCTCCGTGGGTCGGGTGCCATCGGCGACGGCGTGCTCGAGGCCGGGCCACGATGCCAACGACCGCTCGACCCAGCCGGCGGGCGACCGTGTGCTGATGCCGATGCCATTGTCCTCGCAGACGTAGAGGACCGGCAGCGGCACGCCTTGGTGCGCGCAGTACGACGACGCGTTGAGCGCTCCCACTGCGGTCGAGTGGTTCGACGAGGCATCCCCGAAGCTGCACACGACGACCGAGTCCAGCGGCCACTGCGGCTGGACGTCGGACCGGGCGGCCAAGCCCAGTGCGAACGCCAAGCCGAACGCACGCGGCAGGTGCGAGCCGATCGTGGACGTCTGCGGGATGACGCTCATCCCGGCGTGTCCGAAGACCTTGTGTCGGCCGCCGGAGATCGGGTCGTCGGCCGAAGCCATCGCGCTGCGCAGCACGTCGTCGATCGCGGTCGAGGCAGGCACCTGCGCCGCGCGGGCCGCGTAGAAGCCACCCGACCGGTAGTGCAGGAGTGCCGGATCGGTCGGACGCAGGGCCATCGCGACGGCAGCATTGCTCTCGTGGCCCGCCGAGGCGATCGTGTAGAACGCCTCACCTTGGGACTGCAACCAACGGATCGTCAGGTCGAGGTGCCTGCTCTGCAGCTGCGCGTCCAGCAACGCGAGCAGACGGCCGGGATCAGCAATCTCCTCGACGGCTTCGGCCGGCCGTGACGGCCACGCGCGCAGCGTCCGCACTACATGGTCGTCGATCGACTCTGGCATGTACTCATCCTCACCCGCAGGCATCCCGAGGCCACGGTAGCGCGTCGACCGCGCCCACGTGCGCCCTCAGCGAACACTTTGCGGGTCTTGGAACAACTTCTCACCCGACCCGGTTGAGCCCGTCAGACTCAACTCTGAGGAGAGACCCGTGAGCACACTCCAGACATTTCCCGTGCTGGCACTCCAGGACGTCGTCGTCCTGCCCGGCATGGTCGTTCCCATCGAGCTCGACGACGCGGCCCGCGCCGCCGTCGACGCCGCACGCACCAGCAATGACGACCGGCTGCTGGTCGCCCCGCGCCTCGAGGACCGCTACGCCACGCACGGCGTGATCGCGACGATCCAACAGGTCGGCCGCCTCCCCAGCGGCGAGCCCGGCGCCGTGATCAAGGCCGGTCAGCGCGCGCACATCCAGGGCGGCGTGACCGGTCCCGGCGCGGCCCTGTGGGTCGAGGCCGAGCTGATCGACGATGCGCCCGTGACCGACGCCGTACGGGAGCTGGCCGCCGAGTACAAGGGCATGCTTGTGACGATCCTGCAGAAGCGCAACGCGTGGCAGGTCGTCGACTCCGTGCAGCGCATGACCGATCCGGGGGCCCTGGCCGACACCGCGGGCTACGCGTCGTACCTCGAGCAGGAGCAGAAGCGACAGCTGCTCGAGACCCCCGAGGTCGCGCTGCGGCTGAGTCTTCTGATCGAGTGGGCCCGGGCGTACCTCGCCGAGGCCGAGGTCAACGAGAAGATCTCCGAGTCCGTCCAGGACAGCATCGACAAGAACCAGCGCGAGTTCGTGCTGCGCCAACAGCTTGCGACGATCCGCAAGGAACTCGGCGACGACGAGCCCGAGGGCACCCAGGACTACCGGGCCCGAGTAGAGGAGGCCGACCTGCCCGAGGACGTCCGCAAGGCAGCCATGCGCGAGGTGGGCAAGCTGGAGCGCGGCAGCGACCAGAATCCCGAGGCCGGCTACATCCGTACGTGGCTCGACACGGTGCTCGAGCTCCCGTGGGGAGTCAAGACCCATGACGCCACCGACATCGCGACGGCCCGCACCGTGCTGGACGCCGATCACCACGGGCTCGACGACGTCAAGGACCGGATCGTGGAGTACCTCGCGGTCCGCGCCCGTCGCGCCGATCGTGGCATGGAGGTCGTCGGCGGCCGGGGGTCCGGCGCCGTCATGGCGCTGGTCGGCCCGCCCGGCGTCGGCAAGACGTCCCTGGGCGAGAGCGTCGCCAGGGCGCTGGGTCGCAACTTCGTCCGCGTCGCGCTCGGTGGCGTACGCGACGAGGCCGAGATTCGCGGCCACCGCCGCACGTACGTCGGTGCGCTGCCGGGCCGTCTGGTGCGTGCCCTCGGCGAGGCAGGATCGATGAATCCCGTCGTGCTGCTCGACGAGATCGACAAGGTCGGCGCCGACTACCGCGGCGACCCTGCGGCCGCCCTGCTCGAGGTGCTGGATCCGGCGCAGAACCACACATTCCGTGATCACTACCTCGATCTCGACCTAGACCTGTCGGACGTGCTCTTCCTGGCGACCGCCAACGTGATCGAGACGATCCCGCAGGCGCTGCTGGACCGCATGGAGCTGGTGCAGCTCGACGGCTACACCGAGGACGACAAGGTGCAGATCGCCCGGCGCTACCTCGCGCCGCGCCAGCTCGAGCAGGCCGCGCTGACCACCGACGAGGTCGAGGTCACCGACGAGGCGTTACGCGAGATCGCGGCGTCGTACACCCGGGAGGCCGGTGTGCGACAGATGGAGCGGTTGCTGGCCAAGGTGTTCCGCAAGGTCACGACCAGGCTGACCGACCCCGACGTGGCCCAGCCCGTCGTCGTCGACGAGAAGACCCTCGTCGACTTCATCGGCAGGCCACGGTTCATCCCTGAGTCGGAGGAGCGCACGGCGGTCCCGGGCGTCTCGACGGGGCTCGCGGTGACGGGACTGGGCGGCGACGTGCTGTTCATCGAGGCCAGCGCGTACGCCGGTGAGCGCGGGCTCGTGATCACCGGCCAGCTGGGTGACGTGATGAAGGAGTCGGCTCAGATCGCCCTGACGTACGTCCGGTCGCACGCCGCGGAGATCGGGATCGATGCCGAGACGCTGGAGCGGTCGATCCACCTCCACGTGCCGGCCGGAGCAGTGCCCAAGGACGGTCCGTCGGCGGGCGTCACGATGGTCACGGCGCTGGTGTCACTGGCGCTGGGCCGCAACGTGCGGGCCGACGTGGGCATGACCGGGGAGGTCACGCTCAACGGCCGGGTCCTGCCGATCGGCGGGGTCAAGCAGAAGCTCATGGCCGCCCAGCGTGCCGGGCTCACGACCGTGTTCATCCCGGCGCGCAACGAGGTCGACCTGGTCGACGTGCCCGACGAGGTGCTGGCCCAGCTCGACGTCCGGCCGGTCGCCGATGTGGCCGAGATCCTGACGCTGGCCCTCGAGCCGGCCGAGGAGGTCACCGCCGCCGCCTGACCCACCCGCTGAGCCTGACGTTTCTGTCCACCCGCACGGCGTGTCGGGACCGAAATGTCAGGCTCAGCGCGGGCTAGAGAGCTGCGTAGGCGGGCTTGATCACATCGTTGATCAGGACGAGCCGCTGATCGAACGGCAGGAAGGCGCTCTTCATGGCGTTGACAGTGAACCAGCGCAGGTCATCGACGTCGTAGTCGAAGGCATCGACGAGCAGCTGGAACTCCCGCGACATCGAGGTGCCGCTCATCAGCCGGTTGTCGCAGTTGACCGTCACCCGGAAGCCGAGATCCTTGAGCTTGCCGATCGGGTGATCGGCGATCGAGTGCATGTCCGGCACTGCGTTGGTCTGCAGGTTGGACGACGGGCACATCTCGAGCGGGATGCGCCGGTCCCGGATGTACGCCGCCAGACGTCCCAGTCGCGGCCCACCGGGTGCGTCGAAGTCGATGTCGTCGACGATGCGCACGCCGTGACCCAGTCGTTCGGCACCGCAGCGCTGGATGGCCTGCCAGATCGACGGGAGACCGAACGCCTCGCCCGCGTGGATCGTGAAGTGTGCGTTCTCGCGGCGCAGGTACTCGAATGCCTCGAGGTGCAGGATCGGCGGAAAACCGTCCTCAGCGCCGGCAATGTCGAAGCCCGCGACGCCACGATCGCGGTACTCGACCGCGATCTCGGCGATTTCCAGGCCACGCTTGGCGTGCCGCATGGCGGTCAGCAGCTGTCCGACAACGATGGGTCGACCCAGTGCGGCGGACTCCTCGCGACCGGCGACGATGCCGGACTGCACGGCATCGACGGTCTCGCGCAGCGACAGACCGGCGGAAAGGTGTTGCTCAGGCGCCCAGCGCAGCTCGACGTAGACGCAGCCATCCGCGGCCAGGTCAAGAACAGCCTCACGCGCGACGCGGGCCAGGTCCTGCGAGCGCTGCATGACCGCGACCGTGTGCACGAAGGTCTCGAGATAACGCTCGAGGGAGCCCGAGCTCGAGGACTCCTCGAACCATGCGCCGAGCGACTCGGCATCACCGGCAGGCAGGTCGTGGCCGATCTCGGCAGCGATCTCGACGATCGTGGCCGGCCTGACACCCCCGTCGAGGTGCTCGTGCAGGGCGGCCTTGGGGGCCAGGGCGATCTGTTCAGAAGTGGCTCTCACCACGTCATCGTGTCACGACGCCACGAGAAGCACGACGGTCTCGGCGACACAGGCCGGCTTGTCCTGGCCCTTGATCTCGACGGTGTGGCGCAGCGTGGCGCGCTGCCCCTTCTCGATCTCCTCGACCGCGACGAGCTCGACCCGGTTGCGGACCTTGGAGCCGACGAGAACCGGCGACACGAAGCGCACCTTGTTGAGGCCGTAGTTGACCCGGGCCAGGTTGCCGGCGAACGCATAGACCTGAGCGCCGAGGAACGGAAGCATCGACAGCGTCAAAAAGCCGTGCGCCACGGTCGCACCGAACGGGCCGTCCGCCGCACGTTCGGGGTCGACGTGGATCCACTGTCGGTCACCGGTCGCATCGGCGAACAAGTCGATCCGCTCCTGCGTGATCGCCACCCACTCGCTGACCCCGAGCTCTTCTCCGGCGGCCGCCGCGATCTCCGTGCTGTCGTTCAGGATGCGCATTGGACCAACCCTAACGAATGCGGTCGATGACGACGGACATGGTGTCCGATTCACCGCTACCGATGTCGTACCCGCCGTCCAACGCTGCAATCGCGCGCTCGAACCGCTCGGGCGTGTCGGTGTGCAGCGTCAGCAACGGCTGGCCCTCGGTGACCCGGTCGCCGGGCTTGGCATGCATCACGACGCCGGCCGCGGCCTGCACCTGCTCACCCGGCCTGGATCGTCCGGCCCCGAGCCGCCAGGCCGCCACACCGACGCTCAGCGCGTCCAGGCGGGCCAGGGTGCCCGTCGAGCCTGCGGTGACAACATGCGACTCCTTGGAGGTCGGCAGGGCCGCATCGGGATCGCCGCCCTGCGCCGCAATCATCCGCTTCCAGACATCCATCGCAGCACCAGACGCGAGCACGTCAGCGGGGTCGACGTCGTCCTTGCCGGCTGCAGCGAGCATCTCGCGGGCCAGCTCGACCGTGAGCTCTACGACGTCCCGTGGGCCGCCACCGGCCAGCACCTCGACCGACTCGGCCACCTCGCAGGCATTGCCCGCGGTCAGGCCGAGCGGGGTCGACATGTCGGTCAGCAACGCGACCGTCTTGACGCCCGCATCATTGCCCAGGTCCACCATGATCCGGGCCAGCTCACGGGCCTGCTCCTGGGTCTTCATGAACGCACCCGACCCGGCCTTGACGTCCAGGACCAGCGCGCCCGTGCCCTCGGCGATCTTCTTGCTCATGATCGAGCTCGCGATCAAGGGGATCGCCTCGACCGTGCCGGTCACGTCCCGCAGCGCGTAGAGCTTCTTGTCCGCCGGCGCGAGTCCCGGTCCGGCCGCGCAGATCACGGCGCCGACGTCCTCGAGCTGGGCCATCATCTCGGCGTTGCTCAGGTTGGCCCGCCAACCCGGGATCGACTCGAGCTTGTCGAGCGTCCCACCGGTGTGACCGAGCCCGCGCCCGGAGAGCTGCGGCACGGCGATGCCGCAGGCGGCGACCAGAGGCGCCAGTGGCAGCGTGATCTTGTCCCCGACACCGCCGGTCGAGTGCTTGTCGGCAGTGCTCCAGGACAGTGCCGAGAAGTCCATCCGCTCGCCACTTGCGATCATGGCGTGGGTCCAGCGGCTGATCTCGCGGCGGTTCATGCCATTGAGCAGGATCGCCATCGCGAGGGCCGACATCTGCTCGTCCGCCACGATGCCCCGCGTGTACGCGTCGACGACCCAGTCGATCTGTGCGTCCTCGAGCTCGTGCCGGTCCCGCTTGGCCGCGATGACTTCCACGGCGTCGAACAGCTCGGTCATGGCGAAACCTCCGTGTCGATGCGCTCGAAGCCACGCAGCACCCAGGTCGGGCGGCGCGGCGCCTCTTCCGCGAGCCGAAGCCGAGGGAAGCGGTCGAGCAGTGTCTTCAGGCTGATCTGCAGCTCGAGCCGCGCCAACGGGGCGCCGAGACAGAAGTGCAGGCCCATGCCGAAGCCGACATGAGGGTTGGGGTCGCGACCGACGTCGAACCGGTCGGCGTCGACGAACACGTCGGCGTCGCGGTTGGCCGATCCCATCAGACAGGCGATCTTCTGCCCGGCCGCGATGACCTGACCGCTGACCTCGACATCCTTCGTCGCGGTGCGCTCGAACAGCTGAAGGGGCGCGTCGAAACGGATCAGCTCTTCCAGGGCGATGTCGATCGGCACCTCCCCCGACGTCAGCCGGGCCATCTGGTCAGGGTGCTCCAGCAGGGCGTGGAAACCGTTGCCGAACACGTTGACGGACGCCTCATGACCCGCGTTGAGCAGCAGGACCACCGAGGCGATCAGCTCGTCGTCGCTGAGCTGGGCACCCCCGTCACGCTCGGCGAGGAGATCGCTGATCAGGTCGTCACCGGGATGGGTGCGACGATCGGCCACGACGTCAGCGACGTACCCCGAAAAGGCCGTGCTCGCCTCGATCGCGGCGGCCTTGGTCGCGGCGCCCACATTCGGTTCGTACATGTGCACGATGGCCTGAGACCAGGCTCGCAGTCGCTCGTGATCCTCACGCGGCACGCCCAGCAGGTCGGCGATCACGAACACCGGCATCGGCTCGGCGTAGTCGCCGAGCACATCGAACCGGTCGTCCAGCCGGTCAACCATCTCCGCGGCGAGCTGCTCGATCCGGGGCCGCATGCGCTCGACGTGGCCGCGACCGAAAGCGCCCGCCACGAGACGCCGCAACCGGGTGTGCGCCGGAGGCTCGTTCTCCATCATCTGGTTGCGGTGCAGGGCGTTGAAAGGCTCCATCTGCGAGGCCGGTTCCCAGTCGGTCCACAGCCGGCCGAAGGAGCGGTTGCGCAACACCTGACCGACCGAGTCGTGCGTCGTGGCGAGCCACCTGCCCATGGGTTCGTGCCACAGGACCGGCCCATTGGCGCGCAGCGCGGCCAGTACGGGATAGGGATCGCGTAGGAAGTCGGGACTGCCGGGGTCGAGCTGGACGGCGTAACGCGTCAACGGTTCTCCAGGTCTGACGCGCCGAACGCGTCGGGAAGGACTTCGGTCATGGTCTTCACGCCGGACGGCGTCATGAGCTGCATCGTGGGCCCGCCGTTCTCCCACAGGAGCTGGCGGCACCGACCGCACGGCATCAAGGCTGTGCCGTTGCCGTCGACGCAGGCTACCGCGATGAGTCGGCCGCCGCCCGTGGAGTGCAGGGCCGAGACCATGCCGCACTCGGCGCACAGCGACAGACCGTACGACGCGTTCTCGACGTTGCAACCGAGCACGACGCGGCCGTCGTCAACCAGCCCGGCAGCGCCGACCTTGAAGCTGGAATAGGGCGCGTAGGCGCGACCCATGACCTCGACGGCGTACTTGGTCAGCGAGTCCCAGTCGATCGGGTCATCTGCGCCCGAGATCCCCAGTGCCATCAGTGCGCACCCGTGCTGCGCGTCATCCGGCCTCGCCCCTTCGATATCGCTGGCCATCGGCGGCCGGCATGCGTAGTCGTTGTGCACCCAGACCGAGCACGAACAGTGTTGTGACGTACGGCGTCATGACCGTGAACTGGCGCGGCACCGAGTCGGTCAGCAGGAACCAGGCCAGGATCGCGATGCCGAATGAACCCATGACGATCGCGCTCTCGATCTGCTTGCGGCTCACCCGCAGCGCCGCCAGGACCAGCAGCCCCAGGGCCACCAGCAGGAGCAGCGCGTGCACCGCAGCGGTGTCACGCAGCCGCAGCGAGTCGGTGTAGCCGAAGGTCAGCGCACCGGCCAGCAGGCCGCCGGGTCGCCAGTTGCCAAAGATCATGGCTGCCAGGCCGATGTATCCGCGCCCGCCGGTCTGGTTGGCGCTATATCCGCTGGACGACACCAGGGCCAGGAATCCGCCACCGATGCCAGCCAGCGCACCCGAGACCAGCACCGCGATGTACTTGTAGAGATAGACGTTGACGCCGAGCGTCTCCGCGGCCTGCGGGTTCTCACCGCAGGACCGCAGTCGCAGCCCGAACGCCGTGCGCCACAGCACCACCGCCGACACCGCGACCAGTGCGAAGACCACCAGGCTCAGCGAGGAGATGTTCGTGGTGAGCGCCGCAACGACCGAGGCCACGTCGGACACGAAGAACCAGTGGTGTGCCGCCACGTTCAGCGCAGCATCGGAGACACCTGGGATCGTGATGTTCGCCGGACCCTCGAGGCCGACCAGCTGGCGCGGGCCACCCCCCTTGTAGTCGGGGAAGATCGCCTCGGCGAGGTACGTCGCCGCACCCGCACCGATCAGGTTGATCGCGACGCCGGACACGATGTGGTCGACGCCGAAGGTCACGGTAGCGACGGCGTGCAGCAGCCCGCCGATCAGGCCGAGAAGAGCCGCTCCGAGCACGCCGACCCAGGCGCTGCCGGAGTGGTAGGTGAAGAAGGCTGCGCCCCAGGTGCCCAGGATCATCTGACCCTCGAGGCCGATGTTGACGACGCCGGCCCGCTCGGCCCAGAGTCCACCGAGTGCGGCCATCAGGATCGGACAGGTCGCGATGATCGCGGCACGGATCGTGCCGGCCGAGTCCAGGTCGTTGGTGTCGGTCACGATCCGCACCAGCGACACGATCGCGATGCCGACCAGCGCCAGGTAGAACCAGCCGCGGGTCAGCTTCGCGATGATCCCGGCAGCCGCGCTGGGCGCGGTGTTGGTGGTTGTCATGCGGTGGCCTCCGTGACTGTCTCGGGCTCGTCACTGACGACGTGCTGCTCGAGCCGTGCGCGCCAACGGCGGACGACCTCGTAGGCGATGACCACGGCGAGCACCGCGACGCCCTGGGTGATCTGCACGATGCTCGGCGAGATGTCGGTGCTGAACGTCAGGGTGTTGGACTGCGCTGACAAGAAGGCAAACAGCACGGCGCCGAACAGCATGCCGAGTGGCTGGTTGCGGCCCAGCAGCGCCACGGCGATACCGGTGAAGCCGAGCCCGACCTGGAACGACGTGCCGTACGACCCGGCACCGCCGAACAACGCGGGCAGCCAGATCAGGCCGGCCACGCCGCCGGAGAGCAGCATCGAGGTCAGGATCATCCGCTTGGGGTTGATGCCGGAGGCGAGTGCGGCTGTCTGCGACTGGCCGCTGGCCCGCAGGTCGAAGCCGAAGCGGGTCTTGTTGAGCAGGACCCAGAAGCCGACCCCCACGACCACCGCGATGATAGACAACGCCCAGACCTGGCCATCGCGTGGCTGGTAGGGCGTGAACCCGGTCAGGGTGCTGCTGTCGGGCAGCCGATTGGTCCGGACCGTGTTGCCCTCGTGCACGCCGTAGCGGTCCAGGAGGTAGCCCACCAGGGTCACGGCGATCGCGTTGAGCATGATCGTCGAGATGACCTCGCTGATACCGCGGGTGGTCTTGAGCAGGCCGGCGATGCCCGACCATGCGGCACCGACCGCGATCGCGATGATGATCGCGACCGCGACGTTGAGGAAGCCACCGAGATAGGCGGCCCCGGCAAACGATGCCGCCGCGAACGACGCGATCGTGTACTGACCTTCGAGCCCGATGTTGAACAGCCCCATGCGGAAGCCGATCGCCGCGGCGACCGCAGCGGTGTAGATGATCGCGGTCTGGTTGAGGATGTTGACCCGGATCCGGGGCAGCGGGTTGCTGAACATCGCGGTCCAGAAGTCGCCCGGCGCACTGCCGGCGGCCGCGATGACCACCGAGGTCACGACGACGCTGACCACGACCGCGATGGCCGGCGCCAGCAGCGCCAGCCCGATCCTGCGAAGACGAGAGTTGTTCATGCCGCCGAACCTCCGGTCATGGCCGTACCGAGCTCCTGCGGTGTCACCGAGGACGGATCGAAGGTGCCGACGAAGTTGCCGCGGAGGATGACCTGGATCGTGTCGGACAGACCGATCAGCTCGTCGAGGTCGGCCGAGATCAGCAGCACCGCGAGGCCGTCGGCCCGTGCACGCTTGATGTGGTCCCAGATCGCGGCCTGTGCGCCGACGTCGACGCCGCGGGTCGGGTGCGACGCGATCAGCAGCACGGGGTTGCCGCTCATCTCGCGACCCACGATGAACTTCTGCTGGTTGCCGCCGGACAGCGCGCGCGCCGGCGTGTCGATCCCGGGGGGGCGCACGTCGTAGTCGCTCATGATCCTGGTCGTGTCCTTGCGGGCACCCGACCGGTTGATCCACGGCCCCTTGGCGTTCGGCGCCTCGGTCTGGTGGCCCAGCATGCGGTTCTCCCACAACGGGGAGTCCAACAGCAGCCCGTGCCGGTGCCGGTCCTCGGGTATGTAGCCGATCCCGGCCTCACGCAGCTTGCGCGTGTGCCAGTGGGTGACGTCCTGGTTGCTGAGCGCGATGCGCCCGTGGGTCGGGATGCGCATGCCCATGATGGTCTCGACGAGCTCGGCCTGGCCATTGCCCTCGACACCCGCGACGCCGAGCACCTCACCGCGATGGATCTGCAGGGAGAGGCTGGTCAGCAGGTTGCGACCGAACTCGTCGGTCAGCGTGACGTCGGTGAGCTCGAGCTCCACGACGTCCGTCACGGTCGAGTCGGCGGTCGCCGGCGAGGGGAGCTCGGAGCCGACCATCAGCTCGGCGAGTCCGCGTTTGGTCGCGGTCGTCGGATCGGCGGTGCCGACCGTCGTGCCACGCCGCATGACGGTGATGTCGTCGGCGATCGCGAGCACCTCGTCGAGTTTGTGCGAGATGAACAGCACCGAGTTGCCCGCGTTGCGCAGCTCACGCAGGTTGACGAACAGCGCGTCGACCTCCTGCGGCACGAGGACCGCGGTGGGCTCGTCCAGGATGATGATGCTGGCGCCTCGGTAGAGCACCTTGGTGATCTCCAGGCGTTGGCGGTCGGCCACACCGAGGTTCTCGACCAGCGCGTCCGGCTCGAGCCCGAATCCGTACTTCTCGGAGATGCGGCTGATCTCGGTCCGCGCCTGCTCACCGATACCGTGCAGCTTCTCGGCGCCCAGGACGATGTTCTCGAGCACCGTCAGGTTGTCCGCCAGCATGAAGTGCTGGAAGACCATGCCGATGCCGTGGTCGATCGCATCGGTCGGCGACTTCAGCACGAGCTTCTCGCCGTTGATCTCGATCGTGCCGTCGTCGGCGCGTTGAACGCCGTAGAGGATCTTCATCAGCGTCGACTTGCCGGCGCCGTTCTCGCCGATCAGGGCGTGCACGGTGCCCGACCGAATCGTCAGATCGACATCATGATTGGCAATGACGCCGGGGAACCGTTTGCCGATCCCCCGCAGCTTCACCGCATCCACATCAGACGGCACGGACACTCCTCCCGCAGCACTTCACAGCACTGATTCGTGACAAAAGCGTACGAACCTGGGCTGAACGCTACCGCGCCCAGCCCAGGTTCGTCGGTACAGATTTCGACTGGTCCTTACGGAGCGGTCGGGACCTTGATGTCGCCGCTGATGATCTTGGCCTTGTAGCCGTCGATGTCACCGGAGATGTCGTCCACGAAACCGCCCGACGTCGAGTAGCCGACGCCGTCCGCCTTGAGGTCGTAGCTCTGGTAACTCGTCAGCGCCTCGCCGGCGTCGACCGACTTGACGAAGTCGTACGTCGCGGTGTCGACGCGCTTGAGCATCGACGTCAGGATGTGCGCCTTCTGCGCATCCGTGGCCGTGAGGTACTGGTCGGAGTCGACACCGATGGCCCACTTGCCGTCGCCTGCGTCGACCGCTGCGTCGAACACGCCCGAGCCCGAGCCGCCGGCTGCGTGGTAGACCACGTCGGCGCCCTTGTCGAACTCGCCCGTCGCGGCAGCCTTGCCACCGGCCGGATCGCCGAAGCCCTTGAGGTCGGACTCCTGGATGTACGCAACCTCAACCTTGATGTCAGGCTTGGCGGCCTTGGCGCCCGCGACGTAGCCCGCCTCGAACTTCTTGATCAGGTCGTTGTGGACACCACCGACGAAGCCGATCGTGCCGGACTCGCTCTTCTCGGCAGCGGCGACGCCGACGAGGTAGGAGCCCTGCTCCTCGGCGAAACCGAGGTAGGCGACGTTGTCATTGGCCTTGTCGTCGGGGTCGAAGCCGTCGATCACGCCGAAGTTGACCTCGGGGAAGTCCGGGGCAACCTTGTTGACCGACTCGCTGTAGGCGAAGCCGACGCCCACGATTGCCGTGGCACCGTTCTCGGCGAAGTTACGCAGACGGTCCTCGCGAGCCGACTCGGCCTCACCATCGGTGGCCTCGCCCTCGATGCAGGTCGCGTCGAAGTCCGAGACGGCCTTCTCCAGACCGGCGTACGCCGAGTCGTTGAACGACTGGTCGCCGCGGCCGCCGACGTCGTACGCCAGACCGATCTTGGGCCCATCGCCCTTGGCGGTCTTGCAGACGTCCTTGGTGGCGCTGGACTGGTCGCCCGAGCCACCATCGCTGCTGTCGCTGCTTCCGCAGCCCGCAAGAGCGAGCGCGGCAACGGCGGCGACAGCCGAAAGCTTGGTCAATCGACGCAAAATTCCTCCTCGAAACACAGCCGGGATCCCGGCACGTCTTCAGACCCTAGTATCCGTCGGGGTCGTCCGGGAGGGTGTCACCCACATTCGGAGGAGTCGTAACCGATTTGTCACAGAGCGCGGGGCCCTCAGAGCACGGCGGCACACGCGAGGACTGTCGCGCCGATCGCGATCGCCCGTTCGTCGATCCGCAGGTTGCCCTGGTGCAGGTCATAGGTGGGACCGTCCGGCGTGCGCGTGCCGAGCCTGCCCATCGCTCCGGGCACCGACTCGACGTACCAGGCGAAGTCCTCGCCGCCGAGGCTCTGTGCAGTCGTCGCGACCCCGCGGGGGCCGGTTGCCTCGGTCACCGCGCGACGCATGATCTCGGTCGCCGCGAAGTCGTTGACCACCGGCGGGACACCCCTGGTGTAGGTCACGTCGGCCGTCACCCCGAACGGCTGGATGATGTCGCTGATCAGCCCACGGACCATGTGCTCGGCCTGGTGCCACGCCGCAGCGTCGAGCATCCGCAACGTGCCGCCGAGCTCGCCGGTCGACGGGATCACGTTGGCCGCGTCGCCGGAGTGGACCTGTCCCCACACCATGCTGACGCCTGCGCGGGGGTCGAATCGTCTCGACAGCACCGCCGGAAGCTGGATCAGCAGGCTGCCGAGGGCGAACGTCAGGTCCTCGGTCAGATGCGGACGAGAAGTGTGCCCACCACGACCGCTCAACTGGATCTGGATGTGGTCGGTCGCGCCCGTGATGGGGCCTTCGCGCAGCCCGACGTGGCCGACGTCGAGCGAGGGATCGCAGTGCAGTGCGAAGATGCGCGACACCCCGCGCAGGGCGCCAGCGGACAGCAGCTTGAGGGCACCGCCGGGCATGACCTCCTCGGCCGGCTGGAAGATCAGGCGGACTCGTACGGGCAACTCGTGATCCGCGTGCGCCTCGGCGAGCGCGACCGCTGCGCCCAGCAGGGCCGCAACGTGAACGTCGTGACCGCATGAGTGCGAGACACCCGGGACGGTCGACTTCCACGGGTCCTGCGAGGTGTCGGCGACCGGCAGGCCGTCGAGATCGGCGCGCAGGGCGACGATCGGACCGCCGTCAGGGCCGATCTCGGCCATCAGGCCCGTGCCCTCGAAACGTTCGTACGCGATCCCGTGCTTGTCCATCCAGGTCGCGACCAGATCGGTCGTACGCTCCTCGTGCCACGAGAGCTCGGGGAATGCGTGCAGCTCGCGGCGCACCTCGATCAGGTCGGGCGTGACGACCTCGATCGATCGCGCGAGGCGTTGGGACAGGGACAGCGGCATCCGACCAGGATATCCCTGATCAGGAGCACCCGGCCCGACCACGCCGGGTTGGAGCCTGTCTAGGCGGCCGGCTCCAGGGCGCCGCGGATCTGCTCGACGGTCTCGTCCGCCAGCGAGTCGAGCTTGGGCTTGACGAACAAGGGAGCGACGAGACCGACGAGACCGTGGAACTGGAAGTCGGCGCGGTAGTGAATCTGGGTGCGGTCGCCGTCGCGCGTGAACGTCATCGAGTCCGTCGCCGTCGCGGTCTTGTTCTTGCCACGCGCCGAGAAGAAGGTCGGACGATCGAAGCCGATCGTCTCGTAGGTCAGCTCGGTCTTCCGTCCCATGAACTCCGACGTGTTGGCATACGTCGTGCCGAGCCCGCCGTCGCCGCCGGTCCGGGTGGTCTCGACCGTCCCGGGATCCCACTCGTTGGTGTTCTCGAAGTTGCTGAGGTAGTCGAAGACGTCCTCAATGGACCTGGACACCGTGAAGGTTCGCTCGACGTGCATGTATCCACGGTATGTCGCCCACGGCGGACCGCAACTCGCCGCGGGACATCTTCTGGTGGCGCAGGTACCACGTGAGGACCGCCATGATGCCGAGGCCGGCCAGGGCGCCCGTCGACACCAGGGCGACGCGCGCTCCGTGCTCCTGCCCGATCCATCCCACGATCGGCGCAGCGAACGGCACGCTGCCCAGGAAGACCATGAGGTACAGCGCAGCGACCCGCCCTCGCATCTCCGGGGTCGTCGTGAGCTGGATCAAGGCGTTCGCCGTCGTGGCCATCGTCAGGATCGTCAGTCCGATGAACGGGAGGACCAGCGCGTACGTCAGGAAGGTCGGCATGAGGCCCGAGGCGATCTGGAGCACCGCGAAGACGAGCCCTGACAGCACCACCGTCCGCAGGCGCGGCCTGGCACGACGGGCCGCCAGCAACGCACCGGCCAGCGACCCGATCGCCAGGACCGAGCCCAGCAGGCCGAACTCTCCCGCACCCTGGCCGAACTCGTCCGTGGCCATGAGCGCACTCGTGATCTGGAAGTTCATCCCGAATCCGCCGATGAAGAACACGCACGCCAGCACCAGCACCAGGTCGGGACGTGAGCGGACGTACCTGATCCCGTCGAGGACCGCGCCTCGGCGCTGAGTGATGACCACCGACGGCCGGAGCTGGTCGGTGTCGAGCATCTGCAGCGCAACGTACGCCGCCACATAGCTGGCCGCGTTGATCAGGATGACCCAGCCCGTGCCCACGGCTCCCGCCCCGAATGCCGCGATCATCAGGCCTGCCAGGCCTGGCCCGATCAGTCGACCTGAGTTGAACGACGCGGAGTTGAGCGCGACCGCGTTGCCGAGGTCGGCGCGGTCGACCATCTCGGACACGAAGGCCTGCCGCGCAGGCGCCTCGAGCGCCCGCCCGATGCCGAACACGAACGCCAGGACGTAGACGTGCCATGTCTGGACGACCCCTGTGACGGCCAGGACCCCGAGCACGGCCGCCGGCACCGCCATGGCGACCTGCATGATCCTCAGAACTGTCCGCTTGGGAAAGCGATCGGCGATCACGCCACCCACCGGGGACAGGAGCAACGTCGGGAGCAGCTGAAGCGCAACCGTGATGCCGAGGGCCGACCCGCTGTCGGTGAGGACCAGCACGAGCCATGCCTGGGCGGTGTTCTGCATCCACGTACCGATGTTGGAGATCAACGACCCCACGGCGTAGACCCGGTAGTTGCGCAGCCTCAGGGAGCGGAACGTGGGACTCACGAGCGCGCCAGCCGGTCGAGCAGCTCAGTCGCCTCCCTCAGGATCTCGCGTTCGCGCGTCGCGAGCTCGGCGAGTCGCTGCGCGAGCCACTCGTCGCGGCGCTCACGCTCGGCGGCGAGGACCGCGTCGCCTGCGGCGGAGACCGCGATCAGGACCTGCCTGCCATCGTCGGGGTGCGGCGAGCGAGTCGCGAGTCCCTCATCGACCAGGCACGTCAGGGTGCGGGTGATCGACGGAGGCTGGACCCGTTCGTGGGCGGCGATCGCGCTGGGAGTGGCCGGCCCGATCTTGACCACCGCGCCGAGCACCGAAAGCTGGGTCGGCGTCAGATCGGTCTGCCGCTCCTGCCGGAGCCGGCGGTTCAAACGGGCCACCGAGCGGGCAAGCTGATGCGAGTCTGTGGCCATATCGTTAACATAGCAAATTACCTATGCTAATCAAAAAGACGACAAAGAAGGAGGCCTTGCCGACTGCCCTGGATCACCAGGGCGCCCGGCAAGGCCTCACATCAGGGACCGTCAGGCCTTGCCCTTGGCGAGCGCTCCGAGGAGATCGCGGTTGAGCTGGCTGATGGTGTCCAGCGGGATGCCCTTGGGGCAAGCCGCCGTGCACTCGCCGATGTTGGTGCACCCACCGAATCCCTCGTGGTCGTGCTGCTCGACCATGCCGATGACCCGCGAGTCACGCTCGGGCTGCCCCTGCGGGAGCAGGCCCAGGTGCGTGATCTTGGCGGCAGTGAACAACATGCCCGAGCCGTTGGGGCACGCCGCGACGCACGCGCCACATCCGATGCACGCCGCCGACTCGAACGCGTGGTCCGCATCGTCCTTCGGCACGGGGAGGTTGTTGGCCTCCGGTGCCGAGCCGGTGGGGGCGCTGACGAAGCCACCCGCCTGAATGATGCGGTCGAACGCACCACGGTCGACGACGAGGTCCTTGATAACCGGGAACGCGCCGGCTCGCCACGGCTCGATGTCGATGACGGCACCGTCCTCGAAGCTACGCATGTGCAGCTGACAGGTCGTGGTGACCTGCGGCCCGTGGGCCTGCCCGTTGATCACCACACCGCATGCACCACAGATGCCTTCGCGGCAGTCGTGGTCGAACGCGATGGGGTCGTCGCCAGCGAGCGTGAGCTGCTCGTTGAGGACGTCGAGCATCTCGAGGAACGACATGTGCTCGCTGACGTCCTCGACGCCGTACGTGACCATCTTGCCCTTGTCGTCGGCATTCTTCTGACGCCAAACCCGCACGGTGATGTTCACTTGTAGCTCCTGGCCTTCATCTCGACGTACTCGTACTCCAACACTTCCTTGTGCAGGACCGGGGTGTCGCCACCGAACTCCCACGCAGCGACGTAGGCGAACTCGTCGTCGTTACGCAACGCCTCGCCGTCCTCAGTCTGGCTCTCGGCGCGGAAGTGACCGCCACACGACTCGCGGCGGTGCAGCGCGTCGATGCACATCAGCTCGCCGAGCTCGAAGAAGTCGGCAACCCGACCGGCCCGTTCGAGCGTCTGGTTGAGCTCCTCGTTGGTGCCCGAGACCTTGACGTTCTGGTAGAAGTCGGCCTTGAGCTCGCGGATCAGGCCGATCGCCTTCGTCAGACCCTCCTCCGAGCGCTCCATGCCGCAGTATTCCCACATGATGTGGCCGAGCTCCTTGTGGTAGGAGTCGACCGTGCGGTTGCCGTCGATCGCCAGGAACATCTCGATCCGGTCGACAACGGCCTGCTTGGCCGCGACGACCTCCGGGTGGTCGTCACCGACCGGCTCGAACGGGCCGTCGGCGAGGTAGTTGGCCACCGTGTTGGGCAGGACGAAGTAACCGTCGGCCAGACCCTGCATCAGCGCCGAGGCGCCCAGCCGGTTGGCACCCTGGTCGGAGAAGTTGGCCTCACCCGTGACGAAGAGCCCCTCGAGGTTGCTCTGCAGGTCGTAGTCGACCCACAGGCCACCCATCGTGTAGTGGACCGCCGGGTAGATGCGCATCGGCGTCTTGTAGGGGTCCTCGCCCGTGATCTGGGCGTACATGTCGAACAGGTTGCCGTACTTGGCGACCACCGTGTCGAGCCCGAGGCGCTTGATTGCGTCGGCGAAGTCGAGGTAGACACCCAGCCCGCCGGGGCCGACACCCTTGCCGTCGTCACACTGGTACTTCGCGGCACGCGAGGCGATGTCGCGGGGCACCAGGTTGCCGAACGCAGGATAGATGCGCTCGAGGTAGTAGTCGCGCTCGTCCTCGGGAATCTGGTCGGGCGAACGCTCGTCGCCGCCCTTCTTGGGCACCCAGATGCGACCGTCGTTGCGCAGCGACTCCGACATCAGGGTCAGCTTGGACTGGTAGTCACCCGAGACCGGGATGCAGGTCGGGTGGATCTGCGTGTAGCAGGGGTTGCCGAAGTAGGCACCCTGGCGGTGCGCACGCCACGTCGCCGTCGTGTTGCAACCCATCGCGTTGGTCGACAAGAAGTAGACATTGCCGTAGCCACCCGTGGCGAGCACGACGACGTCGGCGGTGTGCGTCTCGATCTCGCCGGTGACCATGTCACGGGCGACGATGCCGCGGGCCTTGCCATCCACCATGATCAGCTCGAGCATCTCGTGGCGCGTGTTGACCTCGACGGTGCCGGCAGCCACCTGGCGCTCCAGCGCCTGGTAGGCACCGATCAGCAGCTGCTGGCCGGTCTGGCCGCGGGCGTAGAAGGTACGCGAGACCTGGACGCCACCGAAGGAGCGGTTGTCGAGCAATCCCCCGTACTCGCGGGCGAATGGCACGCCCTGCGCGACGCACTGGTCGATGATGTCGACCGAGACC
Organism: Aeromicrobium sp. A1-2; assembly: GCF_003443875.1. Lineage (NCBI taxonomy): Bacteria > Bacillati > Actinomycetota > Actinomycetes > Propionibacteriales > Nocardioidaceae > Aeromicrobium > Aeromicrobium sp. A1-2. The sequence goes on along the minus strand of NZ_CP027482.1, from coordinate 423,452 downwards.
TGCGCGAGACGGTAGGAGTTCGACTCGCGCGAGCGGAAGTCGCCACCCTTGACCGTGTCGTAGAACAGCCGGTAGATGCTGTCGCCGTCGTTGCGGTAGTTCTTGGCGGCGTTGATGCCGCCCTGCGCAGCGATCGAGTGGGCCCGCCGCGGGCTGTCCTGGTAGCAGAAGCTCTTGACGTGATAGCCGCCCTCGCCGAGGGTCGCGGCGGCCGAGGCGCCGGCGAGACCCGTGCCGACCACGATGACGCTGAGCTTGCGACGGTTCGCCGGGTTGACCAGCTTGGCGCTGAACTTGCGCTCGTCCCAGCGCTTTTCGATCGGGCCTGCGGGCGCCTTGGTGTCGGCGATGTCCGCGCCGACGGCGTGGAACTGCTCGGGAACGTTCGTTTCAGCCATGTCAGCCTCCCAGACCGAAGAAGAGGATCGCGGTCGGCGGCGCGAGGAAGCCGATCGTCAGGACCACGGCGATCACGATCGCCGCGGTGTTCCACACCGACGCCGAGCGGGTCGGGCTGTGGTTCTGACCCAGCGTCGTGAAAGCGCTCCAGAACCCGTGCCACAGGTGGAACCCCACCGCGATCATGGCGACGACGTACGCGATCCAGACCCAGGGGTTCTCGAAGGTGTTGTGGAGCTTGCCGTAGGCGGTGTCCGCCCGGCCACCGGGGTGGATGTCGTTCGTCGTCAGGTTGAGGATGTGGAAGACGATGAACAGCGCGATAGTCACCCCGCCCCAGCGCATCGTGAACGAGGCATAGCTGCGCTGGATCCCGGCCTTGTTCTGCTTGGTCTGGTAGCGCGTGTTGCCGACGTAGCCGGCCGCCTTCTTGTTGCGCCGCCACAGCGTGATCGCCGCATAGGCGTGCATCAGGACAGCCGCAAGGAGCACGACGCGGACGATCCAGAGCAGACCCTCGTGCGGGAGGATCGGCGTGCCGATCGTCCGGAGGTGCTCGGCGTACTCGTTGAACGAGTCGGGACCCGCGAAGGCCTTGAGGTTGCCGTACATGTGCAGGATCAGGTAGCCCACCATGATGAGCCCTGACACCGCCATCGAATACTTGAGCGCGACGGTCGATTGCTTCGCCGACGCGCGCTTCAGATTTTGGGTAGTCGCCACCCGCACACACTAGAACGCGAAGTCGATATGCGCTAAGTCATAGTGAGGGCAGGGTTCATAGCCGTTGGCTATGGAAGAATGGCGGCGTGCAGATCCAGCAGCTGACCTATTTCGTCGCCGTGGCCCGAACCCGGCACTTCACCAGGGCCGCGGAGGTGACCGGCGTGTCCCAGCCCAGCCTGTCCAAGCAGATCCGGGTCCTGGAGAACTCCCTCGGCACGCCACTGTTCGTGCGCAACCGCGGCGCGATCGAGCTGACGAGCGCCGGTGAAGCCCTGCTCCCCCACGCGCAGCGCATTCTGATCGACGTAGAAAGCGCAGAGCGCACCGTCCACGAGGTCGCCAGCCTGCGGCGCGGGCGGGTACGACTCGGCGCGACACCCTCGCTGTGCGACGGATTGCTGCCGGAGGCACTGACCCGGTTCCACGACTCGCACCCCGACATCGACCTGGAGGTCCAGGAGGCCGGATCGCAGGTCCTCACCCAGGAGCTGTCTCAAGGTCGGCTCGACGTGGCACTGCTGATCGTGCCGCTGCACACCCACGATCCGGACATCGAGACGACACCGGTCCTGCGCGAGCGACTCGTGCTCGCCAGCCGGGCCGACGCGGCAATGCCCGCGAGCATGGGCGTCGCCGACCTGCAAGACCTGCCCCTCGTGATGTTCCGCGAGGGCTACGACCTGCGCGACGTCACGTTCCGCGCGTGCGAGGCGGCTGGATTCGAGCCTCGGCTCGCGGTCGAAGGCGGCGAGATGAGCGCCGTGCTGAGCTTCGTGCAGGCCGGCCTCGGGCACGCGGTCGTGCCGAGCATGGTGCTGGCGACCCGCCCACTGCTGCAGGCCACGCCGCTGGATGACCCTCCACTGGACCGGGTCATCGCACTGGCCCACCGCAGCTCGGAGGCGCTCCCACTCGCCGCGCGCGCGTTCAAGGCTGAGCTGCTCGAGCACCTCACGACGTTCGCCGGCGGCGGCCTGGAGGTCGTCTGACCTCGCTGAGCGACTACTGACCCAGCAGGAAGTCGCGCTGCGGCACCCAGCCCTCGACCTCGTCATGGAGGTAGAGGGCGAATGAGTCGACCGTGAAGGTGCAGTCAAAGTCACCGAGCGCGTCGTAGGCGCGGTCCAACCCGGTGTCGTCCAGGTTGTGCGCGACCGTGACATGGGGATGGAACGGGAAGTCCGGCTCCGGCACGTCGAGCGTGCGGCGGATGCATCCCGCCAGCAGCTCGGTCTGCGAGATGCCCTCACTGACCGTGACGAACACGACCGGCGACACCGGCCGGAAGGTGCCGGTCCCGCGGAGCCGCATCGAGTACGGCGACATCGTCGCTGACGCCCGCTCCAACGCCGTCGCGACGTCGACAAGCCCGTCCGGCTCGCACGGCACCGGCGGAATCAGGGTGATGTGGCTGGGGACGGTGCTGGCCATCGGATCCCCGAAGCCGGCCCGCTCGTCCTGGAGCTGGCTGCCGAATGGCTCCGGCACCGGGATCGAGATCCCGATCAGCAGCTGGTGCTCGCTCATGCGCGACGCACGAACCCGGAGCGCTCGTAGACCAGGTCGAGGGTCACGCTGGCGACCTCGCGGGCCCGGTCAGCACCCGCGGCCAGGATGCGGTCGAGCTCGGCCCGGTCGTCGAGCAGCTCACGCGTACGGTCACCGAACTGGCCCACGAAGTCCGCCAGCAGGTCACCCAGGGCGACCTTGAGGTGGCCGTACTGCTTGCCCTCGAAGTCCTTGACGATCGACTCGATCGGCTCGTCGGTGAGCGCGGAATACATGGACAGCAGGTTGGAGATTCCGGGCTTGGACTCCGGGTCGAACCTGATCTCGGTGCCGGAGTCGGTCACGGCCGAGCGCAGCTTCTTGGCGACCTGCTTGGGTGTGTCGGTCAGGTCGACAACACCAGCGTGCGACTGGTTGGAGCCGCTCATCTTCGATGTCGGGTCCTGCAGGTCGTAGATCTTGGCCGATGCCTTGACGATGTGCGCCTCCGGCACCGTGAACGTCTCGCCGAAGCGATGATTGAAGCGCTGCGCAAGGTTGCGGGTCAGCTCGACGTGCTGGCGCTGGTCCTCGCCGACCGGGACCCGGTCGGCCTGGTAGATCAAGATGTCGGCGGCCATGAGGATCGGGTACGTGAACAGCCCGACGCTCGAGGAGTCGGACCCGCTCCGGGCCGACTTGTCCTTGAACTGGGTCATGCGGCTGGCCTCGCCAAATCCCGTGATGCCGCCCAGCACCCAGGCAAGCTGCGCGTGCTCGGGCACGTGGCTCTGGACGAACAGCGCACTCCGCTCCGGGTCGACTCCGGCGGCGAGCAGCTGTGCTGCGGCGATGTAGGTGCGTTCACGCAGCATCGCCGGCTCATACTCCACCGTGATGGCGTGCAGGTCCGGGACGAAGTAGAACGCCTCGAACTCGTCCTGCAGGCCGACCCACTGCTTGAAGGCGCCGAAATAGTTGCCGAGGTGGTACGAGTCGGCAGTCGGTTGGGCTCCGGACAGCACGCGGGGACGACGGTCAGCGGACATGGAGGGCATTCTGCCAGCCGCGCCGATCGTCGATGACAAGGCCTTCTCGATAGGGTCGACCCGTGACTGACGTACACCGGTGGGAAGTCCCCGGCCGGGTGAACCTGATCGGTGAGCACCTCGACTACAACGGCGGGCCCGTCCTGCCGATCGCGATCGACCGATCCCTGACGATCAAGGTCCGGTCCAGGGACGACGCCGTCGTCAATCTGTGGTCGGACCTGCCGGGGTCGACCAAGGTGAGCTTCGGGACCGGCGTCCAGCCCGGCGAGGTCGAGGGCTGGGCGACGTACGGCGCCGGCATGGTCTGGAGCATGACGCAGGCCGGGCACGACATTCCCGGCGCTGACATCGTCGTCGAATCGCGCCTGCCATCGGGCGCCGGCCTGTCTTCGTCTGCGGCCCTGACCTGCGGTATCGGCGCAGCGTTGAACGAGCTGTTCGGGCTCGGGCTCGACCGCACCCGGATCGCCCAGCTGGCGCAACGCGCGGAAACCGACTTCGCCGGCGCTCCGGTCGGCATGATGGACCAACTCACAGTGCTCCTCGGCGAGGTAGACCACGCAGTCCTGATGGACACCTCGGTGTCACCCCCAACGACCACGACCGTCCCGGTGACCTGGGAAGAGGACGGGCTGACCATGCTGGTCATCAACACCGGCGCGCACCACGCCCTGGCCGACGGCGAGTACGCAGCGCGGCGCGACGAGTGCGAGCGTGCCGCCGCCGAGCTCGGGCTGGAGTGGCTGAGCGACGCGACACTGGACGCGACGGTCCGGCTGACCGACGACACCCTCAAGGCCCGCACCCGCCATGTGCTGACCGAGACCGCACGGGTGCGCGGCGCCGTCAGTGCGATCAACCGGCGAGCCTGGGCCCAGCTCGGCACGATCCTGACTGCTTCGCACGCTTCGCTGCGCGACGACTTCCAGGTCAGCTGCCCCGAGCTCGACGTCGCGGTCGAGGCGGCCCTCGAGGCCGGGGCCCTCGGCGCCCGGATGACCGGCGGCGGATTCGGCGGCAGCGCGATCGCCCTGCTCCCGATCGACCGGCTGTCGGCGGTGCGCGAACGCGTCGAGGCGCGCTACGCGTCGCACCAGTGGAAGCCCCCACAGACCTTCGTCGTCCACGCAGCCGACGGCGCACACCGCGTCACCTGACTCTCTGGAAGACTGGACCCGTGAGCACCCAGAACCGGATCGCATACCAGGGCGAGCCCGGCGCCAACTCCCACATCGTCGCGCGTGAGCACTATCCCGACTGGGAAGCCGTGGCGTGCGCATCGTTCGAGGACGTCTTCGCTGCGGTGGCCGGCGGTGACGCCGATCTGGCCATGATCCCGATCGACAACTCGATCGCCGGACGGGTCGCCGACATCCACCACTTCCTGCCGACCTCGGGGTTGCACATCATCGCCGAGCACTTCCTGCGGATCCAGTTCAGCCTGCTCGGCGTGCCGGGCTCGAGCCTCGACACGATCAAGACCGTGCACAGCCATGTGCACGCTCTCGGCCAGTGCCGCAAGAGCATCCGCCGGTTCGGGCTCACCCCGATCATCTCCGGCGACACCGCCGGCGCTGCGCGAGAGATCGCCGACGCGAACGACCCCAGCCAGGCCGCGATCTCGCCTCCCCTGGCCGCCGAGATCTACGGGCTCGACGTCCTGGCGACCGACATTGAGGATGAGGACCACAACACGACCCGGTTCGTCGTGCTCTCCCCCGAGCCTGCCCGGGCAGCCGCAGGCAACGGCCCGACCGTCACGAGCTTCATCTTCAACGTCCGCAACCTTCCGGCCGCTCTCTACAAGGCACTCGGCGGGTTCGCCACCAACGGCGTCAACATGACCAAGCTCGAGAGCTACATGGTCGACGGCTGGTTCACGGCGACCCAGTTCCTCGCCGAGGTCGACGGCCACCCGGACGACCCGGGCCTCGCCCGCGCGCTCGAGGAGCTCACCTTCTTCACGACCGAGGTCAAGATTCTCGGGGTGTACCCCGCCGACCCGTTCCGATCGTTGGCCCCGTGAGCAGGCCGCCCGTCGGGATGAAGTGGCCGCTCACGGTGCCCGTCCTGAGCGATGGGGTCGTGACCCTGCGCGCGCATGTCCCGGCCGACATCGACTCGATGCTCCAGATGGCCAATGACGCAGAGATGATCCGCTGGACCGCGATCCCGACTCCACACACTCGCGAGATGAGCGAGCAGTTCGCGTTCAACATCATCCCGCGCGGCTGGGACGACGGGACGCATCGCGGCTGGGCGATCGAGGCCGAGGACGATACCGGTCGCGCCCGGTTCGCCGGCAACATCGACGTCCGGCAGTCCCCCATCGCGGATATCGGCTTCGCTCTGCACCCGTGGGCCCGCGGCCGCGGGCTGATGGCGCGCGCGGTTCGCCTGGCCGTCGACTGGGCGCTCAACGAGGGCGGCATCGAGATCGTCCACTGGCGCTCGCACGTCGGCAACACAGCCTCGTTGCGGGTCGCCCACCAGACGGGGTTCTCGCTGCACGGCCTCACCCCAGGGATGCTCCACGAGCGCGGCCGGGTGCTCGACGCATGGACCGGATCGATCCGCTTCGGTGACATCCCGGTGCCGCAGACCCGCTGGGCCGAGTCGCCCGTGCTGGAGTCCGGTCGGCTGCGGCTGCGTCCGTTCACCGATGCCGACCTGCCGCGCATCGTCGAGGCCTGCAGCGATCCGCTCTCCCAGCGCTTCCTCACCGGGCTACCCCATCCCTACACGCCCGCAGTCGCCCGCAGCTACGTCGCGGACTGCACGTGGCAGGCGGCGATCGGAGCCAAGGCCACGTGGGCCGTCGCCGACCTCGAGACCGACGAGCTGATGGGCAACATTGCCGTCATGGACCTTGCGGGCGTCAACCCGACGGCCGGCGAGATCGGCTACTGGGCCCACCCCGCCGCCCGTGGTCGCGGGGCCATGACAGAGGCGACCCAGATGGTCGTTCGCCATGCCTTCGACGCCGATGGCCTCGATCGTCGCCGGCTGGTGCTCTACGCCGCGGCCGACAACGCCGCCAGCAACGCCATCGCGCAGGCCGCGGGATTCACCCGCTACGGCACGCAGCGTGCTGCCGAGCGACTGGGCGACGGGTCGTACGACGACCTGCACGGCTACGAGCTCTTGCGCTGAACCACGGACCTGTCAGCCCTAGTCGCCAGACTGGTTGCACGACACGACCATCTTGCGGGTCATACTTGAACGACCAGCTGCTCACGGCGTTGCGCTCCGCCACCTGACGCGCCTTCATTCCCCTGCACGCAAGGAACACACATGGCATCCCCCCAAGGCCAGAAGACCGATCTGCCCGAAGGCTACAAGCCATGGCCCGCACTCTGGGCCATGGTCATCGGCTTCTTCATGATCCTGGTCGACAACACGATCGTGTTCGTCGCGACACCGGCGATCGCTCGCGATCTCAACGCCGACGCCAACGCCGTCATCTGGGTCACCAGTGCCTACCTGCTGGCGTACGCCGTGCCCCTTCTGGTCACCGGCCGGCTCGGTGACCAGTTCGGGCCCAAGCGGGTCTACCTCGTCGGGCTCACGATCTTCACCCTGGCCTCATTGTGGTGCGGGCTGACCGGCTCGATCGAGATGCTGATCGTGGCTCGGGTCGTGCAGGGCATCGGCGCTTCGCTGATCACGCCCCAGACCATGGCCGTCATCACCCGCACGTTCCCTCCGGCCAAGCGCGGCAGCGCGATGGCCCTGTGGGGAGCGACCGCCGGCGTCGCAACACTCGTCGGCCCGATTCTGGGTGGAGTCCTCGTCGACAGCCTCGGCTGGGAGTGGATCTTCTTCATCAACGTCCCGGTCGGCATCGTCGGCTTCATCGTGGCGGTCCGACTCGTGCCCGTGCTGAAGACGCACCCCCACACCTTCGACCTCCTGGGCGTCGCCCTGAGCGGGCTCGGCATGTTCCTGATCGTCTTCGGCATCCAGGAGGGCGAGAAGTACCACTGGGGCACGATCACGGGCATCATCAGCGTGCCGCTGCTGATCTCGCTGGGACTCCTGCTCTTCGCGGCCTTCATCTGGTGGCAGAGCCGGATCAAGCGCGAGCCCCTCGTGCCGCTCGGACTGTTCCGCGACCGCAACTTCTCGCTCGGCAACGGTGGCATCGCCCTGGTGTCGCTCGCGATCACCGCGATGTCCCTGCCGATCCAGTTCTACGCCCAGGGCGTACGCGGCTGGAGCCCCACGCAGGCCGCGCTCCTCATGGTGCCGATGGCCGTCGTGCTGATGGTGCTCTCGCCGTTCGTCGGCAAGCTCGTCGACCGGGCGCATCCGCGCAACATCACCCTCGTGGGCTTCAGCACTGCGGCGATCGCGATGCTGTGGCTGTCACTGATTCTGACCCCGACCACCCCCGTGTGGCAGCTGCTGCTGCCGATGGCGCTGTTCGGCGTCTCCAACGCCTGCCTGTGGGCGCCGCTCAGCGCAACCGCCACCCGCAACCTGCCGATGGCCTCGGCGGGCGCCGGCGCCGGCGTCTACAACACGACCCGCCAGATTGGCGCGGTGCTCGGCAGTGCCGCGATCGCCTCGCTCATCGAAGCGCGGCTGGCGGCCAACGCGCTCGGCGGTTCCTCGGGCGACTTCTTCTCACAGAAGGGCCCGATGCCGGCCCAGGTCCAGGGGCCGTTCGCCGATGCGATGGCCCAGTCGCTGCTGCTGCCGGTCTTCGCGTTCGCGATCGGCATCGTCGCGGTGCTGTTCTTCGCAGCGCCGTCCCACGAAGGCCGTCGCGAGGGCCCACCCGTCGCCGCGCCCGTCACCGCCAAGTAGCACCGGACCGACGACACCCGCGCACATCTAGAGTGGGCGGGTGCCTTCGTCCTTCGTCCTGACCCTGTCCTGCCCTGACCGACCCGGGCTGGTCTATGCCGTGAGCGGCTGGATCGCCGGTTCCGGCGGCAACATCCTTGACAGCCAACAGTTCTCCGACACCAGCGACGCAGAGTTCTTCCTGCGGGTCCACTTCACGATGCCGGTCGAGACCTCGGCCGCTGCGCTCGGCGAGCGGTTCGCGATTCTCGCGGACGAGCACCACATGGCATTCCGGTTGGTCGCCGCCGAGACGCCGACTCGGACCCTGGTCATGGTGTCGCGCGAGGGTCACTGCCTCAACGACCTGTTGTATCGGCAGAGCGCCGGTGGCCTCAACATCCAGATCCCCGCCGTGGTGTCCAACCATCGCGATCTCGAACGACTGGCCGGTGCGTACGACGTCCCCTTTCATCACGTGCCGGTGGACGACAAGGCCAAGGCTGAGGCCCGCCTGCTCGAGCTCGTCGACGAGCTCGACGTCGATCTGGTGGTGCTCGCGCGCTACATGCAGATCATCACCGACGACACGTGCCGCACGCTCGAGGGCCGGGCCATCAACATCCACCACAGCTTCCTGCCGAGCTTCAAGGGCGCGCGCCCGTATCAGCAGGCTCACGACCGGGGCGTCAAGCTCATCGGCGCCACGGCCCACTACGTCACCGCGGCCCTGGACGAGGGCCCGATCATCGACCAGGGCGTCCTGCGGGTCGACCATCGGATGACCGCCGGCGACCTGGCCCGGATCGGTCGCGACGTCGAGGCGCAGACGCTGTCGCGCGCCGTCCAGCTGCATGCCGAGTCGCGGGTGCTGATGAACGGCCCCCGGACCGTGGTCTTCGACTAGCTCCGTGAACCGACTGATCGTCCCACCCTTGCCAGCGGCGTCCCGACCCTCGAACACCACGACGAGCCGGCCGCCGGTGCCGTTGATCCAGTTCTGCGGCTTGAGCAGCTCGATCTGGAGGAACCGCTTCTGCGGGTCGTAGTCCCGCAGCGCCATACGTCGGTCGTGCGGGGGTATCCCTCGCACCACGTGTCGACGGGATGCCGCCGTCGCGCTGGTCCATCGCTCGACGCTGCTCACGGTTGAAGCAGCGTTCCTTGCGCCCGCAGCCGAGGGGGAGGGAGGTCCCGTTGAAGACCATCGGCAGCAGTCCTTGTTCGCACGCCATCCGCCGCACCTTGCCGGCGGCGACCCGGCATCCGGTTGACAGAGTGCCGGCCCTGATTCCGTCGATCAGGCTCTTCAGATCAATGCTGATGGCGAGCGTCACCCCGACCCCGGCCGTCTGGGGAAGCTTGTCGCCAGGCAGATGCTCGATGAAGGCGCAGAAGGCTTCAGCCAGCTGCTGACCGTAGGTGGGGCGTGCGTCGAAGACCGCGGCAGCAGGATCATCCTCGGGGTTCTTGACCTGAGGAGCGTTCATCGCCTCGAGCAGCTATTCAACATTGCCGCCTGCGCCTCGGGGATGACCAACTCCCCCTTGAAGGTGCCGTCCTTGCGGTCTGCCATCCAGAAGTACGAGGCCCTGCGCGCCGCGGTCTCCCGATTCTCAAGGATCGCGTCCTCGTGAGCGTCGACGTCGTCGGGCGCGAAGGTGTCGGTGATCCGGTCCGCACGACGGGAAAGGCCCTTGAGGGTCATCGTCTGCGCATCGTCGAGCAGTTGCGTCTCGCACGCCGCGATCTGCTCGTTCACGGGCAGCTCGTCGTAGGTGCTCAATGACATGGAGTCGAGCACCGCAGCAGCCCGGGCGAGGGCGTCTGGATCTCGTGACGACGACCGGTGCAGCGCCTCGCACATACATTCGCTTCTAGTCGAGGACGTGTCCCGCCACAACAGCCAGGTCTGGATCTATTCACGACGATTCCAGTCAGAACCACGTAACGAGAAGCCCCCCTGCTTCCGGCCTGGAGACGCCCTCGGAGGCAGCTCAAACGACTCCGCGGACCGATACGGCGACCTCGGTTGAGGCTCGGCCGAGCCCCCTGTCGGCAGCGGGTGAGAAGCAGTAATTCTCACCGCCCGATCACACGTCCCACATCATGGAACCTCGAAGCACGGCCAGATTTCGTCCCTAGGTTGAGGTTCGACGCGTCAGCCTCGCGTCCCACGACCAGGAGCTCTCCGTGCTGACCAGACGCGCCCGACCGATCAGGATCCTCGCCACCTCGGCCGCCGTCGCCGTCCTGACCGCGTGCGCCCCTACCAGCGGGAGCACCGACCAGGGCACCTCGTCGACGACGCTGTCGCTGGTCGCCTACTCGGTCCCCAAGGCCGCAGACAGGGCGCTCGAGAAGGCGTTCGCCGACCGCCAGACCGGCGACCAGGTCGCGTGGCGGGAGTCGTTGGGGGCCTCCGGTGACCAGAGCCGGGCCGTGGCCAACGGGCTCAGGGCCGACTTCGTGCACTTTTCCCTGACCCCCGACGTGACCCGTCTGGTCGACCAAGGACTCGTGGCCGACACCTGGAACGACGGCACCAACCAAGGCATCATCAGCACCTCGGTCGTGGCCATCGTCGTACGCAAGGGCAATCCCCTGCACATCACCTCCTTCGCCGACCTCGCCAAGCCGGGCATCGACGTCGTGACGCCCAATCCGGGATCCTCCGGCTCGGCCAGGTGGAACATCCTCGCGGCCTATCAGTCGGTGATCGCAGGCGGCGGCAGCCGGGCCGACGCACGCACGTACCTCACGAGGCTGTTTGCGAACGTCGCCGCGTTGCCCGGCAGCGGGCGCGACGCGACCACGGCATTCACGAGCGGGACCGGAGACGTGCTGCTGTCGTACGAGAACGAGGCGATCCTCGCCCGACAAAGTGGCGAGGAACTCGACTACCTCGTCCCGAGCGACAACCTGCTGATCGAGAATCCCGGCGCGGTGACAACGAACGCTGCCCCAGCAGCACAGGACTTCCTGGACTTCGCGCTCAGCGCGACGGGTCAGGGCATCTACGCCGCGCACGGCTTCCGACCGTTGGCCTCGGTCGCCGGAGTCGACACCTCGGATGTCAAGGGCGCGAACGACCCCCGGGATCCGTTCCCCGCGATCGACAAGCTGTCCACGATCGATGAGACCTTCGGCGGCTGGCACGCCGCCAATGCGACCTTCTTCGGCGACGACGGCATCATCACCCGGATCGTCGCGCAGTCCGGGAAGTCATGACGACGCTCGCCCGCGGGCAGACGCGCACGCGGCGCACCCGTACGCACTCCTCGCTGACCCGGACCTCGGCCCTCGGCCTGGGCCTCGCGCTGAGCTGGTTCAGCCTGCTCGTGCTGATCCCGCTGGCCCTCGTCGTGATCCAATCGGTCGACGGCGGCTGGCAGACCTTCCGGGACACCCTCACAGACCCCCAGACCGCGGCTGCTCTCCGGCTCACCGTGACCCAGGCGACCTACGTCACGCTGATCAACGTCGTGATGGGCACACTGATCGCGTGGGTGCTCGTCCGTGACACGTTCCCCGGCAAGCGACTGCTCGAGGTCATCATCGACATCCCGTTCGCGCTACCGACGATCGTCGCCGGCCTGGTGCTGCTGAGCCTGTACGGCCCGTCCAGCCCGCTCGGCATCAACGTCGCCAGCACCGGGCGATCGGTCTTTCTGGCGCTGCTGTTCGTGACGCTGCCGTTCGTGATCCGCACCGTGCAGCCCGTCCTGATGGAGCTCGACCTCGATGTCGAGGAGGCCGCGGCATCCCTCGGCGCGAGCCGCGCCACGACGCTGCGCCGCATCATTCTGCCAGCGCTCGCCCCTGCCATCACCGCCGGAGCCGCGCTCTCGTTCGCCCGGGGCATCAGTGAGTACGGCTCGCTGGTGCTGCTGTCAGGCAATCTGCCAAACCAGACCGAGGTGGCGTCGGTCCGCATCCTGACGTACATCGAGAACGGCGACGCGGCCGCGGCCGCGTCGGTCGCGGTGATCCTGCTCGTCATCGCGCTGCTGGCGATCGTGCTGCTGCAGGTCCTGACCCGGGTGGCGGCCCATCGTGGCTAGCCGGATCGCGACCCCGACGGCCGGGACGTACGTCCGACGCGCGATTGTCGCCGCGTACCTTTTCTTCCTGATCGTCTGGCCAGTGTCACTCGTCGTCGTCACAACCTTCGACGGCGGGCTGGGCAACCTCCGGGGCGCGCTGTCCGACCCCGAGGTGACGTTCGCACTGCAGCTCACGATCTACGTCGCGCTGTGGGCCGTCGCGATCAATACAGTATTCGGCGTCGGGATCTCGCTGCTGATGGTGCGATACGACTCCCCCGGCCGCGGGGTCCTGTCGGCCCTGATCGATCTGCCGTTGTCGGTTTCGCCCGTCGTCGTGGGGCTCGCGCTTCTCCTGGCCTACGGCAGCACCAATGGCCTGCTCGGACCCGAGCTCGACCGCGCCGGCATCCAGATCGCGTTCGCCCCGCCGGGCATCATCTTGGCCACGGCCTTCGTGAGCCTGCCGCTGGTCGTGCGCGAGCTCGTGCCCGTCCTGCAGGAGATCGGCACCGAGCAGGAACAGGCCGCTCGCAGCCTCGGGGCCGGGCCCCTCCAGACCTTCCGCCGGATCACGCTCCCCTCGATCAAGTGGGCCCTGATCTACGGCGTCGTGCTGAGCCTGGCCCGCTCGCTCGGAGAATTCGGCGCGGTCAAGGTCATCTCCGGCAATATCGCCCAGCAGACCCAGACCGCGACGCTCGTCGTCGAGGAGAAGTACCAGGACTTCGAGCAGGGATCGGCGTACGCAACGTCGTTCCTGCTTGCACTGATCGCGGTCGCGGCGCTCGTCGTTGTGACCATCCTCCGACCCAAGGACGAGACCGATGGGGATTGAGATCCGCGGGATCAACAAGGCATTCGGCGACTTCGTCGCGCTGCAGGACATCAACCTCAGCATTCCCAGCGGACAGCTCACGGCGCTTCTCGGACCCAGCGGCGGCGGCAAGTCGACCCTGCTCCGGATCATCGCCGGGCTCGAGTCCTCCCACAGTGGCAGCATCGTGATCGAGGGCCGCGACACCACCAACGTCCCCGCCCAGAAGCGCAACGTCGGGTTCGTGTTTCAGCACTACGCCGCGTTCAAGCACATGACGGTCGCCAAGAACATCGCCTTCGGGTTGGAGATCCGCAAGACGCCCAAGGACGAGGTGCGACGCCGGGTCGACGACCTGCTCGAACTCGTGCACCTCGAGCAGTTCGCCGACCGGCTGCCGGCGCAGCTGTCGGGCGGCCAGCGCCAACGGATGGCCCTGGCCCGAGCTCTCGCGATCGAGCCGAGCGTGCTGCTGCTCGACGAGCCCTTCGGTGCACTGGACGCCAAGGTGCGCAAGGAGCTGCGGAACTGGCTACGCCGACTGCACGACGAGGTGCACGTGACGACGGTTTTCGTGACGCACGACCAGGAGGAGGCCCTGGAGGTCTCGGACAGCCTGGTCGTGATCAACGAGGGACGCATCGAGCAGATCGGCTCGCCCGACGACTTGTACGACCGACCCGCCAGCGACTTCGTCCTGTCGTTCCTCGGCCCCGTCACGCGCCTCCGAGACCGACTGATTCGACCCCACGACATCGACATCACCCGCTACGAGCACGCCGCTACCGCCTCCGGCCCGATCACCCGATGGACCCGGGTCGGCTTCGAGATCAGGCTCGAGGTGACGCCCGACGACGTGCTCCACCCCGACCCCGTCCAAGTCGTGATCACCCGGGCCGAGGCCACGGCGCTGCAGCTCCACCTGGGCGACCTGGTCTGGCTCCGCCCGCGTGTGGGAGCCGAGCAGGTCAGCCGCTGACGACCGCCCGCGCGGTCTCGGCGGACCGGCGCTGGACCGTCAGCCCGACCGCGAAGATCAGCAGGCCCAGGCTCGCCAGGACGACCCCGACCAGGCTCGTCGCGCGATAACCGTGTCCGGCCTCAATGATGACCGCACCGAAGAACGCGCCGAGACCGTTCGCGACGTTGAGCGCCGAGTGGTTGAGGGCGGCGCCCAGCATCTGTGCATCGCCGGCGGCATCCATCAGTCGGATCTGCAGATTGATCGCGACGATCGAGCCGAGGGCGCCGACGCAGAACACCAGCACCAACATCGGGACGGCGAACGAGGCAACGCCGTAGAACACCGCGAGCACGACGATCGTCGCGGCGAAGCCCAGCAGCACCGAGCGCTCGACATTCCAGTCGGCCATGACGCCGGCGACCCACGAGCCGAGGACCGATCCGATGCCGAACGCCAGCAGGCCGACCGCGATCCAGCTCCTGGAGAGCTCCGTGACGTCGGTGATGATCGGCGCGATGTAGCTGTACATCGCGAACAGCCCACCGAAGCCGACCATCCCGGCCGACACCGCGAACAGCACCTGCGGACGTCTGAGCGCCGCCAGCTCGCGGCGCAGCGAGGCACTCTTGTCCGGAGCCGAGTGCGGCACGAACAGCGCGATCATTGCTGCAGCAGCGATCGCGATACCCAGCACCGCCCAGTACGCGCTGCGCCAGCCGAGTCCCTGCCCGAGCAGCGTGCTCGCCGGGACTCCCACGACTGTCGCGACGGACAGCCCGAGCATTACCGAGCTGACCGCGCGCCCGCGCAGCTCAGGACGTACGAGCGAGGCAGCCAGCAGAGAGGCGACACCGAAGTACGCCCCGTGCGGGAGCCCCGCAACGAAGCGGGCCAGGAGCACGGGCACGTAGCCCTGCGCGACCGCCGTCAAAGCGTTGCCGACACCAAGCGCCAGGATCAGCCCGATCGCGAGCTCGCGCTTGGGCAGACGCGCGCCCAGCGACACGATGATCGGGGCACCGACCACGACGCCGAAGGCGTACGCCGTGATGATGTGGCCCGTAGCGGGAATCGACTGACCGATGCCATCGGCGATGTCGGGCAGCAGGCCCATCGTCATGAACTCGGTAGTGCCGATCGCAAAGCCACCCAACGCCAGGGCGAGCAGGGCCAAGGTCACGTGCTTCGTGCTGGCCGCGGGCGGAGATTCGAGAGTTGTCACTAGGTGCTCAATCTATCGGCTCCGGCGTGTTGTTCCCGACGTGAGGCGACTCACCCCTTGGCGCCACGCGCAGTAGCTGCGCGAGGAGGCCCCGGGACATTCTGGGCCGTCGTCAGCCCGAGTGATTGGCCAACCAGGAACGCTCGACCAGCGCCGCGAGGACCTCCTGGTCGAGGTCAGCCATCCGCGTCGGCATCGGCGAGGCCGCCGTGCGGATCCTCGAGGACATCGGCCGGGTGTCGTCGGATGTCGTGGCGAGGCAGGCCACGCTGCTCGGGGCGTGCGCCTCAGGGCGCCGATCGGTCCTCATCACACCAGACTCCGCGGACCCCAACGACGCAGCCATCGCACTGCTCACGGGCAAGGGGTTCACGGTCCAGTATTCGTCGGAGGTCGGCGCCGACGCCACGGCCTCGCTGCAGTCCGACCGCTGGGATGTGCTGATGAGCAGCTCCGACGTCGGTGGCGAGCTCACCACCACCTACATCGTCGCTCCCCGGTCCTCCTGACGGCTGCACGCCGTCAGGAGGCTCGGAGACGAGCCGTGGTTCAGCCCAGCCGTGCGACGAGGCCCTGGAGCACCTCGGTGAACGTCCCGGACGGCCGCATCACGGCGTTGACCTTGGCGTCGTCCGGACGGAAGTAGCCGCCGATGTCGGCGGGGCTTCCCTGCACCGAGAGCAGCTCGCCGTTAATGGTGTCCTCGTTCGAGGTCAGCGCCTCGGCGACCTCGGCGAATCCGGCCGCCAGCTCGGCGTCCTCGGTCTGCTTGGCCAGCTCCTGCGCCCAGTAGAGCGCGAGGTAGTAGTGGCTTCCGCGGTTGTCGATCTCGCCGACCTTGCGGCTGGGCGACTTGTTCTCGTCCAGGAACGTGCCGGTGGCCCGGTCGAGGGTGTCGGCCAGGATCTGCGCGCGGGCGTTGCCGGTCGTGGTCGCCATGTGCTCAAAGCTCGAGGCGAGGGCAAGGAACTCCCCCAGGCTGTCCCAGCGGAGGTGGTTCTCCTTGATGAGCTGCTGGACGTGCTTGGGCGCCGACCCGCCGGCGCCGGTCTCGAACAGCCCTCCGCCGTTGATCAGCGGGACGATCGAGAGCATCTTCGCGCTCGTGCCGAGCTCGAGGATCGGGAACAGATCGGTGTTGTAGTCACGGAGCACGTTGCCGGTGACCGAGATCGTGTCCTCGCCCCGCCGGATGCGATCGATCGAGTACTGCGTCGCGTCCGCCGGTGACATGACCTCGATCGTCAGGCCCTCGGTGTCGTGATCGGGCAGGTACGCCTCGACCTTGGCGCGCAGGTTGACGTCGTGGGCGCGGGTCGGGTCGAGCCAGAACACCGCGGGCGTCGCGGAAGCGCGGGCACGAGTCACGGCGAGCTTGACCCAATCGCGGATCGGCACGTCCTTGGTCTGGCAGGCGCGCCAGACGTCGCCCGGCTCGACCGAGTGCTCGATCAGCACGCGCCCGGCACCATCGACCACCTGGACGGTGCCGCCGGTCTGGATCTCGAAAGTCTTGTCGTGGCTGCCGTACTCCTCGGCCGCCTGCGCCATGAGTCCGACGTTGGGCACCGAGCCCATCGTGGTGGGGTCGTACGCGCCGTTGACCCGGCAATCGTCGATGACGGTCTGATAGACGCCGGCGTACGAGCTGTCCGGGATGACCGCAAGCGTGTCGGCCTCATCGCCGTCGGGCCCCCACATGTGGCCCGAGGTGCGGATCATGGCGGGCATCGACGCGTCGACGATGACGTCACTCGGCACGTGCAGGTTGGTGATGCCCTTGTCGGAGTCGACCATCGCCAGGGCGGGGCCGTCGGCGATGCCGCGCTCGAACGCGGCCTTGATCTCGGCACCGTTGGGAAGCGCGTCGAGACCCGCAAGGATGCCGCCGAGGCCGTTGCTCGGGCTGAGTCCGGCCGCCTCGAGATCCGCACCGTACTGCTCGAACACAGCGGGGAAGAACGCCTTGACGACGTGGCCGAAGATGACCGGATCCGAGACCTTCATCATGGTGGCCTTGAGGTGCACCGAGAACAGGACACCCTCGGACTTCGCCCGGGCGATCTGCTCGGTCAGGAACGCGTCGAGCGCGGCGGCCCGCATCACGGTGCCGTCGATGATCTCGCCGGCCAGCACCGGGAAGGCATCCTTCAACGTCGCGGTCGAGCCATCGTCACCGATCAGCAGGATCGCGATCGTGCCGTCGGACTCGATCACGACCGACTTCTCGTTCGCGCGGAAGTCGTCTTGTGCCATCGTCGCAACGTTGGTCTTGGAGTCGCTGCTCCACGCACCCATCGAGTGCGGGTGCTTGCGCGCGTAGTTCTTGACCGAGGCCGGGGCACGTCGGTCCGAGTTGCCCTCACGCAGGACCGGGTTGACGGCGCTGCCCTTGACCTTGTCGTAGCGGGACCGAGCGTCACGCTCCGCGTCGGTCTGGGGGTCGTCGGGGTAGTCCGGAAGCGCATACCCCTGGGACTGCAGCTCGGCGACAGCCGACTTGAGCTGCGGGATCGAGGCGCTGACGTTGGGCAGCTTGATGATGTTGGCCTCGGGCTGCTTGGCCAGCTGACCGAGCTCGGCGAGCGCATCGTCGACCTGCTGCTCGGCGGTCAGGTGATCGCCGAACAGCGAGATGATGCGACCGGCCAGGGAGATGTCCCGGGTCTCGACCTCGACGCCGGCGGTCGAGGCGTACGCCTCGATGACCGGGAGGAAGGAGTACGTGGCCAGCATCGGCGCTTCGTCAGTGTGGGTGTAGATGATCTTGGCCATGAGTGGGATGACTCCTACGGGTGGTTTCCACAAGATTGTTTTGACATCAAGATATCTCACCGACTCGATTCGTCCCAGCCTCCCCCACACCTGCGCAGCAAACCCCTAGCCTGTGATGCAGGTCACACCCATGCAGGAGGCTCCCATGTCCGCTCCCACGATGTCCCACCGCCTCGGCGCCGAGACGCTCGGCACGTTCTGGCTCGTGCTCGGCGGAGTCGGCACGGCAGTGCTCGCCGGAAGCAGCAGCGGGGTCGGCACGCTCGGTATCGCCCTGGCCTTCGGCCTGACCGTGGTGACCGGCGCCTACGCCTTCGGCCACATCTCCGGCGGCCACTTCAACCCCGCGGTGACCGTGGGCCTGGCCACGGCCAGACGCTTCGACTGGAAGGACGCGCCCGGCTACTTCGCAGCGCAAATCGTCGGCGCGACAGTCGCTGGCGCGGTCATTCTCGCGATCGCATCCGGCGCCGACGCCTTCGACGCCCGGGCCAGCGGCTTCGGCACGAACGGGTACGGCGACCGGTCACCTGGCGGCTACAGCCTGCTCGCGGTGATCATCACCGAGATCGTGCTGACCGCGTTCTTCCTGTACGTGATCTTCGGCGCGACCGCGAAGAGGGCCGCGGTCGGCTTCTCCGGCCTGGCGATCGGCCTCGCGCTGACCCTGATCCATCTGATCTCGATTCCGGTCGACGGTACGTCGGTCAACCCGGCGCGGTCGCTGGGTGTTGCCTGGTTCGCTGGCAACGATGCGCTCTCCCAGGTCTGGGTGTTCATCCTCGCGCCGGTCATCGGCGCAGCGATCGCCGGCATCACCCACGTACTGATCGTCGGCGAGGATCACGACTGACGAGTGGACCCAGATCACGAATGCTGCTGTCTTGACTGATTCAAAAGAACGACTAGTGTCGGAGTCATGTCCCCGACCCAGCTCTCCGCCGATCCGGCCGAGCTGCGCGCTGAGTTGCAACGGGCCGGGCTGAGGGTCACAACCCCGCGGGTTGCGGTCCTGGCCGCCCTGACGACACAGCCCCACTCGGGCGCCGACACGATCTTCCGGACGGTCCTCGACGACCTGCCGACGACCTCGGTGCAGGCGGTCTACGGAGTGCTCGGCTCGCTGACCGACGCGGGCCTGCTGCGCCGCATCGAGCCGGCCGGATCGTCGGCGTTGTACGAACGGCGCACCGGCGACAACCACCACCACCTCGTCTGCACCTCATGCAGTGCCGTCGAGGATGTCGACTGCGCGACGGGCGAGGCCCCGTGCCTCACTCCATCGCAGTCACACGGATTTGCCATCGACCAGGCCGAAGTGACGTTCTGGGGCCTGTGCCCCACATGTCAGTCCGGTCACTGAAACCGCACACCCACTGAAGGAGAACTCATGACCGAGACACCTCGCCCCTCCACGGGCTCGACCACCGGAGTCGGCGCACCTGCGCCCAGCGACCGCAACACTCTTAGCGTCGGCGCCAACGGACCGCTGCTGCTGCACGACGTGCACTTCCTCGAGCAGATGGCGCACTTCAACCGGGAGAACGTTCCTGAGCGTCGCCCGCACGCCAAGGGTGCCGGCGCCTTCGGCACCATGGAGGTGACCGAGGACGTCTCCCAGTACACCAAGGCCTCGCTGTTCCAGCCCGGCGCGAACACCGACCTCCTGCTCCGCTTCTCGACCGTCGCCGGCGAGCTCGGCAGCCCCGACACCTGGCGCGACGTGCGCGGGTTCTCGATGAAGTTCTACACCGACGAGGGCAACTACGACCTCGTCGGCAACAACACCCCGGTCTTCTTCCTGCGCGACTCGATGAAGTTCCCGCACTTCATCCGTAGCCAGAAGCGCCTGCCCGACTCGGGCCTTCGCTCGGGCCAGATGCAGTGGGATTTCTGGACGCTCAACCCGGAGTCGGCCCACCAGGTCACGTACCTGATGGGCGAGCGTGGCCTGCCCCGCACGTGGCGACACCAGAACGGCTACGGCTCGCACACGTACATGTGGGTCAATGCCGCCGGCGAGAAGTTCTGGGTCAAGTACCACTTCCACACCGAGCAGGGCATGGAGTTCTTCAGCAACGAGGAGGCGGCCAAGGTCGCCGGCGAGAACGCCGACTTCCACCGCGAGGACCTGTTCGAGGCCATCAAGAAGGGCGACTTCCCGAGCTGGAAGGTGTCGGTGCAGATCATGCCGTTCGCCGATGCCGCGGACTACCGGTTCAACCCGTTCGACCTGACCAAGGTGTGGCCGCACGCTGACTACCCGCTGATCCCGGTCGGGAAGTTCACCCTCAACCGCAACCCCGACAACTTCTTCGCTCAGATCGAGCAGGCGGCCTTCTCCCCCGGCAACACCGTGCCCGGCATCGGCCTCTCGCCCGACAAGATGCTGCTGGGTCGTGCGTTCGCCTACAACGACGCCCAGCGCAACCGCATCGGCACCAACTTCCACCAGCTGCCGGTCAACCGTCCCAAGGACGGAGTCCGGGTCGACAGCTACCTGTTCGACGGCCAGATGGCCTACGAGCACTCCGGTGCCGCGCCCGTGTACGCCCCCAACAGCGAAGGCCGCGGCTGGTCCGACACGACCGGGCCCGCGGAGGACGGCTGGGAGACCGACACCGAGATCGTGCGCAGCGCGTACGTCCTGCACGCCGAGGACGACGACTTCGGCCAGGCCGGCACGCTCGTCCGCGAGGTGTGGAACGACGCTCAGCGCGACGCTTTCGTCGAGACCGTCAGTGGCGCGCTCGGCGGCGTCACCGGTGACGTGCTCGAACGCGCCTTCGCCTACTGGAAGAGCGTCGACGCCGACACCGGCAAGCGGATCGAGGACGCCGTGCGCACGTCCGGCACCATGACCGCACCCGGCATGGGCGCGGCCAACGACTGACCTCGACAAACAGGTAGTGCGCAGCCGCCCCCGGGGAGATCCCCGGGGGCGGCTGCGCTAGTTTCGAAAGGTATCTCCCAGATTTCCGCACCGTCCAAGGAGCACCCCGTGAGCACACCCCCCGTCAAGGTCGCCGTCACCGGCGCAGCCGGCCAGATTGGCTACAGCCTTCTCTTCCGCCTCGCCAGCGGCGCCCTGCTCGGCCCTAACACCCCGATCCAGCTCCAGCTGCTCGAGATCACCCCCGCGCTCAAGGCGCTCGAGGGTGTCGTCATGGAGCTCGACGACTGCGCGTTCCCGACCCTCGCCGGAGTCGAGATCGGTGACGACGCCAACACGATCTTTGACGGCGTCAATCTCGCGCTGCTCGTCGGCGCCCGCCCCCGCGGTCCCGGCATGGAGCGCGGCGATCTGCTGGAAGCCAACGGTGCGATCTTCACCGCCCAGGGCAAGGCACTCAACGCCGTCGCCGCCGACAACGTCCGCATCGGCGTCACCGGCAACCCGGCGAACACCAACGCGCTGATCGCGATGACCAACGCCCCCGACATCCCCAAGGAGCGGTTCAGCGCACTGACCCGCCTCGACCACAACCGGGCCATCTCGCAGCTCGCGGCCAAGACCGGCGCCTCCGTCACCGACATCACCAAGATGACGATCTGGGGCAACCACTCCGCGACGCAGTACCCCGACCTCTTCCACGCCGAGATCGCCGGCCGGAATGCCGCCGAGACCGTGGGAGACCAGGCCTGGATCGAGAACGACTTCATCCCGACCGTCGCCAAGCGCGGCGCGGCGATCATCGAAGCGCGGGGCTCGTCATCGGCTGCCTCGGCCGCCTCAGCGACGATCGACGCCGCCCGCGACTGGCTGCACGGCACGCCTGAGGGCGACTGGGCCTCCATGGCGGTCGTGTCCGATGGGTCGTACGGCGTTCCCGAGGGCCTGATCTACTCCTACCCCGTCACGACGAAGAACGGCGACTGGGAGATCGTCCAGGGTCTCGAGATCGACGACTTCTCGCGTGGCCGCATGGATGCGACCGCTGCCGAGCTGACCGAGGAGCGCGACGCGGTCAGGGAGCTCGGACTGATCTGAGTCAGATCCCGGTGGCCTCGGCTCCGCGTCGGACCTCTGTCCGGCGTGGGCCCGGGGCCACTTCTTCGTTCAGCCGGACTGTCCGGGGATCACAATCGCGAGCACAACCAGCGCGACGCCCAGCGTCGTCATCCAGAACACGTCGAAGGCCTTGCCGCGGACGCGCAGCATCCCGGTGTGGCTGATCGGGACGAACGACCGCGCCACGGCGCCCACCACGAAGGCGACGCCGATCAGGATGATCCCGACTCGCCATGGCCCGGCCACGACGAGGACCAGGCCGACGAGGACCGCAAGCAGGTGCAGCAGGTAGAGCTGCGATCCCCGGCTGCGCGGTCCGATCACGGGTTCAGCCGCTCAGTCGTCTCGACGACATTGGCCAGCAGCATCGCGCGCGTCATGGGGCCCACTCCCCCGGGGTTCGGCGAGATCCAACCGGCCACGTCGTACGCGGCGGGGTCGACATCGCCGACGATGCCGTTCTCGTCACGACTCACGCCGACGTCCAGCAGGGCGGCGCCGGGCTTGACCATGTCGGCACGGATGATGCCGGGCACTCCAGCCGCGGCGATCACGATGTCGGCGCGAATGACTTCGGCGGCGAGGTCACGCGTACCGGTGTGGCACAGCGTCACGGTGGCGTTCTCACTGCGCCGAGTCAGCAGCAGGCCCATGGGCCTGCCGACCGTGATGCCACGACCCACGACGACGACGTGCTGGCCGGCGATCGGCACATCGTGGCGGCGCAAGAGCTCGATGATGCCCCGCGGCGTGCACGGCAGGGGCGCCTCCTTGCCCAGCACGAGCCAACCAAGGTTGGTCGGGTGCAGGCCGTCGGCGTCCTTGGCCGGGTCGATCCGGCCGATCACGGCGTTCTCGTCCAGCCCCTTGGGCAGCGGCAGCTGGACGATGTAGCCCGTGCACGTCGGGTCAGCGTTGAGCTGGTCGACGGCGGCCTCGACCTCGGCCTGCGTCGCGGTGTCCGGGAGGTCGATGCGCAACGACTCGATGCCGACCTCGGCACAGTCGCGGTGCTTGCCCGCGACGTACCACTGGCTACCCGGGTCGTTGCCGACCAGGATCGTGCCGAGCCCGGGCACGACGCCCTTGTCCCGGAGGGCTGCCACGCGTACGCGCAACTCACCTTTGATCGCGGACGCTGCCGCCTTGCCGTCGAGAATCTGCGCCGTCACAACGACGAGTGTTTCACGCCCGCGCTGAGCGGAAGGCCGGCGGTCCGGCCGTCATACACTCGTTGCATGGCCATTCGTGCGCAGTTGTCGCAGGAACGCAGCCGCCTGAGGCGCGACGAGCTGCTGGCCGCGGCGATCGAGCTGTTCGCCGAGGGTGGTTCGCGGGCGATCACGCACCGCGCCGTCGCGGCCCGTGCCGGGCTGCCCCCGGCGACCACGACGTACTACTTCGAGTCGATCGACGAGCTGATCCGCGACGCACTCGGCGCCCATCTGGAGAGCTGGACCCGTGAGCTGGAGGCGTTGGCCCAGGTCGGCCTCGACACGTCCTTGAGCCTGGACGACACGGAGCAGTTCCTCTCACACGTCTTCTCGGTCCGCGGGCCCGACGTCGCAGCGCTTGAGCTGTCGATCTTCCTCGCCGCGGCACGTACGCCCGAGCTGCGTGAGAGCTCACTGCGTTCGGTGGAGGCCTTTGAGGCGCTCGCCGCCACGATGCTCGCTCGGATGGGCCTGGCCGACCCCGCACCACTGGCCGCAACGATCGTCGCGCTGCTGACCGGCACCGCGATGCGACGCCAGTCCGGCCGCTACACCGATCCGGCGGAGGCCCAGCTGCTCACAGCGGCCATCCGCAACCTGCTCGCCGCGCACGTGCTCGGCCCCGAAGTGGCCGACCACGCCCTCAAAAACCTCCGCCCCCGCTGAGCCTGACGTTCCTGCGGCAACACGCCGGGGCGGGTGAGCAGAAACGTCAGGCTCAGGGTGGGGCGAACGGTCAGTGGAAGAAGTGGCGCGTTCCGGTGAAGTACATCGTCACGCCGGCAGCGCTGGCCGCCGCGATCGACTCGTCGTCACGAACCGAGCCGCCCGGTTGCACGACTGCCGAGACGCCCGCGTCCAGCAGCACCTGTAGGCCGTCAGCGAACGGGAAGAACGCGTCCGAGGCCGCAACCGAGCCAGTAGCCCGCTCGGAGCCCGCCCGTTCGACCGCGAGCTTGCACGAGTCGACCCGGTTGACCTGACCCATGCCGACGCCGACTGAGGCGCCGTCCTTGGCCAGCAAGATCGCGTTGGACTTGACCGAACGGCACGCGGTCCACGCGAACTCAAGATCGGCGAGGGTCGCCTCGTCGGCGGGCTCGCCAGCAACCAGGGTCCAGGTCGAAGGCACATCGCCCTCAGCGTCGACGTGGTCACGCATCTGCACGACCACCCCGCCGCTGATCTGTCGAAACTCGCCCATCGTGCGGTCGCCGTCGGCGCAGCGCAGGACGCGGATGTTCTTCTTGCCCTGCAGCACCTCGACGGCACCCGGCTCGAAGTCCGGGGCCACGATGACCTCGGTGAACACCTCGGCGACCTGCTCGGCCATCGCGACGCTGACCGGACGGTTGGTCGCGATCACACCGCCGAAGGCCGACACAGGGTCGCAGGCGTGCGCCCGAGCGTGTGCCTCGGCGACGTCAGCGCCAACCGCGACACCACACGGATTGGCGTGCTTGATGATGGCCACGGCGGGCAGGTCGAAGTCATAGGCGGCGCGGCGGGCGGCGTCGGTGTCGAGGTAGTTGTTGTACGACATCGCTTTGCCGTGCAGCTGCTCCGCCTCGGCGAGCCCACCGGAACCGTCGGTGTAGAGCGCGGCCTGCTGGTGCGGGTTCTCGCCGTAGCGCAGGACTGCTGACTTCTGCCACGCCTCGGCAGCGAACTCGGGCCAGTTGTCCTCTGCGGGGGCGTACGCGTTGGCGAACCACGACGCGACCGCGACGTCGTACGCCGCGGTGTGGGCGAACGCCTGGCCGGCGAGCCGCTTGCGCTGGGTCAACGTGAAGCCGCCAGCGGCGATGGCGGCCCGTACGTCGTCGTACGCCCCGGGCGAGACGACCACAGCGACACTCGGGTGATTCTTGGCCGCCGCGCGAACCATCGACGGTCCGCCGATGTCGATCTGCTCGACGCACTCGTCAGGCGTGGCGCCGGACTTCACGGTCTCGAGGAACGGATAGAGGTTGACGATCACCAGGTCGAACGGCTCGATCTCCAGCTCGGCGAGCTGCCGGACGTGGTCATCGAGGCGAAGGTCGGCCAGGATCCCGGCGTGCACCCGCGGGTGCAGCGTCTTGACCCGCCCATCGAGGCACTCGGGGAAGCCTGTGAGCTCCTCGACCGGGGTCACTGGCACCCCAGCGGATTCGATGGTCTTGGCAGTCGAGCCGGTCGAGACGATCGAGACGCCGGCGGCATGCAGATCGCGGGCCAGGTCCTCGAGACCAGTCTTGTCATAGACCGAGACGAGGGCTCGCTTGAGTGGACGGGGTGATTCGGTCATGGATTCGCTCCTCCGGGCCGTACGGCCCGGTCATCGAGGTGGAAGTCTTCGCGTGCCAGCTTGCCGACCCATTCGACGAGCATGGCCCGCTCGCTGGTCTTGATGCGTTCGTGCAGGGTCGACTCGTCGTCGTCGTCGAGCACCGGGACCGCGACCTGCGCGACGATCGGGCCGGTGTCGACCCCTTCGTCGACGACGAACAACGTCGCGCCGCTGACCTTGACGCCGTACGCCAGGGCGTCACGAGGCCCGTGCATGCCCGGAAAGGCCGGCGACAGCGCCGGGTGCGTGTTGAGCGTGCGGCCGCCGAACAAAGCCAGGAAGGCCGGGCCGGTCAACTTCATGAAACCCGCAAGTACGACGAGGTCGGGCTCGTACACCGTGACAGCCTCGGCCAGCGCCACGTCCCATGCCGCCCGGTCGTCAAACGAGGAGACCGGAAGAACGAAAGTCTCCACGCCGTGCCGCTCTGCACGGGCCAGGCCCTCGATCCCGTGCCGGTCCGACCCGACCGCGACGATCTCGGCGCCGTAGTCAGGACTTGCTGCCGCGTCGAGCAGCGCCTGCAGGTTGGTGCCGCCGCCAGAGACTAGGACGACCAGTCGAGCTGGCGTCCGCTGGCTGTGAGGCACGGTCTCCACGATAGTGGGCCAAGGCAGCGCCGAGCGCGCCGCCCACCGCCATGACGGGCACCGCCACCAACAGCGGGGTGAGGACAGATGGTCCGGCGTCGGCCATGCGGCCCGGGCCGACAGCTCCTCCGGACACACCGACGAGCACGCCCAGCACGAAGCCTGCAATCGCTCCGGCCGCGGCACCCAGCGCCACGCGTGCCGTGACACCGTCGCGACGACCAGGGGCGACTCGCCAGCCCGCCACCATCCCGGCGAGAAGAGGCACGACACCCAGCACAGCCACCCAGGCAGGGAACGAGCCCGGGCTGGGCAGCGCCGCCAGCATCGGGAATCCGGGGACGTTGCCGAGCTGCGATCCGGACAGGTCGACCGAGGTGTCGGTGCCGAGCATGAAACCAGGCCCGATCAGCACCGACGCCGTCCACAAGACCAACGTCGGCACGGCCAGGAGGCAGCCGGCAAGTAGCGCGACGCCGCCACCCGTGCCCGGATCGAGCCGCGCCCAGATGTCGCCAGCGCGGTCCACGTTGCGCGCGAGCTGCACGATGACGATCGCGGCGGCCGAGGCCAGCACCACCACGACCCCTGGCACTGCGGCCCGGGTCGCGAGGCGCACGTCGTCCGAGACCGTGAACCAGAAGCGTTCGGCCTGCCCGTGCCGCCGCGTGACGCCCCACGCGGCGCCGAGCCCGCCGACCAGGAAGGCGCCGACAGCAGCTCGCACGACCGAGGTCGACACGTCTCCGGACGCCGAGGCCGCCGAGGCGATGACGGCGATGACGCCGTACGCCCCAGCGGTCGTCGCCGTGTAGGCGGCCAAGTCGTCGAGCGGCTCCCCCACGACCCACGCGGCTGCGCGGGCGACCAGGACGACGCAGAGCAGAGTCGCGCCGATCGGCACCAGCCCGAACGAGACCGAGCCGGCATCGATCCCCGAGCCGACTGCGACGAGCCAGGTCCGGGCTGTCGCCCGCGCGAGCGAGATCAGTGACGAACCGCTCGAACCGCCCGAGACGAGCACAAACCCGGCGGAGACCAAGAGCGACAGAACTGCCCCCAGAGCGGCAGTCAGGAACGCGGGTCGGAGGTAGGAGGGCTCGACGGACGGGGGCACCCCTTCATCCAACCTGTAAAGTTACGGCGTTGTGGACAGGCACGCCGGACGTCGAAGGAGGCTGGGACATGACTCGAGTCGATGAGTTCAACAGCTTTTACACGGTGACCTTCTCCAAGGCGGTCGAAGTCACCTATGCGGTCTGCGGAGATCGGCAGGTCGCGTTCGAGGCGACCGTCGACGCCTACCGCCGCGCCTGGCGTGACTGGTCCAAGATCCGCGACCTTCACCCGCTCAGCTACGTACGCAACGAGGCCTGGAAGCTCACGGCCCTCAGCCGAGGCACCCACCCGCTGCGGCGCAAGCACGAGGAGGACGGTGACACCCAGCTGCTCGAGGCCCTCGGCGAGCTGAGCATTGACGACCGTCGTCTGATCGTCCTCATGACGCTCGGCAACACCGACCTCGAAGAGGCCTCTCGCGAGGTCGGCGTCCCGGCCGAGGAAGGCATCGAGAGCGTCACGACGGCGCTGTCGAGCCTCGAGGCCTCGCTCCGGCAAGGCATCGACGTCATCGAGCGACGCATGCATGCCCTCGGATCGGCGACCGCGTCGCTTGCCATACCTCCCGCAGGGACAGTGCGCAACGCCGCCAAGCGTGGACGCCAGCGCAACACGGTCCTGCTTGTCGCCGCGGCGATCGCGATCATCCTGGGCGGCGGATTCGTCGTGACCGACGGCGACGCCCTGGCCAGCGGAAGCAGCCTTCCGCACCGCGAGAAGATCGGCGCCGAGCAGTCGGACGTGATCCTCGACGCGGAGAAGATCGACGCGGGCAACCTGCTGACCGCCGCCCAGGTCAGCGCCCTCGACCCCGAGAGCCGCTGGAAGATCGACGGCACCGACGAGAACGTCGACAACACCACGCCGTACGCCACCTGCCCGACCAAGCGCTATGCCGACAAGGACCCGCTCAAGGTCTTCGTGCGCACCTTTACGGCCACCGGGACCACCAACGAGCGGGTGGCCCAGTCGATCGAGGTCTCTCGAAGCGCCGAGATCGCCTCGCAGGCGTACGACCGGCTCGTCCAGTGGTACTCCGACTGCGAGCACCCACGCGTCCAGCTCGTCTCGGCCTACACCGTGCAGCGCCCCTTCGGCGACTTCCAGATCCTCAAGCTCCGCTCGCACCGCTCCCCGCAGCGCACCTTCACGGTCGGCTTCAGCCACTCCGGGACCATCACCAGCACCCTGGTCCACGAAGCGGACGGCAAGGAAGGCCCCACGGTGCAGGCCTTCGCGCGCACGCTCAACGACTCGGTCGCCAAGGTGTGCAAGGACAGCGGCGGCAAGTGCACCGACACGATCCAGGTCATGCGGACCGACCCGCCACCCACGACCGATGCGCCCGGCTTCCTGGGCATCGTCGACCTGCCACCGATCGGCGACGTCGACAAGGTCTGGGCGGCGGCCCCGGTGTCGGCCAAGACCAACCCTGCAGCCACTCAGTGCGACAAGGCGGACTTCGCCGGCGCGGACGCCGAGAGCGACGCGCGGATCTACGTGCTCTATCAGGCCACCACCCTGCCCGACCAGTTCGGCGTCGCCGAGACCGTCGGACGCTTCGCGTCGGCCAAGAAGGCCAAGGCGTTCGTCAAGAAGGTCAGCCAGCGGATGAATTCCTGTTCCGACGACAACCTCTCGGCCAAGATCGACCAGAAGGAGTCTTTCGAGGGTCCGGAGTTCTCCGGCGACGTGTGGCGCGTGGGCCTGGAGATCAACAAGGGCAAGCGCACCTACTACCGGACGGCACTGATCCGCCGCGGCTCTGAAGTCGCGCAGGTGACCTTCACCCCGGCCGGCTCGTACGACATCAAGCAGTCGACGTTCGCCGCGCTGGCCACCCGGGCCGCGACGCGGCTGAAGTACGCCGAGTAGTCCCTGCTGACGACGAAGCCCCCTCCGCCCGAAGGCGAAGGGGGCTTCCTGTCGTACGGGGTCAGAGACCCTTGAGGATCTCCCGCATCAGCTCGGCAGTCTCGGACGGCGTCTTGCCGACCTTGACGCCTGCAGCCTCGAGGGCTTCCTTCTTGCCCTGCGCGGTGCCCGCACCGTCGGCGACGATCGCGCCGGCGTGGCCCATCGTCTTGCCCTCGGGGGCGGTGAAGCCCGCGACGTAGCCGACGACCGGCTTGGTGACGTGCGCCTTGATGTACTCAGCAGCCTTCTCCTCGGCGTCACCACCGATCTCGCCGATCATCACGATCGCCTTGGTGTCGGGATCAGCTTCGAACGCCTCGAGGGCGTCGATGTGCGTCGTCCCGATGATCGGGTCGCCGCCGATGCCGATGGCCGTCGTGAAGCCGAGGTCCCGCAGCTCGAACATCATCTGGTAGGTCAGGGTGCCCGACTTCGAGACCAGACCGATCGGACCGCTGCCGGAGATCGTCGCCGGCGTGATGCCCGCGAGCGCCTCGCCCGGCGTGATGATGCCGGGGCAGTTCGGACCGATGATCCGTGTCTGCTTGCCCTGGGCGTAGGCCCAGAACTCGGCGCTGTCCTGGATCGGCACGCCCTCGGTGATGATCACCAGCAGGCCGATCCCGGCGTCGATGGCCTCGATGACGGCGTCCTTGGTGAACGCCGGCGGCACGAAGACGACCGACACGTCGGCGCCGGTCTTCTCGATCGCTTCGGCAACGGTCCCGAAGACCGGGAGCTCGACGTCACCGTGGGTGACTGTCGTGCCGGCCTTGCGGGCGTTGACGCCACCGACGACGTTGGTGCCGGCCTTGAGCATCAGGGCGGTGTGCTTGGTGCCTTCGCCGCCGGTGATGCCCTGGACGATGACCTTGGAGTCCTTGTTCAGGAAGATCGACATGTCAGGCTCCTTCGTTCGCGAGCTCGGCGGCGCGGTCAGCCGCGCCGTCCATCGTGTCCACCAGGGTCACGAGCGGGTGGTTGCGCTCGTTGAGGATCCGGCGCCCCTCCTCGACATTGTTGCCGTCGAGACGGACGACGAGCGGCTTGGAGGCCTCGTCGCCGAGGATGTCCAGCGCGCCGACGATGCCGTTGGCGACCGCGTCGCACGACGTGATCCCGCCGAAGACGTTGACGAACACGGACTTGACCTGCTCATCGTTCAGGATGACGTCGAGACCGTCGGCCATGACCTGCGCCGACGCTCCCCCGCCGATGTCCAGGAAGTTGGCGGGCTTGACGCCGCCGTGCGCCTCACCGGCGTACGCGACGACGTCCAGGGTCGACATGACCAGGCCGGCGCCGTTGCCGATGATGCCGACAGCACCGTCGAGCTTGACGTAGTTGAGCCCCTTGGCCTTGGCCTTGGCCTCGAGCGGGTCGGCCGCGTCCTTGTCCTCGAACGCTGCGTGGTCCGCGTGACGGAACTCGGCGTTCTCGTCCAGGGAGACCTTGCCGTCGAGCGCCTCGAGGATGTCTCCCTCGAGGCGAGCGAGCGGGTTGACCTCGACCAGCGTGGCGTCCTCTTCCACGAAGGTCTTCCACAGCGTCATGACCGTCTTGACGGCCTGCTCGGTGAGGACCTCGGGGAAGCCTGCCTCGGCGACGATCGAGCGCGCCTTGGCCTCGTCGACACCGGTGCCGGCGTCGATCGGGATCTGCTTGACCGCGTCGGGGTTGGTCTTGGCGACCTCTTCGATCTCGACACCACCCTCGACGCTGGCAATGCACAGGTAGCTGCGGTTGGCGCGGTCGAGCAGGAACGAGAAGTAGTACTCCTCGACGATGCTCGCGGCCGGAGCAATGAG
This sequence comes from Aeromicrobium sp. A1-2, assembly GCF_003443875.1. Classification (NCBI taxonomy): domain Bacteria; kingdom Bacillati; phylum Actinomycetota; class Actinomycetes; order Propionibacteriales; family Nocardioidaceae; genus Aeromicrobium; species Aeromicrobium sp. A1-2. The sequence goes on along the minus strand of NZ_CP027482.1, from coordinate 392,180 downwards.
CACCCGGTTGACCGTCAGGCCCTTGATCTCCATGCCGAGGATGTTCGAAGCATGCTCGAACGCCTCATCTGGTGTCTTGGCCAGCTTGACGCCGCCAGCCTTGCCGCGTCCGCCGGCCTTGACCTGCGCCTTGACGACGACGACGCCGAGCTGCTCTGCAGCGGCCCTCGCCTCGTCCGGGGTGTTGGCGACAATGCCGGTGGTGACCGGTACATCGTGCTTCGCGAAGAGCTCCTTCGCCTGGTATTCCATCAAATCCACGGTGGAGTCCGTCCTCTGTTGACGTCCGATACGCTCGGGAGCCGGCCGACGGCCGACAGTAATCGAGCCTTTGCGACTCTAGCCCGTAACCCGTCCTTCACGCGCGTTGGCTTCGTCACACCCTTCCCCCGAGGAATTCGTTGACCATCCAGACCATCTCGTCGTCCGACGTCCAGCTGAGTGTCCGGGTCGAGGGACGAGACGACGCTCCGGTCGCGATCCTGGTCCACGGCTTCCCCGACAACCAGCAGGTCTGGGACCGGGTGGTCCCGTTGCTGGCGCCGGACTTCCGGGTCGTGACGTACGACGTGCGGGGTGCCGGCGGGTCCACGGCCCCCACCTCTCGCTCGGGGTATCGGATGAGCAAGCTGATCGGCGATCTCGCCGCGGTCATCGAACACGTGCAGCCCGATGGCGGAGCGGTTCACCTCGTGGGCCACGACTGGGGGTCGGTGCAGTTGTGGGGGGCGGTCATGCGCGAGGCCACAGACGCCCGACTGACCGGACGGATCCTCTCCTACACCTCGATCAGCGGCCCGGGGCTCGACCTGTTCGGGCACTTCCTGCGTGACGGCATCGCGCATCGACACTTCGGCGCCGTCGGGCGGCAGGTCGCGCACTCCTGGTACGTCGTGGCGTTCCAGACCCCGCTTCTGCCTGAGCTCATCGCCCGACGCTTCGGCGGCCGCATCCGTGCTCTGCTCGCGCACGGGCAGAAGCTCGGTGACGGTCACTGGGGCCGGACGTTCGATGAAGACTTCCGCCACGGCGTCAACCTCTACCGTGCCAACGGCCTGAGCTTCACCCGAGGCACCACGGCCGTCCCGGTCCAGCTGGTGGTGCCGACCAAGGACTCGTTCCTCTCGCCGGCGATCTACGCCGACGTCGCCGAGTTCGCGCCGGACGTACGACGTGTCGATGTCGTGGCGGGGCACTGGGTCGTTCAGTCCCAGCCCGGGCTCGTCGCAGACGCCGTCCGCGCCTTCGTCACCGACATCGAGGCGCGGCTCGAGGATCGTCAAGAAGCGTGACGACCAGCTCGGCTATCCCGAGAGCTTCGCACAGGTCGGCGATCTGGCTCAGCCCCTCGGCATCGGCATCGACCACGAGCGCCGTCGCATCCTCGGCGATCGCGGTGCGGACGAGTTGCTCGGGCGTCTGGCGACCTCCGACGTACACGACCTCCAGGCCCTCGTCACGCAAGCGTCGAGCTGCCTCTCGGGCTGCCGCGTCGCCGCCGGTCGCCCCCAGCACGATGCGCTCCCTGACCATGGCGACGATGCTCCCACACGGGTGAAGGTCGTCACACTTTGTCGACATCTGAGGCGCGGCTCTCCGCAATTCGAGATCCGCGGGTCGATTTGGTTTCACTCGCTTGCTCTGTTCGGCTAGGCTCAGGAAGTCCTGTCGCCATCCTTCTGGAGGTTTTCGCGTGAGTTCATCTGCGCCAAAACGCCGATTGGATGTACGCCAGGAGAGCTCGCGGAAGATGGCCGGCAAGCGGACTGCCCCGCGCCGCCAGACCCGCAAACGCGGAATCCGTCCCACCCCGGCCATGGCCGGAGCGTTCGTGCTGGTTCTCGCCGCTTTCTGCGCCACTGTCCTCGGCAACACGACAGACGCCAACTCGCTGTCCAGCAGCAAGTATCAGACCATCTCGCAGAGCTACATCGGTCCCGATGACTCCACCTCCGGCGGCCAGGTCGACGTGAGCCGCGACTTCAACCGGTCGCTGGTCAAGAAGCAGGCCAAGCTCCAGGCCGAGCAGGTGCTCCAGGCCCAGGCAGATCTGGCCAAGAAGGTCGACAAGCAGTCCGACCTCCTGCGCAAGAACCAGTGGGTCCTCCCGGTCACCGGCTACCACCTGACGGCACGATTCGGCCAGCGCAGCGGACTATGGTCCACGACCCATACGGGCCTCGACCTCGCCGGCCCCTCCGGCTCGACGATCGTGTCGGTCGCCTCCGGAGTCGTGAAGTCGGCCGGTTACGAGGGCGCCTACGGCAACCGCACCGTCGTGACGTTGAGCGACGGCACCGATATCTGGTACGCCCACCAGAGCCGCATCGTGGTCAAGGCCGGCGACCGTGTCGATCCCGGCCAGACGATTGGCTACACCGGGTCGACCGGCAACGTGACCGGCCCGCACCTGCACCTCGAGGTCCACCCCAGCGGTGGTGGCCCGGTCAACCCCGAGCCCGTACTGATTCAGCACGGCATCCGCCCCTAACCTTCGCGATTTGTGACGGTTTCAACCGTCGCCGGTTGCGAAACGGTGGAACACGCCACAAATCGCGGTGTCCACAGGGTCTTCTGGGCCCTCCCTTCTCCACATCTGCTGCGGTGACGGTGGAACCTTTTGTCCCGGCTTCGGCAACGTCGGGGCATGGCACCCCGTCAGGCGCTCCCCGATACGATCTGCGGACGCGCATTCACCGCCTCCGAGGCGCTCGCCTGCGACTGCCCCGCCGCATCCTGCAGGGACGACGATTCGTCAAGATCCATCGCGGCGTCTACGCCGCGGCCGACCTCGAACTGACCCTCACGGTGCCGGTCGCGGCTGATCTCCTGGCCCTTCCGGACGACGTCTGCCTGAGCCACACGCTGGCGCTCCACTGGTATGGCGTGACGGTGGGCACCAGCGCGACCCGGCACTACTCGACCAACTCGACCGCCCAGGCCCGGCTGAAGAGCATCGCCCTGCACCGGCGGATCGGGACCCTGTATCCCCGCGTGCTGCGCGGAGTGCGCATCCTTGGGCCCGGCCGGACGCTCACTGACGCTGGTACCTGCCGCCTTCCCGAGCCGGAGACCAACCGCGCACTGACGACATCCTTCGGCGCGAACGTCTCGAAGCGGCCGGTTGGCGAGTCATCATCATCACCGCTGACGACATGGCGCATCCCACCTCGGTGGCGGCACGGGTCTGGGAGGCTCTCACCCATGCTGGCTATGTCGGCCCCGTCCCGGTCTACGACCGTGCCCGCATCCGCACCCTTCGCGATTTGTGACGGTTTCGACCGTTCCAGAGTCCGAGACGGGGCAAAACGTCACTAACCGCGGGGTGGGAGGTTGGGTCAGAGCTTCTCGACCGGCGCGTAGCGTAGGAGAAGACGCTTGACGCCCTGCGAGCCGAAGTCGACCGAGGCCTGCATCTTGTCGCCCTGGCCGTCCACCGACACCACCGTGCCCAGACCGAAGCTGTCGTGACTGACCCGATCACCGGGCGACAGTGCGATGACTTCGCGGATCGCCCGCTTGGACCGGGCCGCGACGTTGGACGACCGGAACGACGACTGGGCCGAGGCCGAGGGTGAGCTGGGCGTCCACTGCGTGGGCGGAGATGCGAGGCGGCGCCAGTCGACCAGCACCTCGGGCAACTCGTCCAGGAAGCGTGACGGGGGGTTGTAGGACGGTGCGCCCCACGCCGAACGGGTCGAAGCGCGTGTGACGTAGAGACGGGTGCGAGCCCGCGTGATGCCGACGTACGCCAGCCGGCGCTCCTCCTCGAGCTCCTTGGTATCGGCGAGCGACCGCATGTGCGGAAAGACCCCGTCCTCGAGGCCCGTGAGGAATACGACCGGAAACTCCAGTCCCTTGGCGGTGTGCAGCGTCATCAACGTCACGACGCCATCGCCCTCGTCGGGGATCTGGTCAGCATCGGCGACCAGCGCGACCTGCTCGAGGAAGGCCGCGAGCGAGCCGACCGCCAGATCAGGGTCATCGGAGATCGCGTCGACCTCGACCGAGGGATCCTCGTCGACCTCGGGCTCGTCGGAGACCGTGCTGGCACCCACGACGAACTCCCGGGCCACCGCGACAAGCTCGGCGAGGTTCTCGACCCGGGTCTCGTCCTGCGGATCGGTGCTCTGCTCGAGCGCCGAGAGGCAACCACTACGAGTCAGCGCAGCCTCAAGCACCGCATCGGCCGGGGCGCCGGACTCTGCCATCGTCATGAGCTCGGACATCATGGCGGTGAAGGCCTGGATCGCGCTGCGCGAGCGCGTCGCCAGGTCAGTCGCCTCCTCGGCGCGGGTCAGCGCCTCCCAGAAGCTGATGCCCTCGCCGGTCGCGAGCCGCTGGATCGATGCCTCAGCGCGCTCGCCGATACCGCGCTTGGGCTCGTTGATGATCCGCCGCAACGAGACCGTGTCGCGCGGGTTGACCAGCACCCGGACGTACGCCAACGCGTCCTTGATCTCTTTGCGCTCGTAGAACCGAACACCGCCGACCACGCGATAGGGCAGGCCCACGCGCATGAACACTTCCTCGAAGACTCTGCTCTGCGCGTTGGTGCGGTAGAAGATCGCGACGTCCTTGGCCGTGGCCCGGTCGTCGTCGGTCAGCCGGTCGATCTCGTCGGCGATGAACTGCGCCTCGTCGCGCTCGTCGTCGCCCACGTAGCCGACGATCTTCTCGCCATCGCCCTCGGCCGACCACAGCTGCTTGTCCTTGCGGCCCTGGTTGCGGCTGATGACCGCATTGGCCGCGGACAGGATCGTCTGGGTCGAGCGGTAGTTCTGCTCGAGCAGGATCGTGGCGGCGTTGGGGAAGTCATCCTCAAATTCCAGGATGTTGCGGATGTTGGCGCCCCGGAAGGCATAGATCGACTGGTCCGAGTCGCCGACCACGAGCAGGTCGGAGTCGTCGTCGGTCAGCTCCTTGATCAACTGGTACTGCGCGTGGTTGGTGTCCTGGTACTCGTCGACCAGGATGTGGCGGAACCTGCGCCGGTACGTCTCGCACACGTCCGGCCAGGCCTGGAACAGGTGGACCGTGTTCATGATCAGGTCGTCGAAGTCCATCGCGTTGGCTGCCTGCAGGCGCTGCTGGTACGCCTGATAGGCCTCGGCGTAGATCTCCTCAGTGGGATTTTGCGCCCGGCCCGCTGCAGCCTCGTGGTCGACCAGCTCGTTCTTGAGGTTGGAGATCCAGTTGAGCACGGCCCGAGGATTGATCCGCTTGGGATCGAGATCCATGTCGCGACAGATCAGCGTCATGAGCCGGCGCTGGTCGGCCGCGTCGTAGATCGTGAACGTCGAGGTGAACCCGAACTTGTCCGCCTCACGCCGCAGGATGCGCACGCAGGCGGAGTGGAACGTCGAGACCCACATCATGCGGGCGCGTGGGCCCACCAGATCGGCGACCCGCGACCGCATCTCGGCCGCGGCTTTGTTGGTGAACGTAATCGCGAGGATCGAGCCGGGGTGAGCTCCCCGGGCGGCGATCAGCCACGCGATGCGGCGAGTCAGGACGCGGGTCTTGCCCGAGCCCGCGCCGGCCACCACCAGAAGTGGTCCGCCGGGGTGGGAAACCGCGGCCTGCTGCGCCTCGTTGAGCCCTTCGAGCAGGGTCTCGGAGCGCGGGCGCAGCTGGTCTGCGGTCCTGGCGGGAGCGGCCGAGGGGACGGGGAACGGCAAAGTCATCGTGCCTCCCAGCCTAGTCGCCGGCGCAGACACCGATCGCGCCGGACGCCACGGACGTAGACTCCCGAGCCATGGACAGCGCCATCTCCATCCGGTCAGCCGGCGAGGCCGACTTCGACACGCTCACCGACGTCTGGGAGCGCGCCGCCCGGCCGACCCACCCGTTCCTGGACGACGAGCACCTCGCCGACCTGCGGCCCCGCATCCGCGACCTGCTCCTGCCCTCGATGGACGTGTGGCTCGCCGCGATCGACGGCCGCCCGGTCGGTTTCGTCGGCGCCCGCGACGACCACGTCGAGCTGCTCTACATCGATCCAGAGGCGCAGGGCAGGGGCGTCGGCCCCGCGCTGCTGACCCGGGTCGCCAATGGGGCCGGGCCGCGCAGCGTCGAGGTCTACGCCGGAAACGCGGTCGGACTCGGCTTCTACCGTTCGCAGGGCTTCGGCGAGACTCGTCGCGACCCCACCGACGTCGTCGGCCGCGCGTTCGCGATCGTCCACCTCGAGCGACAGGAACCCACATGAGCATCGTGACCGTCGACAATCTGAGCACCGAGCCTCCATTCGAGCAGGTACGTCGCCAGATCGCCGGGCAGGCCTCCGACGGCACCCTGCAGGCCGGTCACAAGCTGCCGACCGTCCGGGCGCTGGCTGCCGAGCTCGATCTCGCAACCAACACCGTCGCCAAGGCCTACCGCGCGCTCGAGACTGACGGCATCACCGAGACCCGCGGTCGGGCGGGCACCTTCATCGCCAGCCGGCGGATGCATGATGCCGAGGCCGATGAGGCGGCGTCCACGTACGCCCAGCTCGCCCGCCGTCAGGGCCTCTCGGCCGACGAGGCACTCCGGCTCGTCGAGCGACACTGGCGCGACTGATCGGCCGTTGCGCGCCGGGGATACCGTAGGCACGTGCCCTTTCACCTCGTGCTCCTGCTGCTGTTCATCGTCGGCCTCGGCCTGATGGGCTTGGCGCTCAGCGGCTATGGCTCTCCAGACCATTCCGACCAGCCACCGCCCCGGCTGCCCGGGCACGACATTCAGGACAAGCTGAACCGCGACACCGACTCCTAGCTCGTCACTCCGCCATGGTGTTGGGCTTGCGCCACGTGCGCTCGAACGGCAGCCGCCAGGCCCGCGGCGCGATGAGCTGATGGACCGAGTTGGGCCCCCAGGTGCCGCCGGAGTATGGCCGCACGGGCGGCACATCTGCCAGCAGCGGCTCGGAGATCTCCCACAGCCGCTCGATGCCTTCCGCGGTCGTGAACAGTGTCCGCTCACCCCGCATCGCGTCGTAGATCAGTCGCTCGTACGCCTCGAGAACCTCGCCCGCCCGCTCGGTCTCCTGCATCGCGAACTGCATGCTGAGCTTGTCGAGCCGCATGCCCGGACCCGGTCGCTTGCCGTAGAACGACAGCGACATCCGCGAGGAGTCCGCCAGGTCGAACGTCAGGTGGTCGGGTCCGGCGAGGCCGACCCCCGAGCCGGCCGGGAACATGCTCTTGGGCGGCTCCCGGAAGGCGATCGAGATGATTCGCGCACCCTCTGCGAGGTTTTTGCCCGTGCGCAGGAAGAATGGCACCCCGGCCCAACGCCAGTTGTCGATCTCGGCCCGCAGCGCGACGAACGTCTCGGTCTCGGAGTCCGAGGGGACCCCCTCCTCGTCCCGGTAGCCCTGGTACTGGCCGCGGACGACGTTGTGCGGTTCGAGCGGAAGCATCGAGCGGAAGACCTTGTTCTTCTCCTCGCTGATCGAGTCCGAGTCCAGCGACGTCGGCGGTTCCATCGCCATGAACGCCAAGACCTGGAACAGGTGCGTCACGACCATGTCCTTGAACGCGCCGGTGCCCTCGTAGAACCCTGATCGGCCCTCCACGGAGAGTGTCTCGGGCACGTCGATCTGGACGTGGTCGATGAAGTTGCGGTTCCAGATCGGCTCGAACAGGCCGTTCGCGAAGCGGAACGCCAGGATGTTGAGCGCTGCTTCCTTGCCCAGAAAGTGGTCGATGCGAAAGATCTGGTCCTCCGCGAAGACCTCGTGGAGCTGCGAGTTGAGCGCCTTCGCGCTGACCAGATCGGTGCCGAAAGGCTTCTCCATGATGATGCGGGACCGCTCGACCAGGTCCGCCGCAGCAAGGGTGTGCACGACGTCGAGCGCCGCCTTGGGCGGGACGCTCAGGTAGTGCAGTCGGCGCGGGCTGCCGCCGAGCTCGGCCTCCAGAACCGATGCAGCCGCCGCCAGAGCCTCGGGACCGGCCTTGACGTTGACATATGACAGCTTGGGGGCGAACCCACGCCACTTCTCCTCATCGACCTCACGGGTGCTGAACTCCCGGTACGCCTCGCCGGCGAAGTCGCGGAACGCCTCGTCATCGAAGTCGTCGAGCGAGACGCCGATGATGCGGGAGTCCGACACCAGTCCGGACTGGAGCAGGTGCATGATGCCCGGCAGCAACTTGCGGCGGGCCAGATCGCCCGTGGCGCCGAAGAGCACGATCAGATGTGGCTCGTCCATCTGCTCAGGCTAGACCCGTCTGATTGCCTTGAGGTGAATTCCCGGCGCCGGGTCAAGTCTCGCTGCGGACTCGGACGCTCAGATCAACCGGCGATCGTTGGCCCAACGCGTGAGCTCGTGCCGGCTGGAGAGCTGCAGCTTGCGCAGGACGCTGGAGACATGCGTCTCGACGGTCTTGATCGAGATGAAGAGCTCCTTGGCGACCTCCTTGTACGCGTAGCCGCGGGCGATCAAGCGCATGACCTCGCGCTCGCGCTCGGTGAGTCGGTCGATCTCCTCGTCAATCTGGGCGACCTCGATGGTTCCAGCGAACGCATCAAGGACGAACCCGGCCAGCCGTGGGGAGAAGACCGCGTCACCTGCGGCGACCCGGTTGATCGCATCAAGCAGCTCAGGGCCGGAGATGTTCTTGGTGACGTAGCCGCGAGCGCCCGCACGGATGATGCCGATGACGTCCTCGGCCGCATCGCTGACCGACAGGGCGAGGAACTTGATGTCGGGGTGCCGCAGGTGCAGGCGGCGGATCACCTCGAGCCCCCCGCCACCGGGCATGTGCACATCGAGCAGCACGACGTCAGGCTTGGTCTCGGCGATGACCTTGACCGCGCTGTCGACGTCCTCGGCCTCGGCAACGACGTCCGCCGGTCCGTGGATCTCGGCCCGGACGCCCGTGCGGAACATCGCATGGTCGTCGACGATCGCGACGCGCAGTGTCGTCATGGACTCACCTCTTCTGTCGGGGCCGGGTCAGCGGTTCGAACGGGCACGCTGAGAGCGACCTCGGTGCCCCCGCCCGGAGCGCTGCGGATGGACGCTGTGCCGCCGTGCCGCTCGACCCGGTCGACGATCGAGCCTCGCACACCCATGCGATCCTCGGCGATCACCTCCGGGTCGAAGCCGACCCCCCGGTCCCGGACGAAGACCTCAACGGTGCGTCCGTCGGTCTCGGAGTAGACGTCGATGCGGTCGACATGCGCGTGCTTGGCGGCATTGATCATGGCCTCACGCGCGGCCCTGACGATCGCCGTGACGTCGGGGTCCAAGGGGGCGTCACCGACCGCGATGACCTCGACCGGGACGCGGTGAGTGTCCTCGACGTCCGCCGCGGAGGCTCGCAGGGAAGCGACCAGCGAGTCGCCGGGCTGCTCGTCCGTGCCATACAGCCACGCCCTCAGCTCGCGCTCCTGTCGCCGAGCGAGCGTCGCCACAGCCGCTGAGTCACCGGCGTTCTTCTGCAGGAGGGCCAGGGTCTGCAGCACCGAGTCGTGCAGGTGCGCGGCGACGTCGGCGCGTTCTTGCGACCGCACCCGCTCGCGACGTTCTTCCGACAGGTCACTCAGCAGCTTGGTGATCCACGGCCCGAGGATCAGCAGGAGCCCGACGACCGCGATGGCGGCGGCCGAGCCGACGTCGACGAGGGCGCTCCAGCCGCGCTCCTGGGTGATGAAGTAGATCCCTGCGGTCGCGACCAGCGCTGCACCGGCAGCGATTCGGGCCGCGAACGCCCAGCCACGCGTCTGCCGCATCCAGCGACTCAACGCCGCATCGTCGAACTGGCGCCAGATCACCGCAAGACCCACCACACCGATCAGCAATGGCGCGAATGCTCCCCCGGCGATGCCCCGACCGGTCGCCTGGATCGCGACCAGGACTCCCACACCGACTGCCCCGAGGGCCAGGGTCTGGGCGATCTCGAACGCGCCCGGACGACCGCTGGTGCGCAGCCCTCGTCTGGTCGCCGACTCCAGTCCCGGTGGCAGGTCGGGCCGGCGCAGCGGGAGGAACCGCCACAGCAGCAGATAGCCGATGACGCCGACGCCGTGGAACCAGGTCGCGACGATGAACGCCAGCCGGACGTAGATGACCGGCACGGCGAAGTGCTCGGCCACCCCCGTCGCGACACCGCCCACGAGCCGACGATCGGCGGGTCGGTAGGCGCGTCGGTATTCGGTCACCCCCCGATCGTCACACGTGCGCGCGGTCGTGCGCCATCAGGAACGGCCCCCGGCGACCCTGACCTGGGTCAGCGCCGGTTCAGGGTCGAACCCGATGGCCCTCGCGCCGGGCCTCGGACACGATGGAGCCATGAACGCAGAACGCACCCTCCCACCCGAGCCGGACGACGGCTTCGAGCCGCAGCGGCTCCGCACCATCACCGACATGAAGCGGTCGACGGACGACCGCATGCTCGGCGGTGTGGCATCCGGGGCCGCCAAGTACCTCAACATCGACCCCGTCATCGTTCGGGTCGTCATCGCGGTGCTCACGGTGGTCGGCTTCGCGGGTCTGATCCTCTACGTCGCGGCCTGGTTCCTGCTGCCGGCCGAGGGCGAGGAGCGCAGCATCGCCGCCGACTGGTTCAAGCTCGACAAGAACGAAGAGCAGGTTCGGATCGCCGGCATGGTCGGGGCCGCCGTGCTCGCGGTCATCGCGATCGTGGGCGACAACGGCTACGCGTGGTGGGGATTCCCATGGCTTCTCGTGCCAGCAGCCGCGATCTACTACCTGTTCGCGGTGCGGCCCCGGCGCCGCCGGGCCGCCGCGGCCGAGCTCGCCGCCTACTACGCGCAGCATGCCCAGCCCGTCGGCGCGCGGACCCAGACCCCGGCGCACGAACCGCAGCTCGCGCGCAGGCCACCGATGGTCGGAGGGTCCTATGCCCGTCCCCCGCGGGACCAGTCATGGGCGTTGACCTGGCTGACGTTGTCCCTAGCAGCCATCGCGCTCGCCTCGACCCGGATCTACGCCGAGTACCACGAGAGCGCGCCCTGGCCGACATACGTCGCGGTAGCTCTGGGCGTCGTGGCGATCGGGCTGCTGGTCAGCACGGTGCTCGGGCACGGCGGCCCACTGATCGCCATCGGCATCCTGCTCGCAGCCGCCCTGGCGATCGGCTCACTCATCCCGAGCGGCCGCATCGGCGCCGACTACCCCACGCCCCTCGACGCCGGCCAGGTCGACGGCACGTACAAGCATGGCGTGGGTCTGCTCGAGCTGGACCTGACCGACGTGGCGGACCCTGATGCACTGCTGGGCCGCACCGTCAGCATCCGAGCTGGCGTCGGGCAGACCAAGGTCATGGTGCCCGCCGGCCTGAACGTCGAGGTCACGTCTCAGCTCGGTGCCGGACAGGTCGTCATCTTCGACCGGCAGGCCGAGGGCACCAGGAACCGGCTTGCCCATCCTGCCGACTCCGGCCCTGCACTGACGATCGACATCCACCAACGAATCGGCAACATCGAGGTGATCCGCAAATGACCAGACACTCGTTCCGCTGGGAAGGGCTCGTGTTCGGGCTGTTCTTCCTGGCCGTCGTCGGAAACTGGGCGGTCTGGAAGCAGGATCTGCTCACGACTCGCCAGCTCAGTCTGCTCACCTCTGGCGTCCTGATCTTCCTGGGGCTTGTCGGCGTCGCCGCCACGCTGTGGAGGAGCCGTCCCGCAACCGCCGCGCCCACACCGAACCACGAGACCATCGACGAACCCACCCCGGAAGGACCCCAAGATGAAGAAGCTCACTCGCAGTCGTGACGAGAAGTGGATCGGCGGCGTGTGCGGAGGCATCGCCGCGTACACCGATCTCGATGTCAACCTGATCCGACTGCTGCTCGTCATCGTCACGGTGCTGGGTGCCGGCTCGCTCATCGTGGCCTACGTCGTGGCCTGGATCCTCATGCCGCGCGCACCGAAGCAGTGGCAGCCGTGGACCACCCCGTCTACTGACGCGCCAGCCACGTCGCACGAGCCTGGACCGCCGTCTGCGTGAAGTCGGAGAACAGCCCGTCGACCCCCGCGTCGAAGAACGCAAGGTACTCGCCCACGGCATTGCCGTGGGCGGCCTTGTTGCTGCTGGTCCGCAGGTCGGTCGGGAGGAAGTTGTTCTCGTTGCGCATGGTCCAGATGTGGACCATCAGTCCGACGTCATGGGCATGCCCGACAAGCCGCGTCTCCCCAGCCAGTCGGGATCGCTTGTCCCGGGCGATGATCTGACTCTTGTTGGGTCCGATTCCGTTCGCGTAGGTCGCGATCTCCGCCAGCTCCGCCGGAGAGCTGAGAGTCGCGTACGTGCGCGGATCGCGCGCTGCGACCAGATCGTACGGAGCGCCCTTGCGATTCATCAGCTGGATCAGTGGCAAGGGGGTTCGGTCACGCAGGCGCCGCAGGTTGCCGACCTCCATCGACTGGATCATGATCGGACTCCCGGCCCGATTGACCCCGCGGCGCTCCAGAGCGGTGACCAGCAGGTCGTTGAGGTCCAGGCCAATCCCAGCAAAGTACGTCGGGTGCTTGGTCTCGACGTAGACGCCGACCGGGGTCTCCCGCCACCTGGTCGCCTCCTGGGCAATCACCAGGACCTCGTCGAAGGTCAGGATCCGCTGCGTGTGCTCCAGCCGGATGTTCTGCGGCCGCAAGGCCGGAAGCCGCTCGCACACCCGCAGTGTCTTGATCTCCGCAAGCGTGAAGTCTTCGGTGAACCATCCGGTGCACGGCACACCATCGATGAACTTTGAGACCTTGCGCTCGGCGAATTCTGGATGCTCCGCAACGTCCGTCGTCCCACCGATCTCGTTTTCGTGGCGGACGACCAGGACACCATCTTTGGTGCTGACGACATCCGGCTCGATGTAGTCCGCGCCCTGTTCGATTGCCAACAGGTACGACGGGCGTGTGTGCTCAAGCCGCTCACCGGGCACTCCGCGGTGGGCGATGATGACGGGGGGTGTCCGGGACACACCCCCATCAAACCGCATCTGGTCCCGTATCCGTGTCAGCAGGCACCAGACGGACGGCCCCATCACGTCGCGGATCGGCAGCGGCGAAAAGCCGACCGTCGGAGCGGCGCAGCGTCGCGGCCACCCCGCCGTAGTACATCGTCAGGTCCGTCTCTGTCTTGACGACCTCGTCGGACCGACCTGCACGGTGGACGTGCACGCGCGGATGGTTGATCGCCTGCTGCAGCCCCATGCCGCCGACGAATCCGGCGAGCGCCTGCACGATCGCGGTCGTGATCCGGTCGGCACCCGGTGAGCCGATCGCGAGCGCTGAGCCGTCGACATGACGACCCACGGTCGGAGCCATGTTGGAGAGCAGACGGGTGCCCGGCGCCAGCCCGTGCAGCCCGCCGGCGTTGAGCTCCTGCTCGCCGAGGCAGTTGTTGAGCCAGATGCCGGTGCCCTTGGCGATCATGCCCGCGCTGTAGCCCGAGGACACCGTCACAGAGCACGCACCACCATCGCTGTCGGTCGCCGAGACGTGGGCGGTCGAACCCGACTCGAGCACGGCCAGGTGGTCGCGGTCGATCAGCTCGAGGAATGCCGCGGCGTCGCGCTCGAGGTCGTCCGTGTGATCGAGCACCGAGAGCCGGTGTCCCAGCACCGCCCGTTGCACCCGGATGAGGTGTGCGACGTCCTCGGCGTCCCACTGTGCGTAGGGACGCCCCTCCAGCAGCCGCAGCATCGCCGTGACGCACACCCCGCCGACCGATGGCGGGGGGTTGGTCCCAAAGGTCCAGTCACCCACCGTCGTCTGCAGGGCCGGGCGGACGACTGGCTGGTAGGCCGCGAGGTCTGCGCGGCCAAGGATGCCGCCCCGGCCGATCACGTCGTCGCTGATGAGCTTTGCGAGGTCGCCCGTGTGCAGCGCGGCAGGGCCCTCTGTCGCGATCAGCTCGAGGGACTCGGCCAGGTCGGGCAGCACGACGAGCCCGGTCTCGAGCTCGCCGTCCGCGTCGTGCACGGCGGCGTAACTCTGCGAGTCCCACCCGAAGATGTCGGTGTGGACGTACTCCAGGTAATAGCGCGATGCGGAGCCCAGTCGGAACCCTCCGCGGGCGACGGCGATCGCGGGTGCCACAATCTCCCGCCACGGCACGCTGCCCCATCGCCCGTGCGCTTCCCCGAACGCGGCGAGCGACCCGTGCGCGGCGATTGCACCCGGGCCGATCGTGACGGTGACTCCGCCCCCGTACTCAGTGTCGATGTCCCACGTGCCACCGCCAAGGTCCTGGCCCCGACCAGGCATGTCCATCCAGCCGTCGACGGTTTGCGGCGGGCTGCCATCGGGCGGCTGGACCGTGATGAAACCGCCGGAGCTCAACGACACGATGCCAACCTCGTTGACCATCGTGACCAGCGCCGCAGCGAGAGCCGCGTCGACCGCGTTTCCACCGGCGCGGGCCACCTGCTCACCGGCATCGGCCGCGGCCTCATTGGGCGCGGCAAGCGCAACATCCGGCATGACCGCAGGCTACCCGGGGAGCCGTCCAACTTCGTCTCGGGCCGAGCGAGCAGGTGTGACCTGGGTCACAAATGACTATCCGAATAGTTCGAAAGGACTACTCCACAATCTGTGGGTAAAGCTGTGAGAATCCCTCCGGACACAGTGCCGAACCGAGGCCGATCTGCGAGGTCGAGACGTTTGCGACGCCCCTCGCGGGGTACGTGAGAGGCGACCCGATCCACCGCCCCACCACGACCGGTCCACTGCTGGTGGTTGTCACGACGAGGACTTCGATGCTGCTCCCCAAGGCCCGCGGTGACCTGAGCCAAGCGCTGTTCGTCGCGCTGCGTCACCCTGACGAGAACGTCTCGGCACTGTCCGACCTCCGGCCCACCGACGACGATGACGCTCAGATTGCGCTGTGGACGATGTATGAGCTGCACTACGCCGGCTTCGAGGACGTCGACGACTCGATGGAGTGGCGACCCGAGATCCTGGGCCTACGGCGTGATCTCGAGACCGGCTTCGAGCGTCTGCTGCGTGAGCGGCACCGAGCCACGACGCTGGACGGCCCGTTCGCGGAGGCCCTGTTCTCGTACGTCGAGGACCACGACGGACCCTCGCTCGCGGCTCACGTGCACCGGCACGCCGACCGGGACCAGGTGCTCGAGCTGCTCCGGCACCGCTCGATCTACCATCTCAAGGAGTCCGATCCGGTTGCCTGGGTCGTGCCCCGGCTCCCGACGGTGCCGAAGGCCGCGCTCATGGAGCTGCAGTACGACGAGTACGGCGGCGGCGACCCCAACCGGCTGCACTCCCACCTCTTCGCGCTCGGGCTCGACGCCTCCGGCCTCCGGTCGGATTATGGCGCGTACATCGACGACGTCCCGGTCGAGACGCTGCAGGAGAACAATGCGATGTCGTTGTTCGGGCTGCATCGCCGGCTGCGGGCCGCGGCGCTGGGTCATCTCGCGGCCTTTGAGACGACCAGCTCGCTGCCGTCCCGACGGATGGCGCAGGGCCTGTCCCGACTCGACTTCCCACCGGAGATCGTGGCGTACTACCAAGAACACGTCGAGGCTGATGCCGTGCACGAGCAGCTCGCCGTGCGGACAATTTGCGGATCGCTGGTCAAGCTGGAGCCACAGTTGGTCGACGACGTCGTATTCGGGGCGTTCACGTGCCTGGACCTCGCCGATCGCTATGCCCGGCGGATGCTTGCGCAGTGGGCCGCATGAGCGGCGACCACGGATTCGAGCACCCTGACGTGATCCTGTGCCCGGGCGGACCCATGCTGATCCGGGGCGATCACCTCATCGAGGACTCCGACGGCGTGGCGCACCCGACCCGACGCCCGGTCAGCGCGGTGTGCCGGTGCGGCAAGTCCGGAAGCCAACCGTGGTGTGACGGCACCCACAAGATCCTTCCCGACCGCGCCAGGCCCTAGGGCCGCGCCAGCGGACGGGTCGCCGGGCCCTCGAGGACATCTCCCTCGGGGGAGAACCGCGAGCCATGCAGCGGGCAGTCCCATGACCGCTCCTGGTCATTCCAGGCCAGGATCCCGCCGAGGTGGGTGCAAAGTGCGCGGACGGCGCAGGTCCGGCCGTTGACGGTCGAGACGCCCGTCGGCACCACTCCGTCCCGACCGATCTCACCGGAACCTTCGGACGGCTCCGAAGGCATGGGGCGTGACTCCGCGGCCACGACGCCCTTGGCCAGCGCGACCCCCACGCCCACATTCGTCAACAAGCCCTGCACTACACCGGCCGGACGCGGGATGCGTCGGCCGAGCGGCTTGGCCCACGGCTGCGGATCGCCCAGGATTCGAGCCGAGATGCTGCGGGCCGCGGCGACCCCGTTGGTCATCCCCCACTTGTCGAATCCGGTCGCGACGTGGAACCGGCCGCCACCCCGTGGCAGAGCGCCGACGTACGGGACCGCGTCGTGGGACTGATAGTCCTGCGCCGACCACACATGCGTCTCGACCGCACCGGGGAAGTACTTCGCGGTCCACTCACGCAGCTCGTCGACATGGGCCGCTTCGGAGCGGGTACGACCGACAGTGTGGCCCGCGCCGCCGATCAGGAGCTTGGTCGACCGGCCCCGAGGGGCATCGCGGATCGACCGGCTCGGCGCACCCGCGGACAGGTACATCGCCTGCGGCGCCTCGTCGACGTCGAAGGCCAGCGCGTACGAGCGCAGCGGCTCAAGCCTGGCGAAGTAGAGCCCGCGATCCAGGATCGGGGTGCCGGTCGCCAGCACGACCTGCTCCGCGCCCAGGCTCGCCCCGTCGTCGAGCTGCACCGTCGGTCGGCCGATCTTCGAGGCGCTCACGACGCGATGCCCCTCGTGGATCGTGCCGCCGTGCGCCCGGACCTGTTCGGAGAGGGCCAGCAGGACCTCGACCGGGTCGAACTGCGCTTGGTCGGGCAGCACCACCCCACCACGGTGCGGGAACGACACGGACAGCTCGTCGGTCCAGCGCGCGCCAAGTCCGAGGGACTTGGCCGCGTCGAGCTCGTCTCTGGCCGACTCGACCTGATCGCGCTGGGCGGCGTATGTCACTGCATCCCGGGTCTGCGTGGCCACGCCGTGGTCCGCACAGAACCGCAACAGCCACTGTTGACCCTCGAGGTTGCTGTCGACGTACGCCTGGGCCACCCGGTGGGACTGCCGGCTCAGGATCTTGGACAGCTTGGTGCCCTGCAGCAGCGACAGCTTCGCGGTCGTGTTGCCGGTCGCCACGGCGCCGATCGTGCGGGCCTCGAGGACCGCGACCCTCCGGCCAGCGCGGGCCAGGAGCAGCGCCGTGGTCAGGCCGGTCAGGCCCGCGCCAACGACGATGTCATCGATCCGTCCGTCCACTGGCAGCGGATCGCTCATGGTCTGGTCGGTCCGGTCGAGCCACAGGGAGGTCACGCCTGGCCTCGTACCCGTCCGTGGCCAGCAACAAACTGTGACGTCGATCGTGGGGCGGCCATACGCTGGGCACATGCCCGAGCTGCGAGCCATCGTGAGGGATCTCTACGCCGTGCCGCTCGGCGACTTCATTGCTGAACGGGCGAAGCGCGCCGCCGCAGCGGGCGACAAGGAGCTGGCCGCGCAGGTCAAGGCGCTCCGCAGACCCAGCGCCGCGGCCTGGGCGGTCAACGCCCTGGCCAGGGAACGCCCCGACCTCGTCGAGGAGATCGTCGAGCTCGGCGAGCAGCTGCGAGATGCCCAGTCCGACACCGTTGGAGCGCAAGCGCCGCGAGGCTGCCGAAGCCAAGGTCACCCAGGCACGCCGTCGCGCGCGAGCCGCCACCGAAGAGCTCCAGACCTGCGCGGCCGAGCACGGCGAGCTGCAGGAGGAGCTCGAGCACCTACGCAAGCAGGCCACGTCGATCCTGCACAAGATCTCTGCGGCCGAGACCGCGTCGAAGCGGGCCGACCGCGCGAGGAGTGAGGCCGAGGAGGGGGAACGAGTGACTCAGCAGGCACTCGAGGCCGCCGAGGCGGACCTCGATCGGCTCGACTAGCTGGGCGTCCCGCGACGACCCTCGACGACGAAGGCCAATCGTCGGAGCGTCTCGACGTTGCGCCACTTGAGCGAAAGGGCCGTGACAGGTGACGGTATGAGGGTGCCGGGTCCGGACACGACCTCTTCCTCGATCGTGACCTCGGTCTCCACCCCGACGTCGCTGAGCCGGAGCACGACGTCTGCCTCACCCATCGGCCAGGCCCGCGCCCGCAGTGTCAGCGAACGCCCCGGCACGACGTCCAGCACCCGGGTGTGGTCGTCGATCATGACCGGCCACGCGCCGACCGAGTGGTGAATGCGGCTGCCCTTGGTCGGCCAGTCGTCGTCGACGTCCCGGATCCGCGTCGCGCCGACGACCCACAACGGATAGAGCCAGCCATCGGCGAGCACGTCCCACACCTCGCCGGGGGTCGCGGCGATCGTGCGCCGGTTGGTCGTCATGCCGCGTGCCGCCCACGTGTTGTCTGCATGCATCCGGTCTACCCCCCGCCGCGGTGCGGCAAACCATCGCCGCGCGGTCAGATCCTGGCGCGTGGGAGGCGTCGGCCGCTGCACGCCCGGCTCGCCTGCTCGTGTTCGGCCCAACGACGAGCGAGCGAGGTCACTCCCACTCGATCGTGCCCGGCGGCTTGCTCGTGATGTCCAGGACGACCCGGTTGACCTCGTCGACCTCGTTGGTGATGCGAGTCGAGATCCGCTCCAGGACCTCGTAGGGCAGCCGGCTCCAGTCCGCCGTCATGGCGTCTTCGCTGGAGACCGGGCGCAGCACGATCGGGTGCCCGTACGTCCGGGCGTCGCCCTGCACACCCACCGACCGGACGTCCGCCAGGAGCACGACCGGGAACTGCCAGATCTCGCCGTCGAGCCCGGCCGCCGTGGTCTCCTCGCGGACTATCGCGTCGGCCTCACGGAGGATTCGCAGGCGTTCGGCGTCAACGGCGCCGACGATGCGGATCGCGAGCCCCGGTCCGGGGAACGGGTGGCGCCCGACGATGCCCTCGGGCAGGCCCAGCTGACGGCCGACGTCGCGCACCTCGTCCTTGAACAAGGTGCGGAGCGGCTCGATCAGGCTGAACTCGAGGTCTTCGGGCAGCCCACCGACGTTGTGGTGGCTCTTGATGTTGGCCGCACCCTCCCCACCGCCGGACTCGACCACATCGGGATAGAGCGTGCCCTGCACCAGGAAGCGGACCGGGGTGCCCGGCGTCGCGAGCACCTCACGCTCGGCCTGCTCGAAAGTGCGGATGAACTCGCGACCGATGATCTTGCGCTTGTCCTCGGGGTCCGAGACCCCGGCGAGGAAGCCCAGGAACTGCTCGCTGGCCTCGACGACCTTCAGATCGACACCGGTGGCCTTGACGTAGTCGGTCTCGACCTGCTCGGCCTCGCCCTCACGCAGCAGACCGTGATCGACGAACACACAGGTCAGCTGGTCGCCGATGGCCTGCTGCACGAGTGCTGCGGCCACGGCCGAGTCGACGCCACCGGAAAGACCACAGATCACCCGCGCGTCACCGACCTCGGCACGGATCAGCGCAACCTGCTCCTCGACGATGTTGCTGCTGGTCCAGGTCTGCCGGCAGCCGGCGATGTCGACGAGGAAGGCTTCCAGGATCTGCTGGCCCTGCTCACTGTGCAGCACTTCGGGGTGCCACTGGACGCCGGCAAGCCTGCGGTCGGTGTTCTCGAATGCCGCGACCGTTGCGCGCGGTGAGTTGGCATTGACGGTGAATCCCTCGGGGGCTGCGACGACCTCGTCGCCGTGCGACATCCAGGAGGTCAGGGTCTCGGGCATCCCGGCGAGCAGCGTGCCGGGCTCGAGCACACTGACGGCCGTGCGGCCGTACTCACGCTGACCCGTGTGGGCGACGTTGCCGCCCAACGCCTGGGCCATTGCCATGAAGCCGTAGCAGATGCCAAACACCGGGACCTCGGCGTCGAACAACGTCGCGTCGAGGCTCGGCGCACCGGGCTCGTAGACCGATGACGGCCCGCCCGACAGGATGATCGCCGCAGGCTGCTTGGCCATCATCTCCGCGATCGGCATGGTGTGCGGGACGATCTCGGAATACACCCGAGCCTCACGCACGCGACGCGCAATCAGTTGGGCGTACTGCGCCCCGAAGTCGACAACGAGGACAAGGTCACGATCAGGGGTCACCCGGCCCATCCTATCGGCCGAAAAATATGTTCCAGAACGTCGTAACCATGTCTGGATGGACTCGTTTTACAGGGTGGATCCAACAACACTCCCTCCCGTTGGATCCTGTGCTGCTCCTCGTGGCACAACAGGGCCCGACCCGTGAGCTCCCTCCCGGTCGGGCTCTGTGCATTCCGGGACCTTTTCAGGCGGTGAGCCACTCGCCCATCCGGCCAAGAAGCGGTGTGCCGTTCGTGTATCCGAGCCCGGACAGCCGAGCGATCCACCGCCCCCTCGGGGGCTGCTAGCTCACTCCGACGATGGGCAGGCGGAGAGCGGCGGGGGCGTCTGCTGGCACCACGGGGCTCTTCGGCGCGATCGGATCCATCTGCCGGTACGCCTCCCCAACGGCCGGACGCACGTCCGTCTCGCCCTTGTTGGGCCAGTACGACATGACTCGCTCGGTCTGGGCCGTGATCGTCAGAGACGGATTGACGCCCAAGTTGGCCGTGATGGCCGAGCCGTCCGCGACGTGAAGACCCGGGTGGCCGTACAGCCGCTGGTAAGGGTCGATGACACCGCTCTCGGGCGAGTCCCCGATCGCGCAGCCACCCATGAAGTGGGCCGTGAGAGGGACGTTGAACGGCTCGCCGATCGTCCCGCCGGCGGTGCCACCCATCTCGTCGGCCATCATCTGCACGGCACGGTGGCCGGGCTCGATGAACGCCGGGTTGGGAGCGCCATGCCCCTGCTTGGAAGTCAGCTTGCGCTTCCCGGTGATGCCGCGCTTGGTGTAGGTCGTGATCGAGTTGTCGTGCGTCTGCATGACCAGCGCGATGATCGTGCGCTCCGACCAGTGACGCAGGTCGTACAGCTTGAGCAGGTTGCGCTTCTGCTTCCACACCTGCTTGAGCCACACGCGCCACCGCGGGGTGTCGGTGCTGCCATCCGTCAGGACGGTCTGCATCAGCGACATCGCGTTGGATCCCTTGCCGTACCGGGTCGGCTCGATGTGGGTGAACTCGTCGGGGTGGAACGACGACGTGATCGCCACACCCTGGCTGTAGTCGACGTCCTTGCCGTCGGCTATCGAGCCCAGGAGTGCTTCGGAGTTCGTTCGGGTCAGCAGCCCGAGTCGGTCCGAGACACCCGACAGGTGACCCTGGTCCTTCATCTTGTGCAGTAGCTTCTGGGTGCCCATCGTGCTGGCCGAGAAGACGACCTGCTCCGCGGTGATCTTCTGGTGCGGGCGGAAGCGACGGTTGGTCCGGCGGGTCTCGATCTCGTAGCCACCACCCGGCAGCGGGCGCACGGCCGTGACGGTCGTCATCGGGTGGACCTCGGCGCCCGCGGACTCGGCCAGGTGGAGGTAGTTCTTGACCAGGGTGTTCTTGGCGTTGTGCCGGCAGCCGGTCATGCACTCGCCGCAGTTGAGGCAGGCATTGCGCTCAGGCCCGGCACCGCCGAAGTACGGGTCGGCCACCTTCTCGCCCGGCTGGCCGAAGTAGACGCCGACTGGGGTGTGGTGGAACGTGCCGCCGACGCCCATCTGCTCGGCGACCTTTTTGACGATCTCGTCCGCGGGCGACACATACGGGTAGACCGTGACGCCCAGCATCCGCTTGGCCTGGTCGTAGTACGGCGCCAGCTCGGACTTCCAGTCAGTGATGTGGCCCCACGCGGTGTCGCGGTAGAACGGGTCGAGCGGCTCGTAGAGCGTGTTGGCGTAGACCAGCGATCCCCCGCCGACTCCTGCCCCGGAGAGGATCAGGACGTCCTTGAGCTTGTCGATGCGCTGGATGCCGTAGCACCCGATCTGCGGCATCCAGAGGAACTTACGCAGCCGCCAGGAGCTCGCGGCGAAGTCCTTGTCCTCGAAGCGCTTGCCGGCCTCGAGCACGGCGACCTTGTAGCCCTTCTCAGTCAGCCGCAGCGCCGAGACGCTCCCACCGAAACCGGAACCGATGACAACAACGTCGTGGTCGAACTCAGGCACGGGGTGTCCTCCTCCAAGCGCCGCGCGGCTCGCGGTCATACCCCGAGTATGACATCGCGCATGTCACGTGGCTACCGATGAGTAACGAAGCGCGTCTCCTCAGCCGAACAGACCCTCGCCCCAGAAACCCTTACGGCCGACGCCAGGCGGACAGGCGAACAGCCCCGAGCTGACGTGCACGATGTATTCGTTGAGGCCGTCGTTGAGCTGGCCGGCCAGCGATTTCTGGATCTGGACGAACTGCTGGGGGTCACGTTGGTACGCCAGGAAGAACAGGCCGGCCGACAGCTGGCCCAGACCATCGGAGCCGTCGACGTAGTTGTAGCCGCGCCGCAACAGCTTGGCACCCTTGTTGAAGTCCGGGTGGGCCAGCCGCACGTGCGACTTCTCCGCGATCGCCAGCTCGCCGCCCTCACCCTTGGCGTCGAAGTCGGGCTCCTCGAACTCATCGCCACCCGAGAGCGGCCCACCGGAGCGCTTGTCCCGACCGAAGATGACTTCCTGACCCTCCAGCGACTCCCGGTCCCAGATCTCGACGCGCATCGCGATCTTGCGACTCACCAGGTAGGAACCTCCGACGAGCCACTCCGGGCCGTCCTCCTCGTGCACCCAGACGAAGTCGGAGACATCGTTCTTCTCCTCGACCTTGATGTTGGCCGTGCCGTCCTTGAAGCCGAACAGGTTGCGGGCCGTGACCTGCGCCGCCGACGTCGAGGAAGTGCGGCCGAAGCCCATCTGCGAATAGCGCACCGAGGCGCGTCCGAAGGCGATGCGGACGAGGTTGCGCACGGCGTGGACCGCGACCTGCGGGTCGTTGGCGCAGGCCTGGATCGCGAGGTCTCCCCCGCTGATCGCCTCGTTGAGCTGGTCACCGGAGAAGAGGGGAAGATCCTTCAGCCGGTCGGGCAGCTGGCCCTCCAGCCCGAACCGGACCTTGCCGTCGTCGTCGACGAACAGGCTACGTCCGAAGCCCACGGTTATCGTCAGGCCCGAGGGCGCGAGGCCGAGCGCCTCGCCGGTGTCCTCCGGCGGAGCCAGCGGCGATCCGGAGACCGCACCGAACTGACCGACGTCATTGCCCTGGCTCATCTGGCGGGCCGCGACGGTCCAGTCCTTGAGCAGCGAGATGAGGTCCTCACGCCGATCACTGGTCATGTCCAACGCCGCGAAGTAGAGCCGATCCTGGGCCGGTGTCACGATGCCGGCCTGGTGGTCTCCCTCGAACGGGAACGGAACCGCATCGGGGTCCGCCACGACCGGTGCCGGATCGTTGCCGACCGCGTAGCCTGCCCCTGCCCCGACAGCGCCGGCAGCGAGTGCGCCGACGCCAGCGGCTCCCAGCAGCTTCCTGCGGGAGAGACCGGAACCGGGCTGTTTCATTTCAGGCACCGGGCCACGCTACGCGGACTTCGCGACCACGGCCGCGACCTTGCTGATGGGCTCGCTGAGCGCGGCCACCAGATCGGAGAGCCGCTTGACCTGCGCCGCCGTCAGCTTGTCGTACGACAGCCAGTCACCGCTGGCGTTCTGGTACTGGTCGAGATCGGCATCGAGCGCCTTGAAGTCGGCGTCGAGCTGCTTGACCAGCGCCGGGTCCTGCTTCACCAGCACCGGGCGCAGCGCGGAGATCGCCGCCTGCGAGCCCTCGATGTTGGCCTTGAAGTCCCACAGGTCGGTGTGGCTGAAGATGTCTTCCTCACCGGTGATCTTGCCGGTCGCCACTTCGTCGAGCAACGCCTTGGAGCCCTGCGCGAGCTCGAGCGCGGTCAGCGGAGAATCCTTGCCGAGCGCGACGATCTTCTTGACGTTGCTCAGCAGGTCGTCGGCGTACTTGTCCATGCCCTTGGTGTTGTTCTCGACCCACAGCTGCTTCTCGATCCGGTGCCACCCGGTGAAGTCACGGCCTTCGGCCTTGGCGTCCGGCTCACGGCCGTCGGTCAGCGGATCGAGGTCACCGAACTTCTCGGCCACCGGCTCGATCCGCTCCCAGTAGGTCCGCGCGATCGGGTAGAGCCGCTTGGCCTCGGCGACGTCGCCGGCCTTGACCGCCGTGACGAACTCGGTGGTCCTGGTGATCAGCGCCCCGGCCTGCGACTCGACGTAGCGCTCGTACGACGTCGCGGCGGCGGTGAGCTCCTGCGAGTCCGAGAGCTGCTTGGCGGCCTCACCCGTCACGGTGATCTTCTGCCGGATGCCATCGCCGACCATCCCGGGCTTGCAGGCGCCTTCGTACGTGCCCTTGGGCAGGTCGATGACCAGGTTGCGAGAAAGACCCGGTCCGATGTTCTCGACCTCACCCAGGATTCGATCACCCTCGGCGTAGATGTAGAACTCGGTCACCTTGCTACCGGTGTTGGTCACCTGGAAGGTCGACGGACCCGCCTCGAGCTCGGTTGCAGAGATCTTGCACGACGAGTCCGCGGCCTTGACCGTCAGGGCGCCGGTGGATGCGGTGTCCTCGGCGCAGGCGCTGAGGGTCAGGGCGGCTGCCGCGACGAGGCCGAGCGTCATGAACTGCTTCATGCAGGATTCCTTAGATCTGGGGGGGCGGCCCAACTGATTAGGCTAGCCTCACCATGCTAAGGCATGCCTGACTCGCAAGGCCAGCGGGAAGCGGTGTGACGTGATCGTCAAAACGCGACGACCGGGTCACCCACTGCGACCGTGCCGGTCCCCAAGGGGACGAGCCGAATGCCGAACCACGTCTTGCCGTCCCACTTGCGGTGGCGGGCCAAGGTCCGGATCGGCTCCTTGCCGTGCGCCAACGTCGTCGGGTCGATCGTCGTGACGAGACAGCGGTCGCAGTGCTCGGCGAATCGGAACGACACATCGCCGATGCGGATCTGCCGCCAGCTGTCCTCGGCGAACGCCAGATCCGAACCCTCGATCACGATGTTGGGCCGGAACCGGCGCATGTCCATCGGCTCGGGCCCGTGGTCCTGCGCGACCCACGCATCCAGCTGGGCCAGTGAGACGCTGGTCGTCACCAGCAACGGGCCGGTGTCGGCAAGACTGAGTGGCTCTGCATCTCGCCCGCCATGCTTCGTGGAGATTGGCCGCCGCGCCGGGTCGTCCTGCCACACCAGGCGAACCGGCTCACCCACGACCGCGCTGAGCCATAGCGCAGCCTCGTCACCGGCATCGATCATGGTCGGCAGTCGCGAGACGTCGACCGCGACCTCCGGGCCGCCGCGCGGAACCGGCACGTGCCATGGCACCGCACCGACCCTGGTGAGCGTCAGCCCGCCCTCGGCATCGGGTGTGGCCGTCACGGTCAGCAGACGGTCGTGCGTCGTTGCGTTGAGCCGAGTGCCGAGCGGGTCGACCACGGCCCACCGACGGTCGTGACGCAGCCCGGCGAGCTCGACCGACGAGGCCGGCAGCGTGACCGCAGCGGTGGCCTTGATCGGATAGATGTGAATCGACCCGACCTGCATCAGAGCAGCTTCTCGAAGCAGAGCGAGTAGGCGGCCACCTCGTACGGCGGGTAGACCGGGATCGAGGTGTAGCCGTGCCGGTCATAGAACTTCAGCGCAGCGTGCTGCCGGTCGCCAGTGTGGATCACGACCCGTCGGGCGCCCTCGTGACGGGCGGCACCCTCCATGGCGGCCAACAGCGCGTCGGCGACCCCCGAGCCCCGGTTGCCCGGGACGACGTACATGCGCTTGATCTCTAGCTCGTCGCCGAGCCGGCGCAGGCACGCGTGGCCGATCGGGCCGGACTCAGAACGCGCCACGACGGTCGCGACGATCGAGGCCGGATCCATGCCCTCGGCGCCCGAGCGGTGCACCGCCGCGGGGTCGGAGGCATAGAGCTGGTTGCCGGCAGCCACATGCTCCTCACGCAGCGCCACAGCATCGGGGTGCTCGAACGGGACGCGCTCGAGGACGTGTGCGCCGGTCAACCGACGACGACCTCGACCCGCTGGAACTCCTTGAGATCGGTGTAGCCGGTCGTCGCCATCGCACGGCGCAGCGCACCGATCAGGTTCATCGTGCCGTCCGGCACCGACGACGGCCCGAACAGCACCGACTCGAGATCGCCGACCGTGCCCATCTCGACCCGGGCGCCACGCGGCAGGTCGGGGTGCCACGCCTCGGCCCCCCAGTGGAAGCCACGACCCGGCGCCTCCACGGCGCGGGCGAAGGGCGAGCCGATCATGACGGCGTCGGCACCGCACGCGATCGCCTTCGCGATGTCGCCACTGCGGCCGATCGAGCCGTCGGCGATGACATGGACGTAGCGGCCGCCGGACTCGTCGAGGTAGTCCCGGCGCGCTGCCGCGACATCAGCCACAGCAGACGCCATCGGCACCGAGATGCCCAGCACACTACGGGTCGTGTGCGCGGCGCCACCACCGAAGCCGACCAGCACCCCGGCCGCTCCGGTGCGCATCAGGTGCAGGGCGGCCTGGTAGGTCGCGCAGCCGCCCACGATGACCGGGACGTCGAGCTCGTAGATGAACTCCTTGAGGTTGAGCGGCTCGGTCTGGCCCGAGACGTGCTCGGCCGAGACGGTCGTGCCACGGATGACGAACAGGTCGACGCCGGCATCGACCACGACATCGGCGAACTGCTTAGTTCGCTGGGGGGACAAGGACCCGGCCACCGTGACACCGGATGATCGCATCTGCTGCAGGCGGGCTGTGATGAGCTCGGCCTTGATCGGCTCGGCGTAGATCTCCTGGAGCCGCTTGGTCGCCAGGGCACCCTCGATGCCGGCGACCTCGTCGAGCAGCTTCTCCGGATTTTCGTAGCGGGTCCACAGTCCCTCGAGGTCGAGGACACCCAGGCCACCGTGCTTGCCGAGGGCGATCGCGGTCTCGGGGCTCATGACCGAGTCCATCGGGGCGGCGATGACCGGGAGCTCGAAACGGTAGGCGTCGATCTGCCACGCCGTCGAGACCTCTTCGGGGTCACGCGTGCGCCGACTCGGCACGATCGCGATGTCGTCGAAGGAGTACGCGCGGCGTCCCCGTTTGGCCGTGCCGATCTCGATGTCTGCCATGCGTACAGCCTAGTGGTGCTCGCGGACTACTGGACGCCTCGCTCGATGTCGTCCAACGAGAGGTCGGACAACATGCCGGCCGGATTGGCCGCGCGGCGTACCAGGACGGGCTGCACGTCATCGCTCTCGCGGGCCAGGGCGTACTGGGTGCCGGCCAGCGCGAACCGCAGCGCCCTCGACAAGGTGCTCACCCGCGCATCCGACGGGCTGAGCTGTGGAGCGGCCGCCTTGATCGCCATCGCGAGGATCGGCAGGGTGCCGCCCTCGTTGGCGAGCTTGTCCGAGAAGCTCCGGACCTTCGAGTCCGACAGGACCTGCTTGACGATCGTCTTGTAGTCCTCGGGGGACTTCGCCGGACCAGCGTGGACGACCGAGATGTCCTTGGCCATCTCGTGCCAGCTGGCCTTGCCCGGCTTCTTGGCCGACTCCTGGTTCCTGCCGCCGGTCTGCTTCTTGGGCTGCTCCTGCTTCGGCGCCTGCTTCTTGGGCTGCTCCTGCTTGGGCGTCTGCTGCCGCTTGGGCTGCTCCTGCTTCTGCGGCCGCTCCGCGACGGCCGCGGCCTTCTTGGCGGGCTTCTTGGCGGCCTTCTTCGCCGGGGCTGCCATCGACGACACCGGATCGGCGGAGAAGATCGCCTGGAGCGCCGCGGCCGGCGGGATCGGCTTAGCCTTGAGGGCGACGTACTGGTCGACCTCCTTCTCGAGCACCGAGTTCACCGGGTGCTCTGCCAGCGTCGCGCCGATGACGTACTTGTCGAGCTCGTGCAGTCGCCGGACGAGCGGGACGAAGTCGCCGTCCGCGGACACGATGATGAAGACCTCGAGGTGCTCCAGGTCGGCGGCCGCGCGCAGGCAGTCCACGACCAGCACGATGTCGGCGGCGTTCTTGTCGGCCTTGCCGACCGAGAAGACCTGGATCGGCTCGACCCCGCTGCGCTCGACGTCGCGACGGTAGTCGTCGATGCCGAGGGCGCCCCAGTCGGCGTAGGCCCGGGACAGCGCGATACTGCCGGCGCCGGCCTCCCGGGAGGCGGCCTTCTCCAGCTGGTCGAGGATGTCGTCCATCGACACATCGGGGATCTGGAGCTTGCCGTAGCCCTTGAACAGGTTCTCGGCGTCGATAAATACGGCAACGTTGCGATTGGTCACGTCACGAGGCTAACGGTGGACGAACCTGCCGTGGACCGCACCACGCTCGGCGGCGCGACCTTCGGTCTAGCGGGATGCGTAGTTGGGGGCCTCTGCGGTCATCTGGATGTCGTGCGGGTGGCTCTCCTTGAGCCCCGCCGTGGTGATCCGGACGAACCTGCCGCGTTCCTTGAGCTCGCGGACCGTGCGCGACCCGACGTAGAACATGGACTGGTGCAGGCCGCCGATCAGCTGGTGCGAGACCGCTGACAGCGGACCGCGGTAGGCGACCTGTCCCTCGATGCCCTCGGGGACGATCTTGTCGTCGCTGACGACGTCGGCCTGGAAGTAGCGATCTTTGGAGTACGACTGCTTGCCGCGCGAGGCCATCGCGCCGATCGAGCCCATGCCGCGATAGCTCTTGTACTGCTTGCCGTTCATGAAGATCAGCTCGCCGGGGCTCTCCTCGCAGCCGGCCAGCAGGGAGCCGACCATGACGGTGTCTGCGCCGGCGACCAGCGCCTTGGCGATGTCGCCGGAGTACTGCAGGCCTCCGTCGGCGATCAGGGGTACGCCAGCGGGCTCGCAGGCCAGCGAGGCCTCGTAGACTGCCGTGATCTGCGGTACGCCGACGCCTGCAACGACACGCGTCGTACAGATCGAGCCCGGGCCGACACCAACCTTGACGGCGTCAACGCCGGCGTCGATCAGGGCCTGCGCGCCGGCTCGGGTGGCGATGTTTCCGCCGATGATCTCCACGCTGTCGAAGGCACGGTCGCCCTTGATCCGGCGCACCATGTCCAGCAGCAGACGGGCATGGCCGTGGGCCGTGTCGACCACGATGACGTCGACCCCGGCCTCACGCAGCGAGTTGGCGCGCTCCCACGAGTCGCCGAAGAAGCCGACCGCAGCACCCACGAGCAATCGGCCGTCTTCGGCCTTGCTGGCCAGCGGGTACTGCTCGGACTTGACGAAGTCCTTGACCGTGATGAGCCCGGCGAGGTGCCCCTCGGCATCGACGATCGGGAGCCGCTCGCGCTTGTGCGCCCGCAACAGGGATGACGCGTCTTCACGGCTGATGCCGACGGGACCCGTGATGAGCGGCATCGGCGTCATGATCTCGTGCACCGTGCGGGTTGCCCACTCGGCGACCGGCACGAATCGCAGGTCGCGGTTGGTGATGATGCCGAGGAGCTTGTTGTCTGCATCGACGACGGGCAGGCCCGAGACGCGGTACTCGCCGCAGATCTCGTCGAGCTCCTCGAGTGTTGCCTTGGGGTTGATCGTGACCGGGTTGGGGATCATGCCGGTCTGGGTCCGCTTGACCAGGTCGACCTGATAGGACTGGTCCTCGATCGACAGGTTGCGGTGCAGGATGCCGATACCGCCCTCGCGTGCCATGGCGATCGCCATGCGCGACTCGGTGACAGTGTCCATCGCGCTCGACAGCAGCGGAATACGCAGGTTGAGGCCCCGGGTCAGGCGCGCCGTGGTGTCGACCTCGCTGGGGATCACATCAGTCTCACCCGGCAGCAGGAGCACATCGTCGTACGTGAGTCCGAGGGATGCGAACTTGTCAGGAATACCCGTCTGCTCCATGCCGCAATGGTATCGCCCGAACGAAGTCGACCGACCAGCGCGCGTCCGCAGGCTGACTGAGTAGTAAATGCTACCGGTCGTGACCCGTACCGCAGGTATGATCGTCGGATGGACCGCAAGCCAGGACGCCCACGGGGCCTCACAGTCGAGGTCATCGCACAAGCCGCCCTCGACGATGGGGTCGCCACTTTCAGCATGCCGTCGGTAGCCCGACGGCTCGGTGTGGCCCACTCCGGCCTCTACCGATATGTCGAGGATCGAGACGATCTACTCGTCCGTGCGCTCGACCTGGCGATCCTGGGCGCCGACTGGCCCGACGCCGGACTGCCGTGGCGAGATCTGCTCCGCGGCATCGGTGAGACGATCTGGCAGATGTGCCAGGACCACCACGGTCTTGACTCGGCGGCCCTGAGCGCGCCGCGATCCCCTCGCTCGGTCGAGGACCGGATCCAGTCCTACATCGAGACGCTTCAGAGCCAGGACTTCGTGCTCGAGGACGCCGCCGTATCGGTGGAGTTCGTCATCACCCTCGCCCTGACGGCATCGGCCGAGATGCGACGCCTCCAGAAGATCGAGGCGCAGCACGAGAACGGTCCCCGGCTGCCGGTCCTCAAGGCGTACGACACCGAAGAGGTCTGGCGTGGACGCGGTTGGTACGCCCGCAAGCTCGACATCGTGCTCGACGGCCTTGAGCACCGACGCCTTTCTTCCTAGCTGAGGCCGGCTTCGGGCGAGGTCGGGCGTCCACCGCCGTGGGTGAACTCGATCTCCCGCTCCTGAGGCTCCAGACGGCTCAACTTCACGCTGACCTCCGCACCCTCCTCCAGACCCGGCCCGACGCACCGCGCGATCACGGGCGGGTCGACCAGCATGACCTCGCCACCCTTGTCGTCCGCGTGCACCACGACGCCCTCGAAGGTCTCCCCCACCCGACCCTCGAGCATCCACACCTCGGCCTGGTCGATGCACGCCCGATCAGCCGCGGAGGCGTGCCGGTCCGAGGTCCGCATGATGTCCGGGAGCGCGGGCAGCGCATCGCGTACCCACTCGGGCACCGGACGGCCAGCGCACAGAGCCAGGCAGACCTCGGTGCCGAATCGGTCGGCCAACCGGCGCAATGGTGCCGTGACGTGGGCGTAGGGGCCGCCGATCCCGGCGTGGTCAGCCTGTTCGGGCGGTGAACCGTCGAATGCTTCGTAGCCGGCGCCACGGAGCAGGCGGGTCGCGTCGGTCATCACGGCGATCGCGGCGGGCCGGCCAGGGTCGAGGCCTGCGATGACCTGCGCCGGCGTCGCACCGTCAGGCACCGGCACCCCCAGCGCTCTGGCTGTGCGGAGGAAGTCGATTCCGGCCCGGTGGTCCGCGCGCGGCAGGGTTCGGAGCAGTCCGATCTGCGCCTCGATCATGAGCTGCGCAGCGGACATCCCGGTCAGGAGTGAGATCTCCGCGTTCCACGCATCCACGTCGGTACGGATCCGCATCACGACCTTCCAGCCACCGTCGACCTGCTCGACCTCCTGCTCCGGTAGCGCCAGCTCGATCGCGCCGCAGTCGACCCGGACCTGGAGCCGGAGCCTGCCCAGATCGGCCAATGGCTCGATCGAGGGATGCGGCGTGCCGGCGTCGAACGACGCCTGGACCCCTTCGTAGTCCAGCTGCGCGACCGATCGCACCAGCGCGCGGCGTACGGACGCCGTGCCAGCAGCGCCATCGGCACCCACCTCGATGGTCCAGACCGCAGCAGCGCGGTCCACGTCCGCCAGCAGGCTCAGCTCGCCCTCGGACAGGACGGGCGGGTGCAGCGGGACACGACCGTCCGGGAGGTAGATCGTCTGGCCGCGGCGTCGCGCCTCGATGTCGACCGCGCCGCCCGGCGGGATCGCCGTGCCCAGATCGGCGATCGCATAGTGGACCCTGAAGCCGGCGCCCACGCGCTCCAGAAAAACCGCCTGGTCCAGGTCCATGGCGCCCGTCGGGTCGATCGTCACGAACGGAACGGCGGTCGCGTCCTCGAGGTCGTCACGCGGCGCTGCGGCGATCAGCTTCGCCTCGGCGAGGACGTCCGGCGGGAAGCGGTCGGTCTCGGCCGCGGGCGGGAGCTCGAGCTCCGCACGTACGCCGTCGAAGTCGTGCGTGGTGGCGGTCATCGCTCGAATGTATCCGGAACGAGAAAGGCGGGCCGTCCCCGAAGGGACGGCCCGCCTCACGACGTACGCAGGTCAGTGGTTGTGACCGGCGTGCGCGCCCTCTGCTTCTTCGGCGGGCTTCTCGACGATCAGCGTCTCGGTCGTCAGCAGCATCGCGGTGATCGACGCGGCGTTGGCGAGCGCAGAGCGCGTGACCTTGACCGGGTCGAGGACACCCTGCGCGACGAGGTCGCCGTACTCCTCGGTGGCCGCGTTGTAGCCCTGGCCGCTCTCGCGCACCTTGTTGACGACGACCTCGCCGGAGACGCCGCCGTTGCGGGCGATCCACTCCAGCGGGGCATCCGCGCCGATTCGGACGATGCGGACACCGACAGCCTCGTCGCCGGTGAGGCCCAGGTTGTCGTTGAGCACCGACACAGCGTGGACGAGAGCCGAGCCGCCGCCGGCGACGATGCCCTCTTCGATCGCTGCACGAGTCGCCGAGACGGCGTCCTCGATGCGGTGCTTCTTCTCCTTGAGCTCGACCTCGGTGGCCGCGCCAACCTTGATGACACAGACGCCGCCGGCGAGCTTGGCGAGGCGCTCCTGGAGCTTCTCGCGATCCCAGTCGGAGTCGCTGGAGTCGATCTCGGCCTTGATCTGGCTGACACGTCCGTCGACCTCGGCCTTGTCGCCGCCGCCGTCGATGATCGTCGTGTTGTCCTTCGTGATGACGACGCGGCGAGCCGTGCCGAGCACCTCGAGGCCGATCTGGTCGAGCTTGAGGCCGACGTCGGGCGTCACGACCTGCGCTCCGGTGAGGGTCGCGATGTCCTGCAGCATGGCCTTGCGACGGTCACCGAAAGCCGGCGCCTTGACGGCAGCCGAGGTGAAGGTGCCACGGATCTTGTTGACCACGAGGGTCGAGAGCGCTTCGCCGTCGACGTCCTCGGAGATGATGAACAGCGGCTTACCGGCCTGGACGACCTTCTCCAGGATCGGCAGCAGATCGCTGACCGAGGAGATCTTGCCCTGGTTGACCAGGATGTACGGATCGTCAAGGACCGTCTCCATGCGCTCGGTGTCGGTCACCATGTACGGCGACAGGTAGCCCTTGTCGAACTGCATGCCCTCGGTGAACTCCAGTTCGGTGCCCATCGTGTTGGACTCCTCGACGGTGATCACGCCGTCCTTGCCCACCTTGTCGAAGGCCTCGGCGATCAAGGCGCCGATGACGGCGTCGCGCGACGAGACCGTCGCGACGTCGGTCATGTCCTTGATGTCGTCGACGTCGCGAGCGACGGAGTGGAGCTGCTCGACGACTGCTGCAACAGCAGCCTCGATGCCCTTCTTGAGGCCGACCGGGTTGGCGCCGGCCGCGACGGCGCGCAGGCCCTCGTGGACCATCGCCTGGGCGAGCACGGTCGCGGTCGTCGTGCCGTCACCGGCGACGTCGTTGGTCTTGGTGGCGACTTCCTTGGCCAGCTGGGCGCCGAGGTTCTCGAACGGGTCGTCGAGCTCAATCTCACGGGCGACGGTCACACCGTCGTTGGTGATCGTGGGGGCGCCCCACTTCTTGTCCAGCACGACGTAGCGACCCTTGGGGCCGAGCGTGACCTTGACGGTGTTGGCGAGCTTGTCGACGCCGCGCTCGAGCGAGCGGCGGGCGTTCTCGTCGAATTCGAGGATCTTGGGCATGTCAGCTTCTTTCGAAAAATGTGGGTGCGACTGGAAACGTGAGAGGCCCCGGCGCCCCACTGTGGGGGCGCCGGGGCATCAGATCACGAAACGACAGCGAGGACGTCACGAGCGGACAGGATGAGGTACTCCTGGCCGTCGTACTTGACCTCGGTGCCGCCGTACTTGCTGAAGATGACCTTGTCGCCGACGGCGACATCGATCGGAACGCGGTTGCCGTTGTCGTCGACCCGACCGGGTCCGACGGCAATGACATTGCCTTCCTGCGGCTTCTCCTTGGCGGTGTCCGGGATAACCAGACCTGATGCAGTGGTCTGCTCGGCTTCGACGGCCTGGATGACCAGACGGTCTTCGAGCGGCTTGATGGTGACCGACACGTGTCGACCTCCCCTTTCAGGCGGGTGGAACAGTGGACGCTGGTGGGCACGCCGTCGCGGGGGTCGTACTCACCGATGCTTGGCACTCTCATAGCGAGAGTGCCAATACGAAATCTAGCACGCCGCTGGCACTCGACCCAAGGGACTGCTAATCCGGCACGCTCCCCAGCGCGTACTTCTCTGCGCTTCACGCGGTGCGGTTCCCGTCGCTTCGCTCCTCGCTATGGTCACCTCATGGATCTTGAGACGTTCGAGCAGCTGCTCTCCCCGGCAGGCCAGCTGCTTCTTGCCGAGATC
The DNA here is from genome assembly GCF_003443875.1 of Aeromicrobium sp. A1-2. Classification (NCBI taxonomy): domain Bacteria; kingdom Bacillati; phylum Actinomycetota; class Actinomycetes; order Propionibacteriales; family Nocardioidaceae; genus Aeromicrobium; species Aeromicrobium sp. A1-2. The sequence goes on along the minus strand of NZ_CP027482.1, from coordinate 357,875 downwards.
TCCGCACGTGCCGGGGTCGAGTCGGACCTTGCGCTCGGTACCCGGCTCCGCAAGACGTACGTGCCCGGACTCGTGGCGGCGGCCGTGACCCAGAACCACCTGCGCAGCAAGGCGGTCGCCAAGTTCGGCGACGACGCCGCAAGCATGTACTTCACCCACGATGCCCTGGAACAGTCGACGCGGATGTCCGTCGCCGACCACCGCGCGACGCGACTCGCGGCGCACGGCGCCACGGAAGTTGTCGACCTGGGCTGTGGCATCGGAGGAGACCTGATCGCCCTGGCTCGGGCTGGTCTGCGGGTCCGAGGGGTCGAGCTGGCCCCCGTGCGCGCGGCGATAGCCGAGGCCAACCTTCGTGCGCTCGAGCTGGTCGGCCATGTCGTGTGCGAGGACGTGCGGGAGACGACGATCGGGCCCGAGGAGGTTGCGTTCGTGGATCCGGCCCGGCGCGACGGCCGTGGGCGCACCTTCTCGACCGCTGACCTGCAGCCGCCGTGGGACTGGGTGCGGCACCTGCTCGCCGGCCGCGCCGTCGCCAAGCTCATGCCCGGGCTGGCCCATGACGCCGTTCCACACGGCGTCGAGGCCGAGTGGGTCAGCGACCGCGGGAGCCTGGTCGAGGCCTGCCTGTGGGGCGCGCCGTTTGCTTCGGCGACCCGACGGGCCACGGTCCTCCCGTCCGGTTCGGGACTGGTCGCCACCGGGGAGCCGGTCGCGGTGGCCGATGTCGGTCCCTACCTCTACGAACCGGACGACGCCGTGATTCGGTCGGGCCTGGTCAGCGAGCTCGCGGCGACGCTGGGCGGCTGGCTCCCCGACGCCCACATCGCCTACGTCGCGTCCGAGGGCGCCCATCCCACCCCGCTGGCACGCGGCTTCCGGATCATCGACGAGCTGCCGTTTCGCGAGAAGCCGCTCAAGGCCGCGCTGCAGGTCAGGCGGGTCGGGACGCTGACGATCAAGAAGCGTGGCGTGGACATCGTGCCCGAGGAGGTCATCCGGCGGCTCAAGCTCAAGGGGCCCAACTCAGCGACGGTCATCATGACGCGGGTCCTGGGCGATGGCCGAGCCTTCCTGGTCGAACGGCTCTGAACGACTCCCACCCCACCCGCCAGCGGGGCTAGGCTCGGTGCATGCGGATCGATCTCAACGCTGATCTCGGTGAGTCGTGGCCGCGTTGGGAGTCCGGCCAGGACGTCGCCCTCCTCGACATCGTCACGAGCGCCAACGTGTGCTGCGGCGCGTATGCGGGTGATCCTGACCTGATGCGGGCGACGTGTGTGGCGGCCGTGCAGCGGGGGGTAGCGATCGGCGCGCAGGTCGGCTATCCGGACCGTGACAACTTCGGCCGACGAGACCTCGCGCTGCCCTCCCACGCGCTGACGACCGAGGTTCTGGAGCAGATCCTGCTGCTCGACCGGATCGCCGGATCCGTCGGCGGACGGGTTGCCTACGTCAAGCCGCACGGCGCTCTCTACAACACGATCGCGCACGACGCCGGCCAGGCCCGCGCGGTCGTCGACGCGATGCTCGCACTCGCCGAGCCGCTGCCGCTGCTGGGTCTGCCAGGTGCCATCTCGCTGGCAGTCGCCGAGGCCTCCGGCGTTCCGGTTGTGCGTGAGGGTTTCGCCGATCGCGCCTACACTCCGCACGGTCGACTCGTGCCGCGCACCGAGCCCGGCGCAGTCCTCGACGACCCCGACACCGTCGCCGCCCAGGCAGTCCGGCTGATGGCCAGCGTTGGATCCGTCTGCGTCCACAGCGACAGCCCCGGCGCGCTCGACCTGGCCAGAGCCGTCCGCTCGGGCCTCGAGGCCGCCGGGGCCGAGCTGGCGAGCCTCCGACCGTGAAGGCCGTGCCATATGGCGACACCGCCCTGTTGCTGGACTGCGAGTCGCTCGCCGAGGCGCAGTCCTGGTTCACGGCATTGCACGACCACGCGGAGGCCGTCCTCGGGGCGCGGACCGTCCTGCTTCGCGGCACGCCGTCGGACCTGCGCGTCCTGGTGGGTCGCACGACACCCACGGACCAGCCAGGTCGCGCCGATCCCGAGCAGGTCGACATCCCGGTCGTGTATGACGGGCCGGATCTTGACGAGGTCGCCCGATTCACCGGGCTCAGTACGGCGGAGGTCGTCGAGGCGCACGGCGCGACCCCGTGGACCGTCGCCTTCGGCGGGTTCGCACCCGGGTTCTCCTACCTCGTCGACGGCGATCCACGGCTGCACGTCCCCCGCCGCGACGCACCCCGATCGCGGGTCCCGGCCGGTGCGGTCGGGCTGGCCGGCGAGTTCAGCGGCGTCTACCCGCGAGAGTCGCCGGGCGGCTGGCAGCTGATCGGCCGCACTGGCGTGCAGATGTGGGACGTCACGCGCCAGCGGCCGGCCCTGCTGACCGCTGGCATGACCGTGCGATTCGTGGCCGCTCGATGACGCTCGTGGTCGAGGAAACCGGGCCGCTCGCGCTTCTCCAGGACCGCGGACGCCCCGGCCACGGCCACCTCGGGGTGAGCCCGTCCGGCGCCTTCGACCGTACTGCCCTGCGGCAGGTCAACCTGCTGCTCGGCAACCAGCCCGACGCCGCTGCGCTCGAGCTGCTCGGTGGCGGCCTCGTCCTGCGCGCTGAGGACAGCGTGCTGGTCGCGGTCACCGGCGCCGTCGGTCCCATCACGATCGACGGCGACCCCGTCGCGTACGGACGGGCGGTCTCGCTCCGACCCGGTCGGCGGCTACGGCTGGGCGCGCCCACCGGGAGCCTGCGGACGTACGTCGGCGTAGCAGGAGGCTTCGTCGTGGCCCATGAGCTCGGCTCGGCCTCGACCGACACTCTGGCCGGCCTCGGTCCGGGCCCGGTCGTTGCCGGCGATCGGCTCGTGACCGGGCCTCGGTTGCCCACGCCTGATCTCGAGGACCTACCCGCACTCGGGCATGCCGGTGACCTGGTGCTCGACGTGGCCGTCGGCCCACGGGACGACTGGTTCACCGCCGCCGCCGTCCGTTCGCTGCTGGAGTCCGCGTGGCAGGTCAGCCCGACCTCCAGCCGGGTCGGCGTACGCCTCACCGGGCCGCGCCTGGTCCGTTCACGCACTGACGAGCTGCCCAGCGAGCCGTGCCTACGCGGAAGCATCCAGGTGTCCGCTGACGGACAACCCATCGTGCTCGGCCCCGACCATCCGGTCACGGGCGGCTATCCGGTCATCGCGGTCGTGCTCGACCGGCACACCGACCGGCTCGCGCAGGCACAGCCGGGACGCATCATCCGGTTCCGCGGCGTCTCGTTGCCCTGAGGCGGAGCAACCGACATGATGCTCGACATGTCGGATCTGCGCAGCATCGTCACCAAGGTCGTCATCGTGTCGTTCTCCATCGCGGCCCTCATGGGGATCATCGCCCTGGTCGGCGGCGGCTCCTTTGGAGGGACCGAGGAGAGAGTCCTCCTCACGACCGTCATCGTGGGGGTCGAGTCGATCGCGGTGCTCTGCTACCTCGCGGTGTCCGGGCGGCCGTTGGTTTACATCGGCATGGTCGGCGGGGTGGCGTCGGTCGTGCCGTTCGGCATCGCACTGGTGCTGGCGTGGGGCGGGTACGACGGGGGTGACTGGCTCTGGCGGACGTTCGGCATCGGCCTGACCGTGGCGGCCTCGATCGCTCAGGTCTGCCTCCTTTTGGCCCTCGCCGGCCACCAGCGCATCGGTCCCGGGCTGCTGGCCACGCTCGCGACGATCACGATAATCGCCGCGATGATCGTCCTGCCGATCGCCAGTGATGCCGACCGCGGAGACACGTACTGGCGGATCTTTGGTGTCGTGGCGATCCTCGACGTCCTCGGCACCGTGATCCTGGCGGCCGTCCGCGCCTTCGGCCCGGGCCGTCGCAACGACGGCTCGACAGTTCTGCTCACCCCGGCTACCCAGGCGCGGATCATCGACGCTGCCCGTCTGCGCGGCACTTCACCCGAGCAGGTGCTGAGCGATGCGCTCGACGTTCTCCTGGACTAGCCAGGGTCCTCGTGGCCCGACCCCTCCGGCTCGGTGGAGCTGACTAAGCGACGACCTGCGTCACAGGCATCCCGGAGTCGACCGGCAGGTCCAACGAGGAGGGTGCGATGCCACGACGTACGACCTCGGCACCGAGCGCCGCGACCATCGCCCCATTGTCGGTGCACAGGCCCATGCGTGGCACCCGGATCTGGATGCCGGCCTTGGCCGCGCGCTCCTCGGCGAAGTGCCGCAGTCGACCGTTGGCGGCCACCCCACCGCCGATGATCAGCGTCTTGACGTCATAGTCGATGCAGGCGGCGATCGCCTTGCTCGTCAGGACGTCACATACCGAGTCCTGGAACGATGCCGCAATGTCGGCGACGGCGAAGGTGCGACCCATGCGGTCCTCGTGCTGCACGTGACGCGCGACGGCGCTCTTGAGGCCCGAGAACGAGAAGTCGTAGCGGTGCTTGTCCAGATCGCGACCCGTCAGGCCCCGCGGGAACTTGATCGTCGTCGGATCCCCGTCGACCGCGACCCGGTCGATGTGCGGACCGCCGGGATACGGCAGGCCCAGCAGGCGGGCGACCTTGTCGAAGGCCTCGCCGGCGGCGTCGTCGATCGTCTGGCCCAGCAACGTGATGTCGGTGACGATGTCGTCGACCAGCAGGATCTCGGTGTGCCCACCGCTGACCAGCAGGGCCGCGACCCGCTCGTCGAATCGCCCGTGCTCGAGCTGGTCGACCGCGACGTGTGCCGCGAGGTGGTTGACGCCGTAGAGCGGCTTGTCGTGGGCCAGCGCCAGGGCCTTGGCCGCGGCGACACCCACCAGCAGCGCACCGGTCAGGCCCGGGCCGCTCGTCACGGCGATCGCATCGACGTCCTGCACGCGGATGCCGGACTCGGCGTACGCCTGCTCGAGCGTCGGGACCATCGCCTCGAGGTGGGCCCGGCTCGCGACCTCGGGCACGACGCCACCGAAGCGGGCGTGCTGCTCCATGCTCGAGGAGAGTGCGTGGGCCAGCAGCTCGGTGCCTCGTACGATGCCGACGCCCGTCTCGTCGCACGACGACTCGATGCCCATCACCAGGGGTTCGCTCACGCGTTCATTGTGGCAGGGTCGCGCAATGGATCCGGCGGCCGACCGGCGTGGCAGGGTGGAGACATGGTTCGCACAGACACTCCCCCCGCCGGCGACGAGCGATCGGTCCAGATGCAGCTGCTGGAGTACGTCCAGCAGACCGCGCTGTTCAAGGTGCGTGGGCTCAGCCAGGAGCTCGCGCGGACCGCGCCGGTCGCGACCTCACCGCTGACCAACCCCGCGTCGCTGCTCAACCACCTGCGCTGGACCGAGCACTACTGGGTCGAGGTCATCACGCTGGGCCGCGCCGATCGGGCGCCATGGACCGACGAGCACCCTGACGGCGAGCTCGAGCAGGGGCTCGTCCTGCCGATCCAGGAGATCATCGACGGCTACAGCACGCAGGTCCAGCTGACCCGCAGCCTGCTGGCGGACCTGTCGTTCGACGCCGAGACCGAGCAGCCGCTCACGGACTTTCATCCCACCGTGCGGTGGGTCGTTGCACACCTGATCGAGGAGACCGCTCGACACAACGGCCACCTCGACCTGCTGCGCGAGATGGCCGACGGCTCCGTCGGCGACTAGCCACCTCCCGCTGGTGGTTACTCCGAGATGGTGACGCGTCGGTCGAACGCGACGTATCCGGTGTAGTCCTGGCCCACTCGGTCGAACGAGCTCGGGATCGGCGCGGGATAGGACCAGCCGCCGTCGGCGAGGACGTCGTCACCCATGCCGACGTTCCAGTACTGCGTGTCGCCCTTCCACGGGCAGTGGTACGCCGTGGGGCTCTTCTCGTACGCACCCTCGGTCAGGCTCGACGGCGGGAAGTACCAGTTGCCCTCGATCTTGACGAGGTCTTCCGTCGCCGCCTCAGCGACGACGGTGCTTCCGATGACTGCCTTCATGACTGCTCCTTCTTCGCAGCTCGCTTGGCCGCGCGAGCGATGAGTTCTTCCTCATCGAGTTTCGCAGCCTCTGCCAAGGTCGGCGCGGTGCCACCGTGCCGAGCCGGCGCCCACCACTGGCCCTCGGGGCTCACGGGGTAGTCGGCGATCGCCTTGTCGAGCAGCGCGCTCATCGCCTGGCGCAGGAGCGCTGTCTCCGCGATCGGGTCCTCGCCCGTGACCTCCAGCGGCTCCCCGACGTGCAACCCGATCGTCTTGCCCCGGCCCTTGAGGTCGGCCTCGTGATCCTTGGTCTTGAGGAGCTGGGTGCCCCACGTGACCATCGGGATCAAGGGCACGCCGGCCTCTGCCGCCATGCGCACCGCACCGGTCTTGAGCTCCTTGATCTCGAAGGAGCGGCTGATCGTGGCCTCGGGGAAGATGCCGACGATCTCGCCGTTGCGGGCGTACTCCACGGCTTGGTCGTACGACGCCTGGCCGTTGTCGCGGTCGACCGAGATGTGGTGGAACGACCGCATCAGCGGGCCGGAGATCTTGTGCTCGAAGGCGTCCTTCTTGGCCATGAAGCGGACGAGTCGCTTGCTGGGCTGAGCCGCGAAGCCGTCGAAGACGAAATCGACGTAGCCGATGTGGTTGGCCGCGAGGATCGCTCCCCCAGTGCGTGGGATGTGCTCGGTGCCGGAGGTCTGGAACTTCATCCCAAGCGCCTTGAACAAGGTCTTGGCCGTGAGGATCGTGGCCGGATACGTGTAGTCGCGCATCAGGTCAGACTAGAGCAACTCTGTCGGCGCACAGGCTGAGAGAGAGCAGGCTCACTCCGGCCGATCAGTCCTCCGCCACGATGTGGACCGCGGCCTCCTCGGCGCTGGCAGCCGCGCCGTCGATGCCGACGTCGTCACCCACGAGGTCGCTCTCGGTGTCCTCGCCGGAGCCCTCGTCGGGATCGACCAGACGACCCGCGCGCGCCGTGCCGACCTCGCCGTCGTCCAGGTCCTCGCCCTGCTCGGCGTACGGATCGACGTCGGGCTCCTCCTGGCGCAGTCGTTCGTTGAGCGACTCACCCTGCAGGGCCTCGTCGGCGGTGGTCCCGAAACCCTCACCGCGGTAGCTCTCCGGCGGCGAGTAGCTCGTGTCCATCATCTCGTCGACGTCGTCGACCAGTGCTTCCTGGTCCGGGTAGTCATCGCCACTCACGTCATCAGGTGTCTGCGTCATGGACCCAGCCTTGCACGTCACCCCGAGGGCGGCACGCCACGTGCGTCAGCGCCACTCGTGAATCGCGAGCTCCATGACGAGCGCGTCGATACCGCCCGGGTAGTACTGGGCGCGTGTGCTGATGGTGTCGAAGCCCGCTGCCTCGTACAGCGCTATCGCCACGACGTTGTCCGCCGCGACCTCCAGCAGCATGCGGCCCGCACCGAGATCGCGGGCACTGTCGACGAGGCCGTTGAGCAGCTCGGTCGCGAGGCCGCGGCTGCGTGAGCCCGGGAGCACCGCGATGCGGTCGAGATCTGCGATCTCGCCGGCCAGTGAGATGGCGCCGTACGCATCGCCGCCGGCCGTCACCAGGACGACATGGCGATCGCTGCCGACCTCATCGGCGACGAGAGCCGCGCTCCACGCCGCGCGCCCGAAGCACGCGACCTCGATCGCCGCGATCGGGTCGACGTCGGCGGGGGTCGCGACGCGGATCATGCGCGCTTGGGGAGCACCTGCGGTACGGCGTCCGGCCGGCGCAGGTAGAGCGGCTCCAGCGGCAGCTCGCGCGCCGATCCGGAGACCACGATCCGGGCCAGGGCCGCCGCACGAGGATCACTGGCGTCGCCGGCCGACCGCAGGACCTCGGCGTAGAGCTGCCCACCTCGGCCGTACGTCGGCAGGTCAGGGTGCTGCCGGGCCAGGTCCGCGGGGATCGCGACGTGTGGACCGTCGAGGCGTACGTGGTCGCCGCCGTAGCGCGCCCAGTAGACCTCCTTGCGGCGAGCGTCGGTCGCCACGAGGAACTCCCCCGCGACCTGCACGTCCGCCGCGACGATGTCCAGCGAGCACACGCCGTGAGTCGTCAGACCTAGCGTCGAGCCGAGGGTCAGTGCGGTGACGACCCCCACCCGGAGGCCCGTGAACGGTCCGGGGCCGACCCCGACCGCGACATCGGTCAGGTCCGCCATCGTCGCGCCGGCCTGGGCAACGGCATCGCGGATCGCCGGCGCCAGCAGCTCGCCGTGCGCCATCGCACCCTCGCCGGCCGCCTGACCCACGACTCGGTCCCCGTCATGGACGGCGACGGTGATGATCGGGGGGGCGGTGTCGAACGCGAGCAGCAGCACGTCAGCACCCTAACGCTGCGATAGGGGTCACGGTCAGGGGGCGAGCAGGGTCGAACGGAGGGGCACACCGACCCAGCGGGGGCCGTGCGGCTTGACCGTGACGACACGCGGCTCAGCCTCGTCGACCAGATCGCCCTCGTGTGAGGTGCCCAGCGGGTCGATCGGGCGCGCACCGCGCACCTCGATACGGATGTGGAGCCAGCTGTCGGCGAGCTGCTCGGCCATCCCCTCGCCCCACTCGACGACCGTCACGGCCTCGTCGGTCGTGGCATCGAGGTCGATGTCGTCGAGCTCGGCGGCATCGCCCAACCGGTAGGCGTCGACGTGGACCAGCGGAGGGCCGTCCACGAGGGACGGATGGGTCCGCGCGATGACGAAGGTCGGCGACGTGATCGGCCCGCGTACGCCCAGCGCCTCGCCCAGTCCCTGCGTGAACGTCGTCTTGCCCGCGCCGAGGTCGCCCGACAGCACCAACAGGTCGCCGGGCTTCAGCAGCGTCGCGAGCCGGGCCGCCAGGGTGTGCATCTCGCCCGGCGTCGGCACCTCACGAGCGAGCCACAAGGTCTTGCCGAACTCGATGAACGGCTCGTCCCGGCCGACCGGGTGATAGAGCCGTCGAGACCAGAACTGCACGGTGTCGGGCAGCTCCTCGCGGACGTCGAGCCAGATGCCGTCCTTACCGCGCTCCTCGGCGGTGTCCTCCGCGACGCCCAGCATCGCCGACGCAACGCCGCGCGCCTGGATGTCGGGATCGACGCACACCCGTCGCAGGCCCAACTGTCCGGGACGTGATTCGTCGAACAGCATCGCGCCCATCGGCAGTCCGCGACGCTCGACCAGCAGGCCACCGGCGTTCGCGAGCTGCTCGGCGACGGACTCGACGGTCTCGTCGAGCGCCTTCGACGGGGGCTCGAGCTTGGGCCGCGCGCCGAATGAGCGATGGATGATGTCCACGATGACACCCGCGTGCTCCGGCCCGGCGTCGATGACGTTGAGCGCATTGCCGGTCATGTGACCGCCTCGAGCATGTCCTCGATGGTCTTGGTGACCTTCTCGTGCTCCTCGAACATGACCATGTGGCCGACGTCGTCCAGGATCACGAGCTTCGCGCCCGGAATCAGGTCGGCGAGGCGCCGGCTGTGCTTGACCGGGGTCAACATGTCCGCCGTGCCGCCGACTACCACGGTCCGGGCCTTGCCGATCGCCTCGAGGCCCACGGTCAGGTCGAGCGACACGAAGTTGGGGTAGAAGTCCATCAGGACGTGCGTCGGCGCCTTGAGGATCATCTCGTTGGTCATGTCGACGTGCCGTTCCTGTGCGTGCGGCCCGAGTCCCCAGCGGCGGATGACCGAATAGCTGTTGAAGGCGCGGCCCCAGTCCAGGACGGGCGACGCGATCCGCAGCAGCGGGATCAGGTGACGCAGGCCCGGGCTGCTGCGCATCAACCGTCCGGCGCTCGTGCCGATCAGCACGACCCCCTTGACCCGATCGCCGAACAACTCGGGATCGCTCGCTGCGAGCTCCATGATCGTCATGCCGCCCATCGAGTGGCCGACCAGCACGATCGGTCCACGGGGCACCAGCTCGGCGATCACGGCGCGCAGGTCGTCCCCGAGGTGCGGGATCGACGAGCTGTCGCGGAAGGAGCGGCCCGACAGGCCGTGCGACCGCAGGTCGACGAACACCATGCGCACCGAGCCCCGGAGGGCGAGCCGCTGGTAGTGCCACACGTCGAGCGACTCGACCCAGCCGTGCACGAACACGATCGTCGGCGTGGCGTTCTGGGCATCATCGATCTCGACGTTGAGTGTGATCCCGTCGGTCGCCACGACGTGCCGGCGATCGCTGTGCACCGAGCCGAACACGACGTCCTCGCCGCGCCGTATCCGACGTTGGTTCCGCTGCCGGCCGTTGAACAGGGTCGCGACAGCCCCGGCTGCCACGAAGGCCCCGGCTGTGGTCGCGAACTTGGCTGTGCGGCTCATGCGTCTCCTCGATACGTGCGGTGGATGCGTCCGCCCAGTCTCGTCACGACCTCGTACGCAATGGTGCCTGCCGCTGAGGCCCAGTCCTCGGCGAGGGGTTCACCGTCGGCACCGGGTCCGAACAATGTCACGACATCGCCCCGCCTCGCAGCCGCATCACCCAGGTCGACGACGAACTGGTCCATGCAGACCACGCCGCGCATCGGCACGCGTCCGCCGGCGAAGCCGACCTCGGCGCGGTTGGAGGCTGTCCTGGCGATTCCCTCGCCGTAGCCCAACGGGACCAGGCCGAGCGTGGTTTCCCGATCTGCGGTCCACTGGTGGCCGTAGGACACGCCGGCCCCCGCCGGGACGCGCTTGACCGCGGCGAGGCGGCCCTGGAGAGTCATGACCGGGGTGAGCTCGGTCGTGTAGGTCATCCCGGGGTCGGGGCGAATGCCGTACGACGCGATGCCGACTCGGACCAGGTCGAAGTGCGACGAGGGACGGACGAGGGTCGCCGCCGAGTTGCTCAGGTGACGTAGTGCCGGCTGAACCCCTGCGGCCGCCAGCTCCGCCACCGCCGCCACGAAGACTGCTTCCTGGGCGTCGTTGGCCGGGTGCTCCGGCTGGTCGGCGCACGCCAGGTGTGACCACACGCCGGTGATCTCTGCCGCGCCGGCCGACTGTGCTGCAGCGGCCGCCTCGACGAGCCGGCTCCACTGCTCGCCGAGCGCTCCGTTGCGCGAGAGCCCGGTGTCGACCTTGACCTGGACCTTGGGTCGTGAGGACGAGGGCGCGGCAAGGATCTCGGCCAGCTGATCGACCGAGGACGCGGTCACATGGATACCGGCATCGATCGGCGACGCGAAGTCAGCACCGGGCGCCGCGAGCCAACACAGCACGTCACCGGTGTCGCCCGCGCGACGCACCGCGAGCGCCTCGTCGATCGTGGCCACCCCGAGCCACGCCGAGCCTGCCTGTCGGGCGGCGCGCGCCATCGGCGCCATCCCGTGCCCGTACGCATCGGCCTTGACGACCGTCATGAGCGCCGAGGTGGGGGCGCACGCCTGCAGGGCAGCGATGTTGGCACGGAACGCGTCGAGGTCGATGATCGCCTCGGCCTGGTGAGCCGTCACGCGAGATCACCCCGCACGAACGCGGCGACCGTGGCGGGCAGCTCGTACGCCACGTCGGTCGCCACGATCGGGCCGTCGGGGTTGGCGTGGACGGCGGCCGTGCCGTGCAGGTAGGCCGCGACGGAACCGGCGTCGAGCGGGTCGAGGCCTGCCGCGAGCAACGATCCGGCGAACCCCGCGAGCACATCACCGGCACCAGCAGTGGCGAGCCACGACGAGCCGCTGAGGTTGACCCTGGTCGGTGCGCCGGTCTGTGCGATCAGCGTCCGGCGGCCCTTCAGCAACACCGTCGCGTTCCACCGCTCGGCGGCAGCCATGGCGTGCGCCAGTGGATCGGCCTCGACCGCCGCGCGCGTGGTGGCGAGCATCTGGGCGAGCTCGCCGGCATGGGGGGTCAGCAGGGCAGGCACATCGAACCGGTCGGGGATGTGCCGCAGCGCACTCGCGTCGACCACCAGCGGGACGCCGTCCTCCAGCGCCATCGCGAGCTGGGCGGCGGCGTCGTCGCCGCTGCCGGGTCCGACGACCCAGGCCTGCACCCGGCCACGGCCGGTCACGACCTCGGGTGCCCGATCGACGATCCGGCGGCCCAGCTCGGGCAGGCCCACGAACCGGATCATCCCAGCCGGTCCGGCCTGGGCGCCGGCGACGCACAGGTGGGCCGCCCCGGCGTACTGCGCAGAACCGGCGGCAATGCCCAGGACACCGCGCGAGTACTTGTGCGAGTCAGCCCCCGGCACGGCCTGGTCGAGCAGATGCCCGTCGGTCGCCTCGAGCGCCTCGAGCGCCGGGGTCCGAAGGTGCGGTGCGAGGCCGATGTCGACCAGGGACACGGTGCCCGCGGCGGCCGCGGCCGGGTCGACCAGCAGCGCCGCCTTGCGGGTGCCGAAGGTCACCGTGAGGTCCGCCGTGACGTACGAGGCTGGCAGCGTCGCGCCATCAACGTCGACGCCGGACGGGACGTCGACGGAGATCGTGAAGGGTCGCTGCTCGGCGAGCCAGGCGGCCCACTCCGCGGCCCGGCCGGACAGCCCGCTGCGGCCGCCGATGCCGAACATCGCATCAAGGCACCAGCGCTGGCTCCCCGGCGCGTCGACGACCTGCGCACCCGCCGCAGCGGCCGCTGCAAGTCCGGGCGCGTGCACGGTGGTCGCGTCGAGCAGACAGACGTCGACGCGGACCCCACGGTCGAGCAGGTGCTCGGCCGCGAACAAGGCGTCCCCGCCGTTGTTGCCCGGACCGATCAGCACCAGGACCAGGTCACCGGGTGGGATGCGCCCGAGGTGGTCGGCGAGCCCACGAGCCGCCAGCCGCATCAGCTCACCCTCGGGCAGCGTCGCCGCAAGGGAGTCCTCGGCGGCGCGGATGTCGCTGACGCGGTGCGCCGTCAGCATTCAGCCACCACGAAGGCCGTGGCCACGCTGGTGTCGTGCGAGATCGACAGATGTGTCGCCGTGATGCCGAGCTCGGCCACCCGGTCGAGCGCAGCCCCATGAAGCCGGAACTCCGGGGCCCCCTGGGGGTCGTTGACGATCTCGATGTCCTGCCAGGACATCCCCGCCGGCGCTCGCAAGGCCTTGACGAACGCCTCCTTGGCAGCGAACCGTCCGGCCAACGACTCGATCGGCAGGTCGATCTCACTGCTCGTGAACAGCCTGTTGCGCATTGTTGGCGTGCGTTCGAGGGTCGCGGTGAAACGGGCGAGGTCCACGACGTCGACCCCGATGCCCAGGATGGCCATCACTCAACCGTGACGGACTTGGCCAGGTTGCGCGGCTGGTCGACGTCGTGCCCGAGCTGGTTGGCGAACTCGCAGGCGAAGATCTGCAGCGGGACCACCGCAACCAGTGGTTGCAGCAGGGTCGGCACCTTGGGCAGCCGGATCAGGTGATCCGCGTACGGCACGACGTCGTCATCGCCGTCCTCGGCCAGCACGATCGTGAGGGCGCCGCGGGCGCGGATCTCCTGGATCGAGCTGACGGTCTTCTCCTGCAGCTGGTCGCGACCCTTGGGCGGCACCACCACGAAGACCGGCAGCCCTTCCTCGATCACGGCGATCGGCCCGTGCTTGAGCTCGCCCGCGGCGAAGCCTTCGGCGTGGATGTAGGCCAGCTCCTTGAGCTTGAGCGCACCCTCGAGGGCAACTGGGAAACCTGCGTGACGACCGAGGAACAGGATCGATCGAGAGCCCGAGAGCTCGGCGGCCAGCTTGCGGACCTGCTCGCCCTCGTCGAGCAGCCGCTGGATCGCCGCAGGAATCTGCTCGATCTCGGCGATGATGCCGGCGATCTCGTCGCCGTACTTGGTGCCCTTGACCTGCGCGAGATACAGCGCCAGGAGGTAGCAGGCGACGATCTGTGCGAGGAAACCCTTGGTCGAGGCCACCGCGATCTCGGGCCCGGCATGCGTGTAGATCACGGCGTCGGACTCCCGCGGGATCGTCGAGCCGTTGGTGTTGCAGATCGACAGCACCCGCGCCTTCTGCTGACGCGCGTACCGGACCGCCATCAGGGTGTCCATCGTCTCGCCGGACTGGCTGATCGACACGACGAGCGTCGAGCGGTCGATGATCGGGTCGCGATAGCGGAACTCCGAGGCCAGCTCGACCTCGCACGGGATGCGGGTCCAGTGCTCGATCGCATACTTGGCGACCAGGCCCGCGTACGCCGCCGTGCCGCACGCGACGATGATGATGCGGTCGACCTCACGGAGCTCGTCATCGGACAGCCGCATCTCGTCGAGCTGCAGGAGGCCGTCAGCGGAGTGGCGGCCCAGCAGGGTGTCGCCGACGGCCCGCGGCTGCTCGGCGATCTCCTTGAGCATGAACCACTCGTAGCCGCCCTTCTCGGCCGCCGAGACGTCCCAGTCGACGTGATACTCGTTGGTCTCAGCCGGGTTGCCGTCGAAGTCGGTGACCACGATGTCGTCCGGCGTGATCGTGACGACCTGGTCCTGACCCAGCTCGATCGCGTTGCGCGTGAACTCGATGAACGCCGAGACGTCGGAGCCGAGGAAGTTCTCTCCCTCACCGCGACCGACGACCAGGGGCGAGTTGCGGCGCGCGCCGACGACCACATCGGGCTGACGCGCATCACAGATCACCAGCGTGAAGGCCCCGCGAAGGCGGCGGCACACCGCGCGGACTGCGTCGGAGAGGTCGTCGACGTCCTCCAGCTCGTCGTGCAGGAGGTGCGCAACGACCTCGGTGTCGGTCTCGGAGAGCAGCTCGTGGCCGTTCGCCTCGAGCTCGGCACGCAGCGCGGCAAAGTTCTCGATGATGCCGTTGTGGACCACGGCGATGCGCCCGGTCTCGTCGAGGTGCGGGTGCGCATTGGTGTCGTTGGGGGCACCGTGCGTGGCCCAGCGGGTGTGCCCGATCCCGGTGTGGGCGACGGGCAATGGTCGGGCCGCCAGCTCGGCGTCGAGGTTGATCAGCTTGCCGGCCTTCTTGGCCGAGACGATCGTCCCTTCGTGCACGAGCGCGACGCCGCCTGAGTCGTACCCCCGGTACTCCAGCCGCCGCAGTCCACCCATCACGACATCGAGAGCTGAACGCTGACCGACGTATCCGACAATTCCGCACATGGGTTCAGGGTACTAGCGACTGATCGGTGGGCCTTGCACCGAGAGCTTCGGGGGACCGAGTGCACGACCCCGACGAGGCAACCGGGACAATAGTGGGATGGCACGCGACCAGTCACCGTATGTCGAGCTCGAGCGCGCTGCGTGGGCCGAGCTGGCAGGAGACGCTCCGCAGCCGCTCCAGCCGGCCGAGATCGAGCGGGTACGAGGGCTGGGCGACGAGCTCGACCTCGAAGAGGTCCGGCAGGTCTACCTGCCGATGACCCAGCTCATCAGCATGCGGGTCCGTCTCGCCGGCGCGCTCTACCAGGCCACCGAGGCGTTTCTTCACGAGCCGCAGACTCGGCGCACCCCGTTCGTCATCGGCATTGCCGGATCAGTGGCGGTCGGCAAGTCGACCACGGCCCGCCTGCTCAAGGAGCTGTTGTCCCACTCCCCCCAGCACCCGGTCGTCGAGCTCGTGACGACCGACGGCTTCCTGTTCCCCAATGACGAGCTCGAGCGTCGCGGCCTGCTCGATCGCAAGGGATTCCCCGAGTCGTACGATCGCAAGGCGCTGCTGCGCTTCGTGATGGAGGTCAAGTCCGGGGTCGAGGTCGTGACCGCGCCGATCTACTCCCACCTGACCTACGACCGCACCGACGAGGTCGTGACGCTCAAGAAGCCCGACATCGTGATCGTCGAGGGCCTCAACGTCCTCGCGCCGGCCAGGCCACGCGGCGATGGCAGCCCCGGGCTCGCGGTCAGCGACTTCTTCGACTTCTCGATCTACGTCGACGCTTCCGGCAAGGACCTCCGTCGCTGGTACATCGACCGGTTCCTGAGCCTGCGCAAGACCGCGTTCGCCGATCCGGAGTCATACTTCCACCGCTACAGCGCCCTCACCGACGACGAGGCAGTTGCCCGCGCCGGCCACCTGTGGGACACCATCAACTGGCCCAACCTCAGGGAGAACATCGCCACGACGCGCGGCCGCGCGTCGTTGGTCCTCCGCAAGGGTGCCGATCACTCGGTCGACTGGGTCCGCCTCCGCAAGCTCTGAGCGGAGTCAGGTGCCAGCCTCCCGGATGTACTCCCCGACGTACGCCACCAGCCGGTAGCCCATCGCGTCGTTGACCGCGATCATCGGACCATTTCTCGCCGCGTTGTACGTGTGGACGAACCGGCGCTCCATCAGCAGGTCGCTGGCCGCGCGCATCGCCGCGACCTTGAGCGACAGTCCCAGACCGTGACCGCGATGCTCGGGCAGGACCAGCGTGTCCCACTGGTAGGCGTTCTCCGCATCGGTCTGCGAGAACACGAGCTGGGTGTGACCCACGAGCTCTCCGTCGGGCGACTCGGCCGCCACAGTCTGCATGACCCTGCCCTGGGCCATCAGCAGGCGCTCGTCGGAGCGGATCCGCGCTGCGTCGAAGTACTCGTTCTCGAGCGGGTAGTCACCCGAGGGCGCCTCCTGGACGATCAGCGACAACAGGCGCGCGTGCTGCTCCAACCATCGCTCAGGGCATTCCTCGCGCCACGCCTGGAGCGCATAGCCGTCCTGGACCGGCGCCTCCGGCAGGTCCGCGGGAAGTGTCAGGACCCGTTGGGCGTCGACCATGTCACGGTGGAATCCGTGCGCCTCCGCGAAAGCAGTGTGGCCGGCCCCCTCCTGGGCGACATCCCAACGGGCCTCGGCGAACAACGTGTCACGACCGGCCGACTCCGCGAGCCCCTGCAGGGCCGAGAGCACCCTCGAGCCGTGTCCTCGCCGCCGATGATCGGGATGCACCGCGACGTCGACGTAGCCGAGCGAACGGTTGTCCCGCTGGGGCATCTCGAGCCAGCCCATCGCCACGACGGTCCCGGCCTCGTCGCGTGCCGCCACGACCAGTTTGTCGACGTAGGGCCCAGCCTCGACCAGCTCGGCCCGCAGCTCACGTGCCGTGTACGGGCGGTCCCACTCCTCGCCATGCGCAGCCGCGTACACGGCGTGACAGGCCAGGAAGACGGCTTCGTCCCGAGGATCGACAGGCTCGATGACAGACGTCGCGCTCATGAGCCGGACCGCTGGCGTAGCCGGTCCACGCCATCTCCCGCAAGACTCCCCGGCGGCACAGGCCGTCCTGAGATCGCCAACAGCAGATCGATTGCCCGCCCACCGACTTCTTCCCCTGTCCCGTGGTCGAAGTCGAAGTCAGTGGCCGTCAACCGCAGGCCCGCGGCGTGCTCCCGTCCCCCGCCCATCGAGACCGACGTCCTGAGCTGATGACGCAGTGCGGTGACCACAGGCGCCGGCGGATAGGTCCGGCTGATCCCGAGCGGTTGGCGGATGTCCTCACCATGGAGGAACGCCTCGACCAGCCGTGTGGCCAGAGGAGCAGGCGGGCCCGTTGTCCTTGGTATCGCCGACCGAAGCCCTTCGAGCGTGCGCACCGCTTCGCGGCTTCGCTCCCGCCTCACCCCGACCGCGTTCTGCCGATCGAAGTCAAAGCCCGCGCGCACCATCCCGGTCACGAAGCCGAGACGAGTCGTCTTCGCAGTGTCGACGAGGTGCGCCACGACGTCGTGGATGGTCCAGTCCACACACAGCGACGCTGTGTCCCACCGATCCGGCGGCAGATCTTCGAGGTCGGCGACCAGCGCTCGTCGCTCCTGGTGGACGACGGTCCAGACTCCCTCGCGTGTCAGTCGGTCCATGCGACCATCCAATCAGCAGCATCGTCCGTCGGACAGGTCCAATGGGGCTGGGCCGCGGGCCCGCGAGAAGCTGCGTCAGAGGGCGAGGGTCGTCCGCACGACCCCGGCCAGGTGCTCGGCGACCTGCTCGGCCTCGTCGTGCGTCGCTGCCTCGACCATGACACGCACCAACGGCTCGGTGCCGGACTGACGCAGAAGTACCCGGCCACAGTTGCCGAGTCGGGCGTTCGCGATCGCGATCTCGCCCTGCAGCACAGGATCGCTGTCGGCCCGTGCCTTGTCGACGTTGGGGACGTTGACCAGCACCTGCGGCAGACGGGTCATGACGGCCGCGAGATCTTCGAGGGTTCGTCCGGTCTCACGGATGCGAGATGCCAGGTGCACCGCGGTCAGCACTCCGTCGCCCGTTGTGGCGTAGTCGCCCATGATGACATGACCCGACTGCTCACCACCGACGTTGAACGAGCCCGACCGCATCGTCTCCAGGACGTAGCGGTCACCGACCGCGGTCTGGATCACGGTGATGCCGGCGGCCTGCAGCGCCTGGACGAAGCCGAGATTGCTCATGACGGTCGCGACCACAGTGTCCTGGGCCAGTCGTCCTGCATCGCGCGCCGCGATGCCAAGGATCGCCAGGATCTGGTCGCCGTCGACGACCGCGCCGGTGTGGTCGACCGCGAGGCAGCGATCCGCGTCGCCGTCGAACGCGAAGCCTGCATCCGCACTGTGGGCGATGACAGCCTTCTGCAGATCGCCCATGTGGGTCGAGCCGCAGTCCTGGTTGATGTTGAGACCGTCGGGCTCGGCGTGGATCGCATGGACCTCGGCGCCGAGCTGCTCGAACACCTGAGGTCCGACCTCGTAGGCCGCACCGTTGGCACAGTCCAGCACGATGCGCAGCCCGTCGAGCGGGCCGGGCGCAGCCTCAATCAGGTGCTTGACGTACGCACCGACACCCGCGTGGCTGTCGCCGATGCGACCGACGTCAGCGCCGGTGGGTCTGGCCCACGGCTCCTCCAGCCGGTTCTCGATCAGCACCTCGAGGTTGTCGTCGAGCTTGAGACCACCGCGGGCGAGGAACTTGATTCCGTTGTCGGGCATGGGGTTGTGGCTGGCCGAGATCATGACGCCCATGTCGGCCTTGAGGTAGGACGTCAGATAGGCCGCGCCCGGCGTCGGCACGACGCCGAGCCGGTGGACATCCACCCCCGCAGACGCAAGACCCGCGACCACCGCGGCCTCCAGGAATTCTCCTGAGGCGCGGGGATCGCGGGCAACGACTGCTGTCGGGCGCTGGTCGGCGAATGCACCGACCTCTCCCAGCACGTGGGCCGCGGCGACCGCGAGGTCGACGGCGAGCTCGGCAGTCAGATCGCGATTCGCGAGTCCGCGAACGCCATCGGTGCCAAAGATCCGGCCCACAGCAGGAATCAGCGCTTGCTGTACTGCGGAGCCTTACGAGCCTTCTTGAGTCCAGCCTTCTTGCGCTCCTTGATGCGCGAGTCGCGCGTCAGGAGTCCGGCCTTCTTGAGTCCGGGACGGTTGGCCTCTTCGTCGATCTGGTTCAGCGAGCGAGCCACACCGAGGCGAAGCGCGCCGGCCTGGCCGGTCATGCCGCCGCCGGTGACTCGGGCAACGACGTCGAAGCGGTCCTGCAGACCGGTCTCGGCGAAGGCTTCCTTGGCAATCTGCTGGTGCAGCTTGTTGGGGAGGTACTCCTCGAGCGGCTTGCCGTTGACGGTCCACACACCGGTGCCCGGCACGATGCGGACACGAGCGATGGCCTCCTTGCGGCGGCCTGTGGCTGCGCCCGGAGCAATCGTCGCGGGCTTGCCTGCGGTCTCGGACGACCCAACGGTCTCGGAGGTGTATGCCACACCTTCGGCGTTGGTCTCGAACTCGGTCTCGGTCTGGGTGGTGGTCTCAGCCACGATGCGCCTGCTTCTCTTCTTTACTGGGAGATCTGCGTGATCTCGAACGGCTGGGGCTTCTGGGCGGTGTGCGGGTGCTCAGGGCCGGAGTAGACCTTGAGCTTCGTGATCAGCTGATCACCCAGACGGTTCTTGGGGAGCATGCCTCGGACCGACTTCTCGATCGCCTTGCGCGCATCCTTGTTGAGCAGGTCAC
This sequence comes from Aeromicrobium sp. A1-2, assembly GCF_003443875.1. Classification (NCBI taxonomy): domain Bacteria; kingdom Bacillati; phylum Actinomycetota; class Actinomycetes; order Propionibacteriales; family Nocardioidaceae; genus Aeromicrobium; species Aeromicrobium sp. A1-2. The sequence goes on along the minus strand of NZ_CP027482.1, from coordinate 338,093 downwards.
CGTAAGCGATGGACTTGAGTCCACCCGGGTAACCACTGTGGCGGTAGGCGAGCTTGTCGGTGCGCTTGTTGCCCGACAGGGCCACCTTCTCGGCGTTGACGATGATGACGAAGTCGCCACCGTCCACGTGAGGTGCATAGGTCGGCTTGTGCTTGCCGCGGAGCAGCGTCGCAGCCTGGACGGCGAGACGGCCCAGGACAATGTCCTCGGCGTCGATGACGTGCCACTGACGGGTGATGTCAGACGGCTTGGGGCTGAACGTGCGCACGGCGTGACCTTCTCGTTCTGGGGGGTGTGGCTGATGATTGAGCGGATGCTGCAAGTGGTCGATCCCGCGGCAGTGGCCAAACGGAGACACGACACACAAGGTTAACCGCCAGCGGCCACTTGGGTCAAAACGAGTCCCGTCAGTCGGACCCCGCATCGTGCGAATTGCCCAGCGGCACTAAGTTGGTTGATGTCTGCACCACCCCGCAGCAGGGCATTGTCCGCCGTCACAGGAGACCCATCGTGACCGAGAACCACACATTGACCGTCCGCGACAACCGGACGGGCGAGGAGTATGAGCTCCCGATCACCGACGGCACAGTCCGTGCGAGTGACTTCAACCAGATCGGAAAGTCCGCGGACGATCCCGGCCTGGCGCTGTACGACCCCGGTTTCACCAACACCGCTTCGACCCGAAGTTCCGTCACATACATCGACGGCGACAAGGGGATCCTCGAGTACCGCGGCTATCCCATCGAGCAACTCGCGGAGAAGTCGACGTTCCTCGAGGTCGCCTACTTGCTGATCCACGGCGAGCTGCCGACTGAGAAGCAGCACGAGCAGTGGGTGCACGAGATCACCTTCCACACGTTCGTGCACGAGAACCTCAAGTCGCAGCTGCAGGGCTTCCGTTATGACGCGCACCCCATGGGGATGTTGTTGTCGAGCGTCGGCGCGCTGTCGACGTTCTACCCCGAGGCGCGCAACATCCACGACCCCGACATCAGGCACGACCAGATCGTGCGGTTGATCGCCAAGATGCCGACCCTCGGCGCATGGTCGTTCCGTCACGCGCAGGGCAAGCCCTACGTCTACCCCGACAACGATCTGACCTACACCGAGAACTTCCTCTCGATGCTGTTCAAGATGAGCGAGCAGAAGTACAACCCCGACCCGCGGCTGGCCAAGGCGCTCGAGGTGCTGTTCATCCTGCACGCCGATCACGAGCAGAACTGCTCGACCAACGCGGTCCGATCCGTCGGGTCCAGCCAGGTTGACCCCTACTCGGCCGTCAGCTCGGGTGTCGCGGCGCTGTACGGACCGCTGCACGGCGGCGCCAACGAAGCCGTCCTCAAGATGCTCAAGCGCATCGGCACGCCCGACAAGATCCCTGCGTTCATCGAGGGCGTCAAGAAGGGCGAAGAGAAGCTCATGGGCTTCGGGCACCGGGTCTACAAGAACTTCGACCCGCGCGCCACGATCATCAAGAAGGCCGTGGACGACGTCTTCGCGGTCACCGGCGTCAACCCGCTGCTGGAGATCGCCCAGGAACTTGAGCGCATCGCGTTGGAGGACGACTACTTCATCAGTCGCAAGCTCTATCCCAACGTCGACTTCTACTCCGGACTGATCTACGAGGCGCTGCAGTTCCCGCCCGAGATGTTCACGGTCCTGTTTGCGATCCCCCGCACGGCCGGCTGGCTCGCCCAGTGGGTCGAGCTGGTGGACGACAAGGAGCAGAAGATCGCGCGACCCAAGCAGATCTACACCGGCGACCGCCGCCTCGACTTCGTGTCGGCGCAGGAGCGCTGGAAGTAGTTCGCCAGACGAAGGCCCCCACCCATTGCGGTGGGGGCCTTCGTCGTCCGCCGCCGAGCCGATAATGTTGCGGGGTGCGCCTGCGAATCGACCTCTCGTACGACGGCACGGGATTCCGGGGGTGGGCGGCCCAGCCGGGCCACCGAACGGTCCAGGGGGACATCGAGGCCGCTATCGCGCTGATCCTGCGTCTGCCCGAGACCGCGACCCTGACGGTGGCCGGGCGCACCGACGCGGGGGTCCACGCGCGGGGCCAGGTGGCCCACGTCGATCTCGACGGCATCGCCCCCTACTACCTCGAGCGCAGGCTCCGCCGCCTGCTCCCCGACGACATCCAGATCCGGTCGGTCACGGCCGCGCCGGAGGGCTTTGACGCACGGTTCTCCGCCATCGAACGCCGCTACTCGTACCGCATTGTCGACGGCCGCGTCGGCCCCGACCCGCTGGTGCGCCACGCGGTCGTCCGCTGGCAGAAGCGGCTCGATGTCGACGCCATGAACGCCACCTCCGAGTACCTGCTGGGTCTGCACGACTTCGCGCCCTTCTGCCGCCGGCGCGAGGGCGCCACGACGGTCCGCACACTCCGTGAGCTCAGCACCGTGCGGATCGACGACGTGTTGGTCACCACGGTGCGAGCTGACGCCTTCTGCCACTCGATGGTGCGCGCCCTGATGGGCGTGCTGGTCGCGGCGGGCGACCACCGGTTCGGGCCGGAGTGGGCCGTCGAGGTGCTCGCCCACCCGGGTCGGGACAGCCGGGTCAACGTCATGCCCCCGCACGGTCTCGTGCTGGAAGAAGTCACCTACCCCGAGGGCGCCGCCCTGACAGCACGGAACATCGAGTCACGCAGTCACCGGGCCCTGCGAACCTGAACGCCCTGCGCAGTCCGGACCCGTGGCCACTCTCCCGGCACTCCACCCGACCTGCTCCCCCCTGCATGACAGAATCCTCGGCATGGCCGCCAGCTGGGAGGACGTCGTGGCGTACGCCATGACCCTGCCCGAGGTCGAGGAGTCCACCTCCTACCGGACGCCCTCCCTCAAGGTTGCGGGCAAGCTGATCGGTCGCCCGCGATGAGCACCGTTGCTCGCGCGAATCCTCCTGCTGGCCGCGAACTGCGAGGATGTCACCGTGCCTGATCACTACTTCGACGCGACACCAGCGACACCGGACAAGCGGCAGGAGATCCGGACCCACATCTGGGGACAGGACATGACGTTCACGACCGCCAGCGGCGTGTTCGCCACGGATGGCCTCGACAAGGCCACCGCCGTCCTGCTCCGCAACAGCACACCGCCGCGTGGGGGCGTGGTTCTTGACCTCGGCTGCGGCTGGGGCCCGATTGCTTGCGCGCTGGCCGGCACAGGCTCGGTCGTCTGGGCCATCGACACCAACGAGCGCGCCCTCGAGCTGACTGCGCTGAACGCCGCACGGCAGGGCGTGACGGTCCACGCCACGCTCCCCGACGCGGTGCCCGACGACGTGTCCTTCGACGAGATCTGGTCCAACCCACCGATCCGCATCGGCAAGGACGCCCTGCACGCCCTGCTGCTGCGCTGGCTGCCCCGCCTCGCCCCCGACGGCACGGCCCGGCTGATCGTCGGCAAGAACCTCGGCGCCGACTCCCTCCAGCGGTGGCTCGTTGAGCAGGGCTGGCCCACCGAACGACTCTCCAGCGAGAAGGGATTCCGGATCCTGCACATCCGGCGACCTGTCTCACACTGACCGGCTCACGTGGGGACCGCCCGAGAACGCAGAAGGCCCGCCACCTCACGGTGACGGGCCTTCCTGATGGTGCGGGTTCTACTTGGCGTCGTCCTCGACGGCCGGAGCCTCGACCGCGTCAGCGGCCTCTGCTGCGTCGTCCGTGGCGTCGACGGGCACGTCGGTGCCCAGGTCGTCCTCGGGCGCGACATCGTCGGCCGGCTTCTCCTCGACGGCGACGGGCTTGGCAGCCTTGGCCTTCTTCGGAGTCTGGTTCTGTGCGCCGAACTGCTTGGCCTCGACGATCTCGATGACGGCCATGGGGGCGTTGTCGCCCTTGCGCGGCGCAATCTTCGTGATGCGTGTGTAGCCGCCGGGACGGGTCGCCATGGCGGGCCCGATCTCCGTGAACAGCGTGTGCAGGATGCTCTTGTCGCGGATGACCTTGACGACGAGGCGGCGGTTGGCCACCGTGTCGAGCTTGGCCTTCGTGATGAGCGACTCCGCGTACGGACGCAGACGGCGAGCCTTGGCTTCGGTCGTCGTGATCTTGCCGTGCTCGAACAGGTTCTGTGCGAGGTTGGCCAGGATCAGGCGCTGGTGCGCTGGGCTGCCGCCGAGGCGAGGTCCCTTAGTGGGGGTGGGCATTGTCTATTCTCCAAAATCAATCGGGCTGGGCCGTCAAGGTCGGGCAGTACTCAGTACTGCTCGTCCTCGGCGAAGCTGGCGTCGTCGTCATACGCATCGATGACGGCCGACGGGTCGAAACCAGCGGGGCTGTCCTTCAGCGCGAGGCCCATCTCGGCGAGCTTGGCCTTGACCTCGTCGATCGACTTCGAACCGAAGTTGCGAATGTCGAGCAGGTCCTGCTCCGAGCGCGTGATGAGCTCACCCACGGTGTGGATGCCCTCGCGCTTGAGGCAGTTGTACGAACGGACCGTGAAGTTGAGGTCCTCGATCGGCAGAGCCAGGTCGGCAGCGAGCTGCTCGTCGACCGGCGACGGACCGATGTCGATGCCCTCGGCCTCGACGTTGAGCTCACGAGCCAGACCGAACAGCTCCACCAGGGTGGAACCGGCCGACGCGATCGCGTCACGCGGCAGCATCGACTTCTTGGTCTCGACGTCGATGACGAGCTTGTCGAAGTCGGTGCGCTGCTCGACTCGAGTTGCCTCGACCTTGTAGGTCACCTTCAGGACCGGCGAGTAGATCGAGTCGACCGGCATGCGGCCGATCTCTTCGTCGCCGGACTTGTTCTGAACCGCCGAGACGTAACCGCGGCCGCGCTCGACAACGAGCTCGATCTCGATCTTGCCCTTGGCGTTGAGCGTGGCGATGTGCAGGTCCGGGTTGTGGACCTCGACTCCGGCCGGGGGCTGGATGTCGGCTGCGGTCACCTCGCCCGCACCATCCTTGCGGAGGTACATGACGACGGGCTCGTCGTTCTCCGAGGAGACCACGAGCTCCTTGAGGTTCAGGATGATCTCGGTGACGTCCTCGGTCACGCCGGGGACGGTCGAGAACTCGTGCAGGACACCGTCGATCTTGATCGACGTGACGGCCGCACCCGGGATCGACGACAGCAGCGTACGACGCAGCGAGTTGCCGAGGGTGTAGCCGAAGCCGGGCTCCAGAGGCTCGATGACGAACCGCGAACGGAATTCGTCGACGACCTCTTCGGACAGGGCGGGGCGCTGGGCGATGAGCATGTTTCTTCCTTTCCGAACCAACCTCTATTTGAAGGTCCGGGTCATGTTTTCTTGGTGGTGAGAGTGGACCAGGTCAGATCTTGGAGTAGAACTCCACGATCAGCTGCTCGTTGATCGGCACCGTGATCTGCTCGCGCACAGGCTGGCTGTGGACGAGGATGCGGCCACGGTCGGGCGAGGCGTCGAGCCAAGCCGGCACCGTGTCGCGGTCGTGGGACTCGCGCGCCACGATGAACGGTGTGGTCTCGAGCGACCGGGTCTTGACGTCGATGATGTCGTGCTTGCTCACCTGGAACGACGGGATGTCGGTCTTGACGCCGTTGACCACGAAGTGACCGTGGTTGACGAGCTGGCGAGCGTGCCGACGCGTACGGGCGAACCCGGCACGGTAGACGACGTTGTCGAGGCGCGACTCGAGGATCTGCAGCAGGTTGTCACCGGTCTTGCCGGGACGACGCGATGCGAGCTCGTAGTACTTGCGGAACTGCTTCTCGAGCACTCCGTAGGTGTAACGCGCCTTCTGCTTCTCGAGCAGCTGGTTGCGGTACTCCGACTCCTTGACGCGCGCGCGGCCGTGCTGGCCGGGAGGGTAAGGACGCTTTTCGAATGCAGCGTCACCACCGACGAGGTCGATGCCGAGACGGCGCGACTTCTTGGTGAGAGGTCCGGTGTAACGGGCCATGGTTGATAACTCCTAGAAAGGTGTGGGTGTCAGAGACGACGGTGCTTGGGAGGACGGCAGCCGTTGTGCGGGCTGGGCGTCACGTCGGAGATGGTGCCGACCTCGAGGCCGACTCCGCTCAGCGACCGGATCGCCGTCTCGCGGCCCGAACCGGGGCCCTTCACGAAGACGTCGACCTTCTTCATCCCGTGCTCCATCGCCTGACGACCGGCCGACTCGGCAGCCATGCCGGCTGCGAACGGAGTCGACTTGCGCGAGCCCTTGAATCCGACGGTTCCGCCGGAGGCCCAGGCGATCACGGCACCCGAGGGGTCCGTGATGGTGACGTGGGTGTTGTTGAACGTGCTCTTGATGTGGGCTTCGCCCTGAACGACGTTCTTCTTCTCCTTGCGGCGAACCTTCTTGCCAGCTGTCTTAGGAGGCATGCGCTATCACTTCTTCTTTCCGGCGACGGTGCGCTTGGGTCCCTTGCGGGTACGCGCATTGGTCTTGGTGCGCTGGCCGCGAACGGGCAGGTGCGCACGGTGACGTCGACCCTGGTAGCTGCCGATCTCCATCTTGCGGCGAATGTCACCCGTGACCGTACGACGCAGGTCGCCCTCGGTCTGGTAGTTCGCCTCGATGTGATCACGCATCGCGACGAGGTCGTCGTCATCGAGTTCGTGGACGCGCTTGTCCGGGCTGATGCCGGTTGCGTCGAGGGTCTGGGTGGCGCGCGTGCGGCCGATCCCGAATACATACGTGAGTGCGATCTCGATGCGCTTCTCGCGCGGGAGATCCACTCCCATGAGGCGTGCCATCTAGGCATTTCCTTCCGTACTGCGAGGTGTGGCCACCTGATGCATCCCAACTGCCTCCAGGATCTTGGACGATCCTGAGTCGGGCTCCGGCCTACGCTTCCGGAGGTGACCCGCCACGGTCGTGCGTGTGGCGGGAGCGATCAGATGTTTCGCGTTGCTGTGGTGAAGAAGTCTGTTCAGCCCTGGCGTTGCTTGTGACGCGGGTTTTCGCAGAGGACCATGACGCGGCCGTGGCGACGAATCACCTTGCACTTGTCACAGATCTTCTTCACGCTCGGGTTGACCTTCATCGAGATTCTCTCTTTGGGATCTGAACGTGTGTACGTGTGTTTACTTGTAGCGGTAGACGATGCGACCGCGGGAGAGGTCGTACGGCGAGAGCTCCACCACAACGCGATCCTCGGGGAGGATACGGATGTAGTGCTGACGCATCTTGCCGCTGATGTGCGCGAGAACCTTGTGGCCGTTGGCCAGCTCCACACGGAACATCGCGTTCGGAAGTGCCTCTACTACGGCGCCTTCCATCTCGATGACGCCTTCTTTTTTCGCCATAACCTCTTCTTTGTGTCGCGTGTCTGACCGGTTGGCCTGTCCTGGCGCACCCCGGCCCTGCCGCCTGAACGGAAGTAGGACATGGAAATGCGGACCTGAAAGGGCCGACTCTCGATTCTACGCCCACGGGGGCGGCAGACTCAAATCGCGGTCAGCGCGGAGACCGCGGCCCGGGCGACCTGATCGGCCAGATCGACGCCTGACTCGAGGCTAGGACTGCCGTCCGTCAGCACCGCCACGAGGTAGGTCCGCCCATCTGCCTTGATCTGACCGATGCTCGTCACGTCCCAGAGTCCGGTGGCCGATCGTTGGAGATAGCCGACCTTGAGCGCAGCATCGTCGGGGTCGTCAGCAGCGGCGGACACCCCCAAGACCTGCTCGTGGACGACTCCGGACATCAGCGACTGCTCGTACGCCTGGGAGTCAGCAGTCAGCACCGACTCGGCGCCGAACACGACCTGCAGGAGACGGATCTGATCCGTCGCTGTCGTCTGGGTGAGACCCCAGCTGCCGTTTGAGCCGACCACGGTGTCCTCCAGGCCGATCGACTCATTGAACAGCTCCAGACCCGACCGGCCGCCGACGGCGTTGAAGAGCGCCGTAGCGGAGGCGTTGTCGCTGTACTGGATCATCGCGGCGGCCTGCGCGCGCTCCGTCGCGCTGAGAGACGTCCCCGCCTGCTGGTGCTGCCAGAGCAGCGCCGCGAGAATGTCGACCTTGACGATGCTCGCGGTGTCGAAGGCTTCCTCGCCATAGGTCAGCGACTCCCCCGAGTCGATGTCGAGCACCGCGACCGCGAACTTTCCGTCGGCGTCGATCGCGTCGAGCCCAGAGAGAGAAGGCGTAGTGGCGTCCGCTGGGACGACGTCGGCCGGACTCGCGACCGACGCAACCATGGCAGTCCCAGGTGCCGCCGCCTGCTCGGCGGGCCAGACCACGGCCAGTCCTAGGACGATCGAGAGCACCCACCCAACGACCATCGTCGGCCAACGGCGCAGGGCGGACGCGCGGCTTTCGGATCGGGACGGCGATGAGAGCGAGGGCATGCTCCGCACGCTAGGGAGCAGGGCTGAGCCTCCGCCCTGCCCGACCTGTCGCGGGCCTGTGACCTCAGTCGGGCGGGTTGAACTCCGGCTGCCCGGGGCCGTATCGGTCGATCAACCGGGACAGGACGATCGCGGTCGAAGTGTGGTCGACGTTGGCGACCTCGTCGCGGACTCGTTCGAGCGCGCGCTCCAGGTCGCGGACATCCCGAGCCACGATGTGAAGGAGGGCATCGGCGGCACCCGAAACGGTCGCCGCGGTGTGGACCTCCGGGACCCGGCTGAACGCGGCCCGTAGCTCGTCGGGGGAGATCGCCCCCTTGCAGTGCACCTCGACGTAAGCCTCCGTGGCCCAACCGACCAGATCCGGATCCAGCACTGCGGTGAAGCCGCTGATCACTCCATCGTCCAGGAGCCGGTCCATCCGGCGCTTGACTGCCGGTGCCGACAGACCGATCCGGTCTCCGATCGCGGCATAGCCGGCGCGACCGTCCTCCAACAGGCAGCCGATGAGCTTGCGGTCTAGATCGTCCATCGGGCAAGTATTGCAAGAAAACTCTGGACAAGCCGAAATCATGCAAGAAAACACCGTCCAATAGGCAGTTTCCGATTCGTGGCGCCCATCCGCACCGATCTAGCATGGATTCATTGCGTACGAATCACCTCCCGGAGGCATCACGTTGACCGTTCTCGACACCCGCCCAGCACCTATCCACGCCCCCGAGCCGCGAACCCGTCACTACCTGATGTGCGCACCGACCCACTTCTCGGTGACCTACGCGATCAACCCGTGGATGGACATCACCAACCCGGTCGACGTGGAGCGCGCCAGGTTGCAGTGGGAGGTCCTCCGCAACACCTATCTGAGCCTGGGTCACCGTGTTGACGTCGTCGATCCGATGCCGGGACAGCCTGACATGGTCTTTGCGGCCAACGGCGGGCTGACGGTGGGCGGACGGGCGTACGGCGCGAAGTTCCGCTTCGCCGAGCGTGCCGCCGAGGGCGCGGCCTACGCCGCCTGGCTGCGCCAGTCCGGCGTCACCGTGGTCGAGCCCGAGCACACCAACGAGGGCGAGGGGGACTTCCTCGCCCTGGGCACGATGATCCTCGCGGGAACCGGCTTCCGGACCTCGCTGGCCGCCCACATCGAGGCAGCCGACGCCGTCGACCGACCCGTCGTCTCGCTCGAGCTGGTCGACCCCCGGTTCTACCACCTCGATGTCGCGATCGCAGTGCTCGACGACGGCAACGGCTCGGCCCCCGCGGAGATCGCCTACTACCCCGGAGCCTTCAGCCAGCACAGCCAGCGCACACTGCGCGATCTGTTCCCCGACGCCATCATCTGCTCGGAGTCGGACGCGCTCGTGCTCGGCCTCAACGCGGTCAGCGACGGCCACCACGTCATCCTTCCTGCGGCCGCCGCCGAGCTGGCCGAGGCACTCCGCACCCGCGGCTACACGCCGGTGCCGATCGATCTGGACGAGTACATGAAGTCCGGTGGCAGCGTGAAGTGCTGCACCATGGAGCTCCACCGCTAGTCGTGAGACCAGGGGGCGGTGGAGCTCCATCGTGCGAAGAATTGATTGATTTCAATCACACCAGCCCCACCAGTCCCGTAGGGTAACGGCGTGTCGCGCACTCGGGCTGGGCTTCTCGTGGTATTCCTCGTCGCCCTGCTGACCCCTGTCGGCGCGGCCCGGGCCAGCTCGACGGTGCTGTGCAGCGGCTACACGTCGTGCGCCGACAAGGGCTACTCGAACGCCGGCTACTCGACCCACAAGTCCACGAGCTACTGGCGGATGTACACCGGGACCAACTGCACCAACTACGTCGCGTACCGACTGGTGAGCAACGGCATGCCGAACGTCCGCCCGAAGTCCGGCGTCGGCAACGCCCAGGACTGGGGCTTTGCGATGGCCTCCATCACGGACAGCACACCAGCGGTCGGTTCGGTCGCTTGGTGGGGTCGCACGGGGCACCACGTCGCGTACGTCGAGAAGATCGTCTCCCCCACCGAGATCTGGGTGTCGGAATCGAACTGGAGCGGCGCATTCGACTGGCGCAAGATCACCAAGTCCGGGTCAGGCTGGCCAGACGGCTTCATCCACTTCTCCGACCGGGTTTTGGAGAACACCACCAGACCGACGATCCGCAGCACCCCCCAGGTCGGTGTCGCCCTGGCTCCGTCGGTCGGCAAATGGACCGTCATGGGCAACAGCTACGCCTATCAGTGGACGGCTGATGGCACCAGCATCAGCGGCGCGACCACCAAGTCGTACACCCCGACCCCGTCCGTCGCCGGCAAGGCACTTTCGCTGCAGGTCACTGCGTCAAGACCCGGCTACTCCCCCGGCACCGCCACCTCGGCATCCGAGGAAGTCGAGCCCGGCGAGCTCACTCCCGGCGTGCCGACCGTCGACGGGACAGGACGGGTCGACGAGCCGCTCATCGCGCGACCCGGCACGTGGACGCCGACTCCGTCGACGTACTCCTATCAGTGGTCCGTCGCCGGGTCCCCTGTCTCCGGAGCGGCGTCGCCGACCTTCACACCGCGTCCCGAGGACAATGGCCGCGCGGTCACGGTCGCCATGACCAGCGCACTGGCGGGCTACCGATCCACTGCTGCGACCTCACCGGCGCCGGTCACCGTCCTGCCCGGCAACGTGACCTCGACTGCCAACCCCACCATCATCGGCACACCGGCCGTCGGCGCGACACTGACCGCCCGTCCGGGTTCGTGGTCGGTGAGCTCCCTGGCATACGACTACCAGTGGCTCGTCGACGGCACCGCCATCGCCGGCGCCACCGGCGCGACCTACAAGCCGACGCCGGCTGACCGCACCCGGCCGGTCTCCGTGCGTGTCACCGCACGTCGAAGTGGATATCTGACGACATCGGCAACCTCCGCGCCGACAGCCAAGACGGCCTACGGGACGCTCCCCGCGTCGGCGCCGAAGATCACCGGGTCGACCCGACTCGGCTCGACCCCAGCGGTCGATGTCGGGACACGGAAGGTCCCGCAATCCACCGTGCGCGTGCAGTGGCTGCGCAATGGTGTCGCAATCTCGGGGGCCACTGCACTGAAGCACAAGGTCACCCAGTCCGACCTGGGCAAGAAGCTGTCAGCAAAGGTGACCTGGACGGCCGACGGATACACCCGCCGCACGCTCACGTCATCCGCGGTCGGGCCGGCCAAGGCCACAGCCAAGATCAAGGCCACAGCCACAGCCACACCGTCCAGCCGCACAGTCCGGTTCGTCGTGCGGCTGCCCGTCACAGGACTCGCCGACCCGTCCGCCTCCATCGCTGTCACCCGTCGCGGCGGGGGCACGGTCAAGTTCTCCATCAGCCGCGGCAAGGGGACCGTCACGCTGACCAAGCAGCCGGCGGGCGCCAGCACCTACACATTCACCTACGCCGGGACCTCGAAGATCACGTCCGCGAAGACCACCGTCAAGACCACGATCAAGAAGTGACCTGCGGCTAGGCGCCGCTCGGACCGCCGTAGGGCACGCCGAGCTCGGCCAACATGCTCTCGCCGCCGTCGAGCGCCGTCAGCACCCACGTGCCGGTGTCGGTCAATGTGAAGGTGTGCTCGTAGTGAGCCGCGCGCGAGCCATCAGTCGTGACGACGGTCCAGTCGTCGGAGAGCGTCCGCGTCTGCGCAGTGCCAAGACTCACCATCGGCTCGACGGCCAGGACCAGCCCCTTGACCAGTTTGGGACCGCGCCCCGGTCGCCCGTAGTTCGCGACGTTCGGCGGCTGGTGCATCGCCGAGCCGATACCGTGGCCCGTGTATCCCTCCACAATTCCGTAGTCACCGGCAGCATCGACCGTCGTCTCGACCGCATGACTGATGTCGGAGACCCGGCCCCCGAGCGCCGCCGCTGCGATGCCACGCCACAACGCCTGCTCGGTGACCCGCATCAGCTCGGTGACATCGTCGGGCACCTGGCCAATCGCGACGCTCGTCGCGGCGTCACCGTGCCAGCCGTCGATGATCGCGCCACAGTCGATCGAGATGACGTCGCCGTCGCGGAGTACTCGCTTGCCTGGGATTCCATGCACGACCTCGTCGTTGACCGACGTGCAGATGACCCCCCGGAAGCCGTGGTAGCCCAAGAAGTTCGACGTCGCACCGCAGGAGCGAATGTGGTCGCGCGCGATGCCGTCCAGATCGCCCGTCGTGACACCCGCGACGGCAGAGCCACGGAGCAACTCCAGCGTCTGTCCCACCACCAGGCCGGCAGCGCGCATCGACTCGATCTGCCCGGGCGTCTTGATCTCGATCCCGCGGTCAAACATTGTGATGGGTCCGCCCTCAGGAAGGGAGAGCCGCGTCGATCCGTCGAGTGACCTCGTCGACCTCGCCCATGCCGTCGACCTCGATCACGAGTCCACGTGAGCCGTAAACCTCGAGCAGGGGCTTGGTCTCCGCGGTGTAGACCGACTGGCGGTGACGGATGACGTCTTCGGTGTCATCCGCGCGACCGCTGGTCTCGGCCCGCTTGAGCAACCTCTGGATGAGCTCCTCGGGATCGACGACGAGCTCCAGCACGCCGTCGAGCTGGGTGCCGAGTCCGCTGAGGATCCGGTCGAGGGTGTCGACCTGATCGACCGTGCGCGGGTAGCCGTCGAGGATGAACGCAGCGCGCGCATCGTCCTGTGCCAGCCGGGCCTCCACCATCGCATTGGTGACCTCGTCTGGAACGTACTCGCCGGCATCCATGAACCGTTGAGCCGTCTGACCCAGCTCGGTCTGCTGCTGCACGTTCGCCCCGAAGATGTCGCCGGTCGAGATGTGCGCGCCGCCGATGCGGCCTGCCAGCTCGACGGCCTGTGTGCCCTTGCCCGCGCCGGGCGGGCCCATGATCAAAAGACGCATTACTTGAGGAACCCTTCGTAGTTCCGCTGCTGAAGCTGGCTCTCGATCTGCTTGACCGTGTCCAGACCCACTCCGACGATGATGAGGATCGTCGTGCCACCGAACGGGAAGTTCTGGCTGGCGTTGAGCACCGAGATCGCGATCATCGGGATCAGCGCGATCAGACCCAGGTAGAGCGCGCCCGGCGCCGTGATGCGGCTCAGGACGTACGCCAGATACTCCTGCGTCGGACGGCCCGCGCGGATGCCGGGGATGAACCCGCCGTACTTCTTCATGTTGTCGGCGACCTCCTCGGGGTTGAAGGTGATCGACACGTAGAAGTACGTGAAGAACACGATCAGCGAGAAGAACGACAGCATGTAGAGCGGGTGGTCACCGCGCACGAAGTTGTCATTGACCCATGAGGCCCACGGCGCGCTGGAGTTGAACTGGGACGCGAGCGCCGGTAGGTACATCAGGCTCGAGGCGAAGATCACCGGGATGATGCCGGCCTGGTTGACCTTGAGCGGGATGTACGTCGAAGATCCGCCGAACATCCGTCGGCCGACCATGCGCTTGGCGTACTGCACCGGGATGCGGCGCTGCGCCTGCTCGATGAAGATGACTGCCGCGACGATGACCAGGCCGATCAGCACGACAATGATGAACGTGGCCCAGCCCTTCTGCTGCTTGATGAGCCACAGCGCACCGGGGAACGTGGCGACGACCTGCGTGAAGATCAGGATCGACATGCCGTTGCCGATGCCGCGGTCGGTGATGAGCTCGCCGAGCCACATGATGACGGCCGTACCGGCGACCATCGTGAGCACGATCAGCAGGAAGGACAGGATGCTGTCGGGGTTGTAGAGCAGCGGTCCGGTCTCGGCGCCACCGAACAGGTTGCCGCTGCGCGCGAGCGCCACGATGCCGGTCGCCTGCAGGATCGCCAGACCCAGCGTGAGGTATCGGGTGTACTGCGTGATCTTCGTCTGTCCGGACTGGCCCTCCTTTTTGAGGGCTTCCAGCCGCGGGATCACGACGACGAGCAGCTGCAGGATGATGCTCGCGGTGATGTACGGCATGATGCCGAGCGCAAACACCGTCAGCTGGAGCAGCGCACCACCGGAGAAGACGTTGATCAGCGCGAACAGGCTGCTGTTGTCGCCCGTCGAGGCGGCCTGGACCGAGTCCTGGACGTTGGCGACGTTGATGCCGGGGGCCGGCATGGTCGAGCCCAGCCGGAACAGCACGATGACGAACAGGACGAAGAGGATCTTCTTCCGCAGTTCGGGCGTCCTGAATGCATGGACGAAGGCGCTGAGCACCGCGATCCTCCTCGTGCACCGAAGTGCGTCATGATGACGGACAAAAGCGGGCTCTCGCCCGCAGTGTGACTCTAACAGTCACCGAGACAGCCGGGGCAGGACGTGCGTCCTGCCCCGGACAGCATCAACCAAGAATGGTGACGCTGCCTCCGGCTGCTTCGATCTTGGTCTTGGCGGACCCGGAGAACTTATTCGCCGTGATCTGGACCTTGACTGTGATGTCACCCTGCCCGAGGACCTTGACCGGGCGACCCTTGCGGACCGCGCCGTTGGCGACCAGCGACGCGATGTCGATGTCACCGCCCTTGGGGTAGAGCTCCTCGAGCCGATCGAGGTTGACGACCTGGTACTCCTCGCGGAAGGGGTTCTTGAATCCCTTGAGCTTCGGCAGACGCATGTGGATCGGGACCTGGCCACCCTCGAAGCCGATGGGAACCTGGTAACGAGCCTTGGTTCCCTTCATGCCTCGACCGGCGGTCTTGCCCTTCGAGCCCTCGCCTCGACCCACGCGGGTCTTGGCAGTCTTGGCTCCCGGCGCGGGACGCAGGTGGTGCAGCTTGAGCGCCATGTCAGTCAACCTCCTTGACATCCACGAGGTGCGACACGGACTCAGCCATGCCACGGAACTCGGGACGATCTTCCTTGACGACAACGTCGCCGATGCGCTTCAGACCGAGCGTGCGCAGGGTCTGACGGTGATTGGGCTTGCGGCCGATGCCGGACTTGGTCTGCGTGACCTGGATCTTTGCCATCACGCACCCACTCCCGCGTCTGCCTTGGCCTTGGCCTCCGCGATGCCTTCCTTGCCGGCACGAAGCAGCGCCGCCGGAGCGACCTGCTCGACCGTCAGGCCGCGACGCGCTGCCACCATCTCCGGCGACTCGAGCAGCCGCAGGGCCGCCACAGTCGCGTGGACGATGTTGATCGCGTTGGACGAACCGAGCGACTTGGACAGGACGTCGTGGACGCCTGCCGCCTCGAGCACGGCGCGAACCGGGCCACCGGCGATGACGCCGGTACCGGGCGATGCCGGACGCAGGAACACGACGCCAGCCGCCTTCTCGCCCTGCACCGGGTGCGGGATCGTGCCCTGGATGCGGGGGACGCGGAAGAAGGACTTCTTGGCCTCTTCGACACCCTTCGCGATCGCGGTCGGGACTTCCTTGGCCTTGCCATAGCCGATGCCGACCTGACCATCGCCATCGCCGACGATCACCAGGGCGGTGAAGCTGAAGCGACGACCACCCTTGACGACCTTGGCGACACGGTTGATCGTGACGACCTTCTCGATGTACTGCGACTTCTCGGCTCCGCGGTCGTTTCCACGACCCCGTCCGCCTCCGCCTCCGCGGCGCTGCTGCCCGCTCATGCGGCACTCCTCTGGTTATTGATGATCATCAGAACTCCAGTCCGCCCTCGCGCGCGCCGTCAGCCAGGGCTGCGACACGACCGGCGTACTTGTTGCCCGCGCGGTCGAAGACCACGGTGGCGACACCGGCAGCCTTGGCACGGTCGGCGACGAGCTCGCCGACCTTGCGGGCCTTGGCGGTCTTGTCATCGTCGGACGAGCGCAGGTCGGCTTCCATCGTCGACGCGGAGGCCAGCGTGCGGCCCTCGAGGTCGTCGACGATCTGAGCGACCATGTGCTTGCTCGAACGGGTGATGACGAGGCGCGGACGCTCCGCCGAACCTTCGAGCTTCTTGCGTCCTCGCACCTGACGACGCAGACGCGAAGCAGTGCGGGGCGCAGTGTGCTTGCGGTGATTGATCGAGATAGCCATGACTACTTACCAGCCTTTCCGACCTTGCGGCGGACATGCTCGCCGGCGTAGCGGACGCCCTTGCCCTTGTAAGGCTCGGGCTTACGGATCTTGCGGATGTTCGCTGCGACCTCACCGACGGCCTGCTTGTCGATGCCGTGCACGGCGAACTTGGTGGGTGACTCGACCGTGAAGGTGATGCCCTCAGGAGCCTGGATCGGGACCGGGTGGCTGAAGCCGAGCGCGAACTCGAGAGCAGCCGGGCCCTTCGCCAGGACGCGGTAACCAACGCCGACGATCTCGAGCTTCTTCTCATAGCCCTCAGTGACGCCCACGACCATGTTGTTGATCAGGGTGCGCGAGAGGCCGTGAAGCGCCTTGCTCTTGCGCTCGTCATCAGGACGCTCGACCGCGAGGGTGCCGTCATCGGACTTGGCGACCGTGATCGGCTCTGCGACGGTGTGGGTCAGCTCGCCCTTGGGGCCCTTGACGCGAACGTCCTGGCCCTCGATCGTCACTTCGACGCCGGACGGGATGACTACGGGGTGCTTGCCAATGCGTGACATGTGTTCAGACCCCTCTCACCAGACGTAGGCGAGGACTTCTCCGCCTACGCCCTTCTGGTTGGCCTGGCGGTCCGTCAGCAGGCCCTGGCTCGTGGAGATGATCGCCACGCCCAGTCCGCCGAGAACCTTGGGCAGCCCGGTGGACTTCGCGTAGACGCGCAGTCCCGGCTTGCTGATGCGGCGGATGCCGGCGATCGAGCGCTCGCGGTGCGGGCCGTACTTGAGGGTGATGGTGAGCGACTTGCTCACCTCGCCCTCCTTGGGGTCCGCGACCTCGATGCTCGTGATGTAGCCCTCCTGCTTGAGGATCTCGGCTACGCCGGCCTTGAGCTTGGAGTAGGGCATCGACACGCTGTCGTGGTACGCCTGATTGCCGTTGCGGACACGCGTGAGCATGTCTGCGATCGGATCGGTCATTGTCATTGCTTGTGTTCCGTTTCTCGTCGCGGTTTCCGTTTCGTCCTCGAGCCGAGTGACTCGAGTGGGAAGGGACCTGCGTCGTATCAGAGGTAGTGGATTACCAGGAGCTCTTCGTGATGCCGGGCAGCTCGCCGCGGTGAGCCATCTCGCGAAGGCAGATGCGGCACAGGCCGAACTTCTTGTAGACCGACCGGGGCCGGCCGCAGCGCTGGCAACGGGTGTAGCCGCGAACTGCGAACTTGGGCTTACGAGCGGCCTTGACCTTGAGTCCAGTCTTCGCCATGTCAGTTCTCCTTGTACGGGAAGCCGAGCAGCTTGAGCAGCGCGCGACCCTCGTCATCGTTGGTGGCCGTGGTCACGATCGTGATGTCCATGCCGCGCGACCGATCAATCTTGTCCTGATCGATCTCGTGGAACATGACCTGCTCGGTCAGACCGAACGTGTAGTTGCCGCGGCCGTCGAACTGCTTGGGCGAGAGCCCACGGAAGTCGCGGATGCGGGGCAGCGCGAGCGTCAGTAGACGATCGAGGAACTCCCACATGCGGTCGCCGCGCAGCGTGACGTGCGTGCCGATCGGCATGCCCTCACGCAGCTTGAACTGGGCGATGGACTTGCGCGCCTTGGTGACCTGCGGCTTCTGACCCGTGATAGCGGTGAGGTCGCGAATCGCGCCCTCGATCAGCTTGCCGTCGCGGGCGGCCTCGCCGACACCCATGTTGACGACGATCTTGGTCAGGCCGGGCACCTGCATGACGTTCGAGTAGTCGAACTGCTCGCGAAGGGCCGGGAGGATCTCCTCGCGGTACCGCGCCTTGAGGCGGGGGGCCGCCGTAGTTTCACTCATGCTCAGATCTCCTTTCCGGTCTTCTTGGCGATGCGCACGCTGCGCTGTGCCGTGTAGGTCGAGCCATCGGGACGGCTCTTGGTGACCTCGTCACGGCGGTAGCCGACACGCGTGGGCGTCTTGTCGGCCAGCAGCATGACGTTCGAGATGTGGATCGGCGCCTCGCTGGTGATGATGCCACCCCAGTTCGCGCCACCGGCCTGGTCGGCCTTGGTGTGGCGCTTGACGCGGTTGACGCCTTCGACGATGACGCGGTTGCGCTCGGCGAGGACCTCGATGACCGAACCGGTCACACCCTTGTCCTTGCCAGCGATGACCTTGACCTGGTCACCCTTGCGAATGCTGATGGTGCCTTTGCGGGCCATCTCAGAGCACCTCCGGTGCGAGCGAAATGATGCGCATGAACTTCTTGTCGCGAAGTTCACGGCCGACGGGTCCGAAGATGCGCGTTCCGCGCGGGTCTCCGTCCGCCTTGAGAATGACGGCTGCGTTCTCGTCGAACTTGATGTACGAGCCATCAGGCCGACGGCGCTCCTTGACGGTGCGCACGATGACAGCCTTGACGACATCACCCTTCTTGACGTTTCCGCCGGGGATGGCGTCCTTGACGGTGGCGACGATGGTGTCACCAATGCCGGCATAGCGCCGACCGGAGCCACCGAGCACTCGGATGCAAAGGATCTCCTTCGCACCGGTGTTGTCGGCGACCTTGAGTCGCGACTCCTGTTGAATCATCCGTCGTCTCCTACTTGGCCTTCTCGAGGATCTCGATGACGCGCCAACGCTTGGTGGCGGACAGTGGACGTGTCTCCATGATCAGGACACGGTCACCGATGCCGGCGTCATTCGCCTCGTCGTGAGCCTTGAGCTTGATGTTGCGACGCAGGACCTTGCCGTAGAGCGCGTGCTTGACGCGATCCTCGACGTTGACCACGACGGTCTTGTCCATCTTGTCGCTGACGACAAGACCCTCACGGGTCTTGCGCGCGCTGCGGTCAGTCACTGCCTCGTCCTTAGTGTTCTTGTCGGTCATGCCTGGACCTCCTCGACGATGCCGAGCTCGCGCTCGCGCATGACGGTGTAGATACGGGCGATGTCCTTGCGCACTGCCCGGAGCCGGGCGGTGTTGTCGAGCTGACCGGTGGCGTTCTGGAAGCGCAGGTTGAACAGCTCTTCCTTGGCCTCCGCCAGCTTCGACGCCAGGTCATCGGCGGCGACGCTACGCAGCTCTGCTGCGGTTGTGTGCTGCGCCATCACAGCTCACCTGTCTCTCGGGAGATGAATCGTGCCTTCATGGGCAGTTTGTGGATCGCGAGGCGCGTGGCCTCGCGGGCGGTCTTCTCGTCGACACCGGACAGCTCGAACATCACGCGGCCGGGCTTGACGTTGGCGACCCACCACTCGGGCGAACCCTTACCGGAACCCATGCGGGTCTCGGCAGGCTTCTTGGTGAGCGGGCGGTCCGGGTAGATGTTGATCCAGACCTTGCCGCCACGCTTCATGTGACGCGTCATGGCGATACGAGCGGACTCGATCTGACGGTTGGTCACGTAGGCGGCGGTCACGCACTGAATGCCGTAGTCACCGAACGCCAGCTCGGTGCCACCCTTCGCCGCACCGCGGCGCGTGGGGTGGTGCTGCTTGCGGTACTTGACCCTGCGGGGCATCAACATCAGCTCTCCCCTCCTTCGGGTGCTGCAGCGGCGGGCGCTGCAGCGGCTGCTGCAGGCGCCTCGACGACCGGCGCCGTGGCAGGTGCCTCGGCGGCGGGAGCGGCGTCCTCACGGGCAGGACGCTCGGGGCGACGAGCGCCACCTGCGGCTCCGCCACGCGCGGGACGTCGGTTGCTGCCCGGAGCAGCCGCACGCTTGGCCGCCTCGGCCTCGCGCTCGGCGCGGGTGCCCGCAACCTCGCCCTTGTAGATCCAGACCTTCACGCCGATGCGACCGAAAGTCGTCTTGGCCTCGTAGAAGCCGTAGTCCACGTCGGCGCGGAGCGTGTGCAGGGGCACGCGGCCCTCGCGGTAGAACTCCGAGCGGGACATCTCGGCGCCGCCAAGGCGACCCGAGCACTGGATACGGATGCCCTTGGCACCGCTGCGCATCGTCGTCTGCATCGCCTTGCGCATCGCGCGACGGAACTGCACACGGCCGGAGAGCTGCTCAGCAACGCCCTGGGCGACCAGCTGCGCGTCCATCTCGGGGTTCTTGACCTCGAGGATGTTGAGCTGCACCTGCTTGCCCGTGAGCTTCTCAAGGTCGCCGCGGATGCGGTCGGCCTCGGCGCCACGGCGTCCGATGACGATGCCAGGACGGGCCGTGTGGATATCGACACGGACGCGGTCACGCGTGCGCTCGATCTCTACCCGGCTGATGCCGGCGCGGTCCATGCCCTTGGTGAGCATCTTGCGGATCTGCACGTCTTCACCGACGTAGCTCTTGTAGAGCTTGTCGGCGTACCAACGGCTCTTGTGATCCGTCGAGATGCCCAGTCGGAACCCGTGCGGGTTGATTTTCTGTCCCACTATCGGGCCCCGCCCTTCTTCTTGGAGTTCTTGATGTTGGCCGCGTCCACCCGGGCCTGAACGACCTCGGCGGGCTGCACGACCACGGTCAGGTGGCTGCTGCGCTTGAGGATGCGGTTGGCCGCACCCTTGGCGCGCGGGCGCCAACGCTTCATCGTCGGGCCCTCGTCGACCTGCACCACGGTGATGATCAGCGAGGAGCGGTCGAGGCCTTCAGTGGTCTCCGCGTTGGACGCGGCACTGTCGACGAGCTTGTAGAAGTTCTCGGCAACGGCCTGCGGCGCGAACTGCAGCGTCGCCAGCGCGTTGTCGACGGACTGCCCACGGATCAGATCCGCGATGCGTCGTGACTTCTGTGCGGTGACACGGACGAAACGCGCGACGGCGAACGCACCGGGCTCGTCACCCAGCAGACGCTCGCGCCGAGCGCTCACGCTTTCACGGGTTGCTGCACTCATCGCCTCTTCGCCTTCCGGTCATCCTTCTCGTGCCCACGGAACGTGCGGGTCGGGGCGAACTCGCCCAGCTTGTGACCCACCATCGAATCGGTGATGAACACGGGAACGTGCTTGCGGCCGTCGTGCACGGCGATCGTGTGTCCGATGAAGGACGGCAGGATCATCGAGCGACGCGACCAGGTCTTGATCACGGTGTGGGTCTCCGCAGTGTTCTGCGCGTCGACCTTCTTCTCGAGGTGTCCGTCAACGAACGGACCCTTCTTCAAACTGCGTGGCATGTGTTTACAAACCCTTCTCAGCGGCCGGACTTGCGGCGGCGGACGATCATCTGGTCGCTGGCCTTGCGCTTGCGCGTGCGGCCTTCCGGCTTGCCCCACGGGGAGACGGGGTGACGTCCACCGGACGTCTTGCCCTCACCACCACCGTGCGGGTGGTCGACCGGGTTCATCGCGACACCGCGGACGGTCGGGCGCTTGCCCTTCCAGCGGTTGCGTCCGGCCTTCCCCCAGTTGATGTTGGACTGCTCGGCGTTGCCGACCTCACCGATCGTGGCGCGGCAGCGGACATCGACGTAGCGCATCTCGCCGGACGGCAGACGCAGTTGCGCCTTGTTGCCTTCCTTGGCGACGAGCTGCACCTTGGTGCCTGCGGAACGGCCCATCTTGGCGCCACCGCCGGGGCGGAGCTCGATGCCGTTGATCAGCGTGCCGACGGGGATGTTGCGCAGCGGCAGGTTGTTGCCGACCTTGATGTCGGAGCCGACACCGGACTCGACACTCATGCCCTGCTTCAGGCCCTCGGGAGCGATGATGTAGCGCTTCTCGCCATCGGCGTAGTGCAGCAGCGCGATGCGAGCGGTGCGGTTGGGGTCGTACTCGATGTGAGCGACCTTGGCCGGCACGCCGTCCTTGTCGTAGCGACGGAAGTCGATGATGCGGTAGGCGCGCTTGTGTCCGCCACCCTGGTGACGCGTCGTGATGCGTCCCTGGTTGTTGCGGCCGCCCTTCTTGGGCAGCGGCTCGGTCAGCGACTTCTCCGACGTGGTGCGGGTGATCTCGGCGAAGTCGGCAACGCTGGAGCCACGACGGCCCGGCGTTGTCGGCTTGTATTTACGAATAGCCATATGTCCTCAGTCCTCAGTCGCTCGGGCTCGAGAAGATGTCGATGCTCTGGCCGGCGGCGACACTGACGATTGCTCGCTTCGTGTCCTTGCGCTTGCCCAGCCCCGACTTGGTGCGGCGAGTCTTGCCCTTGCGGTTGAGCGTGTTGACCGCGGTCACCTTGACGCCGAAGATCTTCTCGACGGCAATCTTGATCTCGGTCTTGTTCGCGTCGGGGTGCACGACGAACGTGTACTTGTTGTCGTCGAGGAGGCCGTAGCTCTTCTCGCTCACGACCGGCGCGATCAAGATGTCGCGGTGGTCCTTGTGGATCGTGCTCACTTGTCTCCTCCAACGGGCTTGAACCCGGCAGCCGTGGCGGCTTCGACGGAGTCGAACCACACCTCGGCGACGGTCTGCTCGTACCACTGGCTGTCTTCGGTGTGGAAGAGCCCTGAGTCGGCGTTGCCCTTGATCGCGAAGCCCTTGGGAGCGTTGCCGCTCTTCAGCGGGGCCTTCGACCCGGGGCCGTACGGCTGGGTCGCCGTCGCGTTGTCCGGAACGGTGGGGCCGTCAGTCGTGGCCGGCGCCTTCGTCGCGGGCTCGTCGGCGGCCGGGGCCTCGACGAGCTTCGCGGCAGCAGGTGCCTTGTCTGCAGCGGCCTTCTTGGCCGGCGCCTTCTTGGCCGGCGCCTTCTTTGCGGCCGGCTTGGCCTTGTCGCGGGCGTCGACCTCGGTCGCTGCCTTGCTCAAGGCGATCGTCTCGACACCCTCGGCCGAACGAGCGGCGACGAAGCCGTCGAATGCGGCCTGCGTGAAGATCAGGTCGTCGCTGAGCAGCACATCGTAGGTGTTGAGCTGGTCGAACGTCAGGATGACGATCTCACCGACGTTGCGAAGGCTCATCGCCGTCTGCGTGTCGGCGCGGTCAACCACGATCAGCACGCGGGGACGCGGCGTGAGGTCACGCAGTGTCGCCAGCGCGATCTTCGTGGACGGCTGGTTGCCGGGCACGATGCTGTCGACTACGTGCAGACGACCCGAGCGAGCCCGGTCCGAGAGGGCACCGCGCAGGGCGGCGGCCTTCATCTTCTTGGGCGTGCGCTGGTCGTACGAGCGCGGCGTCGGGCCGTGGACGATGCCACCACCCTTGTACTGGGGTGCGCGGATCGAGCCCTGACGGGCGCGACCTGTGCCCTTCTGGCGGTGCGGCTTCTTGCCACCACCGGACACCTCGCCACGCGACTTGGTGCTGTGCGTGCCCTGGCGAGCCGCGGCGAGCTGCGCCACGACGACCTGGTGGATCAGCGGGATGTTGACCTGCACGTCGAAGATGTCGACGGGCAGCTGAGCGTCAATGGTCTTTGCCATGGGTTCAGGCTCCCTTCACGGCAGAGCGGATGACGACGAGTGCGCCCTTGGGGCCAGGTACGGCGCCCTTGATGAGGATGACGCCCTTGTCGAGGTCGACGGCGTGAACCTTGAGGTTCTGCGTCGTGACCTGCTCGGCGCCCATGTGACCGGCCATGCGCAGACCCTTGAAGACGCGACCCGGAGTGGCGCAGGCGCCGATCGAGCCGGGCTTGCGGTGGTTGCGGTGCGAGCCGTGCGAAGCGCCCACGCCGTGGAAGCCGTGACGCTTCATGACACCGGCGAAGCCCTTGCCCTTGCTGGTCGCGGTGACGTCGACGACGTCGCCCGCGGCGAAGATCTCCGGGGAGACCTCCTGACCCAGCGTGTAGTCCGAGATGGCTTCGGTGCGGATCTCCACGATGTGGCGGCGAGGAGTCACGCCGGCCTTCTCGAGGTGACCCGTGATCGGCTTGTTGACCTTGCGGCCGTCGATCTCGCCGAAGCCAAGCTGGACGGCGGAGTAGCCGTCGGTCTCACGCGTACGGATCTGCGTGACGACGTTGGTGTCGGCAGCGATCACGGTGACGGGAATGATCTTGTTGTCGGCATCCCAGACCTGGGTCATGCCGAGCTTGCGGCCGAGGAGGCCGCGCGTGGTAGCTGTGCTGCTGATGCTCATGGTCGCAGTCCCCCTCAGAGCTTGATCTCGATGTCGACGCCGGCAGGCAGGTCGAGTCGCATGAGCGAGTCAACTGTCTTCGGCGTCGGGTCAATGATGTCGATGAGGCGCTTGTGTGTGCGCATCTCGAAGTGCTCGCGGCTGTCCTTGTACTTGTGGGCGAACGGATCACGCAGAACACGTTCTTCTCGGTGGGCAACGGCACCGGACCTGCGACCTTGGCACCCGTGCGTGTCACGGTGTCCACGATCTTGCGCGCCGACGAGTCAATGACCTCGTGGTCGTAGGCCTTGAGCCGGATACGGATTTTTTGTCCCGCCATGCTCTCGTTAGTCCTTTTCTTCGTTCCGCTTCGCTGTCATCTCGCCCCGGGTTCGAGGGAGATGGCTCTTCCTCCCGCCGACCCCCGAGGTCGGGCGTGTCGCGGCCCTACGGGCGCATACGTCACACACTTGTCGAGTTAGGTGGTTGGACCCACGCTCACGATCAATACTGTGAGCAGCGGGACAAGCTCGATCTCAGTTTCGGCACCGGCGTCTTGGTCGGCGTGAGAGGCCGGACGTCGGCGCCCCAGCGATCGAGCCGGAGCAACCGAACTATTCTGACAGAAGCGCCGTGGTAAACACAAATCGGGCCGGTGCGGACCCGGTCATCGCAGCGACCTCGAGATCACGGCATTTGTGGCCCGCTGGAACCCGCTCACAACGGCTTGCAGGGTCAGGGCGCGCAGTCGCTGCATCGTGACCTCCAGGCGGTCGGACTGCTCGTCGGTGCGCGGAATCGCCCGGTACGGCTCGAGCACCCGCCGCCTGAGGATCTCGGTGAGCTCGTCGGTGAGGGCCCCCATGTGCCGCTCGATCGCGTCGGCGGCCTCGCGGATGCCGTCGGCGGGGACCTCGACGTCAAGCAGCTCGATGCTCATCTCGAAGCCCGGCAGCGGCGAGTACGTGCGGCCGACCCGTTCCAGGACGCCGGTCTCGATCAGCAGCGCCACCTGCTCCTCGTCGAGCGCCCGACCGGCGCGGTCGTCGAGCTGACGACGATCCAGCACCTCGGGTCCTGCAGGTGCCCAGGACGTCAGCACGGCCCTCTGTACCGCGAGGTCCTCGACGCCCGCGGACGCCGGGATCCGTGCCATGGCCTTCTCGATCGCGGACATCGTGAATCCGTGATCCTGCAGCGCTCGGACCAGTCCCAGTCGAGCGGCGTGGTCGCGCCCGTACAGCGCAACCCTGCCTCGGCGTACCGCTGGAGGCACGAGACCCATGCTCGCGTAGTAACGGAGTGTGCGGACCGTGAGCCCCGCTTCGGCGGCGAGCTCGTCGACCGTCAGCAGGGGGGACGAATCCTCGTCGGAAAGAACGGACACAATCCTGACATTATTACTGTCATTGAGTTAGCGCAATCCGATCTGGAATTGCGGCAAAGTCGTGCCGCCCAAAGCGTGACCCCGGTCACGTCTGCCTCGTTATGGTGCTTGACGACCTCGACATTTTCACTGTTACAGTCGCCGCGTCACATGGTGTCCAGGGTCTTCCTGGCGCGAACCGGAGGTGTAGGTGTCTGCACGAGCGGTAGAGACCGAGCCCGCCAGGAGGCCCAGGGCCGCGCTGTCCCCCCAGGGTGCGATCGTTGATCTGCTGGCACCTGTCTGGCTCGCCGTCGAGGTTCTCCGGTCGATCCCTCGCAGCCTTCTCGCGGGGAGGTTCCCGTTCGAGGAGTACCTCCGCCAGACGTGGTTCACGATCAAGGTCTGCACCCTTCCGTCGCTTGCGGTCTCGATCCCGTTCGGCGTGATTCTGGCGCTACAGGTCGGCGTGCTCGCGCAGGAGGTCGGCGCCTCCGGCTTCACCGGCGCCGGCAACACTCTCGCCGTGGTCCGTCAGGCCGCCCCGATGATCACGGCGCTGATGCTCGCCGGCGTCGCCGGGTCGGCCATCTGCTCGGAGCTGGGTTCCCGTCGCATCCGTGAGGAGCTCGACGCGTTGGAGGTCATGGGCGTCCGGGTCGTCGAGCGGATCGTGCTGCCCCGCGTCATGGCCACCGTCACCGTGGCGGTGCTGCTCAACGGCGTCGTGATGTTCTTCTCGATCATGACCACGCTGCTGGTCAGCGTCGTGGCGATGGACCTGTCGGCGGGTGGCTACCTCGCCTCGGTCGGAACCCTGGCACGGCCCTCGGACCTGATCCTGTCGCTGGTCAAGGCCGCGATCTTCGGAGTGCTCTGCGCGGTCGTTGCGTCCCACAAGGGCATCACCGCCAAGAACGGGCCCTCGGGCGTCAGTGATGCCGTGACCTCGGCCGTCGTGGTCAACTTCGTCGCACTGTTCGGCGCCAACTTCGTGATCTCACAGGCCTACGCCCAACTCTTCCCCGGCGGCGTGGCATGACGATCCAGGCGAGCCCCGACGTCCGGCCCCCTTCCTGGCCGTTCGGCGCGTTGGTGCGACTGGGAGACCAGCTGTGGTTTCACCTCGTCGCGATCGCCCGGATCCCCGTCGCGATCCGCAACCATCCGGCCCAGATCGGTCGCCAACTCGCCGAGGTGAGCCTGGGTGGCGGGCTGCTCGTGGTGGGAGGCGGCGCGGTCGGCGTGGTGTTCCTGCTGGCAACCCTGACCGGCACCGAGGTTGGCCTCGAGGGTCACAACGGGCTCGACATCATCGGCCTCGCACCCCTGACCGGCTTCATCTCCGGCTACGCCAACACGCGTGAGCTCGCCCCGATCGTCGTGGCGCTGGCCTTCGCCGCTCGTATCGGCTGCGGCTTCACCTCTCGACTCGGGGCGATGCGGATCAGCGAGGAGATCGACGCGCTGGAGTCCATGTCGATCCGCCCCATCCCCTATCTCGTGTCGACCCGCATCGTGGCGTCCCTCGTCATGGTGCTTCCGCTGTACCTCCTGGGCCTGGTTGGCACCTACGTCGCGACCGACTGGGTCGTCACGGTCTTCTACCACCAGTCGGCCGGCACGTACGAGCACTACTTCACCAGCTTCGTGTCACTGCGGGACGTGCTCTACTCGGCCGTCAAGGTCGTCGTCCTCACGACCATGGTGACTCTCGTGCACTGCTATCACGGCTTCCACGCGACGGGCGGCCCCGAGGGTGTCGGCCGCGCGACAGGCCGCGCGATCCGGACGAGCATCATCGCGATCACGGTCGTCGACATCCTCCTGACACTGGCGCTGTGGGGCCCCGGCCAACAGGTGACGATCTCCGGATGAGCCAGGACCCCACTCCCGCACAGCGCGCCCTGCTTGCCGTCGTCGCACTGACCCTGCTCGTCGGCGCCGGAGGCTGGCTCGGCCTGTCCTACTTCGGGATCGTCAGCAAGGACGTGAAGGTGTCGGTCGCGATCGACGAGCTCGGCGACTCGTTGGGCCCCGGCGCCAAGGTGCGCTTCCACGGCATCATCGTCGGTCGCGTGCTCAGGGTCGGCGAGCACGGTGACGGCTATCGCGTCGATCTCCTGGTTGACGCGGGCCACGCGACCTCGATCCCGAGCGGTGCCACGGCGCGAATCCTGCCCAACACGATCTTCGGATCGGAGTACGTCGAGCTGCTGGGCCACCACCGAACCGAGGCGACACACGTGAGGTCGGGCGATGTGCTGCAGGCCGACCGATCGATCGACACACTTCGGCTGATGGACACGTTCGACGACGCCAGGCGACTCATCACGTCGGTCGACGTCGAACGGATCAACCGGGTCCTGAACACCGTCGCCCCCCCAATCGAGGGCCACGGCGACGATATCGCCGACTTCATCCGCCGCACGGACTCCTACGTCACGACGCTCAACGCCGACTCCGGGGTGTTCTTCGAGACCCTCCGACTCGGGACGGACGCGGCCGATGTTCTCGCCGACGCCGAGCCGGATCTCGTGTCGGCCCTGGCGAGCTTCCGTACGACTGCCGGAACCATCGTCGAGATGGACCCCGCGCTGGGCCGGATGCTGCTGGCGACCCGCGACCTCGCCGACGAGTCGTACACGCTTGTGGACGGGCACGGCGACGCTGTCGTCACGCTCAGCCGGACCCTCGCTCCATTGACTGCCACCGCGGCCCGCCACCACGACGACATCCGTCAGATCCTGCATGACGTCCCGACTGTGCTCCACAACGGTGCCAACGCGATCGACGACAACGCGATCCAGATGGAGGGCACCGTCGGCGTTGACCCGATGAGCCCCTACAACGCCGGCGATTGTCCCCGCTACGGCACGATGACCGGCTCCAACTGTGGGAACC
The DNA here is from genome assembly GCF_003443875.1 of Aeromicrobium sp. A1-2. Taxonomy (NCBI): domain Bacteria; kingdom Bacillati; phylum Actinomycetota; class Actinomycetes; order Propionibacteriales; family Nocardioidaceae; genus Aeromicrobium; species Aeromicrobium sp. A1-2. The sequence continues at coordinate 309,652 of NZ_CP027482.1, read as the reverse complement.
CGATCCCCGGAGCGACCAGTCCATCGACCGCGAATGACCCAGATCTCGCGGATGTAGCTGGTCGGGTCGAAGACCTGCTTGCGCAGCTCAACCAGCAACCTGACGCCGATCTCGACACCGACGGCGTGTCGCCCCTGACACGCGCGCCGAACTACACCGCCTCACCTGTCGACGGCGCAGGACTGGTCGGCGACCTGTTCGAGTTGCTGCAGGACCTCGGCGGATCCCTGACGGGGAGCAGCCGATGAGCGTCCTGCGCCGCCACCCGGGCGAGGTCATCGGCATTCTCCTCTTCGCGGCGGTCTCGATCCTGCTCACCAGCATGGTCGGCAACACCCTGGCCCAGCAGTCGTCCGGAGCCAAGCGACAGTACGTCGCGGAGTTCGTCGACTCGTCGGGCATCAAGCCCGGCGACGAGGTCCGCATCGCGGGTGTCCACGTCGGGCGCATCGAGGGGCGCGAGCTGCACGATGGCCTGGCCCGGGTCTACTTCTCGGTCGCGGCGGATCAGTCCGTACGCTCCGACACGATCGTCCGAGTGTCGTACCTCAACCTGCTCGGCCAGCGCTACCTCGCACTGGAGGCCGGCGCGCAGCCGGGCGCGCGGCTCCCCGAGGGCAGCGTCATCGGCACCGACCACACCCGAGCCGCCCTCGACCTGACTGCGCTGTTCAACGCGTTCAAGCCGTTGTTCGATGCGCTCGACCCCGATGACGTCAACCTGCTGGCGACCGAGGTGGTCAAGTCGCTCCAGGGCGAAGGGTCGACGTTGCGGCACCTCACGGCCCAGACCGCCGATCTCACGTCCCACCTCGCCGAGCGCGACGAGGTCATCTCCCGGGTCGTCGACAACGTCACGACCGTCATGGCCTCGGCGTCGGACCACCGCGAGGACCTCAGCAACATCATCACCTCGTTGCACTCGCTGGTCGGTCGGCTCGCCGACGACAGCGACGACATCGACGCGTCGCTGCGAAGCATGGACGGGCTGACCGCTGCACTGGGGGGCATGCTGGACGACACCGCCGATCCGTTGACCGCCGACCTTGCCAAGATGACCGAGCTCGGCGGCACGCTGGTCCGGCACGACGGCGAGCTCGGTCAAGCCCTTGAGGATGCTCCCAACCTGCTCGCCGGATACGCCCGGTCGATGAGCTACGGCAGCTGGCTCAACACGTATGTCTGCACGCTCAAGATCGCTATCAAGGGTGTCACCACGTTCGATGGCGACTCTCCGCCCCACTCCAAGGTCTGCCGATGACGCGGGCGGCCGGCATCAAGGCCGTCATCGTGCTCACCTCGCTGGCCCTGCTCGCGGTGGTTGCTTGGAACCAGCTCCAACCGGCCGCCAGCTCGTACGGTGCCGCCTTCACACACGCCTCGGGGCTCAAGGTCGGCGACGATGTCCGCATCGCCGGAATCCCGAGCGGCTCGGTGACCGACATCGAGCTCAAGGGCGCCACGGCCGTCGTCCGCTTCGACGTCGATCAGGGCGTCACCCTGCACCGGGACGCCCGGGCAGCAGTCAAGATGGCATCCCTCCTGGGCCAGAACTACCTCGAGGTCGAGGCGGGCCGAGGCACCACACTCGCCGCCGGCACCACGATCCCGGTCGCCCGGACCACGCCGGCGTACACCGTGTCGCAGGTCGTCGCACGCGCCAACGACACCCTGGACGCGCTCGACATGGACGCGATCGACGCGATGATCACGACCTTGGCGACCGAGCTCGACAACGATCCGCAGATCACCGACCGGGCGCTCACCAGCGTCACTGCGCTGTCCAAGGTCATCGGCGACAAGGATCAGCAGATCGACCGGCTGCTGACCCACACCCGCCAGGTGACCGGTGTCGTCCGGGCCCAGCAGGAACAGCTCGACGACCTCCTGGTCGACGCAGACGTCGTCGCCACGATGGTGCAACGGCGCCGCGACACGATCCGTAGCCTGCTGACCCGTGGCCAGCAGGTCGTGCGCGACCTCGACTCGCTCGCGGATCGCAACGATGACCAGGTCCGCACGATGCTCAAGGACTTCCGGAAGACCCTCCGCACGCTGGACAGCCGGGCCGACGACCTGGACGCGACCCTGCTGGGTCTTGCCCCGCTGGCACGCTACTTCGCCAACGCGACCGGCAACGGGCCCTGGCTCGAGGTCGGTGCGCCCTACTTCCTGCTGCCCGACAACCTGGTCTGCGTCTTCGCCAGGCCCTCGGAGTGTCTCGGATGACCCGGGGCAGCGTGGTGGGGTTGATCGCCGCGGTCGTCATCGGGCTGCTCGTGGTCTCGGGCGCGCTCATCCTGCGGGCTCCCGACGACCACACGACGCTGACGATCCAGTTCACCGACACCACAGGCCTGTACGTCGGCAACGACGTCCAGACGATCGGCGTACGGATCGGCACCGTGACCGCGATCGAGCCACGGGGATCACGCGTCGACGTGACGATCCGGGTCGACCAGGCATCCATCGCTGCGGACGCCGGTGCCCTGATCATGCAGTCCTCGCTGGTGACTGATCGGTTCGTCGAGCTGACCCCCGCATGGGCTTCGGGACCGACGCTCCGGGACGGCGCGATCATCCCGGTGGAGCGCACCCGCTCCCCCGCCAACGTCGACGACATCCTGGCCTCGGTCGACGATCTCGTGGTGGCCCTGAAGGACACAACCACGGACGGCAAGGACGTTGGCGACCTGCTGCGTGTGGGAGCCGAGCAGCTCGACGGCAACGGGCACAAGATCGGGGCCGCACTGCAGGCGGCATCCGACGCGCTCGGCACGGTCGACGGCAAGGACGCCGATCTGGACGGGATCGTCGACGACCTCGACTCGCTCGTGACCCTGTTGGCCACCCGTGACACCACGATCCGTCGCCTCAACGGCAATGTCGCCGACAGCGCCGCGTTGCTGGCCGACCAGCGCGACGACCTCTCGGCCACGCTCGCAACGCTTGACCGGCTGAGCACCCGCATGACGGCCTTTGTCAAGGACAACCGCGCACTGGTCACGGAGGACGTGGCCCGGGCGGCCGATGTCCTCACGACCATCGAGAGCCAACGCGACAGCCTCGCCGAGACATTCGACGTGATGCCACTCGTGGCAGAGAACATCAGCCGGGCGTTCGACCCGTCGTCCCGACTGTTGCGCGTGCGCCTGGACATGCGCCGCTCGCTCGTCACGAGTGCGCTGAGCCGCAACGACGTCTGCAAGGAGTACCTCAAGCAGCCCCAGCTGTGCGACGAGCTGATCGCCGCGGACGGATCAGGACTGCTCGACCCCATCTTCTCGGCGTTCCTTGCGGCCGTTCCGGAGGATTTCTGATGCGGCGCCTGAGCACGGCCATCGTGATCGCCTCCATGATCGCTCTCGTGGGCGGCTGCGGCGCGGACCTCTCCGACGTCCCGGTGCCCAGCAAGGTGTCCGGACCGACCTACCAGATCGAGGCCGTGTTCGACAGCGCACTCAACCTGCCGCGCCAGGCCCCGGTCAAGCTCGACGGACGGGTCGTCGGCGACGTCGTGTCGGTCGTCGCCGTCGACTACACCGCGCACGTCACGCTGCGACTGACCAAGGACACCCGGCTCCCGACCGGCACCCGGGCCGAGGTGCGACTGACCGCGCCGGTCGGGGAAGCGTTCGTGGCGCTCGATCCACCCGAGGACTCCAGCGGAATCATTGTGCCGGGCGACGTCATCAATATCGATCTCACCGGGACGGCCGCCGACACGACCGATCTGCTGACCAATCTCTCTGTCGCCGTGACTGGCGGCAGCTACGCCGATCTGAAGGTCGTCGTCGACGAGCTCGTCACCGCGATGGACGGCAACTCCGGCTCGGTTCGACACCTCTTGGGGGAGCTCGACACGCTCGTGACGACGACCAATTCACATCGCGACGACCTCGATGGCGCCCTCGATGCGATGGACCGGCTGTCCGCGGGGCTCTCCGACGACGCCGGCTCGATCACGACGTCGGTCCAGCAGCTCACCCCGGCCGTCGAGCGCCTCGCGGCCCGCCAGGACGCAGCGATGGAGATGCTCGCGGCCATGACCAGACTGGGCGATCGCAGCAGCGGCGTGATCACCGAGCTGCGAGTCACACTGGGCCAGCAGCTCAAGGATGCCGGGGTGGTTCTCGACGAGGTCATCCACGAGCAGGACAGGCTCGCCCCGCTGCTGACCGGAATCACAGCGTTCGGGGATGCCCTCGACCGGGCAACACCCGGGGACTTCGCCAACTTCGACCTGACCGCCATCGGCACGTTGCACGTCGCTGATGGTGTGGACCTGCCGCCCGACCTCTCGGCACCCACCGCGACAACAATGCCCACACTGCCCGACCTGATCGGTGGCTTGGTGCCGGACGTGGGCGACCCGAATGCGCTGCTCGGCTCTCTCCTGGGCAACCCGACGGGAGGGGGCTCGCGGTGAGGCGCCCCACGATCGAAAGGCGCAACGTCCGCCTGGCCGAGATTGTCCTGATCGTCATTGCGATCCTGGGAGTGGCCTACCTCGGCGACTCGGTGATCGGGTCCCGCCTGCTCTCCGCGACGCGGACCGTGACGGTCGACCTGCCGTCCGGTGGCGGCCTCTACCCCGGGGCGAACGTGACATATCGCGGAAACTCGATCGGTGAGGTGCGGGACGTGCGACTCGAGGACGATGGCGTCCGGGCGACAGTGCGCCTGGACGGCGACACGCGGATTCCGACCGACACCGAGGCGGTCGCGGCCAACCTGTCGGCGATCGGCGAGCAGTATCTGGACTTCCGGCCCAGGGTCGATCACGGGCCGTACCTCCAGGACGGAGACACGGTGGGCCGAGCCGACACCCGGGTGCCTATCCGCTTCGACAAGCTGTTGACCGATGTCAACGATGTCGCGGACCTGATCGACCCTGACGATCTCCAGACCATCACGACTGAGTTGGGCGACGCCTTCGACTCCGGCACCGACCTGGTCCTGCTCGGCCAGCGAATGGACCACGCCGTGTCTCTGCTCGCGCGCCTGCAGCCGCGGCTCCGCCACCTGATGGAGCAGTCGCAGGCACCATTGCGCACTGTGGTCGACACGGGTCACGACATCCGCAGCTTCGCGCACGATCTTGATCTCGTGACGGCAAGCGTCAAGAAGTCAGACCCGACGCTGCGCTCGCTGATCGACGAGGTCAACGTGCTCGCTTCGAGCCTGGGCGACCTGATCGCGGACATCACCCCCGACATCGGCCGGACGGCACGGGCGTGGACCGCATTCGGACAGCTCGGGACCGACCGCCTGCCCGGCTTCGACCACTGGCTGACGTGGGCTCCACCTCAGGCTGTCGCGATGTCGGAGTCGACCCGCGACGGCACCGGGCACGTTCTGATGGTGCCCAACCCGAGCGATCTGTGCGACTACGGACTCCCCAAGCGCAGTCCGTACGACACGACCCGGCACCCCGCCCGCACGGACGCCCACTGCACCGTGGAGAGTCCTTTGATCCAGCAGCGCGGCTCCCAGTACGCACCACGCCCGGCCAACTGAACCACGACCCGAAGGGAACCCGATGGACTTCACCCTGCCCGACACCGCCCTCGCCGTACGCGAAGGAGTCCAGCGCGCCGTCGAGCGGTTCGATCACGCGTACTGGTCCGACTGCGACGAGCAGCATCGCTTCCCCGACGAGGCGTGGGCTGCGCTGGGCGACGGCGGATGGCTCGGGCTGTGCGTGCCCGAGGAGTACGGCGGCGGCGGTCAGGGGCTGCTCGAGCTCGCGGTCGCGAACGAGACACTCGCGGCCAGCGGCGGCACCCAGGGCACCTTCCTCTACATCCTGACGCCGGGCTTCGGGGCCATGACGTTGACCCGGCACGGCACCCCGGAGCAGAAGCGGGAGATCCTGCCGGGCCTCGCCACCGGGGCGACGCAGTTCTGCATGGCACTGACCGAGCCCGATGCGGGCAGCAACGCCCTCGCGATCACGACCCAGGCCCGGCGCGACGGGGACGACTTCTTGATCAAGGGTCAGAAGATCTGGATCTCAGGGGTCGACCGAGCCGACTGGATGATCGCGATCACCCGGACGATCCCCGCCGCGGACGCCAGGCCCCGCACGGCGGGATTCACCCTGTTCCTCGTCGACGTCAAGGAGGCACTGGCCGAGGGCACCCTGACCTACCAGCCGATCCCGAAGCTCGGCGGCAACATCGTGACGTCCAGCCAGGTGTTCTTCGACGACGTCCGCGTGCCAGCCCACCGGGTCATCGGCGAGGTCGACCAGGGCTTCGCGGTCCTGTGGGACGTGCTCAACCCTGAGCGCATCCTGGCCGCCTCCGGTGGCGTGGGCGCCGCGGATGCTGCCCTGGACCTGGCGTGTGACTACGCCAGGCAGCGCGAGGTGTTCGGCCGGCCGATCGGCGCGAACCAGGCAATCCAGTTCCCCCTCGCCCAGATCAAGGCCAAGACCGAGCTGGGGCGGCTCATGACCTACAAGGCGGCCTGGCTGTTCGACCAGGGTCTGCCATGCGGCAACGAGACCAATGTGGCCAAGCTGACCGGGGCACAGGTCGCGTGGGAAGCTGCCAACCAGGCCTTCCAGACCTTCGGCGGCATGGCGTACTCCAAGGAGTTCCCCGTCGAGCGGCTGTTCCGCGATGCCCGTATCGGCAAGAACATCCCCGTCGCCGAAGAGCTCATCCTGGCGCACATCGGCACGCAGATGCTGGGCCTGCCCCGAAGCTATTGAGCCGATCGCCAGCTCAGTGGTGGACCTGCTGCTCGGAGTCCACGTGGCCGGCAGGCTCGATCTGGAACGTCGAGTGCTCGACGTCGAAGTGGTCCGAGAGGCAGCCGCGGAGTCGGTCCAGGACCGCGTGCGCCTCGTCCATCCCGGTGACCCAGTCCTCGACGACGACGTGTGCGCTCATGATCGGCATGCCGGACGTGATGGTCCAGACGTGCAGGTCATGGACGTCCCTGACCCCATCCATCTCCACGATGTGCTGCCGCAGCTCGATCAGGTCGACATCCTTGGGAGTCGACTCCAGCAGCACCTCGGCCACGTCGCGCAGCAAGGAGATGGCGCGCGGGACGATCATCGCGGCGATTACCAGCGACGCCACCGCGTCGGCGGCGTACCACCCGGTCAGCAGGATCACGGTCGCGGACACGATGACCGCGACCGAGCCGAGCGCGTCACCGAGGACCTCGAGGTAGGCGCCGCGGACGTTGATGCTCTCCTGCGCTCCACCGCGCAGCAGCAGCAGCCCGATCACGTTGACGACCAGACCGACGCAGCCCGCGATCACGATCAGCCCACCCTCGAGCTCCGGCGTGTCCCCGAATCGTCCGATCGCGCGGAAGGCGACCCAACCGGCCAGCCCGAGCAGCACGATGCCATTGAGACCCGCGGCCAGCACCTCGGTGCGCGAGTAGCCGAACGACCGGCGCGAGCCCGGGCCTCCCCCGCGCTGGGCCACCGTGATCGCGGCCAGCGCCATCACGATGCCGAACGAGTCACCGAGCATGTGACCGGCATCGGCCAGCAAGGCCAGGCTCCCGGTGATCACGGCGACGACCGCCTCGACGACCAGGACTGCACCGGTCAGGCCCAGGACCAGCGCCAGTCGCCCGCGGTGCTTGACGCCGGCGCCGTGCGCGTGATCGTGTCCCATGGCACCAAGGCTAGGACGATGCCGGCAAAACAGCGAACGCGTGTCCGCCAACAGTGTCGTCCGGTGGAGTCTCGCGAGCCGCCGTCGCCAGATCGCGCCGGGACATCGGTGCGCTGATCGCGTCCGCCGGGCTGCCGGGTCGCCCGTCGATAGACTTCGCACCACCGTCGCCAGCCACCCAAGGGAATCCATGCGTCTCGTTCTGTCAGTACTCATCCCTCTCTTGCCGTCGTCCCTGCGACGTGTGGTCGCCCGCCGTCTGCTCGGCTGGGACGTCGCACCGACTGCCTTCATCGGGCGCAGCATCATTTCCGCAACGCACGTCACGCTCGGGGCCGGGTCCAGCATCGGCCCGTTCAACGTGATCCGCCACCTCGAACGGCTCGAGCTCGGCGAAGGTGCCAGTATCGGGAGCCGCAACCACATCCTCGGCGTCCCAGCGGGCGACGCGGTGTTCCGCCACTCGCCGCGGCGGGAGGCTGCGCTCGTCATGGGCCGCTACGCGATGGTGACGGTTGCCCACGAGATCGACTGCTCCGACCGCGTCGAGATCGGGGACTATGCCTCGTTCGCCGGATTCCGCTCGCAGATCCTGACTCACAGCCTCGACCTGGTGCGCGATCGTTTCGTCACCGCGCCGGTCGCGATCGGCGCTCATTCCGCTGTCATGTCGGGCTGCATCCTGCAAAACGGCACGACCGTGCCAGCACGATCCGTCGTATCCGCCGGCTCAGTCGTCACGACCAAGCTGACAGAGGAGCTGACCTTCTACCGCGGCAACCCGGCCGAGGCGGTCCGTCCCCTGCCGGAGCGGCTGAAGTTCTTCCATCGCGAAGGGCACATGGGCCAGGGCTGACCTGCGCTTCCACCATGCCGCCGGGCCCTGTGCCCCGGGACAGCAAAGGGCCCCGACCCTGCCGAAGCAGGAGCGGGGCCCAGGGCCAGTGGAGCTAGAAGCTCACTTGTTGATCTTCGTGACGCGTCCGGCGCCGACCGTGCGACCACCCTCACGAATGGCGAAGCGCAGGCCTTCCTCCATGGCGATCGGCTGGATCAGCGCGACCGACATCTCGGTGTTGTCACCAGGCATGACCATCTCGGTGCCCTCAGGCAGCGTGACGACGCCGGTGACGTCCGTCGTGCGGAAGTAGAACTGCGGACGGTAGTTGTTGAAGAACGGCGTGTGACGGCCGCCCTCTTCCTTCGACAGGATGTAGACCTGGCCCTCGAACTCCGTGTGGGGAGTCGTGGAGCCGGGCGCGATGATGACCATGCCGCGCTCGACGTCTTCGCGCTTGGTGCCGCGAAGCAGCAGTCCGACGTTCTCGCCAGCCTGTCCCTCGTCGAGCAGCTTGCGGAACATCTCGATGCCCGTGACGGTCGTCGTCTGCTTGGTCTCGCGGATGCCGATGATGTCGACGGTGTCGGTCACCTTGATGATGCCGCGCTCGATACGACCCGTGATGACGGTTCCACGACCAGTGATCGTGAAGACGTCCTCGACCGGCATGAGGAACGGCTTGTCCGTCTCACGCGGAGGCATCGGGATATAGTCGTCGACGGCCTGCATCAACTCGAGGATCGACTCGCCCCACTTGGCATCGCCCTGGAGCGCCGGGTGAGCGGCGACCTTGACGACGGGGACGTTGTCACCGTCGAAGTCCTGATCGCTCAGGAGCTCACGGACCTCGAGCTCGACGAGCTCGAGGATCTCTTCGTCATCAACCATGTCGCACTTGTTGAGTGCGACGACCATCGCGGGCACGCCTACCTGACGGGCGAGCAGCACGTGCTCACGCGTCTGGGGCATGGGCCCGTCGGTGGCGGCGACCACGAGGATCGCGCCGTCCATCTGTGCCGCACCAGTGATCATGTTCTTGACGTAGTCAGCGTGACCCGGGCAGTCGACGTGCGCGTAGTGACGGTTCTCGGTCTGGTACTCAACGTGCGAGATCGAGATCGTGATGCCGCGCTGCTTCTCCTCAGGCGCCTTATCGATCTGATCGAAGGCCGAGGCCTCGTTCAGATCGGGGAACTTGTCGTGCAGCACCTTGGTGATCGCCGCGGTAAGAGTCGTCTTACCGTGGTCGATGTGACCGATGGTGCCGATGTTCATGTGCGGCTTGGTCCGCTCGAACTTCGCCTTAGCCACTTGGGGCTCCTTCTTAGAATTGGTTGCTGTTGAACGCCGTTGGGTCTCGCTGGACGAGAGCCTCAGGCCATCTTATGAGATGGACCGCTGCTACTCGCCGCGGGGCTTTTTGATGATCTCTTCCGCGACGTTCTTGGGAACCTCCGCGTAGGAGTCGAACTGCATCGAGTATGACGCACGGCCTGAGGTCTTGGACCTCAGGTCGCCGACGTACCCGAACATCTCGGACAGGGGGACGATGGCCTTGATGACCTTGACGCCGCCCATGCCCTCTTCCATGGCCTGAACCTGGCCACGGCGAGAGTTGATGTCGCCGATCACGTCGCCCATGTAGTCCTCGGGCGTGGTGACCTCGACCGCGAACACGGGCTCGAGGATCACTGGATCGGCCTTGCGTGCTGCCTCCTTGAACGCCATGGAACCGGCGAGCTTGAAGGCGAGCTCCGAGGAGTCGACGTCGTGGTACGCGCCGTCCTCCAAGGTGACCTTGACGTCGACCATCTGGTAGCCGGCGAGAACACCGAACTGCATGGCGTCCTGCGCACCCTGGTCGACCGAGGGGATGTATTCGCGAGGGATGCGACCGCCGGAGACGGCGTTGTTGAACTCGTAGCCACCCTGCCCACCGGACAGCGGCCCGGTCGGCTCGATGCTGATGATGACCTTGGCGAACTGGCCCGATCCACCCGTCTGCTTCTTGTGGGTGTAGCTGACGTTCTCGACCTTGCGCTTGATCGTCTCGCGGTACGCGACCTGCGGCTTGCCGACGTTTGCCTCGACGTTGAACTCCCGCTTCATGCGGTCGACCAGGATGTCGAGGTGCAGCTCGCCCATGCCGGCGATGATCGTCTGGCCGGTCTCTTCGTCGGTGTGGACCTGGAACGTCGGGTCTTCCTCGGCGAGCCGCTGGATCGCGGTGCCGAGCTTCTCCTGGTCGCTCTTGGTCTTGGGCTCGATCGCGACCTGGATGACCGGCGCGGGGAACGTCATCGACTCCAGCACGATCTGCTTCTGCGGATCCGACAGGGTCTCACCGGTCGTGGTGTCCTTGAGGCCCATGACGGCCACGATCTGGCCGGCGCCGACCGACGCGATCTCGGCACGCTTGTTGGCGTGCATCTGGTAGATCTTGCCGATCCGCTCCTTGCGGCCCTTGGTCACGTTGATGACCGTGCTGCCGGACTCGAGGCGACCCGAGTAGACGCGCAGGTAGGTCAGCTTGCCGAGGTGCGGGTCTGAGGCGATCTTGAATGCGAGGGCCGCAAACGGCTCGCTCTCGTTGGGCTCGCGGGTGTCGCTCTTGGACTCGTCACGCGGGTCGAGGCCGGTGATGGCGCCAACGTCGATCGGCGACGGCAGGTAGTCGATGACCGCGTCGAGCAGGGGCTGGACGCCCTTGTTCTTGAACGCCGTGCCACACAGCACCGGGTTGAGCTTGGCGTCCAGCGTCGCGCGACGAATCGCCGGCTTGAGCAGCTCAGGGGTGATCTCGGCGCCGTCGAGGTAGGCCTCGGCGAACTCGTCGTCGTGGTCGGCGAGCGTCTCGATCATCTCGGCGCGGGCCTCGGCCGACTTGTCGACCAGATCGGCCGGGATGTCCTCGACTGCGTAGTCCTCGCCGATCGCGGTCTCGCCGCGCCACACGAGTGCACGGTTGGCGACCAGGTCGACGACACCGATGAAGTCGCCCTCGGCGCCGATCGGGACCTGCAGCACGAGGGCCGTCGCGCCGAGGCGCTCACGGATGGTCTTGACGCAGTAGTCGAAGCTGGCACCCGTGCGGTCGAGCTTGTTGACGAAGCACATGCGCGGGACGCCGTACTTGTCGGCCTGGCGCCAGACCGTCTCGGACTGCGGCTCGACACCGGCAACACCGTCGAACACGGCGACGGCACCATCGAGGACGCGCAAGTTGCGCTCGACCTCGACGGTGAAGTCGACGTGCCGGGGGGTGTCGATGATGTTGATCTGGTTGTCCTTCCACCAGCAGGTTGTCGCGGCGGACGTGATCGTGATGCCGCGCTCCTGCTCCTGCTCCATCCAGTCCATCGTGGCGCCGCCGTCGTGAACCTCACCGATCTTGTAGTTGATACCGGTGTAGAAGAGGATGCGTTCGGTCGTCGTGGTCTTGCCGGCATCGATGTGCGCCATGATGCCGATGTTGCGGACCCTGCTCAGGTCGGTGGTGATATCTGTTGCCACGAGTGGTTACTGCTTCCTCTTTGGTGCGGGTGAAGGTGATGAGGACGAGACGTCCGGGACTACCAGCGGTAGTGGGCGAATGCCTTGTTGGCTTCAGCCATCTTGTGCGTGTCTTCGCGCTTCTTGACAGCGCCACCGAGACCGTTGGAGGCGTCGAGCAGCTCGTTCATGAGGCGCTCAGCCATGGTCTTCTCACGGCGGGCACCAGCGAAGCTGACGAGCCAGCGCAGGGCCAGGGTGTTCTGGCGAACCGCGCGGACCTCGATCGGGACCTGGTACGTGGCGCCACCGACGCGACGGCTCTTGACCTCGATCGACGGCTTGACGTTGTCGAGCGCGCGCTTGAGCGTGATGACCGGATCGGTGCCGGACTTCTCACGCGTGCCCTCGAGGGCGGTGTAGACGATGCGCTGGGCGACCTGCTTCTTGCCGTCGACCAGGACCTTGTTGATGAGTGAGGTGACGAGCTGGCTTCCGTAGACGGGGTCAGTCTCGACGACGCGCTTCGGCGCCGGGCCCTTACGAGGCATTACTTCTTCTCCTTCTTGGCGCCGTACAGGCTGCGAGCCTGCTTGCGACCCTTGACGGACTGCGTGTCGAGGGCGCCACGGATGATCTTGTAGCGCACACCGGGGAGATCCTTCACACGACCACCGCGAACGAGCACGATCGAGTGCTCCTGGAGGTTGTGGCCCTCACCCGGAATATATGCAGTGACCTCGGTGCCACTCGAGAGCTTGACTCGGGCAACCTTGCGGAGCGCGGAGTTCGGCTTCTTCGGAGTGGTGGTGTAGACGCGGGTGCAGACGCCGCGTCGCTGAGGTGAACCCTTGAGCGCGGGAGTCGTCGTCTTGACGACCTTGCGCGTGCGGCCCTTGCGGACCAGCTGGTTAATCGTGGGCACTACAAACTTCCTTCTTCTGACTGGTGTGAGCCATGAGTCGTGATGCACTCGCCGCCGTACTGTCCGACGGGATGCGTGCACCGGCCTGATGAGTTCAGGCACAGCGGTTAATACTACCGGGCAGCCGCGGATGATTCCAAATCACCGGAGTGCGCCCGGTCTGCGGGGTCGCCCAGCGCTACAGCGTCGTGGGGCCGTCAAGAAGGATCCGACCGTCGACACCGTCGAACTCCAGCCGGTCTGAGCCCGCCCGCCCCCAGAGTCCGAGGTACAGGTCTGAGGCCGTGCCGCTGACCACGGTGTCCGCCTCGAGCGAGGAGTGCAGCTGCAAGGGCGGACCGGCCTCGCCGCTGCGGGGGCCGATGATCCACGACTGCTGGACGTCGGTGGCGACCAGCCGGATGCGCGAGCGCACGTCCGGTCGCCTGCCCTGGGCGGTCAGCCGCGGGAAGAACGCCTGCAGCACCTCGTCGATGCCATCGGCCGCGACCGCCGGATCGACGATCCAGCTGGACTCGTCAAAGCCAAGCGCCTGGGCGGCGTCGACACCGTGCACCGTGGCCTCGTGCAGCTGACGACGCGGCCAGAAGGCGACGGTCTCGCCGTTGTGGGTGAAGTTGGGGATCGGCTCAGCGAGGCTGACGGCCTGAAACGCGCCCAGGAGGGCCGTCGCGTTGCCGGCGTACCAGTCCGCGACGGGCTCGGTCACGACCGGAGTCGGCGATGCGACCCGCTGACCGGTCAGGACGATCCCGGCGGCCCAACGGTGGACCGTCCCGAGGTGCGTGACGAGATCGCGCATCGTCCAGCCCTCGCAGGTCGGAATGGGCTCGTCCCCCGTGCCGAGGCCGGCGAAGTCCGCGAATCGCGACATCGCGGTGCCCAGCTCAAGAGTGTGATCCATTGCGTGTCGTCTCCGGTCAGCGATCGAGTATCTGGGCGAGATGGAGCGCGCCGACGCCAGCGAGGTCATCGAGCTGGGTCCTGCACGAGAATCCGTCAGCGACAACGACCGCTCCGGGTGGAGCGTTACGAACCGCCGGGAGCAGCTGCAGCTCCGCGACGGCCACCGACACCTCGTAGTGTCCCTTTTCGACGCCGAAGTTGCCAGCAAGACCGCAACAGCCGGAGAGCCGCTCGATCGTGGCCCCGGTCGAGGCCATGACTGCGAGGTCCGCTTCGAAGCCCATGACCGACGCCTGGTGACAGTGCGGTTGGACGACAAGTGTGGTGCCCGCCAGGTCCGGAGCCTGCCACCCCTCGGTCCGCTGCAGGAGCTCCGACAGTGTGAAGACTCCACGCGCGACATCCACGGCACGCGGATCGTCCAGCAGTTCCACGGCGTCCGACCGAAGTACCGCGAGACATGAAGGCTCGAGCCCCACGATCGGTACCCCGCTCGCGACGTAGGGGTGCAGCTGCGCCACGGTTTCGCCCACGATCGAGCGGGCCTTGTCGAGCTGTCCGGTCGTGATCCAGGTCAGGCCGCAGCAGGCCGAGCGGGCCAGCAGCTCGACGTGATAGCCCGCGTCCTCGAGGACGCGGACCGCAGCCTTGCCACCCTCGGTGTCGAAGAACTCCGTGAACGAGTCCGCCCAGAGCAGCACGCGCGGACGACCCGCCGTGTCGGACCGGCGCCGGCGGGCCCAGCGGCTCAGGGTCCTGCGGGCGAACGTCGGCAGACTGCGCCGCTGGTCGACGCCCGCGACCCAGCGGGCCAGCGAGCGCGCACCGGGCGTGCGCAGGCCAAGATTCGCGAGCCCCGCGATCGGCGACATGACCCGCGCCCAGAACGGCAGCCGCCCCAGGATGTAGTGGCTGCGGGGGCGGATGCGCCCGCGGTAGGCCTGGTGGAGGACCTCGGACTTGTAGGTCGCCATGTCGGTGCCGGTCGGACAGTCCGTGGCGCAGCCCTTGCACGACAGGCACAGGTCCAGCGCCTCGTGGACTTCCGGGGCGCGGAACCCTCCGGTCACGAGCCGGCCGTCGATCATCTCCTGAAGGACTCGGGCGCGACCGCGGGTCGAGTCCTTCTCGTCGCGGGTCGCCTGGAAGGACGGGCACATCACGCCATTGGAACCCGTGTTGTCCGCGATGCACTTGCCGACGCCCGTGCACCGGTGCACGGCCTTGCCGAAATCCCCCTCGTCGTGGAGCAGGCGCAGACCGAGTCGCCCGTCCAGCCGGTCGATCGACGATTCCGGGCCACGCAGGTCCGCGTCGACCGGCCGGGGACGGACGAGCACGCCGGGGTTGAGCAAATCGTCGGGGTCGAAGACCGCCTTGACCTGGCCGAACAGGTCGATCGCCTCAGCCGAGTACATCAGCGGCAGCAGCTCGGATCTGGCCCGACCGTCACCATGCTCCCCCGAGAGCGAGCCGCCGTGCGAGGCCACCAGGGTCGCGGCTTCGTGCAGGAACGTGCGGAACACACCGTGCCCTCCGGGCTCGTCGAGCGGGAAGTCGATGCGTACGTGGATGCATCCGTCACCGAAGTGGCCGTACGGCACACCGTCCAGGCCGTGCGAGGTCAGCAGGGCCTCGAACTCGCGCAGGTAGGCGCCGAGCCGCTCGGGCGGCACCGCGGCGTCCTCCCAGCCGGACAGCGCCTTGCCGGGCAGGGTCCGCGTTGCCAGTCCCGCGCCTTCCTCCCGAATGCGCCACAGCACAGCCTGCTCGGCGACGTCGGTGACGATGCGGGCGGCGATCGCCGACGAGTCGGCGCGCGCCCGGTGGACCGTGTCGGACACCGATGCCGCGTCGACACCGGACATTTCGACGAATAGCCAACCCTGACCGGCTGGCAGATCGGGCACGGCACCGCGATGGGCCCGGAACACCTCGACGATGCGCGAGTCCAGCCCCTCGCATGCCGTCGGGCGGTGCTGCAGCAGCGCCGGGACGTCGTCTGCGGCCTCAGCCATCGAGCCGTAGCCGAGGACCAGGATCTGCCGGTGGGGTGGGTCCTGGACCAGCCGCACCGTCGCGGAGGTCATGGTGGCCAGGGTGCCCTCGGTGCCGGCCATGAACGTGGCCACGTCAAAGCCTCGTTCGGGCAGCAGGTGCTCCAGGCTGTATCCGGAGACCTGGCGGCCGAACGTCCCGAACTCGGTCCGGATCGTGCCGAGGCCCTCCTGGACGACGCCACGCAGGCGGTCCAGTGTCGGCGACGTCGTCGAGCCGCCGGCGTGCAGGGAGAGCGACTCCCCCGCCATCGTCACGACGTCGAGAGCCACGACGTTGTCCGCCATGCGCCCGTATGCCAGGGCCCGCGAGCCGCAGGCATTGTTGCCGATCATGCCACCGACGCTGCACCGCGTGTGCGTCGACGGATCCGGTCCAAACCGCAGGCCCAGGGGTGTCGCTGCCTTTTGCAGGACCGCGTGGACCGTGCCGGGATCAACTCGCGCTGTCCGCGCGTCGACATCGATTTCGTGGACCCGGTTGAGGTGGCGGGTGAAGTCGATCACGACACCCGTCCCGACCGCATTTCCGGCGATCGAGGTGCCGGCGCCACGGGAGGTGACCGGAGTCCCGGTCAGCCGGCACGCCTCGATCGTCGCGAGCACCTCCTCGACGCTGCGGGGACGAACCACGACGCGTGGCACGACCCGGTAGAGCGAGGCGTCGGTGCTGTAGAGCGCCCGCGTCAACGTCGAGTCGTCGACATCGGTGACTCCGAGTCGCCGCAGCGTGTGGGTGATCTCCGCGGTCGCCATGGATCGCGACTCGCTGCCCGGAAGGCTGCTCACCACAGCTCGATCGACTGGTCGAGGATCATCGCCACCGCCTCTGCGGTGACCTCCAGCGGCGCCGTCGCCAGCAACCGCTGCTGCTTCATCGTGCCCTCGACGAGAGCGTCGATGTCTGCCGTGCCGAAGCCCACTGCGCCGATGCCAGCAGGGATGCCCACCTCACGCATGATCCCGGCGAGCACCTGCGGGAGGAACTCGGCCGGATCGGCAGGTCGGTCCGCGCCCGGGGCAAGCAGCTCGGCCGCGCGGATGTGTCGCTCGGGCGATGCCTGGAACGTGTGGCGGAAAGCCGCCGGAGCGGTCAGCGAGACGGCCATGCCGTGGGGCACCATCGCGTGGTCGACGTCGTACCCGGCCGGTTGGAAGTCCCGGACCTGTCCGGCGATCGGGTATGCGTTGGCGTGCGGGATGTGCACCCCGGCGTTCCCGAAGCCCAGGCCGGCGAACGTCGCGGCCATCGCGACCTCTGTGCGGGCAGCGAGGTCGTCGCCGTTCTGGACAGCCGTTCGGAACGAGCTCGCCATCAGGCTGAGCGCCTTCTCCGACCACATGTCGGCGATCGGGTTGGCCCCGCAGTACGGCACCCGCTCGTGGGCCTGCTTGTGCTCGTACGAGCCGAACGGTCGCGCCGTGTAGCTCTCGAGAGCGTGGCACAGGATGTCCAGCCCCGAGGCCGCCGTCACCCCGGCGGGCTGGGTCAGCGTGAGCTCGGGGTCCACGACCGCGAGGGTCGGTCGCAGCCGGGCGTGGGAGATGCCGGTCTTGACGTGCTGACTGACGACGTCCAGGACGCAGATCGTGGTGCTCTCGCTGCCCGTCCCGGTCGTGGTCGGGACAGCGATCAGCGGCAGCAGCCGATGACGCGGCGCCCGCGCGCGGCCGACCGGCGCGTTGACGTAGTCCATCAGCTCGCCCTCGTTGGTCAGCAACAGGTTGACCGCCTTGGCGGTGTCGATGCTGCTTCCGCCGCCGCACGCGACGATCGCGTCGAACGGGCCCTCCGACCGGCCGAACTCGATCGCCGCCTCGAGGCTCTCGTCGGTCGGTTCGACCCGCGACCGGTCGAAGACGACGGCCTCGATCGAGGCGGCCCGAAGCGATGCTGCGATCTCTGCCGGGGCTCCGGTCGCGGCAACACCGGGGTCCGTCACGATCAGGACCCGCTTCGCATCGAGCTGGGCGAGGTCGTGGCCGAGCTCGTGCCGCGCCCCGACGCCGAACTTCAGGCCCGGTGCACCGTACGTGAAGACGGTTTCGGGGTGAGTGGGGTGGAAGCTCGACACGGTGCTGCTCCTTCGGGTCGGTGCGTCGCGGTAACTAGCATGCTACTGCTGACGAGTGCGGGCGGTCTCTTCGGGGAGATACAGGTGCTCCTGCAGACGGTTGGCCCAGCCTGCACCCGGGGCCGGGTCGTCGGGAGTCGCGGCCTGCGCCATGAGCAGGGTCGCGGTGTTGACGAGATGCTCCTCCATCCGAGCCGCCGCCGCGGCCGGGTTCTTCGAGGCGATCGCCTCGACGATCGGGACGTGCTCCTCCAGGATCTCTGTCATGCCACGCGATCGGTGCAGCGTCGAGGCTCCCCGGGTCTGGATCGAGTCGCGCAGCGCGGCGACCTCCTGCTGCAGCCGTGGGTTGCCCAGCACCGCGGCGATCCGGTGGTGCAGCGTCCTGTCGTGGCCGGTGAATCGGACCTCGTCGAGCGCGTCGGCACCCGCCCGCATACCCACCAGAGCCTCCTCGAGCGCCTCGACGTCCTGCGCCGTCGCGTGCCCCGCCGCGTACGCCGTCGCTGGCACCTCGATCATCAGGCGGAGCTCGAACACCGACCGCACGTCGCCAACCGTCACACCGCGAATTCGCACACCGCGATTGCGCTCGACCGAGACCAGTCCAATGTCGGCCAGCCGGAGGACGGCCTCGCGGACAGGGGTGCGGGAGACGTCCAGAAGCTCAGCCAGACGGTAGATCGAATGGAGCGAACCGGCCGGGAACTCCCCCGTCACGATCGACTCCCGGAGCGCCGCGAACACTCGATCTGTCGTCGTCGTGCGCTGCGCCATGAACTCGCTCCTCTCCCGAGTCGGACCAGGTGCCACGGGCCCTTGGCCGGGAACGATATCGTGTGGGCTGGTGCACGAGGCCCCGTCGAGTCGGCGTTGCTCGATCGCCCGCCAGTTTTGTCCCGCCCGGGACACCGACGAGGGGAATGCATGAAGTCTCGCCTTTTCCGCGCGGCGGTGTCAGTCGCTGCGCTGGCACTGATCGCGTCCTGCGACGGCCAGGGCTCCGCGGGCACCCCCGCGGATCCCACGGAGTCCGGTGCCACGACCGCCGCACCCAACGTCACGGAGCACGAATCCGCCCCCGAGAGCCCCATCGCGTTCGGCCTGCAGGTGCCTCCAGGCGCGACCCAGGTCGGGCCGCTGATCCGCTACCGCAGCGCCCGACTCATTTCGGTCTACCAGCCCGAATTGTTGGCCGCCCAGGCACAAAAGGACGCCGAGGCGCGCGACAAGGCGGCCGCCGAGGCCGACGAGAACGCGACCGAAGGCACGCCCCCGACACCGACTCCCACGCCGACGCCGACCCCTGAGGCCCGCCCCAGCGACGACACCTTCAAGCTGCTGGACGATCCGCCCAAGCCCGACTCGACGGTCTCGCTCATGCGGATCGACGGCGACCCCACCGACGTCGTGCGACGCATGCTGGCCCAGATCGCGGCCCGCCTGCCGGCTTCCACCATCGTGACCAACGACCTCTCGGCGTACTGCAAGTCCACGCTGCGCCGGATCACCCGCTGCGAGATGTCTGCGCACGGCATCACCGAGGACGACCGCAATCTTCGGATCACGATGGACGTCGACCCCGGCAACATCAAGACCCGCACCTCCGGGCCATCGAACCTGACGCGCCCGGTCATGGTGGTCACGGTGGAGTACGTTGGCGAGCCCCGCAAGGGTCAGCTGGCGTCGGAGGCAGGTTCGCTGGACGGCGTCGAGGACACCGACTCCACCGATGAGAAGTCCGGACTCATCTGGCCCAAGATGGACGAGGACGCACCCAGCACCGAGCCGCTGCTCGATGGCTGGATCGCTCCGACGACAGCCACGATCCTGTTGAGCGGATATCACCCGGACTTCGCCGTGACGACCTTCACCCGCGCGGTCAGCGCCGACCAGACCGCCGAGCAGTTCGTCGAGAGCAAGCGGCCCAAGGGCAAGACGATCACCAAGGACATCGTGGAGGACCTCAACGAGGTCAGCACGACTTACACGACCCCGACCAAGGGTGGCGGCACGGCCCAGGCGACGTACGTCCTGTCGGCGCGCGGCAACTACACGATCCTGCTGGACCACCCCGCGGCGAATTGATCGAGGCGCTCGATGGTGTGCCTGACCATCGGGAGCACCGGGCCGAGCGAAGAGTCAATCTGCTCGATCGGTACCCACTGCACCAGATCGGTCGTGCCACCCACGTCGGTGACGCGCGGAACCTGAGCAGTGTCGACCTCGACCGCGTAGAGCAGGTGGACACCGTGGTAGTCCTCGTACTGGTCCCCTCGTCCCAGCGCGACGGTGTGCACGTCGTGCACGTCGACCAGCCGGACGCTCATCGCCTCAAGCCCCGCTTCCTCCCACAGCTCGCGACGCACCGCGGCGTGGGGCGACTCACCATGATCCACTCCTCCGCCGGGCAGGGTCCATGCCCCCACCGGAAAGCCGATCGGTGAGATGCGGGTCAGCAGGATGCGGTCCTGGTCGACCACGACGGCGTACGCGCCGAGGCGCTGGGTGCGGGACGGTTCGACCACAGATGCTCCATCTCAGATTGAGTCAGGCCATGTTCAGGAACTGCTTATAGAGTCAAGCACAATGAGTGCTCTTGAACCGTTGCCCGTCACCACCTCGCCAACCAAGGAGCGGGTGGCCTACCTCGACAATGCCCGCTACTGGGTCATGCTGCTGGTCGTGATCGGCCACTCGCTGACGCAGTTCACCGACATGGATTCGGCCCGCGGTGTCTACGTGTGGATCTACTCGTTCCACATGCCGTTCTTCATCCTGATCTCGGGCTACACGGCTCGCCGCTACATGGGCGACGCCCGCCAGGTCCGCCGGATCGTCAGCACGCTGGTGGTGCCGTATCTCCTGGTCGAGACCAGCCTGCAGCTGATCACCCGTCACTACACGGGCGAGCCCAGTCCTCTGCTGCTCCTCTCACCCCAGTGGCTCGCCTGGTTCCTGGCGGCACTTTTCGTGTGGCGCTTGACGACCCCGATCTGGCGCGCGCTGCGCTACCCCATCACGACGTCGATCCTGATCTCGTTGCTGGTCGGGCTGATCGAAGTACCAAATGTGCTGGCCCTGCCCAAGATCTTGGGCTTCCTGCCCTTCTACGTCGTGGGCCTGCACATGACCCGGGAACGTTTCGAGCGACTCGCAGACCCCCGCATCCGTGCTGCGTCCGTCGCGGTGCTCGGCTCCGCGCTGCTGATCTGCTACACCTACTCCAAGAACTGGCAGATCGATTGGCTGCTCTGGAAGCAGCGCTACGACGAGGACCCGCTCGGCGCGACCGCGATCGAGGGCATGTCACAGCGTGCCGAACTCCTGGCCATCGGCTTCCTGCTGACCTTCGCGGCGTTGTCATTGGTCCCCCGGCGACGTTCGATCACGACGGCACTGGGTGGACGCACCTTCTACTGCTACCTGCTGCACGGCTACCTGATCATCTTCCTGAAGCTGCAGTTCGACCTGTTCGACGACATGTCCCGGTTCGGCTTCGCTGCGGTCGTCGCCACCACGTTCGCTGCGCTTGTCGTGGCCAACCTGCTGATGACCAAGCCCGTCTCGGTCGTCTTCCGTCCCGTGTTCGAGCCGAAGCTGACCTGGCTGTTCCGCGACATCCCGAAGCCGAGCCCTACCACGCCGTCTGCCGGCCAGACACCTGAGCCGACCGGGAAGCGTCCCGCCGGTACCCCTTGACCGGGCGCATCGCCGCCACGGCGGTCGCCCTCCTGCGGCGGCCGGGTGCGCCAACACGCGCACGGATGCAGCCAGCCCGGCACGCTCCCCCGGGCCACTGCTCGTCGACACCAGATGTGCCGATCTGGTCGCGCTCTCCCTGCGCGGCTCGGGACAGCCCCTGACCAGCGACCACGGCGCGGGCCGCGAGGTGATGGCGTCAGTCAAGGCAATGGCCACCGAGCTGCACCGCTCCTCCGACGCCACGGTGCGAATCGAAGGGATCCCCTACCGGGCCGAGAGCGGGGTCAGCGACGCACGCCACCAGGCCAACGTCGAGGACGGGCAGACCCGTACCGCTACCCGTCTCGACGACCTCGGACGGTCCTGCCCGCAGACGAAGTTCGCTCTCGTCGGGGTCAGCCAGGGCGCCGAGGTCTTGCACAAGCTCGCCGCAGGCCCCACCGCGCAGACGCTGCGACGGATCCGCCTGATCGCGTTGATCGCCGACTCCCGACGCAACCCCGACGACTCGATCCAGTCCTGGACGTACGGCACAACGGCGCCGGGGGCCGGCAAGCTAGGCGCCGGGCCCGTCCTCGACCCGTCGCTGCAGGACATCGCCATCACGTTCTGCGTCGCCGGTGACGCCATCTGTGGTCAGCCACCGGGCGACACAACCGACGGGCCCTCGGAGAAGCACCGAAAGTTCTACGAGGACCCTGCCCATGCACAGGAAACGGGCCAGCGAATGGCGGCCATAGTTCGCCGTACCGGCATCTAACGATGAAGCCCCCGACCATCGGCCGGGGGCTTCATCGTGTCTGGAGCGGCTAGGCCGCCTCAGGAGCTACTTCTCGAACGACGTGAAGTCGAAGTCATCGAGCTGCACCGGAGCGGAGTCCGGAGCACCGAAGCCGTAGTCGTAGTCGCCGTAGCCTGTGACGGCGTAGGCGGCCTGACGGGCCTCTTCGGTCGGCTCGACCCGGATGTTCTTGTACCGGTCGAGACCAGTACCTGCCGGGATGAGCTTGCCGATGATGATGTTCTCCTTCAGACCACGGAGCGCATCGGACTTGCCGTGGATGGCTGCGTCGGTCAGGACGCGGGTCGTCTCCTGGAAGGAGGCGGCCGACAGCCACGACTCGACGGCCAGCGAGGCCTTCGTGATACCCATCAGGACCGGACGACCCGAAGCGGGGTTGCCACCCTCGGCGACGACGCGTCGGTTCTCCTCCTCGAACTTGGCCCGATCGACCAGGTCACCGGGGATGAGGTTCGACGCACCCTGCTCGATGACCGTCACGCGACGGAGCATCTGGCGCACGATGATCTCGATGTGCTTGTCGTGGATGGCCACACCCTGCGAGCGGTAGACCGCCTGGACCTCGTCCACGAGGTGCTCCTGCGCGCGACGCACACCCAGGATGCGCAGGACTTCCTGCGGATCCGGCGTACCGTGCGTCAGCTGCTGGCCGACCTCGACGTGATCGCCATCGGCGATCAGCAGACGCGAACGCTTGGTCACGGGGTACTCCAGCACCTCGGAACCATCGTCCGGCGTCACGACGAGCTTGCGGGTCTTGTCCGAGTCATCGATCTCGACCCGACCAGCAGACTCAGTGATCGGCGCACGACCCTTGGGCTGACGTGCCTCGAAGAGCTCCACGACGCGCGGGAGACCGTGCGTGATGTCGTCTCCGGCCACACCACCGGTGTGGAAGGTACGCATGGTCAGCTGCGTGCCGGGCTCACCGATCGACTGGGCCGCGATGGTGCCGACGGCCTCACCGATGTCGACGAGCTTGCCGGTCGCCAGCGAGCGGCCGTAGCACTTGGCACACGTACCCGCCTTGGCCTCGCAGGTCAGGACCGTACGGACCTTGATCTCCTCGATGCCGGCCGCGATGAGGCGACCGATCTCGACGTCGCCGAGCTCGCTGCCAGCAGCTGCGAGCACCGTGCCCTTGTCGTCTGTGACATCGGCTGCTGCCGTGCGGGAGTACGCCGAAGTTTCGACGTTCTCATCGGGGACCGCGCGACCCTCGTCGTTCTTGGTCGCGATGACCTGACGGAGTCCACGCTCGGTTCCGCAGTCCTCCTCGCGGATGATGACGTCCTGGCTGACGTCGACAAGCCGACGCGTCAGGTAGCCCGAGTCAGCCGTACGCAGAGCCGTGTCGGCGAGTCCCTTGCGGGCGCCGTGGGTGGCGATGAAGTACTCGACCACCGACAGACCCTCGCGGAAGTTGGCCTTGATGGGGCGCGGGATGATCTCGCCCTTGGGGTTGGCCACCAGACCACGCATGCCGGCGATCTGACGCACCTGCATCATGTTTCCGCGAGCACCGGAGTCAACCATCATCCAGATGGGGTTGTCCTCCGTGAAGCCCTTCAGCATCTCCTCCGTGACGTCGGCCGTGGCCTGCGTCCAGATCTCGATGAGCTCCTGACGACGCTCGTCCGCAGTGATCAGACCACGGTCGAACTGCGTCTGGACCTTGGCGGCCTGCGCCTCGTAGCCGGAAAGGATCTCCTGCTTGCGCGGGGGCGTCACGACGTCCTCGATCGAGACCGTCACGCCGGAGCGGGTGCCCCAGTGGAAGCCGGTGTCCTTGAGGTTGTCGAGCGCGTTGGCCACGTCGACCTTGGAGTAGCGCTCGGCGAGGTCGTTGACGATGACACCGAGCTCCTTCTTGCCGACCTGGTGGTTGACGAACGGGTAGTCGTCCGGGAGCGCCTCGTTGAAGATTGCGCGACCCAGGGTCGTCTCGTTGGTCGTGCCCTCGATGCGAATCTTGACGTGAGCCTGCAGCGAGATCTCGTGACGCTCGAAGGCCATCATGGCCTCGGAGACCGAGCTGAAGGCACGTCCCTCACCGATGTGTCCCGAACGCTCGAGCGTCAAGAAGTACAAGCCGATGATCATGTCCTGGGTCGGCATCGTGACCGGGCGACCGTCGGACGGCTTCAGGATGTTGTTGGTCGACAGCATCAGGACGCGGGCCTCGGCCTGCGCCTCCGCGCTCAGCGGCAGGTGCACGGCCATCTGGTCACCGTCGAAGTCGGCGTTGAACGCCGAGCAGACGAGCGGGTGGATCTGGATGGCCTTGCCCTCGATGAGCTGCGGCTCGAACGCCTGAATGCCCAGACGGTGCAGTGTGGGTGCACGGTTGAGCAGCACGGGGTGCTCGGTGATGACCTCTTCGAGGACGTCCCACACGACCGGGCGAGCCCGCTCGACCATGCGCTTGGCGCTCTTGATGTTCTGCGCGTGGTTGAGATCAACCAGACGCTTCATCACGAACGGCTTGAACAGCTCGAGTGCCATCTGCTTGGGCAGACCACACTGGTGCAGCTTGAGCTGCGGGCCGACGATGATAACCGAACGGCCGGAGTAGTCGACGCGCTTGCCGAGCAGGTTCTGACGGAATCGACCCTGCTTGCCCTTGAGCATGTCCGAGATCGACTTGAGCGGACGGTTGCCCGGTCCGGTGACCGGACGACCACGGCGGCCGTTGTCGAACAGCGAGTCGACGGCCTCCTGCAGCATGCGCTTCTCGTTGTTGACGATGATCTCCGGAGCACCGAGGTCAAGCAGACGCTTGAGCCGGTTGTTGCGGTTGATCACGCGGCGGTAGAGATCGTTCAGGTCGCTCGTCGCGAAGCGTCCACCATCGAGCTGCACCATCGGGCGCAGTTCCGGCGGGATGACCGGGACGGCATCCAGGACCATGCCAGCGGGAGCATTGCTGCTTCCGAGGAATGCCGAGACGACCTTGAGGCGCTTGAGCGCACGGGTCTTCTTCTGTCCCTTGCCGGTCGCGATGATCTCGCGCAGCAGCTCGGCCTCGGCCTCGAGGTCGAAGTCCTGCAGGCGCTTCTGGATCGCCGTGGCGCCCATGTAGCCATCGAAGTACTTGCCGAAGCGATACGTCATCTCGCGGTAGAGCAGTTCGTCACCCTCGAGGTCCTGGACCTTGAGGCTCTTGAATCGGCTCCACACCTCGTCGAGGCGATCGATCTCGCGCTGCGTGCGGTCGCGACGCTGCTTGGCCTCACGCTCGGCGGCGTCCTTGACCTTGCGCTTGGCGTCGGCCTTGGCGCCCTCGTCCTCGAGTGCCTTGAGGTCTTCCTCGAGCTTCTGCATGCGCTCGTTGACCTCGTTGTCGCGACGTCCCTCGAGCTGCTGACGCTCCAGATCGATCTTGGTCTCGAGGCTCGACAGATCCTTGTGACGCGCATCCTCGTCGACCCGCGTGATCATGTAGGCCGCGAAGTAGATGACCTTCTCGAGGTCCTTGGGAGCCAGGTCGAGCAGATAGCCCAGCCGGCTCGGGACGCCCTTGAAGTACCAGATGTGCGTGACGGGAGCGGCAAGCTCGATGTGGCCCATGCGCTCACGGCGCACCTTGGACCGCGTGACCTCGACGCCGCAACGCTCGCAGATGATGCCCTTGAAGCGAACGCGCTTGTACTTGCCGCAGTAGCACTCCCAATCCCGGGTGGGACCGAAGATCTTCTCGCAGAAGAGTCCGTCACGCTCGGGCTTGAGCGTGCGGTAGTTGATCGTCTCAGGCTTCTTGACCTCGCCGAACGACCATCCGCGGATGTCGTCGGCGGTCGCGAGACCGATCCGGATTTGATCGAAGAAGTTCACGTCAAGCACGTTGGTCTTCTTTCCCTTTCAGATGTTCTTGCAGGTGGTCGGGGAGGGTCTGAGCCGGGTGGGCTCAGACCTCCTCGACGCTGGAGGGCTCACGCCGGGACAGGTCGATGCCGAGTTCTTCGGCGGCACGGAAGAGATCCTCTTCCGCATCGCGCATCTCGACGGCAGATCCGTCGCTGGAGAGCACCTCGACGTTGAGACACAGGGACTGCATCTCCTTGACGAGAACCTTGAACGACTCCGGGATACCGGGTTCGGGTACGTTCTCGCCCTTGACGATGGCTTCGTAGACCTTGACGCGTCCGAGGATGTCGTCGGACTTGATGGTCAGGAGCTCCTGCAGCGCGTACGCCGCTCCGTAGGCCTCGAGGGCCCACACCTCCATCTCACCGAAACGCTGTCCACCGAACTGCGCCTTACCACCCAGCGGCTGCTGCGTGATCATCGAGTACGGACCCGTGGAACGTGCGTGGATCTTGTCGTCGACCAGGTGGTGCAGCTTGAGGAGGTACATGTAGCCGACCGAGACCGGGTCGGGGAACTGCTCGCCGGAACGACCGTCGAACAGCATCGCCTTGCCGTCACGCTTGACCATGCGCTCGCCGTCCCGGTTGGGCAGAGTCGAGGCCAGCAGGCCCTGGATCTCGTCCTCACGGGCGCCATCGAAGACGGGGGTCGCGATGTTGGTCGCAGGCTCGGCCTTGTCAGCACCGATCTTGCGCAACGTCTCGGCCCACTCGTCCTGCTCCTCGTCCGGAATCTGCCAGCCGGTCTTGGCAACCCACCCGAGGTGGGTCTCCAGGACCTGTCCGACGTTCATCCGGCCGGGGATGCCGAGCGGGTTGAGGACGATGTCGACTGGCGTGCCGTCCTCCATGAAGGGCATGTCCTCGACGGGCAGGATCTTGGAGATGACGCCCTTGTTGCCGTGGCGACCGGCGAGCTTGTCACCGTTGGAGATCTTGCGCTTCTGCGCCACGTAGACGCGGACCAGCTGGTTGACACCCGGTGAGAGCTCGTCGCCCTCGGCCGAGTCGAACACCCGGACGCCGATGACGGTGCCGGACTCGCCGTGCGGGACCTTGAGCGAGGTGTCGCGCACCTCGCGCGCCTTCTCGCCGAAGATCGCACGGAGCAGACGCTCCTCCGGGGTCAGCTCGGTCTCACCCTTGGGCGTGACCTTGCCGACCAGCACGTCGCCGTTGCCGACCTCCGCACCGATCCGGATGATTCCACGCTCGTCCAGGTCCGCCAGCATTTCTTCGCTGACGTTCGGGATGTCGCGGGTGATCTCCTCGGGGCCGAGCTTGGTGTCGCGAGCATCGACCTCATGCTCCTCGATGTGGATCGAGGTCAACACGTCGTCCTGGACGACACGCTGGCTGAGGATGATCGCGTCCTCGTAGTTGTGACCCTGCCACGGCATGAACGCCACGAGCAGGTTCGTGCCGAGGGCCATCTCGCCCTCGTCGGTGCACGGACCATCGGCCAGGGGCGTGCCGACCTCGACACGCTGACCGTGCGAGACCAGCGGACGCTGGTTGGTGCAGGTGCCCTGGTTGGAGCGACGGAACTTGGCCAGGCGGTACGTGAAGTACGCGCCATCGTCCTGCATGATCTCGATGGCGTCCGCGGACACCTCGTTGACCACACCGGCGACCTTGGCAACCGTGACATCGCCAGCGTCGACCGCGGCACGGAACTCCATGCCGGTGCCGACGAGCGGGGCGTCGTTGCGGATCAGCGGGACGGCCTGACGCTGCATGTTCGAGCCCATCAGGGCGCGGTTGGCATCGTCGTGCTCGAGGAACGGGATCAGGGCTGTCGCGACCGACACCATCTGGCGGGGCGAGACATCCATGTAGTCGACGTCGTCGGCGGGACGAAGCTCTGCCTCGCCACCCTTCTGACGAACCAGCACCATGTCCTCGGCGAAGGTGAACTTCTCGGTGAGGATCGAGTTCGCCTGCGCGATGATGTAACGATCCTCGTCCGTCGCGGACAAGTAGTCGATCTGCTCGGTGACCGTGCCCTTGACGACCTTGCGGTAGGGCGTCTCGACGAAGCCGAAGGAGTTGATCCGACCGTAGGACGCGAGCGAGCCGATCAGGCCGATGTTCGGGCCTTCCGGGGTCTCGATCGGGCACATGCGGCCGTAGTGCGACGGGTGGACGTCGCGAACTTCGTAGCCGGCGCGTTCACGTGACAGACCACCCGGTCCGAGGGCCGAGAGACGACGCTTGTGGGTCAGGCCCGCGAGCGGGTTGTTCTGATCCATGAACTGCGACAGCTGCGAAGTGCCGAAGAACTCCTTGAGCGCCGCGACGACGGGTCGAATGTTGATCAGGGTCTGCGGCGTGATGGCCTCGACGTCCTGGGTCGTCATACGCTCGCGGACGACACGCTCCATCCGCGCCAGGCCCGTACGGAGCTGGTTCTGGATGAGTTCGCCGACCGAACGCATGCGACGGTTGCCAAAGTGGTCGATGTCGTCGGCCTCGACAATGGTCTGACCCGCAGCAGTCGTCAACTCGGCATCGCCGGCGTGCAGCGCGACGATGTACTTGATCGTCGACACGATGTCGTCGATCGTCAGAGTCTGCTGGTCGAAGGCCTCTTCGACGCCGAGCTTCTTGTTGATCTTGTAGCGACCAACCTTGGCCGTGTCGTAGCGCTTGGCGTTGAAGTAGTAGTTGTCCAACAACGTCTGAGCGGCTTCGCGGCTCGGCGGTTCGCCCGGACGCAGCTTGCGGTAGATGTCCAGGAGCGCCTCGTCCTGGGTCGTGGTGTTGTCCTTCTCGAGCGTCAGGCGGATCGACTCGTACTGGCCGAGCTCCTCGAGGATCTGCGCCTCGGACCAGCCCAGCGCCTTCAGCAGGACGGTGACGCTCTGCTTGCGCTTGCGGTCCAGACGGACGCCGACGAGATCGCGCTTGTCGATCTCGAACTCGAGCCACGCGCCACGCGAGGGGATGACCTTGGCGGTGTAGATGTCCTTGTCGGACGTCTTGTCCGGGACCCGCTCGAAGTAGACGCCCGGTGAGCGGACGAGCTGTGAAACGACAACGCGCTCGGTGCCGTTGATGATGAACGTGCCTTTGTCCGTCATCAGCGGGAAGTCGCCCATGAAGACGGTCTGGCTCTTGATCTCGCCAGTCTCGTTGTTCATGAACTCGGCGGTCACGAACAGCGGAGCAGCGTACGTGACGTCGCGGTCCTTGCAGTCCTCGACGGAGTACTTGGGCGGCTCGAAGCGGTGATCGCGGAACGACAGGCTCATCGTCTCGGAGAAGTCCTCGATGGGGGAGATCTCTTCGAAGATCTCCTCCAGACCTGACTTCGTCGAGATGTCTGTACGGCCGCCAGCGAGGGCTTCCTCGACACCGGCCTTCCAGGAGTCGTCGCCGATCAACCAGGCGAAACTGTCGGTCTGCAGAGCGAGAAGCTCTGGTACCTCGAGGGGTTCTGCAATTTTGGCAAACGAGATGCGACGGGGCTGAACAGATGCGGAGGTGCGCGAGGCGGCCAAGAGGGGTCCTTCCAAGGGCTCGCAGGCGGGTGGCTCGGGGATCGTGCTGCGCGCACGCCAATCGACCCCGGTCAGGGGGACTTGGGCAGACAGAACGAGCGCGAAAGTTCAGTGTAACCCGCAGGACACAGCGAAGCAAGGGCGGGTCTTGACAAAGCCCGCTGCTTGGGGGAGTCTATTCGGCTTTTGTGGCCACGGTCGACATTTCAACGCCGAAACTCTCCGCAAGTTGCGCGGCGCGTTTCGGTGGTATGCCGAGCTGGGGCGGCCCGGACACGGGCCACCGGCAGTCTGGCCGGGGGCCGGACCTACAGCGCGCGGATGTTGTCGACGAACCAGCCGTCTGCGGTCTTGATCATCGAGACCGAGATCCGATTGGCGAAGACCGTCGGCTCCTTGCTGCCACCGACCAGACGGGCCTGGTCGACGAACACCAGGATGTTGGCCTTGGTGTCCGAGCACTCATCTCCACAGCTCATCGCGGCCGCATTGCGCGTGACTGCCTCGACGACGATCTCCCGCTGCGGCGCGAGCTCGGTGAGCGCTGGCGCGATCTTGTCGAACTCCTTGGCGAACTTCGGGGTCATGAGCGTCTTGGAAGCCGTCAGGTGCTCGTCGAGCTTGTCGTAACGGAAGGAGAAGATCGTCTCGGCCGCGGTGCCCGCAGCCGATGACGCCTGCTGCTGGGACGGCCCCAGATCGGCCCCACCACCACTGATCTGCCTGACGCCCTGGACCATCAGCAGGACGCCGGCGACCAGCGCGACGACCGCCAGGAGCACCATCGGGACCAACCGGCGAAGATTCCGAGTGCTCGCGGGATCTGCCTGGACCGATTGCGAGGCAAGGGGGGGTGTCGGCGCGGCCGGAGGGCGAGTGGCCCGCGCAACCTTCGCAGCGGCGGTGGACTTCGCGAGTGTCACGGCAGATGTCTCGGCAGCGACCGGGGCCGACGACACGGCATCCGTGTTCGACGCGGGAGCCTTCTTGGCCGCCGGAGCCTTCTTGGCCGCCGGAGCCTTGGGCACGACCGGGGACTTCTTGGCCGCCGGAGCCTTGGGCACGACCGGGGACTTCTTGGCCGCCGGAGCCTTCGCGGCCGGCCTCTTGACCGCCTTGTTCTTGGCGGTCGACTTCTTCGCCGGTGCGGCGGGCTTGCTCTCGCCGGCGATGCGTCGCCGGCGGACGGGGCCGTTGGAGTCGCTCATTTGGCGTCACCGCCGTCGGTTGCCGCGGGGCTCGGAGTGGCGGAGGGCACGGGCGTCGCCTGTGCGTCGACAGGCGCCACGCTCTGGAAGTTGGACACGAGCCACTCCCCCTTGGTCTTGGTGAACGAGATCTTCCAGCGGAAGTGCCTCAGGACCTCGGCCTCGTTGTCGGTGTTCGTGATCTTGGCATCCACCGCAACCAACGCCTCGGCGGAATCCTTGTCAATGCTCTCGACGGCGACGCCGAGCACCTTGGCCCCACCGCTGCTCTGCTTCTTCTCCTCCAGCGCCTTGAACACCGCATCAGTCACCTGGACGAACTGCTCGTCGTATGCCGGGGTCAGCAGACCTTTGAGCCTTTTCTGATAGTCCGGGAGGTCCGAGACGTCGTACGTGTTGTAGGCGACTGCGAAGTCATTGGCACGTGAGGTGATGGTGTTGCGGTCGCCGGAGTCGTCGCTCGCGCCCGAGGGCCCAAGGACCCACAGGGCACCGCCGACGGCCGCCAGGACCAGGCCGAGCGCCGTGACGACTACGAGGAGGGTGAAGACTCTGGGGCGACTGGATCGTTCGGTCACTGTTGGGCCGGGCCGAGCAGAAGCCACTTAAAGGAGTCCTTTCCGGTGGGCACGGGTGCGTCCGAGATGAATGCCCCGGTGCCAGCGGCGGCCGATCGTTGGAGCTTCGACTTGGACGCCTGCCGTGCGATGTTGTTGTTGGCGACCTTACAGTCCGTACCTGTGTCGAATGCACGGTCACTGATCGCGGCCTCGGGACGACGCTCCCGGTAGCCCGAGGAGTCACCGTCTTCGTTGGCATACGTGCACGTTGCGGTGGTGTCGGTCAGCACCAGGCCGAAGGTGGCGTTGTAGTCGCCGGTCTCTTCGCCGTTCTTGACGGCGGGATCGACGACCGAGAACGAACCCTCCAGCAGGTACGGGTACATGATGAAGATCGCCTGCAGACCCAGGACGTTCTCGGACAGCGGCTTGTTGGCCGTCACGAAGTCGCGCACCGCATTGCCGAGGTCAACCGAGTTCTCATCGACCACCTTGCGGAGGGTCCGGGCGCTGTCGCTGCCCTTGTCAAAGAGCCGACGCAGGTCAGGGTCGGCGTCGACCAGGCTGTCGGACAGCAGCGCGAGGTTCTTGGAGAAGGTCCCGAGCTGGCCCTGCTTGTCGATCTGCGTCTGCAGGACCGAGGACGAATCATTGATCAGGGACCGCGTCACCGAGATGTTGTCATCGGCGGCCTGGATGAACTCCGACGAGGTGTCCAGGATCGTGCCGAGATCGCGGCCCGTGCCCTCGAACGCCTGACCGAGCTCGTTGACCACGGTACGCAGGTTCTCTGTGTCGACCGACTTGACCAGGCTGTTGAAGTCGACCAGCAGCGTCGCGGTGTCGATCGGGATGCGGGTGTCGGTGATCGCGATGGCCGATCCCGGCTTCAGGTAGGGAGCGGCGTTGACACGGGGCTGCAGGTCGATGAACTGCTCGCCGATCGCGGACTTGTTGGCCACGATCGCCAAGACGTCCTCAGGGATCTTGGGGGCACTGTTCTCGATGTCGAGGGTCGCCTGCACTCCCGAGTCCTTGAAGGTCAGCTTGCCGACCTTGCCGACCGGGATACCGCGGTAGGTCACCTGGGCGCCGGCGAAGATGCCACCGGAGTCCTTGAACTGGGCTGTGACCTCGAAGCTGCGATCCACAACGAGTCGATCGATCTGCGCGTACCGGCCGCCGACGAACGCACCGCCGAGGACCGTCACGAGCGCGAAGATCACCAGTTGGATCTTGGTGAGTCTGGAGATCATGGTGCCACCACCGGTTCCACGAGAAGTCGTGCGAGATCATCGTCCGCCGAGCTTGCGACCGCGGTGCGGCACGTGCCCAGCAGCGAGCAGATGCCACCCGGCTTGGTCGTCGCACTGGTGGACGTGGGGCTCGGTGTGGCAGCGGTCTTGCTCGGCGTCACGCCCGGGAGCTCGGGAGCCCCACTGGCGGGCACGAGTCCGGCGACGAGGTCGACGAGCTCGTCGGCCGGCGACGCGGGTGCGTCCGCCGAGCCGCCCGGAACCTCGGCGCCTGCCTCCGGCAAGTAGCCGTCCAGGATGTTCTGGAGCTGCTCCGCGCCGATGTTGAGGCTCACTGACAGGTTGGCGAAGTCGCCGAAGCAGGCGCCCTCCTTGGCTCCGGGGTCACCGTCCTCACAGCGGCCCGACGCCTTGGCGTAGGTGTTGGCGAGGAAGCCGTCCGAGAACGGGTAGGTCAGGAGCGCCTTGGTGGCGAAGGCCAGATCGTCGCCGGCCTTGGTCAGGTTGGTCAAGGTCGGCACGAGTGCGCGCAGGTTGGCGACCGTGTCCGCCTTGGAGTCTCGGATGACTCCGGTGGCGACGTCGCTCAGCCGGGACAGCGACTCGAGCAGCTTGACCAGATCGTCCCGCTGGTCGTTGACGACGCGGAGGGCAGCCGGGAGATCGTCGAGTGCTCCGGTGATCGCGTCCTTCTGGTCGTTGGTCGCCACTGCGAGCCGGTTGACCTTCTCCAGCGAGGTGAGGAGCGCGTCCTTGTTGTCGTCGAGCTGGGAGATGAAGGAGGTCGTCGACTGGATGAGCTCCTTGATCTCCGGCTCCTTGCCGCCGAGCGCGTTGTTGAGCTCACGAACGATCGTGTTGGTCTTCTCGAGGCCGCCACCGTTGAACAGCAGGGAGGCCGCGCCGAGGACTTCCTCGATCTCGGGGTTACGGCCGGCACGCTCCAGGGGGATCATGTCGCCGTTGCCAAGCTTGCCGGCAGCGCCCGTGGACGGGGGCGCCAGCGAGACGAACTTCTCGCCCAGCAGGCTGGTCTGACGGATTGTCGCCTCGGCATTGTCGGGGAGCTTGATGTCGCCGTTGATCTTGACCGTGACGATCGCGGTCCAGCCACTGAGCTTGATGTCCGTGACCTTGCCGACCGCCAGGTCATTGACCCGTACGGCGCTCTGTGGCACCAGGTCGAGCACATCGCGGAACTGGACCTTGACGGTGTAGGGGTCGCTGCCGAGATCGGCGCCGCCGGGCAACGGCAGCTTGTACGGCGAGAAGCCGCAGCCGCTGAGCAGCACGGCCGCGCCGGTGGCGATCGCGGCGACACGCAGGAGCTTGGTGCTCATGTCAGTTCACCGCCAGCATGTCGGCGACCGACGTGTTGACCCGCTCGGGGACCGCCGTACCCGACGACGAGGCCGCGGTGCGCGGCAACGGCGCCTCCGGCAGACCGTCGAGCACCCCACCCAGCACACCGCTCAGGGAGGCGCAGAGTCCAGCGTCGTCGATCGTCTCGCCGAGCAGGTTGCACACCAGGCTCGCGGGATTGCTGAGCGCACCACTGAAGATCTCATTGATGTCAGCCCGGGTGTCCAGCGTGCCGGATGTCCCGTTGTAGGCCAGCGAGACGTTGGTCAGGGCGGTGGGGCCGCCGATCGTGATCTCCTCGAGGTCCTTTTCGTGCTTGGCAAGCAGCGCGGCGAGCGAGGCAATGTTGTCGATGTTGCTGCGCAGCTTGCCGCGGTTCTCCTTGACCAGTGAGTTGACGTCGACCAGCGCCAGGCTCAGCGCGCGGAGCGTCTCCTTGAGATCGTCACGCTCACCGGCGAGCACCGTCGAGACCTTCGCCGTGCTGTCGTTGAACGAGCGGACTGCGGAGTCATTGGTCTTGAGCAGGCTCACGAAGTCCCTCACCTCGCGGAGGCTGCCGAACAGCTCATCCTTGTTGTTGGACAGCGTCGTGCTGAGCTTGCTGAAGTTCTGGATCGTCTCGTTGAGCTGGGCGCCCTGGCCGTCGAGCTGCTTGGCCGTACCGTCGACGAGACTGCTGAGTGAACCGTCCTTGTTCGCACCCTTGGGGCCGAGCGCGATGGAGAGATCGTCGAGCGACTGGTAGACCGCGTCGAGCTCGATCGGCACCGCGGTGCGGTCGACCGGGATGAAGGCCTTGTCCTTGAGCACCGCGCCCGACCCGCTGTAGGCCGGGGCGAGCTGCACGAATCGATCTCCGACGATCGAAGGCGACACCACGACGGCCTTGACGTCATTGGGCAGCCGGTACTTGCCGTCATAGGAGACCGTGGCCCGCACGACGTCGCCGCGCGGCGTCAGGGTCTCGACCTTGCCGACCGGAACGCCGAGGACCTTGACGTCAGATCCCTCGTAGACCGAGTTGGTCTGCTCGAAGTCGATCGTCATGTAGCGCTTGCCGTCACCGTTGTTGAGCACGAGGGCGACCGCGGCGAGCAGTGCGAGCACCACGAACGCCGTCATGACCTTGGAGATGCCGGCGAACCTCTGAGCGAATCCTGAGGGACTCACGGCGTGCCCCCCCTCAGTGCGTCCTGCAGTTGCTGACTGATCACGGCAGTGGCGCCGGTCGTGCCGCCCAGGAAGGTGTCGAACCACGGGCCGGTGCCGAGGGCGTTGGAGAACACGTTGAGGAACGTCGGGAAGGTCCGCAGCGCCTCGTCGAGGCTCGCCTCGTTGCGGCGCAGCATCGTGGTGACGACGTCGAGCTGCTTGAGAGCAGGCAACAGGTCGGCACGCGTGTCCTTGACGAGTCCTCGCAGCTGTGTCGAGATCGACTGGGTTGAGACGAGGAGCCGGTGGATCGAGTCACGTCGAGCGCTGATCGCGTCGAACAGGACATCGGAGTCCTTGAACAGGGTGACGAGTTCGTCGTTGCGCGAGTTGAGAACCCCGGAGACCTTCTTGAGGCTGACCAGCAGGGTGTTGATCTCGTCATCACGCGCGGCGAGATTGCGCGAGAGGTTGGATACGCCGGTAATCGCGCCCCGGAACTCCTCAGGGGTGCTCGCCGCCACGTCCGCGAGGGTGTCGAGCGCCTCGCCCAGCTGGGGGATGTCGATCTGGTCGGTCGTCTTGCTGAGCTCGGAGAACGCCTGCACGACGTCGTACGGCGCGATCGTGCGCTCCAGCGGGATCGTGCTGCCCTTGGGCAGCTGACCCGGGCCAGCAGGTGTCAGCGCGAGGAACTCGGCGCCGAGGAGCGTACGGATCCGGATGTCGGCGCCGGTCTCGGTGCCGAACTTGTTGCCCTTGTCGATCTTGAAGGTGACCCGAACCTTGTCGCCCTTGAGCTCGATGCCCTTGACGTTGCCGATCGACACGCCTGCCACCCGGACCTCATTGCCGGCCTTGAGGGCGCCGATCTCGGCAAAGTCCGCGTGATAGGTGTCGCCGCTGCCGATGATCGGAAGTCGGTCGGCACGGAAGGCGGCCAGCATCATCAGCACGATCAACGAGATGCCGACGACGCCGATGATGACGGGGTTGCGTTCGCGGAAGGGCCTCATTTGGCATCCCCCGGGTAGGCAGGCTGGTCGCAGCGCTCGGGTCCGACATCGAGCCCGTCGGCGCCGGTCAGGTTGATCGGCGTCTCGGGCAGGAGCACGACATCGCCGACCTTGATCTCGGGGATCGTGATGCTGCCGCGAAGGTTGCACAGGAAGAAGTTGAACTCGCTGCCGGAGGAGGCCAGGTTGCCGATCTTCTGGATCTTGATCGGCAAGATCTTGATCGCCGTCTCGATCGTCGCGAGGTTCTTCTTCTTGCTGAGGTTCTTGGTCAGGTTGTTGAGCTGCTTGATGTCCTCGCTGAGCGCCGGCCGGCCCTGCACGAGCAGGTCGGAGGTCTCATCGGTCAGGTCCGAGATCGAGTCGACCGAGTCGAGAATCGCATTGCGATCGTCCTTGAGGCCGGTCACGAACTGCTGCAGCGTGTCGATCGTGTCGGTCAGCTCGCGATCACGGCTCCCGACGGTGTCGAGCACCTCACTGAGGTTGGTGATGACGTCTCCGATCAGCTGGTCGCGGCCCGCCAGGGTGTTGGTCAACGATGACGTGCTGGCCAACAGGTTCTGCACGTTGCCCGTCTCGCCCTGCAGCGTCTGCACGATCTCGTAGGCGAACTTGTTGGTGTCGGCCGGCGACAGCGCCTGGAAGACCGGCTTGAAGCCGTTGAGCAGGACATTGAGGTCGAGGGCTTCCTGCGTGCGGCTCGCGGGGATCGTCGAACCGGGCTTGAGAGTCGATTTGGCACCGTCGGCGCCCTGGGTCAACGCGATGTAGCGCTGGCCGACCAGGTTGCGGAACTTGATCGTGGCGTTGGTGTTGGCTGTCAGCGGGACGTCCGAGTCGACGCCGAACGTCACCAGAGCCGTGTCGCGCTTGATGAGCTCGACCTTCTTGACCGACCCGACCGCCACGCCGGCGATGCGGATGTCATCGCCCTTCGCCATGCCGGTGACGTCGCTGAAGACCGCCTTGTACTCCTTGCGGTCACCGAACGAGCCATTGCCGAGCGTCAGCGCGAGAACCAACGTTGAGAGGCCTGTGAAGGCGAAGAAGAACCCCAGCTTGACCAGGGCGCTCATGGACTCGCGATCGATCTGCTTCATTTGAGGTTCACCGCCGATCCACGGAGGATCGAGCTGATCAGCAGCGACCCGACGTCGGGAACGTCCGAGGGCGTCATTCCGAGCGTGGAGCCGAGCAGCACATTGAGCTCACCGCGCTCCTGCGCCGAGTCGATTCCGTCGACGCTCGGCTGCACGAGACCCTCGAGCGAGACGCTGGAGGCGGCCGAGCGGTTGGCGTAGTCAGACTCCTTGCCGAACTTGGCGTGCGACCGCTTGATGCCGATGAGCTTGAAGACGTCGGCGGAAACCGTGAAGGGGTTGTCCTGCGAGGAGAACTTGTCCTTTGCGGCCTCGCTCTTGTTCATCGCGTTGAGGTCCAGACAGGTCGGCTTGGCGGCGTTGTCGGCACGGATGTCCTTGCCGCTCGTGGCCGCAGCGCCCTGTGATGCCGCGTCGAAGTCAGCCTTGGACACATCAAGCTTCTCGTTCTCGTCGTAGGCATCGGGCTGGGAGATGATCTCGACATTGATGTGCAGCATGCCTTCGCGATAGGCGCTGTCCAGGCGCGGGATGATCTGACTCATCGCACCCAGGAAGCACGGGAAGGTCGAGGAGTACTCGCCGACGGTCTCGAGCACGGGGCGTCCGTCCTTGGCCAGAGTCTTGAGGTTCTCGC
The DNA here is from genome assembly GCF_003443875.1 of Aeromicrobium sp. A1-2. NCBI lineage: Bacteria > Bacillati > Actinomycetota > Actinomycetes > Propionibacteriales > Nocardioidaceae > Aeromicrobium > Aeromicrobium sp. A1-2. Next base: position 271,531 of record NZ_CP027482.1, on the reverse strand, counting down.
CGTTGTCCTTGGTGAACTCGGTCAAGGTGTTGGACAACCGGGTCCCCTCGTCGAAGAAGGCCGTGAGCTGCGACTTCTTGGCCACGATCGTGTTGCCGGTCACGACGGTGTTGCGCAGCAGGCGACCCAGATCTGGCATCGCATTGGCGTAGCCGTCGGCGACCGTGCCGAGCTTCGTCAGGTCGGTGATGAGCTGGGGGATGTCGGGGTTGGTCTTGCGCAGGTAGCTGTTGGCCTGGACCAGCGTCTCGCCCAGCTGGGTGCCTCGACCCTCGAGCGCCGTCGAGACCGCGCTCAGCGTGTAGGAGAGGCTGGCCGGGTCGACCGCGTTGAGCAACGGGTAGAGGTCGTTGAGCAACGTCTCGACCTCGATCGGGACATTGGCCTTGGTGATCGTGTCGCCGGCGCGCAGCATCGCGCCACCCGTGATGTCCTGCTCGGGCGGGAGGAGCGCGACGTACTTCTCTCCGAACAGGGTCTTGGGAATCAGCTGGGCCGTGACGCCCTGAGGGACGTCACCGATCAACTTGGGGTTCATGGCCAGCAGCAGCTTGACGCCGTCACCGTCCGGCGAGACCTTGCGGACCTCGCCGACGATGACGCCGCGGAGCTTGACGTCGGCGTTCTGCGGCAGGTTGACGCCGGTCGTGTCGGTCGTGAGGAACACCGGGTCGTAGTCGACGAAGGCCTTCGTGAAGAAGGCGTACGTGACCCAGACGACCAGCAGGACCAGCGCGATGAATCCGGCGCCGAGCACCTTGAGGGACATCGAGCGTTCGAGAACAGGAGTACGAGCCATGATCAACCTGCCAATCTGACGGTCACGTTCGTGCCCCAGATCGCCATCGAGGCGAGCAGGTCGACCACGTTGATGGCGACGATGGAGGTGCGGATGGCCAGGCCCACGGCCACGCCCACGCCGGCGGGTCCACCGCTGGCGTAGTAGCCGTAGTAGCAGTGGATCAAGATCACGACGATCGCGAAGATCAGCACCTTGGCGAATGACCACAGCACGTCACCCGGTGGCAGGAACGTCGTGAAGTAGTGATCGTAGGTGCCGGTGCTCTGCCCGTTGATCTTGGTGATCGTCAATCTGGTCGCGAAGTAGGACGACAGCAGTCCGACGATGTAGAGCGGGACGACCGCGATGAGTCCGGCGATAACGCGCGTGGTCACGAGGAATGGCAGCGAAGGAATCGCCATGACCTCGAGCGCGTCGACCTCCTCGCTGATCCGCATCGCGCCGAGCTGGGCGGTGAAGCCGCAGCCGACGGTCGCGGCCAGTGCGATGCCCGCGACGATCGGCGCAATCTCACGCGTGTTGAAGTAGGCAGAGATGAAACCGGTCAGCGCGGCGGTGCCGAGCTGGTCGAGGGCCGCATAACCCTGGATGCCGACCTCGGTGCCGGTGAAGAAGCACATCGCGGCAATGACGCCGACCGTGCCGCCGATGACCGCCAGCGAGCCCGAGCCAAGGGCGACCTCGGCCAAGAGCCGCACGATCTCCTTGCCGTAGTTGGCGATCGTGCGGGGGATCGAAGCCACGACACGGATGTAGAAGAGCATCTGACGACCGAGGTCGTCGAGTGCGCCACCGGCCTTGCCGGGCAGGTCGGTGAGAGTGGACAGAGCTGTCTTGCCGGCCATGGGTCACATCCCCTTCGGCGGTACGAGTTGGATGTAGATGGCCGAGATGAAGAAGTTGACGATGAACAGCAGGGTGAACGTGATGACGACGGCCTCGTTGACCGCGTCGCCGACACCCTTCGGACCGCCCTTGGCGTTCATGCCCTTGTAGGACGCGACGATCGCAGCGATGAAGCCGAATATCACGGCTTTGACCATGCCTTGATACATGTCAGGTAATTGAGCCAGTGCGGTGAAGGACGCTAAATAGGCACCTGGCGTGCCGTCCTGCAGCACGACATTGAACACGTAGCCGCCCGCGACACCGACGACCGTCACCAGTCCGTTGAGGAACACCGCGACGAGCATCACCGCGAGCACGCGCGGCACGACGAGGCGCTGGATGGGATCGATGCCGAGCACCATCATCGCGTCGAGTTCTTCACGAATGCGGCGGGCGCCGAAATCCGCCGCGATCGCGGAGCCGGCGGCACCCGCGATCAGGAGAGCAGTGGCGATCGGTCCGGCCTCGCGAACCACGGCGAGCACGGCAGCCGATCCGGTGAATGACTGCGCGCCGAACTGCTTGATGAGGCCACCGACCTGCAGCGCGATGACCGCGCCGAACGGGATCGCGACGAAGGCCGTGGGGACGATCGTGACCTTGACGATGAACCAGGACTGGAGCAGGAACTCCTTGAGCTGGAACGGTCGCCGGAACAACGCCACCAGGACGTCGAGCGCGAACGCGAAGAGATTGCCGGCTACCCTCGCGGGGCCGACGACGACGGCTGCGCTCACGCGATACCGCCGGCGGCCAACGGCATGCTCTCTCCGAAGGAACCGGCGGGTGCGGTGACGCCATTGTCGCGGCACCATGCGCCAGCTTCACGCTGGGCACGACGAGGACGACCGTCGGAGGGCTCGAGCTGCATCGGGACGGGCGGAAGCGGCGGCATCTCGATGCCCTGCTCGCTTGCCAGCTCATCGGCGTCCTTCTCCTCGGACATGCCGATCGGGCCGACGGTCTGGGCGTTGAGGAACTGCGCCACGACCGGCTCATCCGAGGTCAGCAGCATCTCGCGCGGGCCGAACATCGCCAGGTGCCGGTGATACAGCAGACCGATGTTGTCCGGGACCGTGCGAGCGGTGTTGACGTCGTGCGTCACGATCAGGAACGTCGCGTCGATCTGCGCGTTCAGATCGATGAACAACTGGTTGATGTACGAGGTGCGGACCGGGTCGAGGCCAGAGTCCGGCTCATCGATCAGCAGGATCTCCGGATCCAGCACCAGCGCGCGGGCCAGGCCAGCACGCTTGCGCATACCACCGGAGATCTCGCCGGGCAGCTTGTTCTCGGCGCCCACCAGACCGGTCAGCTCCATCTTGTCCATCACGATGGTGCGGATCTCGGACTCTTTTTTGTTGGTGTGCTCGCGCAACGGGAACGCCACGTTGTCGAACAGGTCCATCGAGCCGAACATCGCGCCGTCCTGGAACAGCACCCCGAACAGCTTGCGGATCTCGTAGAGCTCTTTTTCCTTGCAGTTCGCGATGTCCGTGCCCTCGATCCACACATGCCCCTCATTGGGCTTGAGCAGACCGATCAGGGTCTTCAGGAACACCGACTTGCCCGTGCCCGAAGGGCCCAGCATCACGGAGATCTCCCCGGCTGGCAACGTCAGCGAGACGTCCTTCCAGATCAACGAACTACCGAACTTCTTGGTCAGGCCTTCGACGACGACTTCAACGCCCACGGACGCCCCCTCCTTGCTCTCCGTGACCTGCCGGCGACTTCCGACAGGGCTCCCTCATCCTAGGTCTGTGTGACCGTAGACACAGGTACTAACGAGAATCGTCAACGCAGGTTACGGGACGCTCGAGGTACTTGTGACTCACAGGTAACAACCTAAGGATCCGCTGAAACATACCTCAGGTAACTCTGAGTGACAAACGTGATGCGCGCCACCTGGAAATGCCACAGGCGCCTCTCCCCGTAGGGAGAGGCGCCTGTGGACGGATTCAGCGAGTTGTCACTTGACGGTGACGCTGGCGCCGGCTGCCTCGAGGGCATCCTTCGCCTTCTCGGCAGCTTCCTTGTTGGCCTTCTCGAGGACGGGCTTCGGGGCGCCTTCGACGAGGTCCTTGGCCTCCTTGAGTCCGAGACCGGTGATGGTACGAACTTCCTTGATGACCTGGATCTTCTTCTCGCCGGCACCCTCAAGGATGACGTCGAACTCGTCCTGCTCTGCAGCCTCTTCAGCGGCAGCGGCAGCCGGAGCGGCAGCCGCAGCAGCCGGAGCAGCCGCGGTGACGTCGAACGTGTCCTCGAACTCCTTCACGAACTCAGAGAGCTCGATGAGGGTCATTTCCTTGAATGCATCCAGCAGATCGCCAGTGCTGAGCTTCGCCATGGTGGCGTCCTTCCGTTATGAGACCCCGAGGGGGTCCCGATGTGAATCGGGCTTTCAGCCCTCGGTCGTCTCGGCGTCGGCAGACGCGTCGACAGGTGCGGCGTCGGCGGGTGCCTCGGCCGGGGTTTCTGCAGCCGATTCGGCCGCGGGGGCCTCCTCGACCGGGGCGACAGGCTCGGGGCCTGCTGCCAGAACCGACGGGTCGCTCTCGGCCTTCGCCTGCAGTGCACCGAATACTCGGGCGGCCTGCGACAGCGGGGCGTTGAACAGCGACGCGGCGTTCGTCAGGCTGGCCTTCATGCCACCTGCGAGCTTGGCGAGGAGAACCTCGCGCGACTCGAGGTCGGCCAGCTTGTTGATCTCTTCAGCAGTGAGGATCTTCCCGTCAAGGAAGCCTCCCTTGATGATGAGTGGCGAGTTCGCCTTCGCGAAGTCACGCAGACCCTTGGCCGCGTCCACCGCATCGCCCTTGATGAAGGCAATGGCAGTCGGACCGGTGAGGAGATCGGCATCGAGCTCCACCCCCGCGTCCTTGGCAGCGATCTTGGTCAGCGTGTTCTTGGCGACGGCATAGCGCACGTTCGCACCGAGAGTTCGCCGCAGTTCCTGCAGCTGCTTCACGGTGAGACCGCGGTACTCGGTGAGAACAGCACCGTTGGACTCGCGGAAATGATCTGCGAGCGCGGCAACGGCGGCTGTCTTGTCCGGGTTTGCCATGGGTCTCCTTCCAGCACATGGGTCGTACGAAGACTGCGACCCCATGTGCGTACACGGGCCCGACACGAAAAAACGTCCCGGCGCGAGGCGCGGGACGTCTGATGGAACAACATCTGCAACCTGCGCGGGCCGCCCTTCCGGGCGCTTGGTGCGACTCTACGAATCACTGACCAGCGGTCTTCGGTAGTTCAAGACTAGGGCACCGTCCGGTGGCGGCCAAATCGCCACCGGACGGCGGGCGTCAGCCGGCGAGCTCTCCGCTCATCAGCTTGCCCAGATCCTGGTCGGAGATCTCGGCTGCCGAGGGCGCCTTGATCTCGACCGTCTCGCCCCATTTGGAGTAGTCCACCGTGATGGCGGAGCCGGAAACTTCGGTGGACATGCGTCGCGGCAGGTTGTCCGGACCCAGGAACATCGTGTAGGTCAGCGTCTTCGGCATCGAGTCGGCGGCTCCGCCCGGCAGCTCGGCGACCGAGGCAATCTTGGCGGTGTCGAGCACGAGCTCGTAGGGCTGCGCGTCAACTCCGTCGATCTTCTTGGGGCTGCCCTTCTTCTCGAACGACGTCATGGCCTCGTTGAAGGCCTCGAGCTGCTTGGACGGATCCATCTGGTCGAGCAGCTGCCCGTACTGCTGGCCCGCCGCATTCGAGTCGTCGGTCAGGTCGATCTTGGCGAACTTGTTCTGCGTCATCGGACCGAAGTTGAGGTAGAAGACCTGGTCCACGAGCCGCAACTCCATGTTGCCGACGGCGGACCCCATGTCCATCGTCATGCTCATCGCGGTGTCAGCGGCGCTCGCGCCGATCTCGACATCACCCTCGGCCTTGATGCTCTGTCCGCCGAAGCCCACGTCCATCGAGACGTGACTCGTCCTGGCCTTGCTCTGTGCCGCAGTCACGACCGACATGAAGCTCGCCTGCGTCAGGTCTTTCGACGTGTTGGCCGAGCTGGCCTTGGGATCGGCCGACGTACCCGCGGCCTTGTCGTCCTTGTCGCCGCACGCCGACAGCGAGAGCGCCGCCAGCAGGACCGCGGCCACCAGCGAAGTTGTCTTCCGAGTCATCATCATGGGACGAGCATAGGAGGCGGGCCCGTCCGCGCAAAAACTCGCGCCCGAGTGCCTGCGGGTCAGGCGACGGTGCTTTCCGGATCACCAGCAGGATTGAGTGGGACCCACACCTCGACGCAGCCGCCGCGACCATGCGGCGCGGCGGTCAGTGTTCCCCCGACCTGCTCGGCACGCTCACGCATCGACGCAAGTCCCACGCCCGGGGTCCATGGGCCGATCGAGTGGCCGTCGTCGCTGACCACGAGATGGAGAACGTCGTCGCGAGCGGCCCGGCTCGGCTCACCTGGTTCGTGACTTCGTCGCTTGAACACAGAACTGGCCCCACACCGACCTCGAGGTCGGCGTGGGGCCAGTGCAGGTGAGGCTGTTGCTCAGGCCTCGTCGACCGAGTAGGCCTTGGTGCGGTTGGGATCGACCGGCACGCCAGGACCGTTGGTCGTGGAGACCGTGATCTTCTTGACGTAGCGACCCTTCGAGCTCGACGGCTTGAGACGCAGGACCTCGTCGAGCGCAGCGCCGTAGTTCTCGGCGAGCTGCTCGGCGCTGAACGACGCCTTGCCAATCACGAAGTGCAGGTTGGCGTGGCGATCGACGCGGAACTCGATCTTGCCGCCCTGGATGTCCGAAACGGCCTTGGCCACATCGGTCGTGACAGTGCCCGTCTTCGGGTTGGGCATCAGATTGCGCGGACCGAGGACGCGGCCGAGGCGACCGACCTTGCCCATCATGTCCGGCGTCGCGACGACGGCGTCGAAGTCGAGCCAGCCCTCATTGACCTTGTCTACCAGCTCGTCGGCTCCGACGAAGTCGGCTCCGGCCTCACGCGCGGCGTCGGCGTTGGCGCCGGTGGCGAAGACCAGGACCCGTGAGGTCTTGCCCGTGCCGTGGGGGAGGTTGACGGTGCCGCGCACCATCTGGTCGGCCTTGCGGGGATCGACGCCCAGACGCATGGAGACATCCACGGTCGAGTCGTACTTCTTGCTCCCCGACTCCTTGGCCAGCTTCGTGGCCTGGAGGGGTGTGTAGAGGTTGTCCTTGTCGATCTTGTCGGCGACCTCGCGGTACGCCTTGCTGTGCTGTGCCATCTCTGGTCTTCTTTCTTCGAGGTGAACCAGTCGTGGTCGATACGGGCCCAGCCGGCCCTGCCACTAGTGGTGCAGATTGATGTACTGGGTGCCTGATCGCCGGACGCTGCGCGTCCGATTCTCAGACTCCGGACCTTCAGTCGGTCGTGACGCCCATCGAGCGCGCAGTGCCCTCGACGATCTTCATGGCCGCGTCGATGTCCGTCGCGTTGAGGTCGGGCAGCTTGGTCGTCGCGATCTCACGGATCTGGTCCTTGGAGATCTTGCCGACCTTGTCCTTGTGCGGGACGGGCGAGCCCTTCTTCAGACCAGCGGCCTTCTTGATCAGCTCAGCCGCCGGAGGCGTCTTGGTGATGAAGCTGAAGGTGCGGTCTTCGTAGATCGTGATCTCGACCGGTACGACGTTTCCACGCATGGCTTCTGTGGCCGTGTTGTAGGCCTTGCAGAATTCCATGATGTTGACGCCGTGGGGGCCGAGCGCGGTGCCGACTGGCGGCGCCGGGTTGGCCATACCGGCCTGCAGCTGCACCTTGACGATGGCTGCGACTTTCTTCTTGGGAGGCATTTCTCGGGTCCTTGACTACTGAATTGTTGTGCGGGGTGTGTGCGTGAACCGGTTGGCTCAGACCTTCTGGATCTGGGTGAAGCTGAGCTCGACCGGGGTTTCGCGGCCGAAGATCTCCACGAGGGCCTTGACCCTCTGTGCATCGATGTTGATCTCGGTGATGGTCGCGTGCAGCGTGGCAAACGGTCCATCGACAACCATGACGGAGTCGCCGGCGATGAAGTCGGAGAACTCGACCTTGGAGGCCTTTGCCTGCTGCTGATCGGGGGTTTCGGCCGCGGACGCGACCTCCGCCTCCACTGCCGGGGCGAGCATGCTCTCCACCTCGGCAAGACTGAGGGGTACGGGCTGGTGGGAGTTGCCCACGAAGCCGGTGACTGACGGCGTGTGGCGAACGACGCCCCACGACTCGTCGGTGAGGTCCATGCGGACCAGGACGTAGCCCGGAAGCACCGTGCGCTTGACCAGCTTGCGCTGACCATTCTTGATCTCGGCGACCTCTTCGGTCGGTACGACGACCTCGAAGATGTAGTCCTCGGCGTTGAGCGAGGTCACCCGGTTCTCCAGGTTGGACTTCACGCGCTTCTCCATGCCGGAGTAGGTGTGCACGACGTACCAGTCGCCGAACTGGCTGTAGAGCCGGTCCTTGAACTCCTGGAGTGCGTCCGCGACCGGCTCGTCCTCGGCAGGCTCGTCCGCCTCGGCTTCGGTCTCGGTCTCGTCGGTCGGGACTTCTTCCACCGAGGCGTCGTCCGCGCTCGCGTCGTCGTCGACGTCCGCCGCGGCGTCCTCGGCAACATCAGCCTCGGGTGCAGCGGCCGCGTCGATCCCGGCGTCGTCCGCCGGAGCGGTCGCCGACTCGAGCTCGGAGACCTCGTCGGTCACTGAGCTGGTCGCAGGGTCGATACCTTGAGTCACAGTCGTCCTTTGGTTGCTACGCGAAAATCCAGAAAGCGGCCTTGCCGAACCCGTAGTCGAGTCCGGCCACGATGGCCATCATGACGAGCACGAACACGAGAACGACCCAGAAGTAGTTGACCACCTGGGGGCGGGTCGGCCAGACCACCTTGCGGAGCTCGGCGATCACCTGTCGGTAGAACGTGATCGGCGACGTGCGTTTACCGGACGTGCCGGCCAGCTCGTGACGGTCGCTCACGGTACTCCTTCGTTCGTCGTTGTCGTGTTTCGCAGGGCACGAGGGACTTGAACCCCCAACCTTCGGTTTTGGAGACCGATGCTCTACCAGTTGAGCTAGTGCCCTCAGACAATTCCGCTCCACGCCCGACCCAATTCAGGGCATGACGATCTAGAGTGAAATTTCACCGGTGGTTCAAGTGTACGGGTTGGGCCCTGCCTCCGTCGAACCGAGCCGGGTATCGCGAAAACCTGAGGCCCCCTCACGTTTAGGATGGATTCATGGCACCTTCACCCAGCATCTCGTACTCGATCACGATCCGGCTCGAGGTGCCGTCCGGCGGATCTGCGGTCAGCGAGCTCACCACGACGGTCGAGCGCACGGGCGGGATCGTCACGGCGCTCGATGTCACGGCCTCCGGCGGTGACGCACTCACGTTCGACCTGACCTGCGCCGCCACCGACACCGACCACGCGGCCCTGATCGTCAAGGCTCTCGAGGCGATCAGCGACGTCGACGTCCACAAGGTGTCCGACCGAACCTTCCTGATGCACCTGGGCGGGGTGATCGAGACCGCCACCAAGCACCCGCTGCGCAACCGGGACGACCTGTCGATGATCTACACCCCCGGCGTCGCCCGTATCTGCCTGGCGATCGCAGCGGACAAGGAGGACGCCCGCCGGCTCACGGTCAAGCGAAACAGTGTCGCGGTCGTCAGTGACGGCTCTGCCGTGCTGGGCCTGGGCAACATCGGGCCGTACGCGGCGCTCCCGGTCATGGAGGGCAAGGCCGCCCTGTTCAAGGGATTCGCCGACATCGATGCCTGGCCCATCGTGCTGGACACCCAGGACGTCGACCAGATCGTCGAGACCGTCGCCGCGATCTCCCCCGGGTTCGCGGGGATCAACCTCGAGGACATCTCGGCCCCTCGGTGCTTCGAGATCGAGGCCCGGCTGCGCGAGCGACTCGACATCCCGGTCTTCCACGACGACCAGCACGGGACGGCGGTCGTGGTGCTCGCCGCCCTCCGCAATGCGCTCAAGGTCGTCGGCAAGGACATCGGCGACGCGCGCATCATGCTGTCGGGCGCAGGAGCCGCCGGCACAGCGGTTCTGAAGGTCCTGCTCCACGCCGGCGCGGGCGATGTCGTCGTCTGTGACATCAACGGCGTCGTAGAGACGGGTCGCGAGGACCTCGACGACTCGCTGCGATGGATCGCCGAGCACACCAACCCGCAGGGAGTGGCAGGCACGCTCAAGGCGTCCCTCCCCCAGGCCGACGTGTTCATCGGGGTCAGCGCACCCAACATCCTGACCGCCGAGGACATCGAGTCGATGGCGGACGACTCGATCGTCTTCGCGCTGGCCAATCCCGATCCCGAGGTCGATCCGAGCATCGCCCGCCGCCATGCCAAGGTCGTCGCGACCGGCCGGTCGGACCACCCCAACCAGATCAACAACGTGCTCGCGTTCCCCGGCATCTTCCGCGGCCTGCTCGACGCGCAGAGCCACGGTATCGGGATGGACATCCTGCTGGCCGCCGCCGAGGCGATCGCCGGATCGGTGACCACCGACGAGCTCAATGCGAACTACATCGTCCCGAGCGTCTTCCACCCCGAGGTGCACAAGCGGGTCGCCGCGGCGGTGCGAAAGGCAGCCGAGGCCGCAGACGCCTGACGGTAGGTGGAATGATGGCGCCGTGGCGACCGGTCCGAGACAGATGAGATCGCTGACTACGCTCCCCAAGGCCCACCTCCACCTGCACTTCACCGGCTCGATGCGGCACGGGACCCTGCTCGAACTCGCCGAGCGTGACGGCATCCGGCTTCCGTCATCACTCGTCGAGGACTGGCCGCCGCACCTCAGCACGGCTGACGAGAAGGGCTGGTTCCGGTTCCAACGCCTGTACGACGTGGCGCGCTCGGTGCTGCGGACCGAGGACGATGTGCGCCGGCTGGTGCTCGAGGCGGCCCAGGATGACGCCGCGGACGGATCCACGTGGACCGAGATCCAGGTCGACCCCTCCGGCTACGCCGCCCGGTTCGGTGGCATCACGGCATTCACGGACCTGGTCCTCGACGCCGCACGCGATGCCTCGCAGCGCGCCGGGATCGGCATGGGAGTCGTCGTCGCGGCCAATCGCACGCGCCACCCGATGGATGCGCGCACGCTGGCCCGCCTCGCCGCTCAGTACGCCGGCCGAGGCGTCATCGGCTTCGGGCTGTCGAACGACGAGCGCCGCGGCGACACGTCGACCTTTGGTCCCGCGTTCGCCATCGCGGATCGAGCCGGCCTTGCGCTCGTGCCGCACGGCGGGGAGCTGCGCGGCCCCGCCCACATCACTCAGTGCCTGGATCACCTGCACCCGCAGCGCCTCGGCCACGGCGTGCGCGCCGCGGAGAGCGCCACGGTGCTGGATCGGATCGCTGCCAGCGGAGTCGCGCTCGAGGTGTGCCCCACGTCCAACGTGTCCCTTGGCGTCTTCAGCACGCTCGAAGAGGTCCCGGTCCGACAGCTCACCGAGGCTGGCATCGACGTCGCGCTGGGGTCCGACGACCCGCTGCTGTTCGGGTCGCGCCTCGCCGGGCAGTACGCGGTGCTTCGCGCGGCCCAGGACTTCAGCGACGTCGAGCTGGCCGAGCTGGCACGGATGTCGATCCGACGGTCGTACGCCCCGTCGGACATCGTGGGCGCGACCCTCACCCGCATCGACGACTGGCTGGCGGCGGAGCCCGCCGATCTGGGCGATGCCCGATGACGTCGCCGTACGCGTATCCCTCGGTGTATCCCGCACCGCCGCCGCTCCCGCGGCCGCATCCCAAGGCCACGACGGCTCTGGTGCTCGGCATTCTGGGTGTCGCTGGCTTCTTCGTGCTTGTCGTCCCTGTCGCCGTGTGCCCGCTCGCCTGGTACTACGGGGCCGTCGCCCGGCGCGAGGCTGAGCGCGAGCCGACGCGGTGGGACAGCGGCGGAGCGGCCAAGGCTGGTCTGGTGCTGGGCATCATCGGCACGGTCCTGCTGGGCGTCCTGCTCCTGCTGCTGCTCGTGGTCGCGTCGCTGGCGCTGCTCGTGTCGCGATACGACGCGGGCTACGGCACCTGAGCGGTCGGCTGTGCGAGGCTGGCCGCATGAGCGACCAGAACGACGACTTCCCCGGGCCCACCCCGCCCCCGGGCTACCAGCCGCCGCCCAACTGGGGCAGCGCGTACCCAGCGCCTCAGCCGAGCCAGGTCCCGCCGCCGTACTACGGGGTCCCGCCGAAGCACCCGCAGTCCACGACGGCCCTGATTCTCGGAATTCTCGGTCTCGTGGTGTGCGGTGTGATCGCGCCCTTTGCCTGGGTCACCGGCAGCCGCGCGGTCCGGGAGATCGACGCCAGTCAGGGCGGCTACGGCGGCCGCTCGGAGGCCAACGCCGGCAAGATCCTCGGAATCATCGGCACGTCGATCCTCGGCCTGACGTTGGTCATCGTCGTGCCCCTGTTCGCGTCACTCTTCTTCATCTGATCGGGCCGGGCAACCTCACCCGCGACAACGATGTGAAAGGCTCGCGCGCATGAGCGACCAGTACGGCACCCAGCCCGGAGCGACCCCACCCGGCCACCAGCCGCCGCCCAACTGGGGGAACGCCTATCCCTCGCAGCAGCCGCCGCCGGGCTATCCGGTGTACACGCCGCCGCCGCCGAACCATCCGCAGGCGACGACCGCCATGGTCCTGGGGGTCGTGGGCCTGACCGGGTTTGCGGTCTGCGTGACGTTCTTCGTCGCACCGATCGCGTGGATCCTGGGGCGCAAGGCGGTCAAGGAGATCGACGCCAGCGCAGGAAAGTACGGCGGCCGCTCGGAGGCCAAGGCCGGCATGATCATGGGCATCATCGGAACGGGCCTGCTCGTCCTCGCGCTGGCATTCATCGCCCTGATGATCGTCATCGCCGTCAACGGTGGTTTCGAGGACGGCACGTACGAGTACAACTACAGCAGCCTGGTCGGCATCCTGCCGTAGTCGCTAGAGCTCGCAGCCGACGAGCACCGGCTCGTTGGCGAGCGTGACGCCGTACGCGTCTCGCACCCCGCTGCGGATCTGCCTGGCCAACGCCAGCAGATCGGCCGTCGTCGCTCCACCGCGATTGGTGATCGCCAGCGCGTGCTTGGTGGACAGCGACACCGTGTCAGCGCCGAAACCCTTGCCGAATCCGGCATGGTCGATCAACCAGGCCGCGCTGGTCTTGACGGTGCCGTCCGGTTGGGGGAATCGTGGCGCCTCGGCCGGCAGTGCGTCGGCCTGCTCGACGCGCAACAGCGGATTGGTGAAGAACGAGCCGGCACTCCAGGTGTCGTGGTCGTCCGCATCGAGCACCATGCCCTTGCCCCGCCTCAGGGCGAGGACGGCTTCGCGCACCTCGGCGGACGGCGCCCGCTGACCGATCTCCACGCCGAGGCTGCGGGCCAGCTCGGCGTACGCGATCGGTGCGCCGAGGCTGCCCAGGCGGAACTGGTAGGCCACCGACAGGACGAGCCAGCGCTGGGGCTCGGCCTTGAACCGGCTGTGCCGGTAGCCGAAGCCGCAGTCGGCGGCATGGATCGTGCGGACCTTGCGCTCGAAGCGGTCGTAGGCCCGCACCATCGCGATCGTCTGAGCGACCTCCTGGCCGTACGCGCCGACGTTCTGGATCGGGGTCGCGCCGGCGGAGCCGGGAATGCCTGACAGTGCCTCGACACCGACCCACCCCTGTTCGACCGCCCGGGCGACGACCCCATCCCACGGCTCCCCGGCCGCGACCGTGACCATGGCACCGCTGCACGCATCGGAGTCGACCTCGATGCCCCGGTTCAGCACCCGGACGACAGTGCCGGGGAACCCCTCGTCGGCGACCACGAGGTTGCTGCCACCCGCGACGACCAGCACGGGGTCACCGACCTCGTCAGCGACTCGCACAGCGTCGAGCAGCTGCTGCTCCGAGGTCGCGTCGATGACGGTGCGGGCCGGGCCGCCCAGCCGGAGAGTCGTCAGCTCGGCAAGGTCCATGGTCGCGACGCTAGCAGCGTGGTTCGAGCGGGAACGACGAAGGCTCCCTCCTGCCGAAGCAGGGGGAGCCGTCGAGCAGAAGCAGGGGTCAGCGAGTCTCGCGGTGCACCTGGTGGGCCTTGCAGCGCGGGCAGAACTTCTTCAGGTCGAGACGATCGGGGTCGTTGCGACGGTTCTTCTTCGTGATGTAGTTGCGTTCCTTGCACTCGGTGCAGGCCAAGGTGATCTTGGGACGAACGTCTGAGCTCTTGCTGGCCACGAGGGTGCCTCTTCTGGATCGGTGATGCTGAAGGTCTTGCGTGTGCAGTTGTGCGGTAGCGGGAGCGAGACTCGAACTCGCGACACCACGATTATGAGCCGTGTGCTCTAACCACCTGAGCTACCCCGCCACGGGTCCCGAGTCTCCTCGTTTCCCAGAGCCCCCTTACGGAATCGAACCGAAGACCTCTTCCTTACCATGGAAGCGCTCTACCGACTGAGCTAAGGGGGCAAGCCGACAACCAAAGATACAAGGTCATTGGCCCCGATGCGAAATCGGGGTGGTTGACCCTCAGGTTGCAGCGGCAGCGAGCCTCGACGGCCACGCGGGGCCTTGATAGATGAAGCCGGTGTAGCCCTGCACGATGTCGGCCCCCGCGGCCAGCCGAGCGCGCACGTCCGCGGGTGTCGTCACTCCCCCGACGGCGATGATCGCCAGCCGGTCGCCGACCCGGGCGCGCAGGCGTACGAGCACCTCGGTCGCCCGCTCGGCGAGCACCGGACCCGACAGCCCCCCGGCACCCGCGGCGTCGATGACAGCGCGGTCGGCGAGCAACGAGTCAGGTCGAGCGATCGTCGTGTTGGTCGCGCTGATGCCGTCAAGACCCAGCTCGAGGGCCAGGTCCGCCACCGCGTCGACGTCGGCGTCGGCGAGATCCGGAGCGATCTTGACCAGCAGCGGCACCCGCCCGCCCGGTGCCGCCTCGGCGACCTCCTTGACCGCGGCGAGCAGTGGCCTGAGCTCGGCGACGGCCTGCAGGTCACGCAGCCCCGGGGTGTTCGGCGAGGAGACGTTGACGACGAGATAGCTCGCGTACGGCACCAGCAGCCGAGCGCTCTCGACGTAGTCGGCGACTGCGTGCTCGGCCTCGACGATCTTGGTCTTGCCGATGTTCACACCGATCACGGCGTCCCGTCCGGCATCTGTCCCGCGCAGTCGGTGCAGCCGCGAGGCGACCTCGGCGGCTCCGTCGTTGTTGAAGCCCATCCGGTTGATGACTGCACGGTCCGCGACGAGACGGAACAGCCGTGGTCGCGGGTTGCCCGGTTGGGCTCGTGCCGTCACGGTGCCGATTTCCACGTGCCCGAAGCCCAGTGCGAGCAGGCCGGGGACGGCCTTGGCGTTCTTGTCGAAACCGGCGGCCAGACCGAACGCGTTGGGGAACTCGATGCCCATGACGGTCCGGGGGGCGTACGTCTGCGGGAAGGCCAGCCGGGTCACGAACCGGCCGACGCGAATCGCGGCGAAGCCACGCTCGTGCGCCTTCTCGGGATCCATCGAGCTGAACACGGCGGCGAAGAAGGCGCGATATACCACCTGGTCAGGGTATCGGTGCCGCTCGTGGGGCCGGGGCGGGCGGGAGTCCGAGCGCGGCCCGCACCTGTGCACCCAGCTCCTCCGGGGCCTCGATCGCCGGCCAGTGACCGACACCGGGCAGCATCACGAGGGACGTGCTCGGTCGCAACGACACGAGCCGTCGGGTCATCGCCGGCACTGCGATCGGGTCCTCCTCACCCCAGATCAACGTGAGCGGACCGGCGAAGTCGACGAGCCCCGCTGTCCAGGCGGGCTGGTGCACGCGTCGCTCCTGGATGTAGCGGATCAGTCTGGGCAGCAGTCGATCGCCGCGCCCGTGCCGGATCATCGCGACGAGGTCCTCGATCGCTCCGGACGGAGGCGGTGCGGTCGCGGTGAAGCTCTCCATCAGACTTCGCCTCAGCACCGGTCCCGGCATCGGGAACGGGAGTGCCCGACCCGGCAGCCGCAGGGTCAGCCGCTGGCCGCGGGTCAGCCTGGCCAGGTCGATGAAGATCGAGCCGTTGGTCAGGACAATCTGGTCGATCGCGAACCCCAGCCGGCCCGCATTGGCTCGCGCGGCGAGCTCGGCGGTGACGGTGTCGCCCATGTCGTGGGCCACGATGATGCACCGCTCGACCCCGAGCGCAGCCAGGAGCGCCTCGACCACATCGGCCTGCTCGAACAGCGAGTATGACGCCGCGGCCGACTTGTCCGAGAAGCCGTAGCCCGGCAGGTCCATCGCGATCAACCGGCCGCGAAGGTGCGGGACGAGGCCCGCCCAGTCGTGCGACGAACCGGGGAAGCCGTGGATCAGCACGATCGGAATCTCACTGACGCCGGATTCGTGGACGAAGACCGACCGACCGATCACGTCCACCCGACGACCACCGTCCCGCCAGTCGCACACGGACGGTGACAGTCGCTGTTCCGGCATGCCCGATGATCGCACGACGGGCCGGACGGCGTGATCGGACTGCGCGGCGAGCCCGGCCCCGGCCCGCTCCCGTGTGAGACCGTGGGCGCATGGGCAGTGTGCTGGTCGTCGGGGGCATCAATCGGGACCTGACGGTCGACGTCGCCCGCCGGCCAGGCGCAGGTGAGACGGTCTGCGGAGGCGGCAAGGACGCCCACCATCCTGCGGCCGCGGAGTCCGTGCTCGCGGCCGGTGCGCGTGCTCCACTGTGAGTCCCCTGACCTCGATCGCGCCTAGGCTTCCCACTCGACAGGAGCATTGCTGAATGACGGCACCGCACGCCCCCGACTGGCGCTACACGCCGGAGCGTCCGACCCTTCGAGTCGCCGCGCCGTTCTTCGCCGTCGCAACCCTCGGCCTCCTCGGCTCGCTGCTCCCGCCGTACGAGTACGGCGATGGTGAGCCGCTGTTCATCTTCGGGCTGTTCATGGTCACCCTGGGCCTCGTGTGGGCCAGCACCCGCCGCGATCACCGGACGTGGGTCGACCCGGCCGGCCCGCTGCTGTTCTTCCTCGTCCTGGCGCTTGCTCGAGACATGTCGGGCGGCGCGACGTCCGCCCTGGCGCCCCTCGTCATTCTCCCCATCCTGTGGATGGCCATGACCGGGACCAGACGCGACCTGGTCGCAACCGGCGTGCTGACCGCCGCCATGTTCCTGGGGCCGATCCTGCTGATCGGCGGGCCGGACTATCCCGCCAACGACTGGCGACGCGGGCTGCTGTGGACGGCGTTCGCGGTGCTCGTCGCGCCCGTCGTCCAACGGATGGTCCGCCGGCTTGCTCAGGAGACCGCGCGGGAGCGGTGGTCATTGGCCGAGCTGGACGGCATCCTGCGTGCAGCGCGACTCACCAGCATCATCTCGACCGACCTCGACGGGACGATCCGCTCGTTCAGCAGCGGCGCCGAGGCGCTCCTCGGGTATGCCGAGGCCGACCTCGTCGACCGCCACGGTCCGGATCATTTCCACGACCCCGCCGAAGTGGTGGAAGTAGCCGCCGAGCTGGGGGTGGAGCCGGGATTCGGGGTCTTTGTCGAGCTCGCGCGACGCAATGCGCCCAGCCGTATCTGGACGTATGTGCGGGCCGACGGCGAGCCGGTCTACGTCCGGCTGGTGATCACCGAGCTGCGCAACCCCGAAGGCGACGTCACGGGCTACCTCGGTGTGGCGATCGACGTCACGGCCGGCGTGGAGTCCGAACGCACGCTGGCCGAGGCGGAGACCCGCTGGCGGCTGCTGATGGAACACCTCCCCGACATGACCGTGGTCATGGTCGACGAGAACTTCACGATCCAGGTCGTCGCCGGCGCGGGCGCAATGCGCCAGGGCCTGCAGGGTACCGAGGGCCGGAATCTGTCGGATGTCTCCAATCCGGACAACTTCGCGCTACTGGCACGGCTGGTGACGCAGGCCGTCGACGGCACGGAAGGCAGCGCCGAGCTGCACTCGAGCAACACCGGCGACGAGCACGAGGTCGTCGTCACCCCGCTGCCCGCGGACGGCGCATGCCCACGAGCCTTGATCCTCGCTCGCGACGTGAGCCGCGACCGCGCCCACGAGCGCGAGCTCGTCCAGGCCAAGGAGCGCGCGGAGCGCATCTTCACCGACGCACCCCACGGCGTGGCAGTGCTGTCACTGTCCGGTGAGCTCATCCAGATCAATGCCGCTCTCGAGTCGATGATCGGTACGTCGCACGCCACCGTCACGGGCACACCCCTCAACGACTTCGCGGCGGCGTACGACGACCAGATCAGCAGACACGTCGCCAACACCATCGCGCAACGCGGCGCACGGGTCGAGACCGAGTGGACCATGCGGAACCTGCCCGGAGAGACCCTTCACGTCGTCGTCAGCAGCCGCGTCCTGGAAGGCACCGAGGGGGCTGCAGACGTCATCCTCACCAACATCGTCGACGTGTCGGAGCGCTACCGCTACGAGCAACAGCTCGCGCACCTGGCCGACCATGACGCCTTGACCGGATTGGTCAACCGCCGCCGGTTCAACCAGGAGCTGCAGAACCACCTCGACGACTGTGAACGCCATGGCCCCTCGGGCGCCGTGCTGCTCCTCGACCTCGACCACTTCAAGGAGGTCAACGACACCCTGGGACACAACGTCGGCGACGCTCTCATCGCATCAACCGCCGCGCTGCTGCGCAGCGGCGTCCGGAGCACCGACGTCGTGGCCCGTCTGGGCGGCGACGAGTTCGCGATCCTGCTCACCCGGGCCGATCGCGCAGCAGCCACCGTGGTCGCCCAAGGCATCGTGGACCGCATCCGCGATCACGCCCGCACGCTCGACGGCACGATGAGCCGCGTGACCGCGAGCATCGGCGTCGCGACGGTCAAGGCGGCGGCCGAGCATGGTGGGGACATCCTTGCCCTAGCGGACCTGACGATGTACGACGCCAAGGACTCGGGTCGCAACGGCGTCGCCGTCATGGAGGAGACACCCGGCAACCAGTCCCGGACCGGCGCGAGGCTGGAGTGGAAGGCCCGCATCGAACGGGCCGTGGACAACGGCGACTTCACCCTCCACCTGCAGCCGATCATGGATCTGCAGACCAACCAGGTCCGATCCGCGGAGGCACTCGTCCGGCTGTCCGACAGCGACGAGCTGGTGATGCCGTCCCGCTTCCTGCACATTGCCGAACGGACCGGACTGATGCCGGCCGTCGATGCCTGGGTCGTCGAGCACAGCGTCGCGCTGCTGGCGCGACTCCAGCAGCTCGATCCGAGCTTCACGCTCGAGGTCAACCTCTCCGGCCTGTCGATCGGAAGCCCGCTGATCGAGCGGGCCATCGTGACGGCGCTCGACCACCACGGCGTTGATCCGTCGACGCTGATCCTGGAGGTCACCGAGACCGCAGCTGTGGCCGACATCGATGCTGCCCGGGAGTTCGCCGAGCGCATGACCGCGTTGGGCTGCCAGTTCGCCCTCGACGACTTCGGCGCCGGATTCGGCTCGTTCTACTACGTCAAGCACCTGCTGTTCGACTACATCAAGATCGACGGCGAATTCATCACTCACTGTCACACCTCCGACGTCGACCGCAGCATCCTACGATCGATCGTCGGGATCGCCCACGAGCTCGGCAAGCGCACCGTGGCGGAATTCGTCGCCGAGTCGGCGACCCTCGAGGTCGTCCGTGCCGAGGGCGTCGACCTCGCCCAGGGGCACCTGATCGGCGAGCCCGTCGCCTTCGAGGAGTTCGTGGCACGGTTCCTCACCCCGCTGCCGGCAAAGTCCTGACCCCCCGGCTGGCTCGCGCGGTCAGGACTTGCGGGCTTGCGTCCCAAGCCGGGCGTCACGGACGACCGACGCGACCCCTGCTCAGGACGAACGCCGAAGCTGGGTTGCCGCTCGTGACGGCTCCTCAGCCCAGCCCCTGACCAACGGCGTACGCCGCTGCAGCGGCGCGCGACCGGATGTCAAGAGAGTCGTAGATGTTGGCAATGTGTCGGTGGACGGTGTGCTCGCTCAAGACGAGCTCTGTGGCGATCTCGGCATTGGACAGTCCCCTGGCCACGAGGCGCAGGACCTCGATCTGGCGCTCGGTCAGCGGCACGCCGGTCGCGGCACCGCCGAGGATCGTCCGGGCCCGGGCAATGGCGAGTCCGTCGCCGAGGGGCAGGACCCGTTCGAGGGCCAGCGCGGCCTGATGGCGGGCCTCCTTGATCGCGCCCGTATCGACCAGGATCTCGGCGAGGTCGAGCCGATGGTCGGCCTCATCGAAAGGCAGCCCGGCGGCCACGGAGTGGCGGATCGCGTCCTGCCAGGCGGCTTGCGCAGCGGATCGATCCGCTATCCGGGCCTCAGCGGCAGCCGCAATGGCCAGGACGGCTTCGGTGCACACCCTGTCGGCCGTCTGCCTCAGCTCGGCCACGGCCCGGCGGGCGGGCTCGATCTCGCCTGCGGCGGCACCGGCCTCGACGACGGCGGCGAGGACCTCGGCCCGCTCCAGCTGGTGGTCGTCGGGCAGCGCGCGGAGCAGCTCGCTGACGGTCGACCAGGCCTGCGTCGCGTCCCCCTCTTCGAGCCGGAGACGGGTCAAGCTGATCACGGCACCCGGGTGGAAGCCCGCCTGCTCCAGCAAGATCTCCGCCTCGGCGTACCGGCCCTGCCGCCGCCGCAGCTCGCCCAGCTGCGCGACCGCTTCCAGCCGAGCGGACCGCTTCGAGGACTCAAGCTGTGCCATGACGTCCTCGAGCGTCGACTCGGCCCCGACGCAGTCACCCTGCGCCATCTGGACCGATGCGTACTGGATGCGACAGACCGAGAACAGCGGCGCTAGGTCCTGGCGCCGGCAGATCTCCTCGACCCGCGAACACCACGTCGACGCCCTGGTCAGGTCGCCGGCCTCCTGGCAGGCGTTGATGAGCCAGCAGCAGATCTTGCCCATCCACATCAGGTCGTCGACGTCGCCCGCCGTCGCGGCTCCCGCCGCGCCATCGAGGAGCGCCATCCCTTCGGCCACCCGGCCGAGGCGGACGAGCGCCAGCCCGGCAAGACCCTGCCCGACGAACGTCAAGTCGTGGTCGCCCGTGGCCCGGCCGATCTCCTCGGCCACACGAGCGTGCTGCAGCCCGGTCCGTGCGTCGTGGTCGGCGTGGAGCGAGACCTCCGCCAGCCGCACCGCCAGCCAACCGGCCTCCGGAGCGTCCGGCCGGCCAGCGAGCAGGTCGACAGACCTCGCCAGCCAACCGCGACCGACCGCGACTCCTCGTCCGAACAGGATCGAGTCGTAACCGAGGGTCGCCGCCGCACGCCCCGCAGCGCGGTCGTCGCCGACGGCCCGAAAGCCCCGGTAGGCGGCTTCACGCGAGACCAACGCCATGTCCGCGTCGTCGATCCACCAGCCCGCCTGGGCCAGTCCGTCGTGGGCCCACGGATCGTCCGTCTCGGTGATGACCCGCCCGAACGCAGTCACGGCCTCGGCCCAGCGACCGGCCTGCATTGCGGTGGCGGCGGTGGCCATGTCGTCGGACGTCATGACCACCACCCCACCGGCCGACAGGCCCGCCGCTGGGGCGGACAAGGCTCAGACCCCGGCCCCAGCGGCCAGGGCGTGCACGTCGGCCGTGGTGAGCGCGTTGCCGGCAATGCCCCAGTCGCCGCTGGCAACCTCCCGGACGACGCACCAGGTGACGGGCCGCACGTTCTCGCCCTCGATCTCGACCAGCGCGTCGGTGAGCCTGGCGATGATGTCGCGCTTCTGGTCGGGCGTGAAGACGTCCTTGATGACACTGACCTCGATGAGCGGCATGGTGAGTTCCCTTCCTCGGCATGCGCCCCCGGAGTGGGACGCGATACCTCAGACTGCGCCTTGTGGATGCCGTCGCGCATCGACCGCGCAGGCCATTGACGCGTCGGGCCGTCATGGCCCGTTCGGGCCATGAGGTCGCCGGCCGTGCCGTCGCGGTCTCCCATCGCCCGACAATACCGACATCCGGGGGCTGCGCCTCGATCACACGAACAGCTGCTGACGTGGGCTCAGTGAGCGTGCAGGTGTCGCACCCCCTGCCTAGGCTGGTCAGCACGCCGACGCGAGGAGCACCGCCATGACCCGGACGCATTGGGAAGCCACCAGTCTGCTGGCCCGCTTCCAGGACGTCCGATCCGACACCGAGACCCTTGCCGCGCCACTGTCCCCCGAGGACCAGACCGTGCAGTCGATGCCCGACGTGTCCCCGACCAAGTGGCACCGGGCCCACGTCACGTGGTTCTTCGAGACGTTCGTGCTGTCCGAGGTCGAGCAGTCGTTCCGCCCGTTCCAGGACAAGTACTGGTTCCTCTTCAACAGCTATTACGAGGCCGTCGGCCCCCGCTACGGGCGCGCCGAGCGTGGATTCATCACCCGCCCGGGAGCGCACGACGTCGGGATCTACCGCGACAACGTCGACCACCGCCTGCAGGACCTGCTGTCCTCCCTCGACGGGGGCACGCTCGACAAGATCACCCCGACGATCGAGCTCGGCTTCCACCACGAGCAGCAGCACCAGGAGCTGTTGCTGATGGACATCAAGCACGTCCTGTCGGTCAACCCCCTGCAACCGGTCTACGCCGGGCGGCCGCTCGCGCCGTCCGAGCCCGACCGGCTCGGCTGGGTCGACGTCGAAGGCGGCCTGGTCGAGATCGGCCACGCCGGACCGGGGTTCAGCTTTGACAACGAGCTCCCCCGCCACCGCGAGTGGCTCGAGCCGTACCGGATCGCCGACCGGCTCGTGACCAACGGCGAGTGGCTGCGTTTCATGGCCGATCACGGCTACCAGCGTCCCGAGCTGTGGCTGTCCGATGGGTGGGCCCGCGTGGGGAGCGAGCAGTGGCGGGCGCCGTTCTACTGGGTCGAGCTCGATGGCATCTGGCACGAGCACACCCTCAACGGCACACATCCGATCAACCCGGGCCTGCCCGCGACACACGTCAGCCACTACGAGGCCGATGCCTACGCCACCTGGGCCGGCAAGCGGCTGCCGACCGAGGCCGAGTGGGAGCACGCTGTGGTCGCCGACGGCCAGGCCGACGAAGCAGCCACCGGCAACATCGCGGACCGGGAGACGTTCCACGCCCGTCCCGCCGGACCGGCGACCGGTCACCTCCGCCAGGTCTACGGAGACTGCTGGGAGTGGACCTCCTCGGCGTACCTGCCCTATCCGGGGTTCCACCCGGCCGAGGGCGCGATCGGCGAGTACAACGGCAAGTTCATGTCCAACCAGATGGTGCTGCGTGGCGGTTGCGCGCTGACCCCGCCGGGCCACAACCGGTTGAGCTATCGCAACTTCTTCCCGCCGGGATCCCGCTGGGCCATGTCAGGCGTGCGTCTGGCCGACGGCGGAGTGCCGGCATGACCGCGATCCGCACGCCCGTTGTGTCGGTGCTGCTGGATCCCGACTGGGCGTCCGGCAGCCTCGTCGAGGACGTTCGTCGTGGGTTGGCCAGCCATCCCCGCACGTTGCCACCGAAGTGGCTCTACGACGACCGCGGTTCCGATCTGTTCACCGAGATCACGCACCTGGTCGAGTACTACCCGACCGAGTCCGAGCGGGCCCTGATCGGAGCCCACGCCGAGGAGATCGTGACGATCACCGGCGCAGACACCGTCGTCGAGCTCGGCAGCGGCACGAGCGACAAGACCCGGACGCTGCTCGATGCGTTCGACCGCGCCGGCGCCCTGCAGCGGTTCGTGCCGGTCGACGTCTCCGAGGCCACGCTGCGGACAGCCGCGGACGACCTGTCGGTCCGCTACCCGGGGCTCCAGGTCGAGGCCATCGTGGGCGACTTCACCCTGCACCTGGGCCACCTCCCCACCGGCGGTCGCAAGATCGTCGCGTTCCTGGGCGGCACGATCGGCAACCTCTACGTCGAGGAGCGTGCGGCCTTCCTCGGAGCGCTCGCCGACTCGCTCGAGGTCGGCGACTGGCTCCTGCTCGGCACCGACCTGGTCAAGAGCAGCGACCGGCTCATCGCGGCCTACAACGACGCTCGCGGCATCACCGCCGACTTCGTCCTCAACAGCCTGCACGTCGTCAACCGCGAGCTCGGCGCCGACTTTGACGTCGACGCGTTCAGCTACGTCCCGTTCTGGGATCCGCATATGGAGCGAATGGACCTGCGGGTGCGCGCCGAGATGCCTCAGCGCGTCACGATTCCCGGCGCCGACGTCGTGCTCGACCTGGCCAGCGGAGAGGAGATCCGGGTCGAGATCTCGACCAAGTTCCGCCCCGACGGCCTGCGCACCGAGCTCGCCGCGGCAGGCTTCGCGGTCGACCACCTGTGGAGCGACGGCGACTTCGCACTGACCCTGGCCCGCCGCACGGCATAGGTCACCGGCTCGCCGCAGTCCCACCGACCTCGGGCCCGAGGTCGGACACCGCACCGGCGAGGGCGACCCGGCAGGCCCGGACCCCCGGGCTGTCGACCGCCGAAGCCCTCGTCGAGGTGAAGATCGTCCGGCGGGGTGCCTGCGGGAGGTCGATCAGGCGCAGGCTCATCCGTGGTCGGCCGATCCACACCAGGTCCGGGAGCAGGGCCACCGCATTGCCCGACTCGACGAGGCGGACGTGCGCCTGCAGATCGGCGGTCTCGAACCGGACGTCGGGCTCGAAGCCCGCCTGCCGGCAGGCCTGCTCGGCCCAGTGCCTCGACGCCACACCCGCCGGCTCCATGACCCACGGCGCACGCGCTGCTTCCTCGAGCGACCGGATGTCGCCGAACGGTGCACCCGAGCCCGGGACGGCCAGCCGGATCGCATCAGAGGTCAGGTCGACCCGGTCGAGACCGGGGTACCACGGGGCCGCGTGGTCCGGATACTGCTCGGCGACCACGACGTCGAAGTCGCGCGCCCACGTGTCGTGCAGTGCGGCGCCGGGCTCCTGCTGACTCATCGTGACGCGCAGCAACGGATGGTCCCTGGCCAGCCGCGCCAGGGTCGCGGGCATCAGGGCCAGCGCGGCTGACTGGAAGACCGCCAGCCGGACCTGGCCGGTGGCCTCGGCCATAGACGCATTGAGCTCTGACTCCGCCTGCTCCAGACGATCGAGTATGACCGTCACGTGCGCCACGAGGATCTCGGCCTGCGGGGTCAGCTGGACCCGACGGCCCACCTTGCGCAACAGCTCGACTCCCACCTCGCGCTCGAGCAGCGTGAGCTGCTGGGACACCGAGGACGGGCTCTGGTGCAGCGCGGACGCCACCTCGGCGAGGGTGCCGCGGACCTGGAGCTCGCGCAGGAGCCTGAGACGTCGGAGCTCGAGCAAGACCACTCCTTCAAAGTTAAGTAGAACCTATGATTACACGTCACTAATGATCGCTTTACCTTATCTGAGTTGGCGCACAAACTGGAGATCCAGCACCCCATCCGAAGGACGACCGATGCCCGACCAGCCCGCGTCCGCACCCTCCCTCTCGTCGACCGATCTCGCCGACGAGACCGTCGCGCTCGTGCGGCGTTGGCTCACCGACGCCGCTGCGGTGCCGGCGGACCGATCGGCCACTCAGCTCGCGGGCGTGCTGAAGGACCCACGGGGGCTTCCTTTCACGGTCGGCTTCATCGACGGGGTCATCCGCCCCGAGGACACCAAGATCGCCGCCCGCAACTTTGCCGATCTCGCCAAGGACATCCCGGCCTTCCTCCCCTGGCACCTGCGTGCAGCCGTGCGCGCGGGCAGCGCGGTCGGCCTCGTGCTGCCGCGTCTCGTGATCCCCGTCGTGCGCCGCGCCCTGCGGTCGATGGTCGGGCACCTGATCGTCGACGCGCGGGATCGACGCCTGGGCAAGGCCATCGCCGCGATTCGCGGCAGGAACGCGCAGCTCAACCTCAACCTGCTGGGCGAGGCGGTCCTCGGTGAGCGCGAGGCTGACCGCCGGCTCGCCGGCACCCACGCCCTGCTGGCGCGGGCCGATGTCGACTACGTCTCGATCAAGGTCTCCTCCACCGTGGCCCCCCACTCGGAGTGGGCGTTCGACCGGGCCGTGGCCGACGTCGTCGCCCGTCTGACTCCGCTGTTCGAGCAGGCGGCGGCCGCGCCCACCCCGAAGTTCATCAACCTCGACATGGAGGAGTACCGCGACCTCGACCTGACGATCGCGGTGTTCACGACGATCCTGGACTCCCCTGACCTGCTCAACCTCGAGGCCGGGATCGTGCTGCAGGCCTACCTCCCCGATGCCGTCAGCGCGATGATCCGCCTCCAGGAGTGGGCCGCCGCCCGCCGCGCTCGCGGAGGTGCCGGGATCAAGGTCCGCATCGTGAAGGGCGCGAACCTGCCGATGGAGCGCGTCGAGTCCTCGCTCCGCGGCTGGCCGCTGGCGACCTGGGGCTCCAAGCAGGAGTCCGACACCAACTACAAGCGGGTCATCTCGTACGCCCTGCAGCCCGACCGGGTCGAGAACGTGCGGATCGGGGTCGCGGGTCACAACCTGTTCGACCTCGCCCACGCGTGGCTGCTCGCCGGCCAGCGAGGCGTTCGCCACGGCATGGAGATCGAGATGCTGCTCGGGATGGCCCCCGGGCAGGCCGAGGTCGTCCGCCGGGACGTCGGCACGCTGCTGCTCTACACGCCGGTCGTCCATCCGCGGGAGTTCGACGTCGCGATCGCGTATCTGATCCGGCGTCTCGAAGAGGGTGCGAGCCACGACAACTTCATGTCGGCGGTCTTCGACCTGCACGACGAGCCGGCGTTGTTCGAGCGGGAGAAGGACCGCTTCCTGGCCTCGCTCGCTGCCCTCGATGACTCGGTCCCGCCGCCGAACCGCACACAGGACCGTCTCGCCGCTGCTGTCGAGGACGCGCGCCCCGGCTTCCATAACACCGACGACACCGACTCGTCGCTGCCTGCCAACCGCCGCTGGGCCGACCAGATCCTCGCCCGCGTACCCGGCTCCGACCTCGGCGCAGCCACCGTCGCAGAGCACACCGTCACCGACCCTGCCGCACTCGACGATCTGCTAACCTCGGCGCTCGCCGGCGGCCTCGCGTGGGGTCGATTGACCGGCAGCCAGCGCGGAGCCGTCATCCGCCGCGCAGCCCACACCCTGGAGGTGCACCGCGCCGACCTCGCCGAGGTCATGGCTGCCGAGACCGGCAAGACGCTGGACCAGTCCGACCCGGAGATCTCCGAGGCGATCGACTTCGCCCGCTACTACGCCGAGCGTGCGGGCGAGCTCGACGGTCTCGATGGTGCGACCTTCGCTCCCTCGACGCTGACTGTCGTGACGCCGCCGTGGAACTTCCCGGTCGCGATCCCCGCGGGCTCCACACTGGCGGCTCTCGCGGCCGGCTCGGCCGTCGTCATCAAGCCGGCCTCACAGGCCGCGCGCTGCGGCTCGGTCATGGTCGAGGCACTCTGGGAGGCCGGAGTCCCCCGCGACGCGCTGCACCTCGTCCACGTCGAGGAGAACGAGCTGGGCCGCCGGCTCGTCTCGGATCCCCGGGTCGACCGGGTCATCCTGACCGGCGGCTACGAGACCGCGGCGCTCTTCCGGTCGTTCCGTGCCGATCTTCCCCTGCTGGCCGAGACCAGCGGCAAGAACGCGATCGTCGTGACCCCCTCGGCAGATCTTGACCTCGCCGCGAAGGACGTCGCACACTCCGCATTCGGCCACGCCGGACAGAAGTGCTCGGCCGCGTCGCTGGTCATCCTGGTGGGCTCCGTCGCGACGTCCAGGCGGTTCCACGACCAGCTCGTCGATGCCGTCACGTCACTGACCGTCGGCTGGCCCCAGGATGCTGCAACCCAGGTCGGCCCCGTCATCGAGCCGGCGGCCGGCAAGCTGCTCGGAGCACTCACGACACTCGCGCCCGGCGAGACCTGGCTCGTCGAGCCCCAACGACTCGACACCGAGGGACGACTCTGGTCGCCGGGGGTCCGTGCGGGCGTCAAGCGCGGTTCCCACGTCCACCTGACCGAGTTCTTCGGGCCCGTGCTGGGAGTCATGACCGCCGAAACGCTCGAGGAGGCGATCGCGATCCAGAACGATGTCGACTACGGCCTCACAGCCGGCCTGCACTCGCTGGATCCTGTCGAGCTCACGACGTGGCTCGACCGGGTCGAGGCAGGCAACCTCTACGTTAACCGTGGGATCACCGGCGCCATCGTGCAGCGACAGCCGTTCGGCGGCTGGAAGAAGTCGTCCGTCGGCGCAGGCTTCAAGGCCGGCGGTCCCAACTATCTGCTGGGTCTTGGCGACTGGTCCACGCGTCCCTCGACGGCGGACCGGCCGCTCGGCCCGGAGGTCGAGCTGCTGCTCTCGGCTGCGGAGTCGACGCTCGACGCCGAGGAGGTCACCCGGCTGCGGCGATCATTCGCCTCGGACGCGACCGCCTGGGACGACGAGCTCGGCCGAGCCGTCGATGCCAGCGGTCTGAGCGCCGAGCGCAACGTGCTCCGCTACCGGCCGGTGCCGGTGCACGTGCGCCTGGCCCAGGGCGGCGCGACGTACGACCTGGTGCGCGTGCTCGGTGCCGCGAAGCGGGCCGGCTCGCCCATCCTCGTGTCAGTCCCGACCGACTCGACGTCCGCCCTGGTGAACAGTCTCGGCTGGGAGGCGACGGTCCAGACGGACGCGGAGTGGTCCACCGACATCGCCGCCGGCGCTCCAGCCCGGGTCCGGATCGTCGGCGCCGACCAGTCCACGGTGCTGCGTCAGGTGGCCGGACGCCCCGACATCGCGGTGCATGCCCATCCCGTCACGGAGTCAGGCCGGCTCGAGCTCCTGCCGTTCCTGCGCGAGCAGGCCGTCAGCATCACGGCCCACCGGTTCGGCACTCCGCACGACCTCGCCGCGGGCGCGCTCTGACCCGACCATGGGCAGGGAGACGACAAGCCCCTCACCAGCGTGACGCTGGTGAGGGGCTCATGTCGTGCTGTGGCAGGTGCAGGGTTCGAACCTGCGTAGGTGTTGCCGTCTGATTTACAGCCTGCACCGACCACTCCTCTGACCTGCAGCGTTACCGCAACGGGCCGAACTTGCCCCGGGATTCCCCCAAGATTCTCGAGGTCAGTCGGGCACGGTCGACGCCAGTCGTGCATCCGATCAGCAACGTCACCGCCCCCAACTTCTCCAGGACGTCAGTCTGGTTTCCTCGCCTTGGCGGGTCGCTTGTGCTTGTTCTTCTGGTAGTCGGCGACCCAGCTCTTCGAGCTCTGCCATTTGCCGTTATCGGACTTTTGCGCGCGTAGTCGGCCTCGCTCTGCGGCAGCACGAAGGGCGGTTGCGGTCAGGCCAGCCTTCGCGTCGACCAGGCTCGCAAGCGGCACAAGGCGGGCCGGGCCGGCGACGGCTGGTACGACGAACTTGTAGAGGTTGTTGGCGACAGCGCGCGCGATGACCTCGCCGAGCGGGCCGTACTCGCCCTTGTCCGCCTTGCGCATCGCATTCAGGTACTTCGTCCGCTCGTTCTTGAACACGATCGCCGGCGGGTAGCCCAGACGAACCAAGAGCAGATTCAGAAGCAGCCGACCCGAGCGACCGTTTCCGTCCAGGTAAGGGTGGATCTTCTCAAATTCGTTGTGAGTCTTGGCGAGGCGCTCGGGGAACGCGACATCGCTGTCGTCTCGGAGCTTGTTTACGTCTGCGACCCAGTCGGCCATCCGGTGGTCAACGTCGGGGAACGGCGGCGGCGTCATACCGTCAGGGAATGGCGCGATGTCGTGCTGCCGCCAGTTGCCGGGAGTCTCGGCTGGTGTCGCGTGCGGATGTGGCGCGACGTTCCAGACGGGAGTCATCGCCTCGTAGTGAACGGTGCGAACCTCTTGGAGGCTGAGCAGATCGCCGGCTGTCCAGTCGCCTGGCTCGAGAGCTTGGCCATAGACCCACTTGGCGGCGTTGGCGTAGCCCAGGACTTCCATGTACTCCTTGAGTTCCTTGTCGCCGACCGTGCGACCTTCGTCGAGGAGCTTGCGGACCTCATTGAGGATCAGCGTATTGCCTTCGAGGGCTGTGGAGTGGTGCGCCTCCTGGTGCCACAGGTCGTCCCAGATCTCTTCGGCCTCTGCGGGGACAGGCAGGCCGCCAAAGCGACTGCGGAGGTCGTCGATCGCTTCCTCGAGATGATCGTAGATGCTCTGTCGTGTTGGACGTCCGCGGGCCACAGGCTGACCTCCTTGTTATGCGGTCTGGCACAAGTTGTCGCGTTATGCCGCAATTAAATGCAACACAACAACTTGGAAAGCGTAGCAGAAAGTTGTCGCGCCCTACGAGCAATTAGTACAACACAACAACTTGGGCCCGTACGCGGCGGATTGACGTACCGCCTCGACATTGCTTCATGCCTGCACTTTCCACTTCAAGTGGCCCCGCCGCGACTTCGTCGGTCTTGGACCTGCCGCCAAGATCGATAGGGTTCCGCCCGTTCCCCTGCGGTCTGAGCGACAAGTGATCGCGCCAAAGGACATCTCACAACGCGCAATCGCTTGACAGCCCGCATTCCGCGCATCGCCGCAGGTCAGAGCCTTTTCGCCGAAATGTCCGAATCCCGTTGGCTGACGAAAAATGAGAAGTGCCCCTGACTCGCGTTTCCGCAGTTCAGGGGCACTTCTCCGTGCTGTGGCAGGTGCAGGGTTCGAACCTGCGTAGGCGTTGCCGTCTGATTTACAGTCAGATCCCTTTGGCCACTCGGGCAACCTGCCAGGTGTTGCCGGAGCAACGACAAGCAAGACTATCGCAGGACCATGGCGCGACACCAAACTGGTCAGCGGTCGGCGCCGCGCTCACCCGCCAGGAAGTCGAGCAGGTCCTCGATGTCATCGGCCGTGGGCTTGGGCAAGGCCGACTGTCCGTGGGCAAAACCGATTCCGGCGTAGACCAGCAGCCCCGCCCGCATGCGCGCACTCGCAGCATCGTGGCCCAGCTCGGCGATCGCTCCCTGGACGAGCTCGAACACGAACTGGTCGGACTCGGCAATGACCCCGGCAACCAACGGATCGCTGCGGGCCCAGTCACGCAGAGCCCGCTCGACGCTCCAGGAGTCGTCATCGACCAGCCGCAAGCTCATGATCCGCAGCCGTTCGAGCGGCGGGAGGTCGTCGAGCACCGAGAGCTGCCCCAGCGCCTCGCGGGTCTGCGAGCACCAGCGCTCCGCGACGGCCTCCTTGAGTCCCTCGACGTCCGCGAAGTGCCAGTAGAAGCTGCCCTTCGTGACGCCCAGCTCGCTGCAGAGCCGGCTGATCTTGAGCGCACCGACCCCTTCGGCCTTCAACAGATCGAGGGCCCGGATCGTCCAGTCGTCGAGCGACAGGCGCTTGGATCCCGCGGTGGTACGTGGCGATGCCGCCATGGGTGAGCCCTTTCCGCGACCGGTTGGGCTGCCAGCCTACCGAGGGGGCGGCACGCGACAACCATTGTCCAGCGCCCAAACCATACCGTAGGGTACGGTGATCGCGACGAGCGACCGTACGACCCAGGAGAACGCGTGACGCTGCACGACACAACCCCACCGGCACCGACCGCACCGCGCACCCCCACCGCGTTCCCGTACTGGGAGAACAAGCAGCGCCCCGAGTGGCGCCGGCGCGAACGGTTCGTCAAGAAGGTCCTCCGGCACGACCTGTTCCCGACCGACGAGCAGGCCCAGCTGCTGTGCGATGACATGTACGTCGGCGATCCCGTCGCGGAGAAGTACGTCGCCGACGTCTTCTTCGGCGAGATCGGCCACCAGCGCGGACGGGCGATGCTCGACGAGGCGCTCGACCACGGCATCGACTCGATCCCGGATGCTCCGGAGTCGATGAAGACCTTGTTCACCGAGCTCGAGACCGTCCCGGACTGGGTCGATCGCGACCTGGTCGAGCAGGGCGCTCGGGTGTGGCGTCGCTGGGGCACGATGCTCTACAGCGTCGCCGGGGCGATCACCCTGGAGATCTACACCGAGGGCGCCGTCGCCATGCCGCTGTCGCTCGCCGGAGGCTACGCCGGCGACAACGCCCTGCGCCGCTTCCTGGAGACCTGCAAGTTCTGGATCGACGTCTCGGAGCCGGGCGCGCTGTTCGAGGTCGGCTCACAGGCCCGCAAGACCGCGATGCAGGTCAGGGTCATGCACGTCGCGGTGCGCAAGCGCGTCGGCGACCACCCCGAGTGGGACCACGAGGCATGGGGTCTGCCGATCAGCCAGACGTACGAGCAGATGACCCAGATCGGCGGGGCCGTGGCTCCCGCGATGTCCCTGTGGCTCCTGGGCTACCAGACGACACCCAAGGAGATGCGGGCGCTGATCCACTTCAACCGCTACATGGGGCACTTGCTCGGCGTGCAGCCCCAGTGGCCGACCACGACGATCCGCGAGCAGCTCCAGGCGATCGCGATGACGACCGCCGCACGGTCGTACGACTCCGGCGCGGCCGGCAAGGAGCTCATCGAGTCGTTCCCTGCCGCGTTCGCGCCACGCACCGGGCAGCGGGGCCTCAAGCACCTGCGCGCCGCCTACAACTTCCGCATCTACTCGGCGTACTGCGCGCTGTGGATGGCGCCCGGCACCCGCAAGCTGTACGACATGCCGCGGGCCTTCCCGTGGATCCTGATCCCGATCGCCCGCCTTCCACTCGTCACCGCGACCGAGCTGCTGCGCCGGCTCCCCGGCCTCAAGCAGCTCCACCTGCGGACCATGGACCGCCATCGCAAGAGCTGGCACGCGGCCCAGATGGAAGGCCGCCAGGCCGAGTTCGACGCCAGCAGCTCGCTGCGCCGCTGATACCCCGACCCTCACCACCCACAGGAGCACCCGCATGAGTCCCACGATCGTCGAAGGCTGGAACGGCCCGGGCAGCAAGGACGCCGTCCTGACCCGGGTCACGCCCGCCGACAACGCCCTGCACGTCTCGACCAGCAAGAAGGCGTTCGAGCACTGGTACTTCGACGCCCGGCTCGACAGCGGCCACACCGTGATCGCCTTCTTCACCAAGCGCCGGCCCGAGGAACGCGCGAGCTGCGATCCTTCGGTCGAGATCCTGATCTACGGCCCCGACGGATCCCGCCGACAGATCCGCAAGTCCTATCCCAAGGACCAGGCAACGTTCTCGGCCCAGCGCGCCGACGTGCGCATCGGGGCGAACACCGCGGTCCAGGACACCGGCGAGGACGACCTTCCGGTGTTCCGGATCCACCTCGCCGAGGAGGACGTGGCCTTCGACCTGACGTTCCGCAATGAGCTGCCGAGCTGGATGCCCGGCCGCGGCGACACCTTCTACGGCGGCACCGACCACTTCGGCTGGTGCGTCGGCGGACCTCGCGAGCAGGTCACCGGCTCCATCACGATCGCCGGCGAGACGACCGTCGTGACCGGCATCGGGTACGCCGATCACAACTGGGGCGTCGGAGACATGAAGCGGATCATCGACCGCTGGCACTGGGGCCGGCTGTACCTCGACGACTACTCGCTGATCTTCGCGACAGTCCTGACGCAGAAGCGGTTGGGCCGGCACATGTCCCGGCCGATGATGCTCGCGAAGGGCGACGAGATCGTGCTCAGCACCGGTGAGGTCGAGCTGACCGAGGGCCCGCTGGTCTTCCACCCGGCGGCCAACCGCACCTATCCGACGTGGATCCGACTGCAGGTCCCGGGCCGGGTCGACCTGCGCCTGGACGTCCAGCTCATCATCGATGCGCAGGACCTGCTGGACGAGGTTCCGGTCGCGCGCTCACGCATGGTCAAGCCGATCGTGCACGCCCTGGTCGGCCGACCGGGCTACTTCCGCTTCGACTCGACGTACACCCTGACCGTGGTCGAGGACGGCGAGACCATCACACGCACCGGATCGACGCTGCACGAGATGGTCGCCCTGAGCTGATGGACGTCGCACGGATCGTCCTGACCCTGCTGGCGTCCGCGGTCTTCGCCAAGGCCGGGGTGGAGATGATCCTTTTCAGGCCGCCGCACCCCGAGACCGCGGCCCGGCTCGGGCTGACCCTTCGGGCGTTCAGGCTGGTCGGCATCCTCGAGCTCGCGGGCGTCGCGGGGCTGCTGATCGGCCTCGCGGTCCCGTGGCTCGGCGTCCTGGCGGCCGGGTGCCTGGCCGCGCTGACCGCGGGCGCGATCATGGCCCACCGGCGCGCCGGCGACACGTGGCTCGTAGCCGCCCCGGCGATCGTGTGCTCGGCCGGCGCCGTGGTCACAGCAGTGCTGCTCAGCACGTCCTGAGGGCCGCCGTCGGAGGCTAGTCCCCCAGAAGGGGGACCGTGAACATCGTCCTCCACGACCGGCTCGACCCGCTGGTGCTGCCCATCGCAGCGGACCGTCCGAGGTCGCCAGCGCCCGTGCGGCCGATGACAGCCGGCGAGCCGCGTGGCACCGACGGTGCTGCCTCGTCGCAGCCCAGGCTGTCGGGGGCCGGGACATGTGTCGTGTCTCGCGCGGCCCGCCACTCGCTGACCGGCACGTAGCCCTCCTGGCAGACGGCGGGGTCCTGTGCGAGCGCGAGGCCGAAGTGCGCCCGGCCCTCCCGTCCTGGCGTCTGGGCGCTGGCCAGTGCCCACGGCAGCGCCACGAGCGTCTCCTCGATGCCGTCCTGGCGACGGTAGGCGATGTCACCCAGGTCGACCAGATCGGCGAGCAGGGGCTCCAGCGACGGGGCGAGGTCATCGGCCAGGATCTTGAGCTGTCCGGCGGCCAAGCTCCCGTCCCGCAGGATCACCCGGAGGTCGCCGTCCTGATCGCTCAGCACTCCGCTGACGCCGGCGAGGTCCCCGAGGTAGCCCGAGATCAGCTGCGCCTGGTCGTCCTGGGTCTCCAGCACGACGCGGCCACTCTGCAGCAGCTCACGCGTAGCGGGCAGCGACCGGGCAGCGGCATCCACGAGGGCTGCACCGCCGTCGATCAGTCGTTGGAGGTCGTCACCGACGCCCTCGAACGCGATCCCGGTCTCGTCGATGACCGTCGCCAGGTCGTCGGTGTCGACCGACCGCACGAAGCGGTCGATCGAGACCAGCAGGTCGTTCTCGTCGATAGGTGTCGAGGTCACGCTCTCCTGCACGACGTCGCCCGCAGCCAGGTAGGGCGCGCCGGTGCTCGCCGGCACCAGGTCGATGTACTGCTCGCCGACCGCCGAGCGGTTGTGCACCTCGACGGCCAGGTCCGACGGGATCCGCCGGTCCCGCTCGATCGCGAGCACTGCGTCCACCCCGTCGCGCCGGAACCTCACATCGGTGACCCGGCCGACCGTCACCCCGCGATAGGTGACCTCGGCGCGGTCGAAGAGCCCCCCGCTGTCGGCCAGCCGCACGGTCACTTCGTACGAGTCGGAGCGCACGAGGCTGCCGAGGCCCGCATAGCGGACACCCGCGTGGACGACCGCGACGGCACCGATCAGCAGGAAGGCCAGCAGCCTGAGCCTGGTCGCCCGCCTCATCGCACGCCACCCAGCAGCAGGCCCAGCAGGCCGCCGTCGACCGACGGGACGATGGGCGCTTCCGTCGTCGACGCGGCCGGGAGACCAGGCACGAGCAGCGGCTCGTCGACGTCGTCGAACGGCAGCGGCAGGATGTACGGGTCGACGATGCCGCCGGTGACGTTCTTGAGGATGTCCAGGGCGGACAGGTCGATCTCGACGTCGAGATTCACGTAGTCGCCCTTGACGGCGTTGAGGACCGCGTCCGGGAACGGGAAGGTCAGGATCACCTCGAGCGCCTGGGGCAGGGAGTCGCCCGCCGCGGCGAGCTGGGCCAGGGTGGGACGCAGCGCATCCAGATCGGCGGTCAGGTCGGCGCCGGATTGCCGGACCACATCGGACGCCACGGTGCTGAACGAGTCGAGGTGCCCCAGCATCGACGTGAGCTCCTCCTGCTGCCCGGCGAGGACACGGAAGCCGGGACCGAGGTCATCCAGGGCCTGGTCGACGGTCCGGCGGTCCGCGTTGATCGTGCGGGTCAGCGCGTCGACGTTCTCGAGGGTCTCGATGATCGTGGTGCGGTTGCGATCCAGGGTGCCGACGAAGCGGTCGAGCTGCTGGAGGAACCGTGCAGCGTCGACGGTGTCCGGGTCCAGCGCCTGGTGGAGCTCCTGGGAGATCGACTTGAGCTGGGCAACTCCGCCACCGTTGAGCAGCAGGGACAGCGCACCGAGGACCTCCTCGACCTCAGCCCCCCGGCTCGTGCTGCCGATGGAAATGGCCGAACCATCCTTGAGCACTGGACCGTCCGCCGGCCCGGCTGGGGCCTGGAGGTCGACGAACTTCTCTCCGAGCAGGCTGGTCTGCCCGATGTGCGCCACGGTCTCGGCCGGCAGCGCGACGTCTCCACGGATTCGCAGCACCGCCCGCGCCTTCCAACCACGCCGCTCGATCCGCTCGACCCGGCCGATCGTCACACCGTCGGCCTTGACAGTCGACTGGCGGGCCAGGTTGAGCACGTCGGAGAAGTCCGCCGTGACGACGTACGAGTCCTTGCCGGTGTCGGGACCACCCGGCAGGGGCAACTGCCCGAGGCCCGAATAGCCGCAGCCGCCGAGCAGCAGCGCGGCGAGGACGGCAGCCAGTAGATTGCGCATCATCGCCCTCCGACCACACCGGCGATGCCGCCGAGCAGGTCCTCGGTGCCGCTCAGTCCCGCGATGAGCTGCGGCAGCTGGGACGGATCCGTCGGGTCGGCGCTCGGCGTCGCCGGCAGACCGATGCCACCCTGGTCGGGCAGGGCCACGACGATCGACCTGAGCAGGTCGCAGGCGGTGTCTGCGGAGTCACCGGCCGCAGCCGGGATCGCGCTGCAGATCGCCAGGTCAGCACGGCGCAGGACCTCGGCGAAGTTGGCCCGGGTGCGCACGGCCTTGGTCGCCGGATCGTACGTGTTGACCAGGTTGGTGAAGGCCAGCGGTGCGATGTCGACGATCTGGGTCAGCGCGATGCGCTCGTCGTCGAGCGCCGTCGCGACACGGGACAGCGACTCCACGTTGGCCGAGAGCGACTCGCGATTGTCCTCGACGAACGTCCCGACCTCACCCAGGGACTTCGCCAGGCTGGCCAGCAGGATCGAGATGTTGTCCTGGTTGTCGGCCAACGAGGAGGAGACCGATGCCAGCCGCGTGTTGAGGCCCTCGATGTCCGAGTCGTAGTCGGCCAGGCGTGAGCTGAGGCTGCTGAGGTGCGTGATCGAGCCGCTGATGTCATCAGCGTGGTCGCCGAGCGTCCCCACCACGTCCGACACGCCCGTGATCGCGCCGTTGAGCTCGGCTCCTTGCCCGTCGAGGGTGTCGGCGAGCACCGAGAGCAGTCCGGACAGCGCCCCGTGCCGGTTGGCGCCGCTGGGGCCGAGGGCGTCCATGAGCTGCTGGGTCGCCTCGAAGGTGCGATCCAGCTCGACCGGCACCGCGGTGTCCTCCTGGGCGATCACCGCCCCCTCGGCAAGACGCTCACCGCCGACGTAGGCCGGGGTGAGCTGGACGAAGCGGTCCGAGATCACCGAGGGCGACACGATGACCGCCTTGGCGTCGGCCGGGACGTCGTACTTGCGGGCGTACTCCATGTCGACGCGGACCGACGTGCCCTGCGGGGTGATCGCGGTGACCGTGCCGACGCGGATGCCCATGATGCGTACGTCGGATCCCTCGAACAGGCTCACCGTCCGCGGGAACACCGCGCTCACGGTGCGGGTCGCCTCGCCGCGCGTCATCGTGACGAGGGCTGCCACGAGCAGCAAGCCCACGACCGCTGCGGCAACACGGGGAGTGGCGCGCCCGGAGAGCATCGTCATGGTTTCGGTCCCAGCTCGAGATTGTTGGGCCCGTTGCCGATCGTGGAGTCGAACCATGGGCCACTGCCGATCGTGTTGCTGAAGACCCGGGCGAACTTGGCGACGGCGTGCACCGTGTCGCCGAGCTGGTCCTGACGCTCGGCGAGCAGCTCGGTCACCTGCTCGAGCTCGTCGAGGGCCGGACCGATCTGCTTCTGGTTGTCCTTGACCAGTCCGCGCAGCTCCTCGGACAGCTGGCGCGAATGGATCACCAGACCGCGCAGGGCATCGCGTCTCCGATCGACCTCGGCCAGCAGCGCGTTGGCCTGGACCACAAGGTGGGTCAGGTCGGCCTTGCTGCCGTCCAGCGAGGCCGTCAACGTCTGGCTGCGCCCCAGCAGCATCCCGACCTCCTCGTCCCGCGACGCGATCGTGCGAGTGATCTGGGACAGCCCACGGATCGCCGCGTGCACGTCCTCGGACGATCCCTCGAAGGTCGTGGCGATCGTGTCCAGCGCCGTCCCGAGCTGGTCGGTGTCGATCTGCTCGACGGTGTCGGTCAGCTCGCCGAACGCCGTGACGATGTCGTATGCCGGCGTGGTCCGCGCGACCGGGATGGCACCCGAAGCGAGCGCTCCCGTGCCCTGGGGCACGATCTCCACGAACTTGCTGCCCAGCAGGTTGCCGACCCGGATCGACGCGGTGGTGGTCGAGCCGAGCCGGATCGCCGGGTCGATCGTGAACCGGACGATGACGTGCGCTCGACCCATCACGACGTCCTGCACCTCGCCGACGTTGACGCCCGCGACCTCGACCCGGTCACCGCGCTCGAGCCCGCTGGAGTCGCTGAACTCGGCGCTCAGCTCACGTCCCCCGCCGGAGACGAAGGGAAGCCGGTCCAGCCGGAGCACCAGCAGCAGTGCCAGGGCGATCAGCAGGATGCCGATCACGGCGGCGATGGTCGGGTTCCGCGTCGAACGGTCGTTCACGACTGGCACCTCTCGGCCGTGTCGGTGAGCCGGATGTCGTTGAACAGTCGCGCCAGGCCCGCGTCGATCCCGGTCTTGGTCGAGACCTTGAAGCTCACGCCGCACACGTAGTAGTTGAACCACGAGCCGTACGACGCGGTGCGCGTGAGCCGGTCGAGCTTGTCCGGGACGTGGTCGAGCGTGTGTTCCACGAGCTTGCGGTTCGCCGGCTCGTTGAGCGTCTCGGCGATCGTCCGAAGGTGGGCGATGTCGGTCTTGAGCGCCGGACGCGAGTCTGCAAGCAGGTCCGCGGACAGCTCCGTCATGGAGTCGACGTGCTCGATCGCCGCACCCACGACCTTGCGGTCGCGCGACAGCCCGCTGACGAAGTCGTCGAGCCCGCCGATGAGCTGCTCGAGCTGAGTGTGCCGGTCGGCGACCAGGCCGACCGTCGTGTTGAGGTTCGTGATGACGCTGGTGATGACGTCGTCCCGCTCGGCCAGGCTCGTCGTGAGGGACGCCGTGTGCGTGATCAGGTCACGTACGGTCGAGCCATCACCCTGGAGCGTCTGGACGATGTCGAGCGCCAGGTTGTTGACGTCTTCGGGGCTGAGCGCCGCAAACAACGGCTTGAAGCCGTTCAGCAGCACGTTGAGGTCGAGCGCGGGCTGTGTCCGCGCGACACCGATCGTCGCGGCGGCGCGCTGCGGCTCGTCGACCGTGCCGGGATCGACCAGTGCGACGTAGCGGTCGCCGACCAGGTTGAGGTAGCGGATCTCGACCCGGGTGGCGGTCGACAGTGCGACGTCGCGCTCGACCTCCAGCGACACCCGCGCCGTCGCACGGGAGGTGACCGCGACGGCGGAGACACGGCCGACCGGCACTCCCGCGACACGGACGTCGTCACCGGGTCGAACCCGGCTCGCCGAGGTGAACTCCGCGGCGTACGTCCGCGTGGGCGAGCCAGACCCCAGCGGGCGGATCGTCGCGGCGATCGTGATCGTGACCGCGATCGAGAGGACCGCCAGCAGCAACAGTTTGATGCCCGCATCGCGGGTCGCGTGCCGGTTGCTCATGGCAGCACCGGAGCCCTTGCGTCGGGGCCGAGCAGGATCGGGAGCAGATCATTCGCCGGCGGGTGTGAGTAGCCGTCGTTCAGCGTCACGCCCGGATAGGGGATCGGCGCGTTCGGCAGGCCGCGGCACGCCGGACCGGTGCCGATGTCGCCGAACTCGAGCGTGTCGGACGTCGAGTAGCCCGGGACCTGGGCGCCGAGGGTGAACTGACCCTTGAACAGCACTCCCGAGATCTGGGCCGTGGTCTGGGCGGCCACCGCTAGGAAGCCGTCGAGTACGCACCCGACCTCGGGTGCGTACTCCTCGAGCAGCTCGAGCGTGGGGCGGGCCAGCCGCGCGGCCTCGACCAGGTTCTCGCGGTTGGCTCGCAGCAGATCATCCCCGGCGGCTGCGGCACCCGAGACGTTGACGTAGAAGTCACGGAGGTCGCCCTGCCGCGCCACGATCGTCGACGTCGTGACCGAGGCGCTCCGCGCGAGCGCCAGCAGGTCCGGCGCCGCGTCGGCGTACTGACCGCTGACGTCCCGCAGGAGGCCCAGGTCGCGCTCCAGATCGGGAGTCAGCTGGTTGAGCGAGGTCAGATAGCTCCCCGAGTCGTCGATCAGCCGGCCGAGCGTGGCGCCGCGTCCCTCGAGCCCGGTCGAGAGGGCCCCGAGCGTCGCGGCCAGTCGCTCGGGGCGGACCGCGGTCAAGAGGGGATCGAGGTTGTCCAGCACCTGGGTGATCTCGACGGCTTCCGCCGAGGTGTCCTGCTGGATGATCGTGCCGTCCTCGAGGTGGTCGTCGGTTGGATCGGCCGCGGAGCTGAGCTCGACGAACTTCTGCCCGAACAAGGTCGTGGGCAGGATCCTGCCGGTGACGTCCGACGGGATCTGGTCAGCCGCCTCGTGGTCGATCTGCAGGGCGATGTGAGCGCCCGGTCGACCCGGCTCGACCTTGGCGACACGACCCACGATCGCCCCGTTCATCCGGACGTCGCCGCCCACGTTGAGCTGCTGTCCGGCCCGCTCGGCACGCAGCTCGATCGTGACGTGATCGGTGAACGTCTTGGCGTAGATCGCGATCGACAGCCAGATCAGTGCGCCGATCACCAGGACGTACACCAGCCCTGTGAGCTGGAGCCCGACTGCCTCGCGGCGCGACTCCGCACGCGTCATCCGGTGATCCTGACGGTCGTGCTGGAGCCCCAGACCGCGAAGCTGATGAAGAAGTCGGTCGTGACGAGCACGACGATCGAGGTACGGATCGCGCGACCGACCGCGAGGCCGACGCCGGACGGGCCGCCGGAGGCGAAGTAGCCGTAGTAGCAGTGGATCAGGATGATCGCGATCGCGAACACGATGACCTTGGCGAATGACCAGAGCACGTCGACCGGCGCGAGGTACTGCATGAAGTAGTGGTCGTACGTGCCAGCGGACTGCCCGAAGTAGCCGGTCGTCACGAAGCGCGTCGCGAGGTACGACGCGAACAGCCCCACGGCGTACAGCGGCACGACGCCGATCACTGCGGCGACCATCCGGGAGGTCACGAGGAACGGAATCGACTGGATACCCATGACCTCGAGCGCGTCAACCTCCTCGCTGATCCGCATCGCACCGAGCTGCGCGGTGAAGCCGCAGCCGATCGTGGCCGCGAGGGCTACGCCGGCTATCAGCGGCGCGGCTTCTCGGGTGTTGAAGTAGGCCGACAGGAACGCCGTGAAGTTGGCGGCACCGATCTGGTCCAGCGAGGCGTGGCTCTGCAGCCCGATCTCGGCGCCGACGGCGTACGACAGGGCGAACATGACGCCCACCGTGCCGCCGACGATCGCCAGCCCACCCGTGCCGAAGGCAATGTCCGACAGGACCGAGAGCACCTCCCGGCGGTAGCGGGTGATGGTGCGCGGGGCCCAGCGCAGCGACTGGCCGTAGAACCGCAGCTGGTGCCCCAGCTCCTCCAACCCGGCGGCTGGCGACAGGATGCTCATCGTGTGCCCTGGGGGAAGAGCTGGAGGTACGCCGTCGTCATGACGTAGTTGACCGTGAACAGCAGCAGGAAGGTCATCACTACGGTCTCGTTGACCGCGTCGCCGACTCCCTTTGGCCCGCCCTTGACCCGCAGGCCCTTGAACGATCCGACGAGTGCGGCAATCGCGCCGAACACCATGCCCTTGGCCAGGGCCGAGGCGAGATCGGGAATTGTCGCGAGCGTCTTGAAGCTCTCGACGTACACGCCGCTGGTCCCACCCTGCAGCACGACGTTGAAGAAGTAGCCGCCGGCGATCCCGACGCCCATCACGAATCCGGTCACCAGCACGCCGACGACCATGGCCGCGACGAGTCGGGGCAGGACCAGACGAGCGTTGATGTTGACCCCCAGCACCTTGAGCGCGTCGATCTCCTCACGGATCGTCCGCGAGCCGAAGTCGGCACAGATCGCCGAGCCACCGGCCCCGGCGAGCAGCAGCGCCGTCGCGATGGGTGCACCTTCCCGCACGATCGCGACGACCGAGGTTGCCCCGGCAAAGCTCTGCGCACCCAGCTGCTGGGTCAGGCTGCCGATCTGGAGCGCCACGACGGCACCGAGCGGGATCGAGACCAGTGCGGTCGGGATGATCACGACGCTCGCCAGGGTCCACCCCTGCTGGACCGCCTCGTCCCACCGGAACGGTCGACGGCGGAACGAAGCGAGCACATCGAGGACGAACAGGAAGAACTCACCGATCTCGTCGAGCGCAGCACGACCGCGGCTGGCGACGGTGGTCATGATCCTCCTGGGGCGCTCATCACGTCGGGTGAACGAGTCGTGGGGCCATCAGGTCACGACCCGCATGTGACCGTCCGCACACTCGCGAGAAGGTACCATACCCTAAGGTATGTTGATCGCCGTTCCATGAAGAGAGCGCAGGCTCGTAGGCTGGTGGGTCCCAGACCCTTAGGAGCACCCATGGCCGACTCGTCATTCGACATCGTCAACAAGATCGATCGCCAGGAGGTCGACAACGCGCTCAACCAGGCCGCGAAGGAGATCGCGACGCGGTACGACTTCAAGAACACCGGCGCGGAGATCGACTGGAGCGGCGAGTTCGGCATCGAGATCAAGGCCAACGCCGACGAGCGCGCCCTCGCGATCCTCGATGTCTTCAAGGACAAGCTGATCAAGCGCGGCATCTCGCTCAAGACCCTCGAGGAGGGCGAGCCCCGCCAGTCCGGCAAGGACGTCCGCATCAGCTCGACGATCACTGAGGGCATCAGCCAGGACCAGGCCAAGAAGGTCTCCAAGCTGATCCGCGATGAGGGGCCCAAGGGCGCCAAGGTGCAGATCCAGGGCGACGAGCTGCGGGTCAGCAGCAAGAAGCGCGACGATCTGCAGGAGATCATCGCGCTGGTCAGGGGGGCCGATCTGGACTTCGCGGTCCAGTTCACCAACTACCGCTGATCCTCACCTCACCTCCCCGCTGAGCCTGACGTTTCTGCTGTGCCCGAGCGGCGATTCGCCGCAGAAACGTCAGGCTCAGCGGGGGTTACGGCAGATGTGAGAGGAGGAGGTCGGGCCACGCGCTCAGCACGACGAGAGTCGCGGCGCCGATCAGGGCCGCGGACTTGGCGATCCGGATCGAGACCGGCGGGGACGGGCTGACGTAGGGGTCGTCGACGTCGGGCCGGCCCACCAGCACCGCGATGAACCGCAGGTAGTACGCCAGGCCCAGCATGACGTTGACCGCCATGACGACGGCCAGCCAGATGTGGTCGCCCTCGACGACGGGCCGGAACACGACGTACTTGGTGACCAGGCCGATGATCGCCGGCGGGAAGCCAGCCAGCGTCAGCGCGGCCAGCACCAGCGGGACACCAGTCGGCGGGTCAGTACGCGCCAGGCCACGCAGGTCGTCGTAGTCGGTGCTCCCCCGCAGCCGCAGCACGACCGCCAGGGCCGCGAACGCCACCAGGTTGGCCAAGGCGTACACCGCGAGGTACTGCACTGGGGCGCTGAGCCCGTCGGTCGTCAGCAGCGCAGCCGCCGGCGCGATCAGGAAGCCAGCCTGCGCGACGGACGACCAGGCCAGCATGCCGACCGCATTGGCCTGCCGCAGCGCACCGAGGTTGCCGACCGTCATGGTCACTGCCGCGACGACCGCCATGAGTGGCTGCCACGTGTCGTACGCATGGGGCAGCGCCGTGGCCAGCAGCACCAGGATCGCACCGAGCGAGGCCGCCTTGGAGACCGAGGACAGGAATCCGGCCACCATGACCGGAGCGCCGACGTAGGTGTCGGGGATCCAGACGTGGAACGGCACGGCACCGAGCTTGAACAGCAGGCCCACGACGGTCAGCACGACGGCGACCGCGACGACGC
The DNA here is from genome assembly GCF_003443875.1 of Aeromicrobium sp. A1-2. Classification (NCBI taxonomy): domain Bacteria; kingdom Bacillati; phylum Actinomycetota; class Actinomycetes; order Propionibacteriales; family Nocardioidaceae; genus Aeromicrobium; species Aeromicrobium sp. A1-2. The sequence goes on along the minus strand of NZ_CP027482.1, from coordinate 227,835 downwards.
CGTCCGGCATCGCGGTGTCCCGCAACCCGGCGTCCAGACCCGCGTAGTCCAGCGTGCCGGCCACGCCGTACAGCAGCGATACCCCCATCAGGGTGATCGCGGTCGAGACGACCGATGCCAGGAAGAACGTCCACGCCGAAGCGATCGCGCGTCGGTCGCCCTGCCGCAGACCAACCAGCGCGATCGAGGGCAGGGACAGCAGCTCGAGCGCGACGACCAGCGTCACCAGATCGCGCGCGGCAACCATCATCAGCGCGCCGGCGCCGGCGCTGAGCACCAGGAAGTGGTACTCCCCCGGCGGCATCGCATTCTCGAAGTTCATGACGTTCGACGCGACGACCACGAACAGGGTCCCGACCAGCACGATCAACGACAACGCGAGCGAATAGCTCGACATCTCGCCGTGCAGCAGCTCGAGCCCAGCGACCACGAGGGCCGCGCTGGCCGGCAGGCCCGAGCCGAGCCACGTGCGACGGGGGTAGAAGGCGTCGACCAGCAGGGCCACCAGGGCGCCGATCGCGACGATGACGGCCGGGCCGACGACAGACCACTCGACGGGGATGTTCACGGCGCCACCGCCTGCCCCGCGGACCCGGCCGGAGCGTCGTACAGGCCTACCAGGACGCCCGGCGCAACCCCCAGCACGAGGATCGGCAGGACCAGGGCTGCCGCGACCAGGGCCTCACGAACGCCCAGGTCGCGGTCGGCATCGTGCGGCACAGGCTCTCCCTGCGCGAGCAGCCGGATCGCCCGGACGAAGTAGGCCGTGGTGAGTGCCACGCCGAGCACCGCTAGACCGAGAGCGGTCCAGGCCTGCGGCTTGGACAGCACGTCGCCGACCTCGTAGGCCGCGCGGAGCGACAGCAGCTCACCCCAGAAGCCGGCCAGGCCGGGCAGGCCCAGGCTCGCGACCGCCGCGAGCACGAAGACCGCGGCGAGCCACGGCGTACGCCCGTAGAGCCCGCGCCCGATCGCCCGCATCGACGCCGTGCCGAAGCGGTCCTTCATCGCACCGGCGCTGAAGAACAACAATCCAGTAACCAGACCATGGGCGATCGAGCCGAACACCGCTGCCGCCAGCCCGATCCGGCTCTGGGTCGAGATGGCCAGCACGACGAAGCCCATGTGGCCGATGCTGGAGTACGCGATCAGCCGCTTGAGATCATCCTGGACGTAGCAGGCCAGCGCCGACCAGACGATGCCCACGACTCCGGCGCCCGCGAGGTAGGGCGCAACGTCCCCGAACGGCTCGGCCATCATGCGCGACCCAAGTAGGAGCAGCCCATAGGTGCCAAGCTTGAGGAAGACCCCGGCGAGCAGCACCGATCCCACCGTGGGCGCCGTGCCGTGCGCGTCCGGCAGCCAGGTGTGCAGCGGCACCAGGGGCGTCTTGACCGCGAAGCCCAGAACAATCAGGATCGTCGCGGCCGCAGAGGTTCCGGCGATGTCGCGGATCTGCAGCGAACCGGCATCGCGGGCGACGATCACGATGCCGACCAGCAGCAGCGCGGACCCCGTGACGGTGAACAGCAGGAACCTGGTCGCCGCAACCCTGGCAACGTTCCTGGAGCTCGACTGACCATCACTCCGGTCCGACGGGCTGTGGTCGGAGCTCCCCCACCACGCGATGACGAACCACATCGGGATCAGGGCCAGCTCGAAGAACACGAAGAACAGCAGCAGGTCGAGCGACAGGAAGACGCCCAGCGACGACGCGCTGATCACCAGCACCAGCCCCACGAGAGCGGGCGAGGTGCCGTCCGCCACGAGCCATACGCAGCACAGCACCCCGAGGAATGCGGTCATCAGCACGAACGGCCAGGACAGCGCCGTGACGCCGAGGTGCAACCTGGCACCCAGCGGCTCGATCCACCCCTCGTCGACCTCGCCGGAGACCACGGAGCGCCCCTCCCAGACCAGCGCGAGCAGGACCAGGGACAGCGTCATCGTCGCGCTGCCGAGCCAGGCGGCTGCCCGTCCGGGGGTGTGCTTGCGCAGGAGCATCAGGAGCAGGCCGACCGCGAAGGGCGCGGCGAGGGCGGCAACTATCACGTCCAGATCACCGCCGCGGCGGTGAGGACGATGACGCCAGCCGCAATGACCGTGGCATAGCGCTGCACGTTGCGCGACTGCACCAGCCCGAGCGCCTGAGAGGCCCGCTCGGCCAGCGCCGCCGAGGCGCGCGGGTAGGCGTCGACGGCGTCGCGATCGAGCTCGACGACCGCGCGGGCCGACGAGCCCACGAGGGCAGGCAGCCAGCGAGCGTACGGGGCGTCCAGCCGACGCTCGACCGGCAGCAGCGGGACGAGGATCTCGGCGCTGCCCCCGCTGTGCCACAGCCACACCACCAGACTGATACCGGCCGCTGAGATCACGGTCGACAGCACCCCGATCCCAAGGTGGAGGGGCTGGCCGATCGACAGCGCGAGGGTCGCCGCCGCAAGCAGCACGAGCGGCACGGTCATGGTGCGCGGCGCCTCGTGACCTTCGACCGGCGCGCCGAAGAACGTCGTCAACCAGAGCCTGGTCGCGTACATCGCGGTGAGCAGCGAGGTCAGCAACGCCACGCCGAGCACGGCGTACGCCCAGCCGCCCGGCAGTGGTCCCTCGCCGTCACCGGCCCGATGCAGGGCGTCGAGCACGCCGTCCTTGGTGAAGAAGCCGACTGTTGGGACGACCCCGGCCAGTGCCGCGAAGCCGATCGTCATGGTCCAGAACGTCACCGGGAGGCGGCCGCGCAGCCCGCCCATCGCCGAGAGCGCGCTGGAGCCGACCGCGTGCATCAGGCAGCCGCAGCCGAGGAACAGCAGGGCCTTGAACGCGCCGTGCGACAGCAGGTGGTCGGTGCCCGCGTCCGCGTCGCCGGTTGCGAGCGCCGCGAACATGAAGGCGAGCTGGCTGACGGTCGACCACGCCAGAGCCCGCTTGAGGTCGTTCTGTGCCAGCGCGAAGACCGCTCCCAGCAGCATCGTGATCGCTGCGACGACCGCGAGCAGGACCATGACCAGCGTCGACGCGGACAGGATCGGCAGCAGGCGGGCGATCAGGTAGACACCGGCCGCGACCATCGTCGCGGCGTGGATCAGGGCCGTGATCGGGGTGGGGCCGGGCATCGCATCGGGCAGCCACGTGTGCAGCGGGAACTGCGCAGACTTGCCGATCACAGCGATCAGCACCAGCAGGCCGATCGCCGTCGCATTCTTCGGGCCTTGAGCCAGCACCTCGCTGATCCGGTACGTGCCGTAGGTCTGCCCGATCACCAGGATCGCGACCAACAGGCCCAGATCGGCGACACGAGTCATCAGGAACGCCTTGGCGGCACCCGAGCGAGCCAGCGGCGTCTCCCACTCGTGCCCGATCAGGAGGTACGAGCACAGGCCCATGACCTCCCAGCCCACCAGCAGCACGAACAGGTCGTCGGCCACGACAACCGCGATCATGCCGAGCAGGAACAGCACGATGATGAGCGCGTACGAGCGGTAGCGCGGGTGGTTCGCGAGGTACGCCGTCGAGTAGATCTGCACGAGCAGCCCGACACCGGCCGCGAGCAGCAGGACCTGGGCGGCGAGCGAGTCGACGTGGGTCGCGAGCGAGACGCCCAGCAGCTCGTCGCCCTCGACCCAGACGCGCGTGCTCGGGCTAGCGTCGCCGAGATGCGGGATGGCCCAGACCGCGACGAGCACGGCGAGCACGGCGGTCACCGCTGCGTACGGCCAGTAGCGCCTCAACGGTCGGCCCCCACCCGGTCGACGTCCACGGTCCGCACGGCGCGGAACAGGGACAGTACGATCGCGAGACCGAGGCCGATCTCCGCTGCGGCGATCGTGATCGTGAACAGGGTCAGCACCTGTCCGGTGTGCATCACATCGGCGAACCACGCGTCGAAGGCGACCAGGTTGAGGTTGACGGCGTTGAGCATGAGCTCGACCCCCAGCAGCATCAGCACGGCGTTGCGGCGGGCAAGGACACCGTAGAGCCCGATGCCGAACAGGGCGGCGGCCAGCACCAACGGATAGAGCAGGGGCATCAGCGATCAGCGCCCGCGCGGGAGATGACGATCGCGCCGACGAGCGCAGCGAGCAGGACCCCACTGAGGATCTCGAACGGGAGGACCCAGTCGTTGAACAGTGCGTCACCGATCGACTCGGCCGTGCCGATCCGCCTGCCCTCGATCCGTTCGCCGTGGAATCCGGAGACCACTGTGGCGCCGAGACCCACCGAAGCGACCAGTCCCAACACGGCCGCGGTCCACCTGTTGCTGGTGACCTCGGCTGAGATCGTGGACTGCTGGCGGGTCAGCATCAGCGCAAAGATCACCAGGACGACGACCGAGCCGACGTAGACCAGCACCTGCACCCAGGCGACGAACTCGGCAGTCAGCAGGACGAAGCAGCCTGCGACGGCGCCGAGGGTCACCACGAGCCACAGCGCCGAGTGGACCAGCTGTCGACTCGTCATCGCGAGCAGCGCCGACCCGATGGCCACTGCGGCGAACAGCAGGAAGATGACCTCGGTGGCGCTCACTCGGCCACCTCCGGCCCTTGAGCCGGTGGGCCCGGAGCCGGCGGCGGCTCGACGACCTGTGATCGCTCGTACGCCGCGACCTCCTTGGCCGGCTCCGCGTGGGAATCCAGCGCCTGCGGCGGCGGGACGGTCCACATCCACTCACGGAGGCGGTTCATGTCGTGCGTCAGATCGGTCATGTCGCCCTCGGCGTAGGCGAACTCCGGCGACCAGTGCAACGCGTCGAACGGGCACACCTCGATGCAGATGCTGCAATACATGCAGAGCGAGTAGTCGATGTCGAACTGGTCGAGCACGTTCTGGCTGCGGTCACGGCCGCCCTCGGTCGTCGCCGGGATGGTTTCCTTGTGCGAGTCGATCGTGATGCACCACGACGGGCACTCCCGGGCGCACAGCATGCACGAGGTGCAGTTCTCCTCCTGCAGGGCGATGACTCCGCGACTGCGCGGGGGCAGGTTCGGCTCGACGTCTGGATAGCGGGCCGTGACGGTGCGCCGCGTCAGGTTGCGCCACGTCACCGCGAGCCCCTGCAGGAGGCCCTTTCCGTAGGTCATGCGACCACCAGCACCGTCGTGAGGGTCAGCTGCGCCAGCGCGAGCGGCACGAGCACCTTCCACGCGAGCGCGTTGACCTGGTCCTCGCGGAGCCGTGGGTACGCGACGCGAGCCCAGATCACCAGGAACGAGACGCCGGCGATCTTGAGCAGCGTCCAGATCCAGCCGAGCTGGTCCGACCACGGCCCGGCCCAGCCGCCGAGGAACAGGACCGCCGTGAGTCCGGACAGCACGACGATCCCGGCGTACTCCGCCAGCAGGAACATCGCGAACCGCATGCCGCCGTACTCGGTCAGGGGGCCCATGACGAGCTCGGCATCGGCCATCGGGGCATCGAAGGGTGGACGCTGCAGCTCGGCGAGCCCCGCGACGAAGAACACGATCAGGCCGGGTAGCTGGGCGAGCAGCCACCACGGCTCCCACGCCTCCGCGATGCCGATCAGCGACAGCGTGCCGGCCGCCATCGCGACGCTGGCCGCGGCCAGCACCATCGGCAGCTCGTACGACATGAGCTGGGCCGCGACGCGCATGCCGCCAAGGTAGGAGTACTTGTTGCCGCTGCCCAGGCCAGCCATCAGGGTGCCGAGCACGCCGACGCTCATCGCTGCGAGCACGAAGAACAGGCCCAGGTCGAGATCCTGGCCGATCAGGTTGCCCTGCCCGAAGAATGGGCCGAGGGGGATCGCGAGCATCGCCACCAGGTACGGCACGAGCGCGACGGCGGGAGCCAGCTGGAAGACCCGACGATCGGCGGCGACCGGCGTGATGCTCTCCTTCTGGACGAACTTGACGCCGTCCGCGACCAGCTGGGCCCAGCCGTGGAATCCGCCCGCGGACATCGGGCCGATCCGGCTCTGCATGTGCGCCATGGCCTTGTGCTCCATCTGACCCACGAGTAGCGGCAGGGTCATGAATGCGCCGACGACCACCAGACAACGCACGACCACCTCGAGCAGGTCACTCATGCGCGGGACCCCACTCGCCCGGCTCGGGCACGCCCGGCGGCCGGATCCGCCGGCGACTCGGAGAGTGCGTCGACTCGGCGTCGCTCTCGCCGGGCTCCTTGGCTCCCGGCCACGGCTTCGCAACACGGGACGCCAGCACGAACTCCTTGCGCAGGGGATGCCCCTCGAAGCCGTCTGGGAGCAGCAGCGGCTCCAGGAGCTGCGCCTGTCCTGTGCCGACCGACAGGAAGTCGATGCCGAACATCTCGTGGGTCTCGCGCTCGTGCCACCCGGCGCCGGCGTAGACGTCGCGGATCGACGCGATCGCCGAGCTCTCGCGGTCGAGGTACGTCACGAGCAGCAGGTGGTCGAGTGGCTTGATCCTCGCGACGTGCAGCACGAGCCTGAAGCCCTCGGGGTGCTCGTCGACCGCGGACAACCAGTCGAAGTACGTGTAGCCGTCACGCCGGAGCGCCGCCACGGCGTCATGCCACCGATCGGGCTCGACGACCCGGTGCGGCGGCCCGAAGTCATTGGTCTCGAGGGTCACTCGGGCGCCTCGATGCGCGGCGACAGCAGTGACGTCGTCGGACGGCGATAGCGGTCGGCCAGGTTCTCGCCGGCGATCTTGTCCTGCAGCGTGACGATGCCGTTGAGCAGCGCCTCGGGCCTCGGCGGGCACCCCGGGACGTAGACGTCGACCGGGATGATCTGGTCGACGCCCTTGGTCACGGAGTAGGAGTCCCAGTAGGGGCCGCCGGAGTTGGCGCACGAGCCGAAGCTGATGACGTACTTGGGCTCGGGCATCTGGTCGTACAGCCGCTTGATCGCCGGGGCCATCTTGTCGGTCACGGTGCCCGACACGACCATCAGGTCGGCCTGCCGCGGACCCGGCGCGAACGGGATGACACCCAGTCGGATGAAGTCGTGGCGCGACATCGAGGTCGCGATGAACTCGATCGCGCAGCAGGCCAGACCGAAGTTGAAGACCCACAGGGAGTACTTGCGTCCCCAGTTGAGCAGGTAGCGCGCGGGCTTGGGCGCGATCTGAGACCCCAGCCCCAGGGTCGGGGTCGCCAGGGTCGGCATCGGGAGGTCCACCCGCCCGGGGTTCGCCGGATCTAGGTCCACGAGAGCACCCCCTTGCGCCAGGCGTACACGAGGCCCACGACGAGGATCCCGACGAAGATGGCCATCTCGGCCGCGGCGGCCCGGCCGATGTCCTCGAGCACGACGGCCCACGGAAACAGGTAGACCGCGTCGACCGCGAAGATCACGTAGAGGAAGGCGTAGACGTAGTAACGGACGGTGGACTGCGACCAGCCCTCGCCGACCGGATCGACGCCAGACTCGTAGGTCAGGTACTTCTCCCGCGCGGCAACCCGCGGACGCATCAGCCGGTTGGCCCCGAGCATCGCGGCGGCCAGCCCCATCCCCACCACAATGATGAGGCCCACCGCCGCATAGTCGTCGAGGTAGGCACCCATGGGGACACTCTAGGGAACTTCGGCCCCGCCGTGTGGGTCTCGGCCCCGCGCCCCGCCACAGACCGCCCGATCACGGGGATGAGACGTCGACACTAGCGCTCCGGCACCCGCAGCACCGTCACGGCAAAGTCGGCCTCGTCGCCGAATGGCTCGAGGTCCCAGGTCGCGAACCGCTGCTCGACCACCAGCCCGGCACCCGCGACGTCCCGGTCGAAGGCCTCGAGCGCGTACGACCGGTCCAGGGCGAAACCCAGCACGATCCGGCCGCCGCTGCGCACGTGCGACGACAGCCGCTCGAGGACATCCTGCTCGGTGCCGGCGGCCAGGAAGACCATGACGTTGCCGGCCACAACGGCGACGTCGAACGGGTCCTCGTCGAGGTCGAGCTCGGTCAGGTCCGCGACCTGCCACGCCGGACCGGGATGATCCTCGTTCGCCGCGGAGATCAGGACCTCATCGGCGTCGACGCCGACCACGATGTGGCCGCGTGCGTGCAGCTCGGCGCCGACGCGTCCCGGTCCGCAACCGGCGTCCAGCACCCGCGAGCCGGGGGCGATCAGCGCGTCGATCAGCCTGGCCTCCCCCGCCAGGTCCGCTCCGTCCGCTGCCAGCTTGCGGAAGCGTCGGACGTACCACTGCGAGTGGCCGTCCTTGGTCTCGGTGAACCACCGCGGTCGATCGGCCATGACCCCATCATCGCGCGACGATCAGCTCTGCACGAAATCCTGACACGTCCGGCGCCATCGACCGAGCCGGAGTCGGCCGACCGGCCAGCAGGCGTAGTCTCATCTGGTGAAGAACGACTCCCGCGGCGGCGTGGTCCTGGGCGTCGGCGCCTATCTCTGCTGGGGCTTCTTCCCCCTCTACTGGCCGCTGCTCGACCCCGCCGGATCGCTCGAGATCCTGGCCCACCGGTTCGTGTGGTCGATGGTCTTCGTGATGATCCTGATCGGCGTGCTGGGTCGCTGGTCCAGGTTCCGCGCGATCGCCCGCGACCGCCGGCTCATGGTGATCCTGACCTTCGCCTCGATCACGATCGCGCTCAACTGGGGCGGCTTCATCTACGGCGTGACGAACGGCCATGTCATCGAGACGTCGCTGGGCTACTTCATCAACCCGCTCGTCACGGTGCTGCTGGGCGTGTTCGTGCTGAAAGAGACCCTGCGGCCGGCACAGTGGGCCGCCGTCGGGATCGGCATCATCGCGGTCGTGGTCCTGACCGTCGACTACGGACGTCTTCCGTGGGTCGCCCTGCTGGTCGCGTTCTCGTTCGCGTCGTACGGCTTCTTGAAGAAGAAGGCCAATCTGGGTGCCTTCGAGGGACTCGGCATGGAGACGCTGATCCTGTTCCCCGTCGCGCTGGCCTTCCTCGCCGTGCTGCAGTTGCGCAGCGAGCTGACCTTCGGCCACGCCGGGCCGGGCAATGTCGCCCTGCTGATCGGGACCGGTGTCGTGACGGCGATCCCGCTCCTGCTGTTCGGCGCCGCCGCCACCCGCCTGTCACTGACCACGATCGGCCTCCTGCAGTACCTCGGCCCGATCATCCAGTTCATCGTGGGACTGACGATCTTCGGTGAGGCCATGAGCACGGCTCGCTGGGTCGGCTTCGTCCTGGTGTGGTCGGCACTGGTGATCTTCACGATCGACGCGATCCGCGGCCGTCGGAGACTGCTCCCAACCGAAGCGGCCCCGGTCTGACGACGCCAGTCCAACCGCAGCGAGGAACGTTGCCTAGCCCAGTCGGGTCGCGACGGTGTCGCAGAGTGCCTGCAGCGCGGCGCGCGCGGGCACGTCGGGCAGCTTGGCCAGCAGCGCGTTGGCAGCATCGGCCTCGGCCTGGACGTACGTCCGCGCCTCGCGCATCGCCGGATGAACCCGCAGGAGTCGCAGCGCCTCGTCGAGCTCCGCATCGTCGCTGAGCGGACGGGACAGCAGACTCCGCAGACGCTCGCTGTCGCGATCGGTCGAGCGCAGCGCGATCAGGGTCGGCAGGGTCGGGACACCCTCGCGCAGGTCGGTGCCGGGGGTCTTGCCCGAGTCACCTGTTTCGCTGGCGATGTCGATGATGTCGTCGCTGAGCTGGAATGCCGCACCGATCCGCTCACCGAACTCGGTCAAGGTCTCCTGCACGTCGACCGACGCGCCCGCCATCTTGGCGCCGAACAACGCGGCCGTGGCGATCAGGGAGCCGGTCTTGTCGGCGACGACCGAGAGATAGTGCTCCAGGGCATCATCATCGGCCGCTGGTCCGAGCGTCTCGCGGATCTGGCCCTTGACGAGCCGCGAGAACGTGCGCGCCTGGATCCGGACGGCATCCGTGCCCAGGTCGGAGACCAGGTCGGACGCCTGCGCGAAGAGGTAGTCACCCACCAGGATCGCAACCGAGTTGTCCCATCGCGCGTTGGCGCTGGGTGCTCCACGTCGTTTGTCCGCCTCGTCCATGACGTCATCGTGATAGAGCGTCGCGAGGTGGGTCAGCTCGACGACCACAGCCGAGCGCGCGACATCAGGGTGCGTCGACTCGCCGAACTCGGCGCACAGCATCACCAGCAACGGCCGGAACCGTTTGCCGCCCGCATTGAGCAGGTGCGCCGCGGCCTCGGCAACGAAGGTCTCGGGACTGTCGACCGCGGCCGCCAGCTGTGCCTCGACGGCCTCGATCCCGGTCTGGACGCGCCCCTCCAGGGCGACGTCGGTGAACGACACACCCAGTTGCGACACGCAGAACTCCTCAGGGGGAACGGATCAACGCACGAAGGCGCCCGCGTGCTGAGCAAGATCAAGCACCGGTCCCGGAATGATACCGAGTCCGAACGTGACCACCACAGCGACGGCGATGACCACGGTAGTCAGGATGCTCGGGACCGCGACGGTCGGGCCGTCCCCGACCGGGTCGGTGAAGAACATCAGGACGATGACACGCACGTAGAAGTAGGCCGCGAGCGCACTCACGAGCACGCCGATCACGACGAGCCACCAGAAGCCGCCGGACCATGCTGCGCTGAAGACCGTCCACTTGCCGATGAAGCCACCCGTGAGCGGAATACCCGCGAACGACAGCATGAACAGGGCGAACGAGCCTGCGAGCAGTGGCGACTTCTTGCCGAGACCGGCCCACTTGGACAAGTGGGTCGTCTCGCCTCCGGAGTCGCGCACGAGGGTAACGATCGCGAACGCGCCGATCGAGGAGATCCCGTAGACCGTGAGGTAGAACAGGATGCTGGAGACCGAGGTGACCCGGTTCGAGTCGGCAGCGCCGGCGTAGGCGCCGACGAAGCCGACGAGCAGGAAGCCCGCATGGGCGATCGAGGAGTACGCCAGCATGCGCTTGACGTCGGTCTGCGAGATCGAGACGACCGCGCCGAGGAACATCGTGATGATCGCGATGACGACGATGATCGGTCGCCAGTCCCATGACGACCCGCCGAAGGCCACGAAGAACACCCGGAGGAGCGCGATGAACGCCGCAGCCTTGGTGCCGGCGGCCATGAACGCCGTGACGGGGGTCGGTGCGCCCTGGTAGACGTCGGGCGTCCAGGTGTGGAACGGGGCCGCGCCGATCTTGAACAGCAGGCCGACCGCCATCAGGGCGATCGCGGCGAGCAGCATGTTCTCGCCACCGGTGCGGTTCGTCACCGCGAGGTCGATGTCCGAGAGCCGGAAGCTGCCGGCGAATCCATAGGCCAGCGCGATGCCGTACAGGAAGAACACCGATGAGAAGGCGCCGAGCAGGAAGTACTTGAGCGCGGCCTCCTGGCTCAGCAGGCGGCGGCGGCGGGCCAGGCCGCACAGCAGGTAGAGCGGCAGGCTCAGGACCTCGAGTGCGACGAACATCGTCAGCAGGTCGTTCGACGTCGCGAACAGCATCATGCCCACCAGCGCGAACAGCGCGAGCGGGAAGACCTCGGTGTGCTCGACGCGGTTCTTGACCGCCTCGGCCTCGGCAGCGGATCCCGGGGCGTCGGCGGCGCGGCCGGTGAATGCACTGAGGCCACCCTCGAGTCGGCGCTCAGCGAACAGCAGCATGCTCATGAGTCCGAAGATCAGCAGGATGCCCCACGCGAAGACTCCCGGGCCGTCGATCGCGAGGGAGCCCTCGGCGGCAACCGTGCCACGCGCCAACCGGCCACCCTCGATGACGTCGAGGTCCTGGAAGACCCAGATGGTGTCACCGAAAGCCGCGATGATGGCGACGACCGCAAGGATCGTCTGGGCGAGGAACCTGGTCGATCGCGGCCAGAAGGCCTCCACGACCACGCCGAGCACCGCGGCGCCGGCGATGATGAACAAGGGCGCGAGCAGGGCGTACTCGATGTGCGGCGCCGAGATGGGGGGCATGTCGGTCGCGGTGACGTACGAGGCGATCATTCGTGGCCCCCTTCGGTCGTGCCGGCGTCCCCGATGGAGGTCGGGGTCTTCGGAGCTGGGTCACCCTGGCCGATGTGGCTGACGACGTCGTCGATCGCCGGGTTGATGACGTTGAGCAGTGGTTGTGGGAAGAAGCCGAGGCCGACGATCAGGATGATCGCTGGAGTCAACGACGCCATCTCGCGGTGACCGAGGTCGTGCACGCCCTCGTTGCCTTCACGGAGCGGACCGGTCATGACGCGCTGGTACATGATCAGGATGTAGAGCGCCGCCAGGACGATGCCGAGCGTCGCGAACGCGGCCGCCGGGATCGACACCGTGAAGGTGCCGGCCAGCACCAGGAACTCCGAGACGAATGGCGCGAGACCCGGCAGCGAGAGACTCGAGAGGCCCGCGATCAGCAGGACGCCTGACATGATCGGGGCGATCTTCTGCACGCCGCCGAAGTCCGAGATCCGTGCCGAGCCACGCCGCGCAATCATCATGCCGGTGACGAGGAACAGCACTGCGGTCGAGAGACCATGGTTGAACATGTAGAGCGTCGAGCCGGCCATCGAGGTCGTGGTGAACGCGAAGATGCCCAGGATGATGAAGCCGAAGTGCGACACCGAGGTGAAGGCGATGAGCCGCCGGATGTCGTCCTGACCGATCGCGAGCAGCGCGCCGTAGAGGATGCTGATGACCGCGAGCACGATGACGACGGGACTGGCCCAGTCGGAGGCACCCGGGAACAGCCCGAGGCACCAACGGATCATGCCGAACGTGCCGATCTTGTCGATCACGCTGACCATCAGCACCGAGGTGCCGGGCGTCGCCTGACCGGCGGCATCGGGCAACCACGTGTGGAGCGGCCACAGCGGCGCCTTGATCGCGAACGCGGCCATGAAGCCGAGGAACAGCAACCGCTCGGTGTTGGTGCTGAAGTCGAGGTTCTGCAGATCGCTGAGCAGGAACGACGCGTCGCCCTGGCGGGCGCTCACGACGTACAGACCCACGATCGAGGCCAGCATCAGCAAGCCGCCGACCAAGTTGTAGATCAAGAACTTGACCGCGGCGTACGACCGGTTGGGGCCGCCGAACGAGCCGATCAGGAAGTACAGCGGGATCAGCGTCGCCTCGAACAGGACGTAGAACAAGAACGCATCAGTGGCGGCGAACGCGCCGATCGCCAGGCCCTCGACCGCGAGCATCCATGCGAAGTACGCGTTGGTGCTCTTGGGGTCAGGCAGCCGATCGCCGAACGCTGCAAGGATCACGATCGGGGTCAGGATCGTGGTCAGCAGGATCAGCGTGATGCCGATGCCATTGACCCCGAGCGAGTAGTAGGCCCCGAAGACCTTGATCCAGGTGTGCTGCTCGGTCAGCTGGTAGCCGCCAGCGCCTTGGTCGAAGCGAGCCATCACGACCAGCGAGATGGCCAGGGTGATCAGGGAGACGCCGAGTGCGACGAACTTCGCCCGATGATGGGGCGCGGCCTCACGAGGCAGGAGCGCGAGAATCAACGCTCCCGCGATCGGAGTCGCGGCGAGGATCGAGAGGATCATGCGAGGGTCACCGCCAGGAGGGCAAGCACGAGGAGGGCGACGCCGCCGAACATCGTGAGTGCGTAGGAACGGACATAGCCGGTCTGCGGCTTGCGCAGGAACTGCGAGGTGTCACCGAGCCGGTCGGCCAGACCGGTCACGAAGCCGTCGATGCCCTTGCCGTCGAACCACACCAGGAACCTGGTGAGGTGACGGGTCGGTCGAACGACCACGGCATCGTTGAGCTGGTTGCCGTACAGCTCGTGCCGGCCGGCACGGGCGAACACCGAGACATCGCCGTCGGCAGGTGTCTCCGGTGCGATCTCGCGGGTGCCGTAGAGCAGGTAGCCCAACGCCACACCCGTCGCGGCGACGAGGGTGATGATGCCGGTCAGGGCGATCTCGGGGATAGCCAGCTCGTGGTGCTCGGCATGACCCGTCAGCGGTTCGAGCCACTCGACGATCCAGTCGCTGACGAGCAGCAGACCACCGAGCAGGGACAGTGCACCCAGCGCGATCAGGGGGTACGTCATGACCTTGGGCGACTCGTGCGGGTGGACGTCTTCCTTCCAGCGCTTGTCGCCGAAGAAGGTCATCATCATGAGTCGCGTCATGTAGAACGCCGTGACACCCGCACCGAGCAGCGCACCCAGGCCGACCCAGACGTTCTCCCCGAAGGCTGTCTCGATGATCTTGTCCTTGGACCAGAAGCCCGAGAACCCCGGGAATCCGATGATCGCGAGGTAGCCGAGCCCAAAGGTCGCGAACGTGACCGGCATGGCCTTTCGCAGTGCGCCGTAGTGCCGCATGTCGACATCGTCGTTCATGCCGTGCATGACCGAGCCGGCACCGAGGAACATGTTGGCCTTGAAGAAGCCGTGCGTGATGAGGTGGAAGATCGCGAACGCGTAGCCGGCCGGGCCGAGGCCCGCCGCCAGCATCATGTAGCCGATCTGACTCATCGTGGATCCGGCGAGGGCCTTCTTGATGTCGTCCTTGGCGCAGCCGATCCAGGCGCCGACCAGCAGCGTCACGAGGCCGACCACGATGACAGCGGTCCGAGCAGTGTCCGAGGCATCGAAGATCGCGCCGGAGCGGACCACGAGGTAGACACCTGCGGTGACCATCGTCGCCGCGTGGATCAGGGCCGAGACCGGGGTCGGGCCCTCCATCGCGTCGAGCAGCCAGCTCTGCAGCGGGACCTGGGCGGACTTGCCGCACGCGCCGAGCAGCAGGAGCAGGCCCAGCGCGGTGGCGACCGAGCCGGAGGCGTTGGTGATCGCGCCGTTGACGGCGTCGATCGAGGAAGTGCCGAACTGGGCGAACATCAGCATGATGGCCAGCGCCATGCCGAGGTCACCGACCCGGTTGACGACGAAGGCCTTCTTGGCGGCCGCAGCAGCGGAGTCCTTGTGCTGCCAGAACCCGATCAGCAGGTACGACGCAAGTCCGACGCCCTCCCACCCGAGGAACAGCACGAGGTAGTCCGAGGCGAGGACCAGGGTCAGCATCGCGGCGATGAAGATGTTGAGGAACGCGAAGAAACGCCGACGGCGCTCGTCGTGCTCCATGTAGCCGATCGAGTAGACGTGGATCAGGGTGCCGACGCCCGTGATCAGCAGGACGAACAAGCCCGACAGCTGGTCGAAGGTGAAACCCATGTCGACGTGGAACGAGCCCGCGTCGATCCAGGTGAACAGCCGGGTCGACTGCGACCTGTCGTCAACGCCCTTGCCGAGCAGCGAGATGAACAGCACCGCGCCGAACAGGAACGACAGCGCCGAGGCTGCCGTGCCGATCAGGTGACCGAAGCGGTCGGCTTCCTTGCCCCAGACGAGAAGTCCGGCGCCGCTGGCCAGCGGGATGGCGATGAGCAGCCACTGGAGATCGAACATCGTGTGACCCCTTAGGACTTCAGCAGGCTCGCCTCGTCGACCGAGGTCGAACGACGCGTGCGATAGATGGACACGATGATGGACAGACCGACGACGACCTCGGCAGCCGCGACCACCATCACGAAGAAGGCGGCCACCTGCCCGTCAAGGTTGCCGTGCTGCCGGGAGAAGCTGACGAACGCGAGGTTCGTCGCGTTGAGCATCAGCTCGATGCACATGAAGACGACGATCGCGTTGCGGCGCACCAGGACGCCTACCGCACCGATCGTGAAGAGGATCAGCGAGAGAGTGATGTACTCGTTCACTTTTCTCCTCCGAACGACTCTTCTTCGTCCTCGAGCTGGTTGACGACCTTGTCTACGTCCTCGTCGAAGCCGCCTCGAACCTGTCCACGGGCCACCAGGCTCGAGGAGATCGAGGACGCCAACGGCGTGCCGTCCGGCAGCAGAGCTGGGGTGTCGACCGCGTTGTGCCGGGCGAACACGCCCGGCGTCGGCAACGGGCCGGGGTGGCGGCCGGACTCGGCGTACTCGCGCATCCGGCGTGCGGCGATGTCAGCCTGCGAGTGTCGCGGCGTCAGGCGTTCCTTGTGGGCCAGCACCATTGCGCCGAGGGCGGCGGTGATCAGCAGAGCGCTGGTGAACTCGAAAGCCAGGACGTACTTGCCGAACAGCAGCTCACTGAGGCCGTACGGGTTGCCGTTGCCGTTGGCGGCCTGCAGGCCTGTCACGGCGCCGGAGACGGTCTGGCCGACCGCGAGCACGATCGTGACACCGAAGATCAGTCCGATCACTGCCGCGGCCAGACGCTGTCCGGCGATCGTCTCCTTGAGCGACTCCGAGGCGTCGACGCCGACCAGCATCAGCACGAACAGGAACAGCATCATGATCGCGCCGGTGTAGACGATGATCTGCACCGCGAAGAGGAAGGGCGCGTCCAGTGCCGCGTAGAGCACCGCGAGGCTGATCATCACGACCGCAAGACTGAGCGCGGCGTGGACGGCCTTGCGGGAGAAGATCAACCCCAGCGCCGCGATCACCATGATCGGGGCCAGCAACCAGAATGTCGTCATCGGTCCACCCCCGGCTCGACGTCCGTTGAGCCCGTCGGAGCGACGCCCGTCGACTCGACCGGGAAGATCGGCAGCGATTTGCCCCGGTAGTAGTCCTGGTGGTCGTCGCTGATCATCATCTCGTGCGGCGGCTCGACCATGCCCGGCAGCAGCGGTGCCAGCAGGTCGTTCTTCTCGTAGATCAGGTCTTCGCGGTTGTTGTCGGCCAGCTCGTACTCGTTGGTCATCGTCAGCGCCCGGGTCGGGCACGCCTCGATGCACAGTCCGCACAGGATGCAGCGCAGGTAGTTGATCTGGTAGACGCTGCCGTAGCGCTCACCCGGGCTGTGCCGATCGCCCTCGGTGTTGGAGGCACCCTCGACGTAGATCGCGTCCGCGGGACAGGCCCACGCGCACAGCTCACAGCCGATGCACTTCTCCAGCCCGTCGGGCCACCGGTTGAGCTGGTGCCGGCCGTGGAACCGGGGTGCGGTCGGGACCTTCACCTCGGGGTACTGCTCGGTGACGGGCTTGCGGAACATGGTCCGGAACGTCACGCCGAAACCAGCGATCGGGTCCCAGAGCGTCTCGCGGATGGGATTGCTCATGTCGTCACCTGATTCATTCGCTGTGGCTCACTCATCGGGCGCTCCTGGTGGGTGGCTCGGTGATGGGCGGGACGGGATAGCCCCCCGCGAAGGCATCGAACTCTTCGTCGGGCTCGGAGACCGCACCGGGGTCCGGCTCGGGCTCCTTCTTCTCCGGGATCAAGAAGGTCAGCAGGACCAGCACACCGGCCACGATCGCGACCCACAACAGGGTCTGCTGGCCCAGCATGTCCTCGCTCTTGAGCTTGCGGATGAAGGCGACCGCCACGATCCACGCCAGCGAGACGGGGATCAGGACCTTCCAGCCGAAGTTCATGAACTGGTCGTAGCGCAGACGCGGGAGCGTGCCACGCAGCCACACGAACATGAAGATGAAGGCCAAGGTCTTGCCGAAGAACCACAACAGCGGCCAGTAGCCGGTGTTGGCGCCTTCCCAGACCTGGGCGATGCCGAACGGTGCTCGCCAGCCGCCGAGGAACAGCGTCGTCGCGAGCGCGGAGACCGTCACCATGTTGACGTACTCGGCGAGGAAGAACAGTGCGAACTTCAGAGATGAGTACTCGGTGTGGAATCCACCGACCAGCTCGCCCTCGGCCTCGGGGAGGTCGAAGGGCGCGCGGTTGGTCTCGCCGACCATCGCGATGACGTAGATCACAAACGACGGGAACAGCGGCAGGAAGTACCACATGTCGGTCTGCGCAGACACGATCTCCGAGGTCGACATCGAGCCGGCGTACATGAACACCGAGACGAACGACAGACCCATCGCAACTTCGTACGAGATCATCTGCGCGCTTGAGCGCAGGCCACCCAGCAGGGCGTAGATCGAGCCCGAGGCCCAGCCGGCGAGCACGATGCCGTAGATGCCGATCGAGGTCACCGCAAGGATGTAGAGCACTGCGACCGGCAGGTCCGTGAGCTGGAGGACGGTCTTCTGGTCGGTGAAGGGGATCGTGACCTGGGGGCCGAACGGGATGACCGCCCACGCCAGGAAGGCCGGGATCGTCGCAAGGATCGGCGCGAGGATGTAGACGAACTTGTCCGCCGCCTTGACGACGATGTCCTCCTTGAGCGCGAGCTTGACGCCATCGGCGAGGCTCTGCAGGAGGCCGAACGGCCCGTTGCGGTTGGGTCCGATGCGGTGCTGCATCTTGGCGACGACGCGCCGCTCGAACCAGATGTTGAACAGCGTGTAGACGACCAGCACCACGAAGATCAGGACCGACTTGAGCAAGATCACCCAGAACGGTTCGTTGCCGAAGATGTCGCTCATCGTGCTCCTCCGACGTTGCCCGGCTCTGCGGACGGACTCAGCGTGACGCGGTCACCGAAGCCGGCACCCAGGGCAGCCCGCAGGCTCACCCCGGAGTTGGCCGGGGCCCACACGACACCATCGGGCAGGTCGGCGACCTCGGTCGGGAAGCTCGCACTGCCCACCTCGGTCGACAACGTCGCGGCGCCGCCGGGTTCGACGTCGAAGGCCTTGAGCGTCGCGGCGTTGGCCCGCAGCACGGCAGGGCGCGCGGTTGCCTTGAACTCGAGCTGGCCGTCCTGGCCTCGCCCGTCGTCGACGAGCAGACGCCAGGTGTCCAGCACCACGGTCCGCTTGGCCGCGGCAGGCTTGCCGGCGGCGACGGTCGGCGCAGCAGCCCGCTCACCGTCCCACGGACCGAGCTCGGTCATCGCTTGACGGGCCTGGGCGACCGTGCGGAAACCGAGCGGCGTGCCCATCTCCTCAGCGATGCCAGCGAGGACACGGATGTCGGTCAGCGAGCCGGGCTCGTTGAGCACGGCGCCGAAGGTCCTGACCCGGCCCTCCCAGTTGACGAACATGCCGGGCTTCTCGACGACCGGGGCGATCGGCAGCACGACGTCGGCGACCGCCGTGACGTCGCTGCGGCGGACCTCCAGGCTGACCACGAAGCCGACCTTGTCGAGTCCCGCACGGGCCGCGGCCGGATCAGGAAGGTCGTCGATCTCGACACCACCGATCAGCAGTGCACGAACCGTGCCGAGACGCGCATCCTGGAAGATCGCGGTGGTGTTGCGTCCTCGTCGGGCCGGGATCGTGCGCACGCCCCACGCCGCAGCGAGGTCCGTGCGGGCCTCGACGTTGCCGAGCGGACGACCGCCGGGCAACAGCTCGGGCAGGCAGCCAGCCTCGACCGAGCCGCGATCTCCGGCACGGCGCGGGATCCACGCAATGCGGGCGCCGGTCCGTTCGGCTGCGGCAACGAGTGCGCTGAAGCCACCCTTGACGGAGGCGAGACGCTCGCCAACCAGGAAGATCGCGTCGGCGTCGACGTCGATCGACTCGAGGGCGGCGGGCTCGCCACCGGGCAGGGTCGGCACGAGCTCGCCGGACATCTTGGTCAGACCACGCGTCGTGTGGCTCGCGATGGATACGATCCGACGACCGGCCAGCGAGGCCCTGCGCAGGCGCAGGAAGATGCTGCCGGCCTCGTCCTCGGGCTCGAAGCCGACCAGGACGACGGTCGATGCGTGCTCCAGGTCCGCGTAGGTCACGTCGAGCGACGTCGCGACGACGCGTGAGGCCAGGAACTGCGCCTCCTCGTCGGAGTGCGCGCGCGCACGGAAGTCGATGTCGTTGGTGCGCAGGACGGTGCGGGCGAACTTGCTGTACGCGAACGCGTCCTCGGCGGTCAGACGTCCACCGGGCAGCACACCGACCTTGCCCTCGGCGGCAGCCAGGCCCTGCGCCGCGGCGGCGAGGGCGGCCGGCCAGGAGGCCGGCTCGAGCTCCCCGGAGACGGCGTCGCGGACCAGCGGGGTCGTGATGCGGTCGCCGACCGTGGCGTAGGTGAAGGCGAACCGGTCCTTGTCGGTGATCCACTCCTCGTTGACCTCGGGATCGTTGCCGGCGAGCCGGCGCATGACCTTGCCGCGGCGGTGGTCGACCCGGATCGCTGAGCCGCTCGCGTCGTGCTCGGCGATCGACGGGGTCGAGACCAGGTCGAACGGACGCGAGCGGAACCGGTAGTCCGCGCTGGTCAGCGCGCCGACCGGGCAGATCTGGATCGTGTTGCCGGAGAAGTAGGAGCTGAACGGCTCCTCCTCGTAGATGCCGACCTGCTGGTCGGAGCCGCGCTCGAGCAGGGCGATGAACGGGTCACCGGCGATCTGCTCGGAGAATCGCGTGCACCGGGCGCACAGCACGCAGCGCTCGCGGTCGAGCAGCACCTGCTCGGAGACCTTGATGGGCTTGGGGAAGGTCCGCTTGGTCTCGGTGAACCGGGTCTCGCCCTGACCGTGGGTCATGGCCTGGTTCTGCAGCGGGCACTCGCCACCCTTGTCGCAGACCGGGCAGTCCAGCGGATGGTTGATCAGCAGGAATTCCATGTTGCCGCGCTGCGCCTTCTCGGCGATCGGCGACGTGACCTGGGTCTTGACGACCATGCCCGCGGCGACCTCAATCGTGCACGAGGCCTGCGGCTTGGGGAATCCCCCGCCGTTGCCGGCATCAGTGATGTCGACGAGGCATTGGCGGCAGGCGCCGACCGGGTCGAGGAGCGGGTGGTCGCAGAACCGCGGGATCTCGGTGCCGATCAGCTCGGCGGCGCGAATCACCAGCGTGCCCTTGGGGACGCTGACCTCGACGTCGTCGATCGTCAGCGTGACGAGCTCGACGGGTGCCTGCGTGTCGGGAGTGGCCTCGAGGGTCATACGGAGACCTCCTGGGGGAACAGGGTGGATGCCGCCGGGGGGAACAACTCGCTCGATGGAGTGTGCATGCCGGCTTCGAACTCCTCGCGGAAGTGCTGGATCGCCGAGGTGATGGGGCTGGTCGCGCCATCGCCCAGCGCGCAGAAGGCGCGACCGAGGATGTTCTCGCAGAGGTCGATCAGCAGCTCGATGTCGCCTTCTCGTCCCTGCCCTCGGTCGAGCCGCTCCAGAACCTGGACGAGCCAGAACGTCCCCTCGCGGCATGGCGTGCACTTGCCGCACGACTCGTGCTTGTAGAACTCGGTCCAACGCAGGACGCAGCGCACGACCGATGTCGACTGGTCGAAGATCTGCAGCGCCTTGGTGCCCAGCATCGACCCGGCCGCGCCGACAGCCTCGTAGTCCAGCGGGACATCGAGGTGCTCGGCGGTCAGGATCGGCGTCGAGGAACCCCCGGGCGTCCAGAACTTGAGCTCGGCGCCGGGACGGAGTCCGCCGCCGAGGTCCAGCAGCTGGCGCAGCGTGATCCCGAGCGGCGCCTCGTACTGTCCGGGACGATTGACGTGCCCGGACAGGGAGTACAGCGTGAAGCCCTTGGACTTCTCGGTGCCCATCGAGCCGAACCAGTCGATGCCGTTGCGGATGATCGCCGGGACCGAGGCGATCGACTCGACGTTGTTGACGACGGTCGGCGAGGCGTACAGGCCCTCGACCGCGGGGAACGGTGGGCGCAGCCGGGGCTGGCCCCGTCGGCCTTCCAGCGAGTCCAGGAGCGCAGTCTCCTCGCCGCAGATGTAGGCGCCGGCGCCGGCGTGGATGATCAGCTCGACGTCGATCCCCGAACCGAGAATGTCGGTGCCCAGGTAGCCCGCCTCGGCGGCCTCGCGGGCGGCGGCGCGGAGCCGGCGGACGACGTGCAGAACCTCGCCACGAACGTAGATGAACGCGGTCTTGGCGCGGATCGCGTGGGCCGCGATGATGACGCCCTCGATCAGGGTGTGCGGTGTCGCCATCATGAGCGGGATGTCCTTGCAGGTGCCCGGCTCGGACTCATCGGCGTTGACCACGAGGTACTTGGGCTTCTTGCCCGCCACCGTCTCGGGGGCCTGCGGGATGAAGCTCCACTTCATGCCGGTCGGGAATCCCGCACCGCCACGTCCGCGGAGGCCGGACTCCTTGACCATCGCGATGACGTCGTCGGGCGCCATCTTGAGCGCGGTCTCTAGCGCGCCATAGCCACCGGCGTTCTTGTACGCCTCGAGGGTCCAGGCGCGATCGGTGCCCCAGTCGGCGCTGAGCACCGGGGTGAGCATGTCAGTCATCCTTGCCCTCCTTGGCCGTCTCCGCGGGAGACTCCTCGGCCGTGGTCTCGGACTCCGCTCGTGCGGTGTCCGCCTGCTCCGCGGCGCCCTGCTTGGTTCCCGCGACCGGTTCACCCGTGGCGGGTGCCTCCTTGGCGTCCTGGATCGACGGCGCCGCCCATCCATTCGCCGCGGCGATCTCGAGCCCTGCCAGCGACGGTCCGGCGGCGGCCGGCCCCTCGTCGGCGAGGCCGTCCTCAAAGCCCGCAAGCACCCGTTCGGCCTCGCGCCACGACGTGATCGTCGCGCCACGGGTGGCCTGGACCGGCTCACCGGCTCGCAGCTTGTCGACGACCTCGACGGCCGACTCGGGCGTCTGGTTGTCGAAGAACTCCCAGTTGACCGTCATGACCGGAGCGAAGTCGCAGGCCGCATTGCACTCGATGTGCTCGAGGGTGACCTTGCCGTCCTCGGTGGTCTCGTCGTTGCCGACGTCGAGGTGTCCCTTGAGTCGTTCGAAGATCAGGTCGCCACCCATCACGGCGCACAGCGTGTTGGTGCAGACGCCCACGTGGTGCTCACCCATGGGGCGGCGCTTGTACATCGTGTAGAACGTCGAGACGCCCGAGACCTCCGCGGCGCTGATGCCGAGGATGTCGGCGCAGATCTCGATGCCCTCATTGGTGACGTTGCCCTCGGCCGACTGGATCAGGTGCAGCATCGGTAGCAGCGCGCTACGCGCCTGCGGGTAGCGGCCCGCGAGCTCCATGAGCTCGCCGATCGTGGTCTCGGTGAGTGTCATCAGCGATCAACTCCACCCATGACGGGGTCGATGCTGGCGATCGCGACGATGACGTCCGAGAGCATGCCGCCCTCGCTCATGACCGAGGTGCCCTGGAGGTTGATGAACGACGGGTCGCGGAAGTGGGCCCGATAGGGGCGCGTGCCTCCGTCGGACACTGCGTGGCAGCCGATCTCACCACGCGGCGACTCGATGCTGGCGTAGGCCTGGCCGGCAGGCACCCGGAAGCCTTCCGTCACGATCTTGAAGTGGTGGATCAACGCTTCCATCGACTCACCCATGATGTGCTTGATGTGCTCGGCGGAGTTGCCCTGACCGTCCGAGCCGACACTGAGCTGCGAGGGCCAGGCGATCTTCTTGTCGGCGACCATGACGGGCTGACCCTCCATGCCGGCGAGACGCTCGGTGGCCTGCTCGACAATCTTGATGGACTCCCACATCTCGTCCAGACGCACCCGGAACCGGCCGTAGGCGTCCGGCTCGTCGCGCGTCACGACGTCGAAGTCGTACGTCTCGTAGCCCCAGTAGGGCTGCTTCTTGCGCAGGTCCCAGTCGTAGCCGGTCGCGCGGAGCACCGGACCGGTCAGACCCAGTGCCAGGCAGCCTGCGAGGTCAAGGTGGCCCACGCCCTTCAGCCGGGCCTTGAAGATCGGGTTGGCGTTGCACAGCGCCGCGTACTCGGGCAGGCGCTTCTTGAGCAGCCGCACGGTCGAGCGGATCTTTTCGATCGCGCCGTCGGGCAGGTCCTGGGCAACGCCACCGGGGCGGAAGAACGCGTGGTTCATGCGCAGGCCGGTGATCATCTCGAACAGGTCAAGGATCAGCTCGCGGTCGCGGAAGCCACACGTCATGACCGTCAGTGCGCCGATCTCCATGCCACCCGTCGCGAGACAGACCAGGTGCGAGGAGATCCGGTTGAGCTCGAGCAACAGGACACGCATCGCCTGCGCCTTCTCGGGCACCTCGATGTCGAGCAGCCGCTCGACCGCCATGACGTACGCGGCCTCGTTGGAGAACGGCGCGACGTAGTCCATCCGGGTGCAGAACGTCACGCCCTGGGTCCAGGTGCGGAACTCCATGTTCTTCTCGATGCCGGTGTGCAGGTAGCCGATGCCAGCCCGCGCGTCACGGACGGTCTCGCCGTCGATCTCGAGCACGAGCCGGAGCACGCCGTGGGTTGACGGGTGCTGCGGCCCCATGTTGATGACCAGGTGGTCACCCTCGACCGCCGCGGCGTCGATCGTGTCCCAGTCCTGGCCGGTGACGGTGAAGACCGTGCCCTCGCTGGAGTCTGTGGTGCCGGCGTAAGGATCAGTTGTCGCGCTCATGAATAGCTCCTCCGCTGGTCCGGTGGGGCGATCGTCCCGCCCTTGTACTCCACGGGAATTCCACCCAGTGGGTAGTCCTTGCGCTGGGGGTGTCCGGGCCAGTCGTCCGGCATCAGGATGCGGGTCAGACCGGGGTGGCCGTCGAAGATGATCCCGAAGAAGTCCCAGGCCTCCCGCTCCTGCCAGTCCGCCGTCGGGTAGATGCTGACGACGCTGGGGATGTGCGGATCCTCCTCGGGTGCCGTGACCTCCAGGCGGATCCGCCGGTTGTGGGTCATCGACAGCAGGTGGTAGGCGACATGCAGCTCGCGGCCCGTCTCGTGCGGGAAGTGGACGCCGCTGAGGCTGGAGCAGAACTCGAACCGCAGGACCGGGTCGTTGCGCAGGTGGGTCACGGTCTCGAGCAGGAGCTGACGCCGGACGTAGAACGTGATCTCGCCGCGGTCGACGACGACCTTCTCGATCGCGCCCTCGATCTCGGTGATCGTCGCGAGCTGGTCGGCGACCTCGTCGTACCAGCCTCCGTAGGGCTGCTGGCTCGCCCCGGGCATCATGACCGGCCGGGTCAGCCCGCCGAAGCCGCTGGTGTCGCCGGTGCCGTGGGCACCGAACGCGCCTTCGCGGACCTCGACGACCTCGAGCTGCGTGGTGCCGGCACGCACCAACTCGGCCTGGGTCTCGTGCGAGCCGTCCTGCGTCTTGGTGCCCGCATCCTTCTCGTCCTTGTTGCCCTTGGCATCGACCATCAGCGCATCAGGCCCTTCATCGCGGAGGTCGGCGTGGCGAGCATCGCGACCTTCTCGTCCTGCTTGATTTCGTTGAGCCGGTTGACGCCCAGCTTCTGGTGCTGGATCTGGTCGTGCAGCTTGAGGATCGCGTCGATCAGCATCTCGGGGCGCGGCGGGCAGCCCGGCAGGTACATGTCGACGGGGACGACATGGTCGACGCCCTGCACGATCGCATAGTTGTTGAACATGCCGCCCGAGCTGGCGCAGACGCCCATCGCGAGGACGTACTTGGGGCCGGCCATCTGGTCGTAGATCTGGCGCAGGACCGGAGCCATCTTGTTGCTGACCCGACCCGCGACGATCATCAGGTCGGCCTGACGCGGCGAGGGGCGGAAGACCTCCATGCCGAAGCGCGCGGAGTCGAATCGCGGTGCACCGAAGGTCATCATCTCGATCGCGCAGCACGCAAGGCCGAACGTCGCGGGCCAGAACGAGGCCTTGCGCATGTAGCCCGCCAGGCCTTCGACGGTCGAGAGCAGAACTCCCGATGGCAGCTTTTCTTCAATTCCCACGTCGGTCCTCGCTTCGCTCCGGGCCGACGCGGGTCCCGCGACGTGCCATCTTTGTTGGGGACTTCGCTTCGCTCAGTCCCATTCGAGGCCTCCACGGCGCCAGACGTAGGCATAGGCGATGAACACCGTCAGCATGAACACGAACATCTCGATCAGACCGAACCAGCCGAGCGAGTCGAAGGCGACCGCGAACGGGTAGAGGAAGATGATCTCGATGTCGAACACGATGAACAGCATCGCAATGATGAAGTAGCGGATCGACACCTTGCCGCCACCCTCGGGCAGCGGGCTCGGCTCGATGCCGGACTCATAGCGGTCCAGCTTCGCGCGGTTGTATCGCTTGGGGCCGGTGAGCGGCGCCATCGCGATGCTGCCGACTGCGAATGCGGCAGCGATGGCTCCCAGCACGAGGATCGGCGTATAGGCCGTCACGGTGCCTCCCAGGCTTCGTACGAACAGATCAGGCTAGTTATTCGTGCGCTTGTGAATCTCTTCACAACGTGATCACGATCTCACCCTACGCCCGCGTGATGCGGCTTGTAACTGAGGTCACACTAACCTGCACGCCGAGCGTGCGATGCGGTCGACTCCCGCTCGACCGACGCTGCGAGCCCGCGGGTCCAGCGGTCCTCGATCCGGCCCCATCGCCAGATCACCAGGGCGACGACCCACGTCAGGACGAACAAGGCGACGATCGCGTAGCCCACCTGATCGAGGTCCAGTCCGCTGATCCAGCCGATCGGGCCACCGCCGACCCCGGCCTCGTCGCCCAGCAGCCCGATGATCTCGATGCCTCCGATGGCCAGAGCCACGACGACCGACAGGCCTGTCACGGTCATGTTGAAGTAGACCCGGCGGACCGGCCGCAGCAGGGCCCAGTCGTACGCGAGTCCCATCAGGATGCCGTCGAGGCTGTCGAGCAGGCTCATCCCGGCCGCGAACAGGATTGGTAGCACCAGCAGGGCGTACCAGGGCAGATCGAAGGTCGCGGCTCCCGCGGCGAGGACCAGCAGCGAGACCTCGGTCGCGGTGTCGAAGCCCAGACCGAACAGCAGTCCGACGGGGTAGACGTGCCGCGGCCTGCGGACCGTCCGGGTGAGGCCGCCGAGGAGCCGGTTGAGCAGGCCCCGGTTGTCGAGGTGCTCCTCGAGCTGGACCTCGTCGAACCGGCCGTGTCGCATGTCGCGGAACACCCGCACGATCCCCAGCAGGACGACCGCGTTGATCGTGCCGAGAGCGAGCAGGAAGACGCCCGACACGGCGGTGCCGACGACCCCGGTCGTCTGCTGGAGCGCCGACGACTCATCGCCGATCGGTCCGCCGAGCGACCGTACGCCGAGAGCCAGCAGCACGCACAGCCCGAACACGACCGAGGAGTGCCCCAGGGAGAACCAGAAGCCGACCGAGAGCGGCCGGTCGCGCGCACGGCCGTCCGCCAGGAGCTTGCGGGTCGTGTTGTCGATCGCGGCGATGTGATCGGCGTCGAAGGCGTGCCGCATGCCCAGGGCGTATGCCGTCACACCGAGGCCGACCCCGAACACCCCCGGACTGCCCAGCTGCAGGCTCTGCGCCGCGATGACCAGCAGCAGACCCCACCCGACCAGGTGCAGGAGCAGCACGAAAGCCGCCATCGCGACGACCGACCTGGTCTCGGAACGCGTCAGCCCCCGCACCGGCGCCGTGCGAGCACCGTCCATCGTCATGGGGCCCCCTCCGCGACCAACCCTGCGGTTTCCACCTTCACCCAACAGCGAACCGGTTGCAACATGTCTGGGCGGTGCCTGCCTCGCCCATCGATCCGGTGACCGGTGAGATAGTCGGCCTTCCCGGCCCGGAAAGCCGACTGACGCACCGCCCACCCGGGCCGGCCGAGGGTCAGCGCGCGGGCTTGACCGAGTGGTGCAGTGCGACGATCCCGGCCGACAGGTTGTGCCAGTCGACCTTGCCCCAGCCGGCCTCGACCATGCGCAGGGCGAGCCCCTTCTGGTCGGGCCACTCGCGGATCGACTCGGCGAGGTAGACGTACGACTCGGGGTTGGACGACACAGTCCGGGCGATGCTGGGCAGGGCCCGCATCAGGTAGTTGGTGTAGACCGCGTCGAACGGCCCCCACGTGGGGGTGCTGAACTCGCACACCACGATGCGTCCGCCGGGCCTGGTCACCCGGAGCATCTCGCGGAGCCCCTCGATGGGGTCGACGATGTTGCGCAGCCCGAACGAGATCGTGACGGCGTCGAAGGTGTCGTCCGCGAACGGCAGCAGCATGCCGTCGCCGGCCGTGAAGCCCAGCCCGGGGCGTGCGCGCTTGCCGACCTCCAGCATGCCGATCGAGAAGTCGCACGGCACGACCGTTGCTCCGGCCGTCGCGAACGGCTCGCTGGAGGTGCCGGTGCCCGCGGCGAGATCCAGGATCATCTCACCGGGCATCGGAGCGACGAGCTCGACGACGCGCTTGCGCCAGCGGCGGTCCTGCCCCATCGACAGCACATCGTTGGTGATGTCGTACTTCTCGGCGACCCCGTCGAACATCTTCGCGACGTCGTGTGGTTGCTTGTCCAGACCGGCTCGGCTCACCTCCCTACCTTGCCACGGGTAGGCTCATTGCTTGTGAGCAACCCAGCTGCCGACGCAGCGATCGGACCGCTTCTGGTCCGATCCACGCCGGTCGACGACCCCGGCGAGCTGCTCGCACTCCTTCCCGAGGCCGATGCGCTGGCGTGGGTCCACGGTGGTGACGGCATCGTCGGCTGGGGCCGCGCCGCCGAGTTCCAGACCTCCGGAGCCGGTCGTTTCATCGAGGCCTCGGACTGGTGGCATGAGCTCGCATCGCACGCCGTGGTGCGCGACGACGTCGACGTCCCCGGTTCCGGCCTGGTCGCGTTCGGCACCTTCACCTTCACCGACGACGCCGACGGCAGCGCGCTGATCGTGCCGGAGGTCGTGATCGGTCGCCGCGATGGCGTCGCCTGGGTCACCGTGATCGGCCTGGGCATCAGCAACGCGCCGACCCTGACGACCAGCACACCCGCTGATCCGACCGGCACGACCTTCGCCGATGGCCCGGTCGACAGCGTCACGTGGCAGTCGCTCGTCGCCGAGGCCGTCCGCCGCATCGAGGCCGGCGGGCTCGACAAGGTCGTGCTCGCGCGTGACCTCGTCGCCCGGCTCGACGCGCCGCTGGACGTACGCTCACCGCTGATCCGGCTGGCGGCGGACTACCCCAGCTGTTGGACCTTCCACGTCGACGGCTTCCTCGGCTCGACGCCCGAGATGCTGGTGCGCCTGGAGCGCGGCCTGGTCACCTCCCGCGTGCTCGCCGGCACGATTCGACGCACCGGTGACGATGCGCACGACCTTGCTCTGGCCGGCTCGCTGGCGCGGTCGAGCAAAGACCTCGAGGAACACGAGTACGCCGTCCGTTCGGTCGCCGACGCGCTGGCGCCGCACTGCACGAGCATGAACGTGCCAGAGACGCCTTTCGTGCTGCACCTGCCCAACGTCATGCACCTCGCGACGGACGTCACCGGCGTCATGCGCGACGACGCCAGTGCGCTCACCCTGGCCGCCTCGCTGCACCCCTCGGCCGCAGTCGGCGGCACTCCGACCGCTGCGGCGGTACGACTGATCGCCGAGATCGAGCTGCTCGACCGCGGTCGCTACGCCGGCCCGGTCGGCTGGATCGGCGCATCGGGCGATGGCGAGTGGGGCATCGGTCTGCGCGCGGCCCAGGTCGAGGGTGACGGGTCGACGGTCCGACTGTTCGCGGGCTGCGGCATCGTGGCTGACTCGGTCCCCGCCGATGAGCTTGCCGAGTCCAACGCCAAGCTCATCCCGGTGCGCGACGCACTCACACCGCGCGACTGACTCCGATCAGCGACGTACGGGCGCGAGATCGGGCCAGCGAGCACTGAGGCTGTCGCCCGACGACGTGCCCGTGAGGCGGCGCTTGACCCACGGCGCGGCGTGCGCCTTGGCCCACTCGACGTTGGCCGAGCGGCGCTCACCCGCCGTGAGCGTCTGCCGCGTGCCGAGGTCGGGCAGGGCCAGGTCATGCGGGATCCCGAGCGCGTCCAGGACCGCGATGGCCATCCGCTGGTGTCCGGCGCTCGACATGTGCATGCGATCGACGTCCCACATCCGGTCGTCGCGGTAGTCGCGCAGGCGCCAGAAGTCGATGAGGGTCGCGTCGTGGCGCTCCGCGACCTCGCGGACCAGCTCGTTGTAGATCGCGAACCGGCCACGCAGAGCGCCGAACACCGGGGAGCCGCCCGGGTCGTACGCCGTGAACACGACGACGCGTGCACCCGCGCTGGTCAGTCGCCCGAGCGCCACGTCGTACGCCTCGACCAGACGGTCGATGTCGACACGTGGGCGCAGGACGTCGTTGGCTCCGGCGTAGATGCTGACCAGGTCCGGCTGCATCTCCAGCGTGGGCTCGATCTGCTCGGCCAGGATCTGCAGCAGCTTACGGCCGCGGATCGCGAGGTTGGCGTAGGCAAAGTCGTCGCCGGCCAGCACCTCCGCGACGCGATCGGCCCAGCCGCGGACGCCATTGGGCAGGGAGGTTTCGTGGTCGCCGACGCCTTCGGTGAACGAATCGCCGAGCGCGACGTATCGGTGCAGAGTCACGGAGATCAGGCTACCGACCGTCACCCACCCAGCAATCCCCGACGGCGCGCAATTGCCGAACCCGCTTGCCGAACCGATGACAACTTCGCATCGTGATCCGGCAAGCGGGTCCGGCAGGGCGAGCTACTTCAGGGTCTTCTTGCCACCGTGCATCAGGGTGATGAGGGTCGCGACCTTGCCGTCGGTCTTGGCGTCGCGGCTGAATGACGTCAGCATCATGACCGGCTTGAACTTCTGCCGCGTGATGGCCTTGGCGTAGGTGAATTCCTTGAGGCCGTCAGGCCCGTGGATGCGGCCGAAGCCGGACTGGCCCACGCCGCCGAACGGCAAGGTCGGCACGCCCGCGAACGCGATGACCGAGTTGACCGAGGTCATGCCCGAACGGATCTGCTTGGCGATCTCCATGCCCTGCTTCTTGGAGAACACCGCGCCGGCCAGGCCGTAGGCCGTGGCGTTGGTCAGCGTGACTGCCTCGGCCATGCTCTTGACCGGGTTGATCGCCAGCGTCGGCCCGAAGGTCTCCTCGGTGATCTCGGTCGAGTTCTCCGGCACGTGGGTCAGGATCGTCGGCTGGACGAACCGCTCGCCGACCGCGTCAGGGCCACCCAGAACGACGTTGGCGCCCTTGGCAACTGCGTCGTCGAGGTGGCTCTTGATGACCTTGAGCTGCGACGGCATCGTGATCGGGCCAATCTTGGCGCCCGCGTCGGCGCCGGCACGGAGATCCTTGGCCTGATCGAGGATCTCGGTCATGAACGAGTCAAAGACCTTCTCGTGGACGTAGACCCGCTCGGTGCCGATGCAGGTCTGACCGGCGTTGGCCATCCCGCCCCACAGTGCCGCCTCGGCAGCCTTCGCGATGTCGGCGTCCTCGTCGACGATCAAGGAGTCCTTGCCACCGGCCTCGATGATGACCGGGGTGAGGTTCTCCGAGCATGCGGCCATGACCTTCTTGCCCGTCGCGCCCGAGCCCGTGAAGGCAAGCTTGTCAACGTCCGCAGTGCACAGAGCGTTGCCGGTCGCGCCGAGCCCCGTGATGGTCTGCAGGACGGGGCGTCCGTGGACGACCTCGGTGAACGTGTCGGCGAGCCACTGACCAACACCGGGGGTGTACTCGCTGGGCTTGAACACGACGGTGTTGCCGGCCGCCAGGGCGTACGCGATCGAGCCCATCGGGGTGAAGACCGGGTAGTTCCAGGGGCCGATCACACCGACGACACCGAGGGCGTTGTACTCCACGGTCGAGGCCTGGTTGGCCATCAGCAGGCCCGACTTGACCTTGTGCGGACCGAGGACCTTCTTGGCGTGCTTGGCGGCCCACGCGACGTGGTCGATCGCGAGGATGATCTCGAGCTGGGCGTCACCGTGCGGCTTGCCGGTCTCGCGGTGCGAGAGGTCGGCAAGCTGGGCGATCCGGCGGGTGATGACGCTGCGCCAGGTCAGCAGGTACTCACCCCGCTCGGCGAAGCTCAGGTTGCCCCACCAGTCGGCCGCCTCGCGGGAACGGGCGACTGCGGCGTCGACGTCGGCCTTCGACGCGATCGGGTGGGACCCGACGACGTCACCGTTCGACGGATCGAGCGAATCGAACGTCTGGACCGGCGCGTCCTTGGACGTGGGGGTTTCGATCGTGGCGGTCATCGGGACTCCTTGATGAGGTCGGCGCACTTCTCGCCGATCATGATGGTGGGTGCATTGGTGTTGCCGCGGGGAACCCTCGGCATGACCGAGGCGTCGGCGACCCGGAGGCCATCGACGCCGTGGACCTTGAGCTCAGGATCGACGACACTGCCCTCGATCGTGCCCATCGCGCAGGTCGCGACCGGGTGGTAGAGCGTCTGGCCGAGCTGGCCGATACTTTCAATGATCTCATCGTCCGACGGATTCGCCGACCGGGGATTCCACGGCTCGTCGACGAACTTCGCGAGGGGGCCCTGCGCGATGATGTCGTACGCGCGGCGGAATCCGCTGATCATCGCGTCGAGGTCGGCCCGGTCGTCGAAGTAGCCCGGGTCGATCTCGGGGTGCCAGGTCGGGTCGGCGGACCGCAGCTTGACGTGACCCTTGCTCTGGACGTTGACCAGGGTCACAGCCGTGGTCAGCGCGCGGCGCACAGGCTCGTGCATGCCATTGTCGTAGAAGCCCGTCGGCACCATGTGCAGCTGGATGTCGGGGACGTCGAGGTCCTCACGCGAGGTGTAGAAAGCACCGGCCTCGGCGATGTTGGAGCTCAGCGGGCCGCGGCCGGTGGCGCGCCACTTGACCAGGTTGCCCAGGCCCAACATCTCGGCCATGTCGGTCGTGTCCTTGGTGTAGCTGAAAATCCCGGACACGGGTTGGTCCTGCAGGTTCTGGCCGACGCCCGAGGACTCGACGGCAACGTCGATGCCCATCTCGCGCAGGTGCGACCCCGGCCCGATGCCCGACAGCATCAGCAGCTGCGGGCTGTTGACCGCGCCGCCGCTCAGCACGACCTCGGCATTGGCGCGGGCCACGAGCGGCTCGCCGCCTCGGGTGTAGGCGACGCCGGTCGCCCGGTTCCCGTCGAGCAGGATCTTGGTCACGAACGACTCGGTGCGGATCGTCAGGTTGGGGCGGTTCTCGGCCGGATGGATGTACGCGTCGGCGACCGACCAGCGATGGCCCTTCTTGCAGGTGACCTGGTAGAGCCCGGCGCCCTCCTGTCCGGCGCCGTTGAAGTCGTCGTTGCGCTTGAGCCCGGCGGAGACGCCCGACTCGACGAATGCCGTGCTGAGCTCATGGTTGTAGCGGCGGTCCTCGACGTGCAGGGGTCCGTCCGTGCCGTGGAAGGGATCACCGAGGCGGGTGTTGCCCTCGGCCTTCTTGAAGTAGGGCAGCACGTCGTCGAAGCCCCACCCGTTGGCGCCATAGGCGTCGCGCCACTCGTCGTAGTCGGCGTGGTTGCCGCGGATGTAGATCATCGCGTTCATCGACGAGCAGCCGCCGAGGGCCTTCATGCGCGGCCAGTAGGCGCGACGTCCGCCGAGGTGCTTCTGCGGCGTCGTCTCGTAGTTCCAGTCCCACTTGGTCTTGAACAGCGTCGAAAAACCCAGCGGCATGTGGATCATCTCGTCGTCGTCCGCCGGACCGGCCTCGAGCAGCAGGACGCTGACCTGGGGATCCTCGGTCAGGCGCGCGGCGACCACACCACCCGCGCTCCCGGATCCGATGACTATGTAGTCGAAGCTCTCGTCGGCCATGACTCCCTTTCAGCGGCAAGTGACGTGGACCACAAACCTACCGCCGGTACGACCGTGACACAACCGGTGTCAGAGTCCGATCGCTGCGGCGACGTCCGCATCGACGCGAGCGACGAGTCCGCGACGGCCTGTCCGGTCGAGCGGCACCTCGAGAACCCGGATGCCGGTGACCGACTCCTCCAGCGCGGCGGGAAGCTCTCGGGGTGTCGCGATGCGGTGCGCGACCCGGTAGCCCGCGCACAGCGCGCCGATGTCGGCGCCCGTCGGGGTCGCGTAGACCCGCTCGAAGGACCCGGCGTACTCCGGCGCCCCCTGTTCGAGCGTCGCGAAGATGCTGCCGCCGTCGTCCGACGCGACCACGATCGTGAGATCGGGCCGCTGCTCCCCCGGCCCGATCAGCAAACCGTTGCTGCCGTGCAGGAAGGTCAGGTCGCCGACATACGCGATGGCCCGGCTGGACGGTCGGGCCAGCGCCGCGCCGATCGCGCTGGACAGCGTGCCGTCGATGCCGGCGAGCCCACGGTTGGCGATGATGAGCCTTTTCTCGCCGACCGGGTATGGGCGGGCGACGAGGTCGAGGTCGCGGATCGGGCTGGAGGAGCCAGCGAACAGCAGGCCACCGGGCGGCACGGCAGCGCTGACCGCGCGGGCGACCTCGTACGGCGTGCGGGGGGTCAGCGCATCGATCGCGGCAGTGGCCAGGGCGTCGGCCGCGTGCCATGACTCCAGCCACGCCGGATCGTCCGCGGGGCCCGGCTCGAGACCAGCGGTGAACCGGACGTTGGAGCCGGCCGGCAGGGGGAAGGTCTCCTGCGTGCCGACGTGCACGATCTCGATGTCGGTCCGCGCGAGGAGCCGCGTGACCGGACGCGACAGCGTCGCGTGCCCGAAGCTCACGACCCGCTCGATCTGTGCGGTGAGCGGCGAGTGGGCCAGGAGCGCGCGGTACGCGACCAGGGCCTCGCCATTGCGCGATCCCGACGTCGGCTCGGCGAGCAGCGGCCAGCCCGCATCCCGGGCCAGGATCCGTGCCGGCTGTCGGGCGTCGTCGCCGGCGACCACGACGGTGCGCGGGCCGATCGGCAGCGGCGGTGAGACTGGCAGCTCCGGCCCCGGCTCCCACCTCGCGGGCCGCCCTCCCCCGAGATCGAGGTCATCCGGCTCGATCAGCGGCTCGTCGAGCTCGAGGTTGAGGTGACCGGGCCGATCCCGCGCCATCAGGGCGATGATGGCGTCAGCGTCTTCGATGAACCGCACGCCCGGGAAAATCCTGCGCTGCTCGGTGGTCTGGTTGGCGCCCGTGCCGCGGAGGCGGGCCGGGCGGTCGGCCGTGACGGCGATCAGCGGCACGGCGGCGTGCGACGCCTCGAGCATCGCGGGGTGCAGGTTGGCCACCGCGGTGCCCGAGGTCGTGATGACCGGCACAGGTCGGCGCGACGCCTTGGCCATGCCAAGCGCGAGGAACGCGGCCTCGCGCTCGTCGACCCGTACGTGCAGGCGGAGCAGCCCGTGGTCGTCCGCCTCCACCAGGGCCAGGGCGAGGGGACCCGATCGAGATCCCGGCGAGAGCACGGCCTCCCGCACCCCGAAGTCGACCATCCTGCGCACGAGCTGTCGCGACACGCGTGTCGAGCTCATGCCAGCACCGCTCGAACCGCGGACAGCCGGGCCTGCCAACGGGCGTCAGTCTGGCCGTCCGCAGCGACCGCGGCATATGCGCCGGGGTCGAGCACCTGGCGACCGACCGGGAGGAAGCCGTCGACCGGGGCCAGTGCGTCAGCGACGACATCTCCGTCGAGCAGGGACGTCGTGGCGAGCCCGCAGGCATACGGCAGCTCGGGCAGGGCCGCGGCCAGAGCCAGTCCGGCGGCCAGCCCGATCGAGGTCTCGACCGCGCTGGACACCACGACAGGCAGCCCGATCTGCTCGGCGATCCGCAGGCAGGCGTGGACGCCACCGAGCGGCGCGACCTTGAGGACCGCGATGTCGGCGGCCTCGAGCTCGACGACCCGCAACGGATCCTCGGCGCGGCGGATCGACTCGTCGGCGGCGATCGGCACATCGATCCGGCGACGCACCATCGCGAGCTCCTCGACCGCGGCGCAGGGTTGCTCGACGTACTCCAGGCCGTTGGCGGCCGCGGTGAGTGCCGCGATCGCCGCAACCGCCTCGTCGACGGACCAGCCGCCGTTGGCATCGACACGGACATGCCCGCCCGGACCGAGCGCGTCCCGAACGGCTTCGACCCGGGCGATGTCGTCGGCCAGGGTCTGGCCGCGCTCGGCGACCTTGACCTTGGCGGTCCGGCACCCGCTGCGACTGACGATCCGGTACGCGTGCTCAGGGTCGACCGCGGGGACCGTGCAGTTGACTGCAACCCGCGTGCGCAGCGGCGCGGGCCACTCGCGCTCGGCGGAGTCCAGCGCGGCGGCAAGCCACGGAGCGCTCTCGCGGGCGTCGTAGTCGAGGAACGGGCTGAACTCGGCCCAGCCCGCGGAGCCCTCGACCAACATCCCCTCGCGTCGGTCGATGCCGCGAAAACGCGTGGGCATCGCGATGGCGTAGGTGTGGAACTGCACGAGTGGCAACTTACCGCCAGGCCCGTACCGTCGAGGTATGACCCGAATTGCGATAGTCGGAGGCCACGGAAAGATCGCCCGCCTCCTGATCCCCCTTCTCGCCGACTCCGGACACCAGCCCGTCGCGCTGGTGCGCAACCCGGACTACACCGCAGAGCTCGAGCGTCTCGGCGCCGAGGTGCGCATCCTCGACATCGAGCAGGACGATGCGGCCACCTTCGCCGAGGCGTTCACCGGCGCCGGCTGCGTCGTGTTCGCCGCCGGTGGCGGGGCCGACGGCAACGTCGAGCGCAAGCGCACGGTCGATCTGGGCGGCTCGCTCAAGTCGATCGAGGGCGCGACCGCGGCCGGCGCCACCCGATTCGTGCAGATCTCGGCGATCGGTGTCGCCCAGCCGATCGGCGACGACGTGGAGGAGGCCTGGTCCACCTACGTCGAGGCCAAGCGCGACGCCGACATCGCGCTCCGGGCCAGCGACCTGGACTGGACCATCGTCCGTCCGGGTGGGCTGACCGATGACGAGCCGACCGGGCACGTCGCGCTCGGCGAGACCGTCGACCGGGACCAGATCCCCCGCGCCGACGTCGCTGCTCTGATCGCCGCAGTGATCGACGAGCCGGCCACGATCGGACGCCAGTGGGAGGCCGTCAGCGGCGCCACCACGATCGCCGACGCCATCGCCGGAGCCGTCGCCTAGCCGCTACCTCGAGCCGAGCGCCTGCCGGTCGACCTTGCCGCCGGGCAGCAGGGGCAGCGCGTCGAGCAGGACGACCTCGCGGGGCGCCCAGCTGCGCGGCAGGCCGGCCTCCTCGATGCCGTCGCGTACCTCGTCGAGCCGCAGCCCGTCGAGGCACACGGCATCATCGGGCACGAGGAAGGCCACGACCCGCGCGCCCCACTCGTCGTCGGGCACCCCGATCGCCACGCCATCGCGCACGCCCTCGTGGGCCCGGAGCGCGGCAGTGACAGCGGGTAGCGGCACGTTGACGCCACCGCTGATCACGACGTCATCGCGACGACCCGTGATGCGGAGCCGGCCGTCGGCACCGATCTCGCCGACATCAGCGGTCGCGAACCAGCCATCGCGCAGCACCCGCTCGGTCGCGGCCGGGTCGGCGTAACCGTCGAACAGGACGGGGCCAGCGACGTGCACCTGCCCCGCATCGTCGATCCGGACCCGGACGTCGTCCAGCGGCAGTCCGTCGTAGACACAGCCGCCGCTGGTCTCGCTCATCCCGTACGTCCGGACGACCCGCACCCCGGCTGCCCGCAGCGCCTCGAGCAGGTCCGGTGCCACCGCGGCGCCACCGATCAGCAGCGCGTCGAGCGGAGCCAGGACGCCGATGTCGCCCGCGTCGACGAGTCGGTGCACCTGGGTCGGGACGAGGGAGGCATAGCGACGCGGTCCGGG
This sequence comes from Aeromicrobium sp. A1-2, assembly GCF_003443875.1. NCBI lineage: Bacteria > Bacillati > Actinomycetota > Actinomycetes > Propionibacteriales > Nocardioidaceae > Aeromicrobium > Aeromicrobium sp. A1-2. Next base: position 190,626 of record NZ_CP027482.1, on the reverse strand, counting down.
GATTGCAGCAACGGCCTCGGCCAGAGCAGCGTGCTGATCGGCGTGGACCGGCTCGAGTCCCGCCAGCGCTGAGCGCACCAGGACCTGCAGACCGCCGATGCCGGTGACCGGGATCGCCTGCAACCAGCCCCCCGCCCCGCCGAGCCGTTCCAGGCTCGCACGCGCCGAGGCAAGCACCGCGTCACGAGACAGCACGACGTCCTTGGGCTCGCCCGTGCTGCCGGACGTACGGACGACCAACGGGGCGCCGCCGTCGCGCACCCAGGCCTGGACCAGGTCGAAAACCTCGCGGGGCGACCCGCCGACCGGGCGCAGGCCCGCCGTCATGCCGGCTCGCCAGGCTCGGGCGGCAGATCCACCGGCCGCTTGAAGTACGTCCAGGGGAACCACATCGAGCCGATGCGCTCCCAGCCCTTGACCTCGAGGTCGCGCGCCTTGCGGCTGCCGATCACAGCACGCTTGTGCTCCCACTGCGTCGACGACTTCTCGACGTCGTGGAACATCGGCCCGTAGCCGACCGAGTGCCAGCCGTGCCGACCCCATGCGTTGAGCTGGTCGATCTCGTTGAATGCCGTGAGGCCCACCAGCTGGCGGCACTCCGCTGTGCAGGGGGACGGCGTCGCGGGGACATGGCCGAACCGTTGCTGGGCCGCCTGCCGGGACATGCCGAGCGCCGATCCGACGGCCTCCCAGCTCGAGCCAGCGGCGCGGGCCGACGTCACCGCCGACCGCAGCAACCGGCCGGTCTCCTCGTACGTGCGGTTGGTCAGGACGGCCAGCTCGAGGTGCGCCTCCGGGTCGCTGTCGAGGCGTCGCTCGATCGTCGGATCGAGGCGCGCGATAGCCCGAGCGATCAGGTCCGAGAACTCGCCGTCGGGGATGTCCATACTGTCAACAATACCTTGACAGACCGTGGCAGACAAGATGTGCGTGAGCAGATGGCAGACTGGTCGATCGTGAACGCACCCGCCCCGTCCCCCGCCCAGTTGTGGATCGCCGGCGCCCGCCCGCGCACCCTCCCAGCCGCCGTCCCCCCCGTGCTCGCCGGAACCGGTGCCGCGACCTACGCGGACTCGTTCGTGTGGTGGAAGGCGCTGCTAGCGCTCGGGGTCTCGCTGGCCCTGCAGATCGGCGTCAACTACGCCAACGACTACTCCGACGGCATCAAGGGCACCGATGACGACCGGGTCGGACCGCTGCGGCTCGTGGGCTCAGGACTCGTGCCGGCCCGCTCGGTCAAGCTCGTCGCGTTCGCGTTCTTCGGCCTCGGCGGAGCTCTCGGCCTGGTCCTCGCGGCGACGACCAGCTGGTGGCTCCTACTGGTCGGGATCGCGGCGATCGGCGCGGCCTGGACGTACACCGGCGGGCCCTCGCCGTACGGCTACCGCGCCCTCGGCGAGGTCAGCGTATTCGTGTTCTTCGGGCTCGTCGCCGTGCTCGGCACGTCGTACGTCCAGGTCGAAGAGCTCACCTGGCCAGCCTTCGCGGCGTCGATCGGCGTCGGCGCGCTGGCCTGCGCGATCCTGGTCGCCAACAACCTGCGCGACATCCCGACCGACTCGGTGACCGGCAAGCGCACCCTCGCCGTCGTGATGGGCGATCGCCGGACGCGACGATTCTTCACTCTGCTGCTGGCCGTGGCGCTCATGACCCTGATCTGGGCGTCGGCGTTCACGCCGTGGGCGCTGCTGGGGCTCCTGATGGTGCCATTTGCGGTACGCGCCCGACAGACCGTTGCCTCCGGCTCGTCCGGAATGGCGCTGATCCCGGTGCTGCGTGACACCGGCCTGGCCGAGCTCGTCTACGCCGCCGGGCTGGGGCTCGGCCTGGTCATCGGGGCCTGACGTGCTGCGGGTCGCGGTCGTGTCCGACACTCACGCCCCCCGGTTCTGGAAGTCGATGCCGGCCGCGGTCGCGGAGCAGCTCGTCGACGTCGACGTGATCCTGCACGCAGGCGATGTGTGCCTGCCGTCGGTGCTCGACGAGCTGGCGGCCTTCGCCCCGGTCCACGTGGTGCGCGGCAACAACGACGGCGACGACGTCGCGGCGTGGGGTGCACCAGAGACGCTGGAGATCGACCTCGACGGCGTCCGCGTCGCCATGATCCACGACAGCGGATCCAAGGAGGGCCGGGCGAGCCGCATGCGTCGACTGTTCCCTGCTGCGGATCTCGTGGTCTTCGGCCACTCCCACATCCCGTGGGACACCGAGACGGACGGACAGCGCCTCTTCAACCCCGGTTCGCCGACCGACAAGCGGCGGCAGCCTCGCGGCACGATCGGCCGGATCCTGATCGATGCCGGCACGATCCGCTCCGCCGAGATCATCCCAGTCACCTGACCAGCCCGTCCCCACCGCCCAAGATGTGGGCGCTTGGCGGGCATTCCAGCGCGGCAAAAACCCGGGATGTGCCCACATCTTGGGGAATTGGGGAGGGCTGGTGGGTCAGACCCTAGGGAGGGTGCCGGTGCGGTCGAACTCGGCGAGCGCAGCGGCGTACGGCGTGACGTCGATGCCGCGCTCGGCCAACCAGGTGTCGTCGTAGTACGTGTTGGCGTAGCGCTCGCCACCGTCGCACAGGAGCGTCACGACGCTGCCGCTCTCGCCGGCCTCGCGCATCTCGCCGATCTTCTGCAAAGAGGCCCAGATGTTGGTGCCGGTCGATCCGCCGACCGGCCGGCCGAGGATGCCCGAGACCCACCGCATCGCAGCGATCGAGGCGGCGTCCGGCACACGGACCATGTCGTCGATGACCCCGCCGACGAAAGACCCCTCAATGCGCATCCGGCCGATGCCCTCGATGCGCGATGGCTTGTCGGTCGTGACGTCGGAGCTGTCAGACTCCCAGCCGCCGTAGAACGCGGAGTTTTCCGGGTCGGCCACCACGATGCGGGTGTTGAACCGGCGGTAGCGAACGAACCGGCCGATCGTCGCGGACGTCCCGCCCGTGCCTGCACCGACCACGATCAGGCTGGGACACGGGTGGGGCTCGGCGGAGAGCTGCTCGAAGATCGACTCGGCGATGTTGTTGTTGCCCCGCCAGTCCGTCGCCCGTTCGGCGTACGTGAACTGGTCCATGTAATGGCCGCCGCACTTGTCGGCGAGCTCACGGGCGACGTCGTAGACCGTGCCGGGATCGTCGACAAGGTGGCAGCGCCCGCCGTAGAACTCGATCAGTGCGATCTTTTCCGGGCTCGTCGAGGCCGGCATGACCGCGACGAAAGGCAGACCGACGAGCCGGGCGAAGTACGCCTCGCTGACCGCGGTCGAGCCGCTGGACGCCTCGATGACGGTCGATCCACCGTGGATCCAGCCATTGCACAGCGCGTAGAGGAACAGCGACCTGGCCAGCCGGTGCTTGAGACTGCCGGTGGGGTGCACCGACTCGTCCTTGAGATAGAGCTCGATGCCCGGCACCGGGATCGGCAGGACATGCAGGTGCGTGTCGGCACTGCGGTTGGCGTCGGCGTCGACCCGGCGGATGGCCTCGGCGATCCAGGCGCGACTCTCAGTCGACGTCTTCGGCATTGCGCGACTCCTCGACCCGCTTGGTCATCCGCGCGGCACGCTCCTGCACGTTCTGCGCGAGATTGTCGCGCAGCCCGGCGAGGGCGAAGATCGAGATCACCGACGACAACACGAGCGCGATCAGCAGCACGAACAACGTCGTGGCATTGCCCCACTCGACGAAGAACGAGGCGATCAACCAGACGACACCGAAAGTTGTTCCGAACAGAGCGAGGCGCGCCAACGTGTAGGACCAGAAAGCCTTCATGGCGGCAGCCTAATCGTTCGTCGGCTTCCGGTGGCAGGCTGGTTGCGGACCGCCCGGTAACGTTGGGCCATGGGCAAGTTCATCCTCGTGGTCATTGGGATCGCACTGTTCGTGTATGCCCTGTTCGACCTGATCGCCACGCCCCGCGATCGCGTGCGATATGTCCCCAAGCCGCTGTGGTTCGTCGTGCTGCTGATCGTTGGCATCGGACCCGTGCTGTGGTTGCTGCTCGGACGCAAGCGTCAGCTCCCCGGGATGGGCAAGCCGCAGACGGGGAAGCCGCCCAAGCCCGGGGGACCGATGGGCCCCGACGACGACCCGGACTACCTGCGCGGTCTGTGACCCCGGCTGGGTCGACCCAGCCCGGTCAGGTGTCCCAGCGGAACAGCCTGCTGGCGATCGCGGAGACGACCACGGCGAAGCCCAGCAGGATCAGGATCGGCGCGAGCGCCGCAGACGGACCCTCGCCGCGCACCATGGTGTCGAGCATCCCGTCGTTGAGGTGCTTGAGCGGCAGGATCTGGCTCACCGCAGCAACCCAGGACGGTGCACCGTCGAGCGGGAAGAACGACCCTGACAGGAACGCCATCGGCAGCACGACGAAGTTGGCGATGCCGACTGCCGCCTCCTCGCTCTTGGACACCGCGCCGGCGAGCAGGCCGAGCGCCATGAAGGCCAAGGTCCCCGCCGCGAGCAAGGGGATGATCATCGGCCACCAGCCGGAGAGCGTTAGCCCGAAGAATGCTGCGCCGACCCCGATGAAGATCGCCGCCTGCACCGCCGCGATGGCCATGCTGACCGCGATGCGGGCGAGGACCACGGCCCACGTCGGGATCGGCGCCAGACGCAGCCGCCGCAGCAGCCCGTTCTTGCGCCACACGACGAGGTTGGTCGCGGCACCGAACGTCGCGCCGGACGCGATGGCCCATCCCATCAGGCCAGGTGTGTAGAACTGGATCGCCGAGAGCGACTCGTCCTCGACCTGGTCGGCCTCGAGGGTGAACGTCGGCTGCTGCCCGGTCGCGGCGATGTTGGCCGACTGCACGACCGCCTGGAACGTCCCCTGCACCGTCGCGGCCTTGACCTGGTCGGCGCGGGAGAACCGGACGACGAGGGTGTCGCCGCGCTGCATGATCATCGCGTCGGTCTCACCCTTGCGCACCTTGCGGATCGCGGCCTCCTGATCGGTCGAGCGGTGGATCGTCAGGCTCTCGTCCAGGTAGGCGCGCACCTCCTTCGGCGCATCATCGAGCACCGGCACCGGTCCGACCTGCTCGATGTCCGTCCGTGAGCCGCCCGAGCCGCCGAGCAGCCCACCGAACAGCACGAGGAACATCAGCGGGAAGATCACCGCGAAGAAGAACGCCATCCGGTCTCGAAAGAAGCCCTTCAGCATCGCCCGGGCCAGGCTGCGGAACGCGGTCATGCGCGGTACTCCCGTCCGGTCAGCTCCAGGAAGACGTCCTCGAGCGAAGCGCCTTTGACGCTCAGGCCAGCGAGCGCGTCCTCGTCGGCCAGCGCGGTCAGGATGCGCGCCGGATCGCGGGTCGTGATCGTGAGGGCCGAGTCCTGGGCGCTCACGACGTCCGTGCCGGCGAGGGCGCGGGCAGCATCGATCGAGAGCGTGCCGGGCGCGAGGCTGATCCGGACCGGCGCGTCGAGGGCGCGGACCAGGGCGGCCGGGGTGTCCAGCTCGAGGATCCGGCCCGAGTCCATGATCGCGACCCGGTCGCACAGGGCCTCGGCCTCGTCCATGTAGTGCGTCGTGAGGACCACGGTCCGGCCCGACTCGTTGAGCCCGCGCAGCACGTCCCAGAGGTTGCGGCGGGCCTGCGGGTCGAGCGCCGCGGTCGGCTCGTCGAGGAACACGACATCAGGGTCGTGCACCAGCGCGCAGGCGATCGAGAGGCGCTGCTTCTGACCACCGGAGAGGTCCTCGGTGCGGGTGCCGGCCTTGTCGGTCAGGCCGACCTGCTCGAGCATCTCGTCAGTGCGCTCGGCCGCGACACCGTAGAGCGCGCCGAAGGTGTCGAGCTGCTCGCGCGCGGTCAGGCGTTCGAAGAAGGCCGACGACTGCAGCTGTACGCCCATCCGGCGCTGCAGGGCCGGCTCGCGCTTCCACGGCTCGTGACCGTCGATGCGGACCTGGCCAGCCTGCGGCTTGCGCAGCCCTTCGACCATCTCGAGCGTCGTGGTCTTGCCGGCCCCGTTGGGCCCCAGGAGCCCAAAGAACTCCCCTGCCGCGACGGAGAAGCTGACTCCGTCGACAGCGCGAACATCGCCGTAAGACATGACAAGGCCGTCGGCCGTGATCTGTGCTCCCACGGAGCCGACCCTATCCAAAGGTGAGAGCCAGACACCACCATGCGCGACCCACGATTTTCATCCCCCAAAGTGGAGGCACGCGCCCCCGACCGTCCCGAACTCAGTCGCGGGGCCGAGCGAGCGCAGCGAGCAACGGCAGGCGCCCGGGCGAAGCCCGGCACCGGCGAGGAACGAGCCGGTGAAGCGGCGAGGTATGAGCCGCGCGCCCTACTTGGCGTACGAGTGCATCCCCGCGACGAAGAGATTGATGCCCACGAAGTTGAACACGAACGTGGCGAAGCCGACGAGCGCCAGGATCGCGGCGGCCTTTCCCTTCCACCCGGCGGTGGCCCGCGCATGCAGGTAGCCGGCGTAGACGACCCAGGTGATGAACGCCCAGACCTCCTTGGGGTCCCAGCCCCAGTAGCGGCCCCACGCGTACTGCGCCCAGATCGGGCCCGCGATGAGAGCCGCGAAGGTCCAGATCGGGAAGGCAAAAGCGTGCACACGGTAGGCGACCTGGTCGATCTTGGCCGACGGCGGGATGCGCCACAGGAAGCCCACACGGTCCTCGGCCGCGGTGTTGCGCTCGGCCCGGGACTTGACCAGGTAGAGCACCGACGCCGCGGCACCGACGAGGAACGCCGAGCCCGAGATCATCGCACCGAGCACGTGGATGACCAGCCAGTACGAGTGCAGGGCCGGGACGAGCGGACCGGACGGCACGAAGACCAACGCCGAGAGGCCCAGCACGACGGTGCCGAAGCCCGTGATGATCGGGCCGACCCAGTCGATCGCCCACATGCGGACCAGCACGATGTACGCCGTCAGCGCGACCAGGACTGCTGCGCAGCCGAACTCGTACATGTTGCCCCATGGCACCCGCTGCGCGGACAGGCCGCGGGCGACGACGCCGACGAGCAGCACGAGCCACGATAGTCCGGTGAGGGAGAAGCCGATGCTGCCGGCCATGTTGCTGCGCTCGACGCCGATCTCCTGCGCGGCAGACGACTCGGGCAACGATGTGCTGGCGCCCACGAGCTCACGATCCGGGGCGACGTTGCGGGCGAATCCCCATTGCGCGACGTACATGACGAATGCCAGGGCAAGGATGCCCGTGGCCGACGCGACGGCGTAGTTGGAGAACTGTTCGTACTGCGCGAGCGTCATGCTCTCTCCTCTATGTCCCCGAGCGCTTCACGGAACCGCTTGAGAAAATCGTCCAGGTCGGCCGGCAGGTCATCACGGGGCACGCGATCGAGAACGGCGACGTCCACCACGGTACGTGAGCCATCCCGACGCGCGCGGATCCAGGTCCGCCGAGGCTTGACCGAGAGCGAGGCCATCAGGCCCACCAGCCCAGCGATGATCCCGATCAAGGGCACCTTGACCAAGGGCGACGAGCTGATCTGGAACCGGGCGAACTGCTTGAGCGCCACGAACTCGATCGTGCCGCCGTCCGGAAGGTCCTGGGCCTGCCCCGGCGAGAGGCTGATCCGGTAGCCCTTGCCGGTCGGCGCGAGGTACTGCTCCATCGCGGTCTTGTCGAGGATGTAGACCGATTGCGGAGTGCCGTCGTCCAGGCCCAGGTCGCCGTGCCAGACGAACAGCCCGAGCAGCGGGTTGGCGGCGGCCGGGAAGATCGAGATCGAGGCACCATCGGCACCCGTTGCCGCGGTCGGCAGGAAGAAGCCCTGGAAGCCGAGCTGCTCGGGCTCGGAGTCGGCGACCTTGATGACGCCGTTGGAGGTGTACGTCGAGTCGCTCGGGAGGAACGGCACAGCTTCGTTGAACACGACGTCGCCCTGGGCATCGGTGACCTTGATGACCGGCGAGTAGCCCTGGCCCACGAGGTACACCGACGTGCCGTTGATCTCGAGCGGGTGGTTGACCGTGATGTCGAACGGGCGGCGATCAGATCCCGGCTCCGAGGTGTAGGTGCCCTGCGCACGGAACAGTCGCGGCGCCCCGGCCTGCTGGCTGCCAAGCGGCTGGAACTTCGCCGTGAGGTCGTCGAGCTTGAGGGAGAACGGCGGCAGCTGACCCGCGTCGAACAACGCCCCGGACCCGAACTCGTCGTACTGCGTCAGCGAGTTGGAGAAGCCCTGCCCCTCCGTCACGATCGCGGAGCCACGGGAGCCGAACAACGTCCCGAAGGCCACGCCGACCAGCACGACCACGACGCTGATGTGGAAGATCAGGTTGCCGGCTTCGCGCAGGTAGCCCTTCTCGGCGCTCACCTCCGCGACACCCGCCTCGCGATCCACGACGTCGACCCGGGCGCGACCGAGCGCCCCGCGACCCGCGGCGACGACCTCCTCGATCGTGGCTGAGGTGTCAAACGATGCCGAAGCGGGCAGGCGGGCGAAGTTGCGCGGAGCCTTGGGCGGCCTGGCCCGCAGCGCCCGGAAGTAGACGAACGACCGCGGGATGATGCAGCCGACCAGAGAGATCATCAGCAGCAGGTAGATCGCGCTGAACCACGGTGAGGCATAGACGCTGAAGAATCCCAGTTTGTCGAGCGTCGGCGCACTGCCGGGGTGGTCGATGAAGTAGCGCTCGACGGCGCGGGCATCGACCCCGCGCTGCGGTACGAGCGATCCAGGGACAGCTGCGATCGCGAGCAGGAGCAGCAGGAACAGCGCCGTACGCATCGAGGTCAGCTGGCGCCAGAACCACCGAGTCATCGCCCGGCGGCCCAGCTCACTGACGGCGTTGGTGCTCATACGGGTGCCTCGAATCCGGTGACCCAGGTCTGCATCTCGCCGACCAGGTGATCCCACAGGCCGGTGACCAGCATCAGGCCGACGGCAATCAGCAGGGCACCGCCGGTGATCGAGACGAGGCGCTGGTTGCGCTTGAACCATGACAGGGCGTGCATGAATCGGCCGAAGCCGAGTGCCGCCAGGACGAACGGGATGCCCAGGCCGAGGCAGTAGGTGAAGGCCAGGAAGGCACCTCGTGCCGCCGATGCATCATCGGCCGCAAAGGACAGGCCGAGGACCGCGGCGAGGGTCGGGCCGATGCATGGCGTCCAGCCCAGCCCGAAGAACACCCCGAGCACCGGCGCGATCGCCAGCCCGACGGTCGGCACGGCGTGCACGCGGGACTCCCGCTGCATGAACGGCACGAAGCCGATGAAGACCAGGCCCAGCACGATGACGAGGATTCCGGTGACGACCGAGAGCTCCCGTTGGTACTTCTGCAGCTCGAGGCCGACCGAGCCGAACAGCGCACCGCCCAGGACGAACACCGTCGTGAAGCCGAGCACGAACAGCAACGCCCCGGCGAGCAGCCGACCGCGGCGAGCCGTCTCCAGATCCTGGGCGGCGACACCCGAGACGTAGGAGAGGTAGCCCGGCAGCAGTGGCACGACGCATGGTGAGAAGAACGAGATCAGTCCGGCCAGGACCGCGACGGGTACGGCGAGGAGCAGATTGCCCGAGAGGATCGTCTCGCTGAACCAGTCCGTCACGACACGCTCTTCTGCACGTCGTCGATGACACCGGCCAGCGTCGAGGCACGCAGCTTGGGATCCATGATGCGGGCGGCGACTCTGCCCTTGGAGTCGATGACCCAGGTTGTGGGGATGGCCTGCGTCGGCAGGCTCTTGACGAATCCCAGCTCGAGGCTGCCGCCCTGGTCGAGGAAGCTGGGGTACGTGATGCCCTGGCGCCGGTTGAACGCGATCGCGCTCGACGGGTCAGGGGTCTTGGTCAGCAGGCCGATGAACTGCACGTCCCTATCGGCGTACTCCTCGGAGACCTCCTTGAGCGCAGGCGCCTCGGCACGGCACGGCGGGCACCACGGCCCCCAGAGGTTGATGACCAAGGTCTTGCCGGCGAAGTCAGCGGTCGACAGCGGTCGGCCGTCAAGCCCTTCACCGGTCAGGACCGGCGCGGGCTTCCGATCTGCCGCGTCGACCAGGACCACGAGTCCGCCCTTGCTGCCGTCCGCCCCGACATAGCCGTCGGTCGTGCGGTCACGGCCACCGCCGCACGCCGTCAGCACGAGCAGCGCCGCGGCTGCCAGCACGACGGGGACGTGGCGAGCCGCGCGGTGACGCAGGCGCCTCATGCGCCTCCGACGAACTTGTTGCGCAGGGCCTCCGGGATCAGGTCGCCGGCCGGCTCGCTGTACGTCAGGCCGACGAAGGCGTCGTCGTCGAACGTCAGGGTCGTCAGGCTGGCCAGCGAGCACTGGCGTTTGCGCGGGTCATGCGCGAAGCGGGCGCGCTCGTAGGAGCGGCGCGCGGTCCAGACCGGGAGCTGGTGCGAGACGATGACCGCCTCGTGGCCCCGTGCGGCGTCCCGGGCGTCGTCGACCGCGGCCCGCATCCGCGCTGCGATCTCCTTGTACGGCTCACCCCACGAGGGGCGGAGCGGGTTGCGCAGGAGCCACCAGTTCTGGGGACGTTTCAGGGCGCCGTCGCCCACGCCGAAGGTCTTGCCCTCGAACCGGTTGCCGGCCTCGATGACCCGCTCGTCGGTCGTGATGTCCAGCTTGAGGATCTCCGAGATCGGCTTGGCTGTCTGCTGTGCGCGCTCCAGTGGTGAGGCGACGAGGTGGGTGATGTCGTTGCCCTTGAGTGATTCGGCGACCTTGGCGGCCATCTCGTGACCCAGTTCGGAGAGGTTGTAGCCGGCAATGCGTCCGTAGAGAACACCCAGCGGGTTGTGGACCTCGCCATGGCGCATGAGGTGGATCGTCGTGCGAGTGCTCATTCGGCTTCCTCTACGTCTTTCGATCAGGGCTGACGGCCTGGGCGGCTGCGCGGGCGGCTCCGGGGAGCGCTTCGGCAATTCTAGAGAGTGCCTCCGAGTCGTGCGCCGCCGAGACGAACCAGCTCTCGAATGCGCTTGGCGGGAGGTAGACCCCGGCGTCCAACATCGCGTGGAAGAACGGCGTGTAGCGCCACGTCTCCTGGCCCTGCGCGCCGGCGAAGCTGGTCACCGGCGCGTCGACGCCCCAGAACACGCTGAACATGTTGCCGGCGTTCTGCAGGACGTGCGGGACACCGGCTGCATCCAGCGCACCGGCCACCAGCCCCTGCAGCTGGGCCGAGGCGTCGTCGAGCCGGGCGTACGCCGCGGCGTCCGCGAGCTGCAGGGTCACCAGGCCCGCAGTCGTGGCGATCGGATTGCCCGAGAGCGTTCCGGCCTGGTAGACCGGCCCGACGGGGGCCAGCATCTCCATGACGTCACGCCGACCGCCGAATGCGGCGGCGGGGAATCCACCACCCATGACCTTGCCGAACGTCAGGAGGTCTGGGCGCCAGCCCTCGGGCTCCCCGTCGAGGCCCCAGTGGCCCGAGCGGGTCACTCGGAATCCCGTCATGACCTCGTCGCTGATGAACAGTGCGCCGTTGCGCGTGCACGTCTCGGCGAGGAATGCGTTGAACCCGGGCTCGGGGGGGACGACGCCCATGTTCCCCGCGGCGGCCTCCGTGATGAGGCAGGCGATCTGGTCGCCGTACTCGGCGAACGCCGCTTCCACGGCATCGCGGTCGTTGAACGGCAGGACGATCGTGTCGGCCGTGACATGCGCAGGCACACCGGGCGTCTCGGGCAGGCCCAGCGTCACGACGCCCGAGCCGGCTTCGGCCAGCAACGCATCCACATGACCGTGGTAGCAACCGGCGAACTTCACGATCTTGTCGCGGCCGGTGAAACCGCGGGCCAGCCGGATCGCCGACATCGTGGCCTCGGTGCCGGATGAGACCATCCGCACCGACTCAACCGGAGTTCGACCAACGATCTCCTCGGCCAGCAGCACCTCGGGCTCGCTCGGCGTCCCGAACGAGGTGCCCCGACCCACGGCGTCGGCGACCGCAGCCAGGACCTCCGGGTGCGCGTGGCCCAGCAGCATGGGCCCCCACGAGCCGACCAGGTCGACGTAGCGGTTGTCGTCGACGTCGGTGAGCCAGGCGCCCGAACCGGACCGCATGAAGATCGGCGTCCCGCCGACCGCGCGAAAGGCACGCACCGGCGAGTTGACCCCGCCGGGCGAGACATCACGTGCGCGGGCGAACAGTCGTTGCGATGCGGGGTTCGGAGTCACACCATCCATTGTCCTCAATGGCATTTCCGGTTGGTCGGCGGCGTCATCGGACCGTAACTTGGAGGTGTCCGGAATCGTTGTGTGGGTGTTCGTTGACTATGCGGCCACACTGGGGCTGCTGTAACATCGGTTTACGCTTATGTCGCGACACCGCGACAGCATGGAGGGCACGTCTTATGGGAGCTCGCAAGCTCACGCGTTGGCAGAAGGCCAGCGCGCTGGTCCCGATGGCCGTTCTGGTCGGTGCCTGGGGAGCCGCGCTCTCCAATGCGCAGCTCGCGACCGCCGCAGGCGACAGCTCGACATCGGACATCCCGGCCGTACCGGCGACCGCGTTCGAGCAGCCCGCCAGTGTGCAGCCGACCCCCGCTGGCATCGATGAGAAGGCTGGTCTCGCCGGCACCGTCTCGACGCTGTCGACCAATGGCATCCCGTCCTCCGCGCTGTACGCCTACCGCCGCGCCGAGACCCTCCTGGGCAAGGCCGACCAGTCCTGCAACCTCCCGTGGAACCTCGTCGCCGCGATCGGCCGCGTCGAGTCCAATCACGGCCGCACCAACGGCAACTCGCTAAACGCCGACGGAGTCGCGACGCCCGGCATCTACGGCGTCGCGCTCGACGGCAAGAACGGGCGCGCCAAGATCTCCGACACGGACAGCGGCGCGCTCGACAAGGACCCGGTCTACGACCGCGCGGTCGGCCCGATGCAGTTCATCCCCGGCACCTGGAAGTCCGTCGGTGTCGACTCCGACAACGACGGCAAGAAGAACCCGCAGGACATCGACGATGCTGCGACCTCGGCAGGCATCTACCTGTGCGCCGGCACCGACGACCTGTCGAGCCGGTCGGGCGCGGCTTCTGCGGTCAAGCGCTACAACCACTCCGACTCCTACGTCGACCTGGTCCTCTCGATCTCGGCCAAGTACGCGCAGGGCGACTTCACCCAGTCCCCCAACGGCTACTCGACCGCATCGGTCCTGACGTCCTCGTCGAATGACCAGACGCTGACGTCAACGCAGCGCGACAAGGCCAAGAAGGCAGAGCAGAAGGCCAACGAGCCCAAGCCGAAGCCCAAGCCGGGCGCAGGTGGCACGACCGGCGGCGGCACCGGCGGCGGCACGACCGGTGGCGGCACCGGCGGCGGCACGACCGGTGGCGGCACCAGCAGCGGCACGACCGGTGGCGTGACCGGACTGGTTGGCGGCCTCGTCGGCGACCTGACCGGCGGCGGCACGACGACTGGCGGCGGCGGCACCAGCGGCGGCAGCACGAGCGGCGGGTCCGCGACGCTGACCTGGGCCCAGGCCAAGGCGCAGTGCCTGGCTGAGGGCATCTCGTTGCTCAACCTGACCAAGCTCACGAGCTGCATCACCTCGTTGCTCAGCTGACTCCATCCGACGCACGAAGGGCCGGTCCTCACGGACCGGCCCTTCGTGCGTTGTCGTGCTGAGCTCAGCGGCGCAGGCGGGTCGCGAGCTCGACCGCCCAGTAGGTCAGGACGATGTCCGCCCCAGCCCGGCGGATCGACGTGATGATCTCGTCGATCGTGCGCTCACGGTCGATCCAGCCGTTGGCCGCAGCGGCCTCGACCATCGCGAGCTCACCAGAGATGTTGTACGCCGCGACCGGCACGTTGACCGTCGCGCGCACGTCCGCGATCAGGTCGAGGTAGGACAGCGCGGGCTTGACCATCACGATGTCGGCGCCCTCCTGGATGTCCAGGAGCACCTCCCGGATCGCCTCGCGGGCGTTGGCGGGGTCCTGCTGGTAGGTCTTGCGGTCGCCCTGGAGCGATGAGCCCACGGCCTCCCGGAACGGGCCGTAGAAGGCCGAGGAGTACTTGGCCGCGTACGCCAGGATCACAGTCTCGCCGTGACCCGCGGCGTCGAGCGCCGAGCGGATTGCGCCGACCTGGCCGTCCATCATGCCGCTGGGCCCGACGACGTGTGCGCCGGACTCGGCCTGCACGACGCCCATCTGCGCGTAGATCTGGACCGTTGCGTCGTTGTCGACCCGGCCCTGCGCGTCGAGCACGCCGCAGTGGCCGTGGTCGGTGAACTCGTCGAGGCACAGGTCCGACATCACGAGCAGGTCGTCGCCGACCTCCGCACGGGCGTCACCCAGCGCGACATTGAGGATGCCCTGCGGATCAAGCGCGCCCGAACCCTGCGGATCCTTGTGCTCAGGAACGCCGAACAACATGACACCACCGAGGCCCAGCGCAGCCGCCTCGGCGTACGCCTTGCGTGCGGACTCGCGGGTGTGCTGGACGACGCCGGGCATGCTGCTGATCGGTCGCGGCTCGCTGATGCCCTCCGCGACGAACATCGGGAGGATCAGCTGAGACGGCTGGACGTGCGTCTCGGCCACCAGCCGCCTCATCGCCGGCGACTGGCGCAGGCGACGAGGACGGTCGGCAGGAAACGACATGATCAGGCCTTGCGGCGCGTCGACGGACGCTTCTGCGAGGGCTTGGTCACCGGCTCGCCAGCTTCAAGGAACGCCAGACGACGCGCTGCCCCGAACTCGGCGAGTGCATCGGCCAGGACCTCGACGGACGGGGAATCGGCGATGACATCGACCCGCAGGCCGTGCTCCTCGGCGGTCTTGGCGGTTGCCGGGCCGATACACGCGATGATCGTCGACGTGTGTGGCTTTCCGGCGATGCCCACAAGGTTGCGGACCGTGGACGACGAGGTGAACATGACCGCGTCGAACTTGCCGGTCTTGATCGCCTCGCGTGTCGGGGCTGGCGGCGGCGCCGCCCGGACGGTGCGGTAGGCCGTGACGTCATCGACCTCCCAGCCCAGATCGACGAGTCCGGCCACGAGCGTCTCGGTCGCGATGTCGGCTCGAGGCAGGAAGACCCGGTTGATCGGGTCGAGCAGGTCGTCGTACGGCGGCCAGTCCTCGAGGAGCCCACGCGCCGACTGCTCACCCGTGGGGATCAGGTCGGACCGGATGCCCCACGTCGCGATCGCCTCGGCGGTCTTGTCACCGACAGCGGCGATCTTGAGGCCCGAGAAAGCGCGGGCGTCGAGCCCGTACTCCTCGAACTTCTCCCGCACGGCCTTGACCGCGTTGACGCTGGTGAAGGCGATCCATTCGTAGCGGCCCTCGACCAGGCCGCGGACGGCCTTGTCCATCTGCTGCGGGTTGCGCGGCGGCTCGACCGAGATGGTCGGGACCTCCTCCGACAGCGCACCGAAGCCACGCAGTCGGGCGGCGAGTCCGGCGGACTGCTCCTTGGTGCGTGGCACCAGGATGCGCCAGCCGTACAGCGGCTTGGTCTCGAACCACGACAGCGCCTCGCGCATCGTGACGACCTGGCCGACCACCGTGATAGCCGGCGCGGTCATGCCCGCGGCCTTCGCGTCGGCGGCGATGTCGGCGAGCGTCGAGACGACCGTGGTCTGCTCGGTCGTCGTGCCGACGCGGGTCATCGCGACGGGGGTCTCGGCCGAGCGTCCGGCGGCGACGAGGCCGCTGGCGACCTCTCCGATCCGGGCCACGGCGGACAGCAGGACCAGGGTCTCCTGGCCTGAGTGGTCCGACCAGTTGATCGAGGCATCCCCGACGCTCACGACGGAGTACTCGCGGTGCGTCCGGTTGGTCAGCGGCACACCGGCATACGCAGGCACCGCCGAGACCGAGGAGATGCCGGGCACGATCTCGAAGCCGATGCCGGCCTTGCTGCACGCGGCCGCCTCCTCGGGTGCCGTGGCGTACGTGAACGGATCGCCAGTGATCAGCCGCACGACGTGCGCGCCGGTCTTGGCATGCCTGACCACGAGCCGTGCGCGAGCCGCGTGGGTCAGCGTCTCGCCGTCCTCACCGACCCCGCCGTCGACAATGTCGGCGCCGTTGGTGACGAGTGCGGCATGCTCGGGCAGCTCCGTGATGACAATGTCGGCCTGAGCCAGCAGCTCGGCGGCGCGCACCGTCAACAGACTGGCATCTCCCGGCCCCGCGCCGACGAAGCTCACGTGGCCACGAGTGGCCTTGTTCGCGCTCGGTCGAGCCGTGGACGGTGCATCTCGCATCGCAGTGGTGATGGTCACGGTGGTCCTTTTCTCGATCTGCCTGGGGTTATGAGGTGACGACGGCCACGAGGGCGCCTGCGCCTTCGGCGAGCATCTCGGCAGCGAGACGCTCCCCGACCGCGGCGGCTTCGGATGGCAAGCCGGTCGCGGACAGTCGGATGGTGGGCGAGCCGGATGTGCTTCCGACCACGGCACGGAGCCAGAGCTCGTCACCGTCGTCGCCTTCGGCGACTTCGGCGAGGGCCCCGACAGGTGCACTGCAACCGGCCTCGAGGGTGGCGAGGAGGCTGCGCTCAGCGGTGACGGCAGCACGGGTGTCGCTGTCGTCGAGCCCACTGAGAAGTTGAATCGTGGCGATGTCGTCGGCGCGACATTCGCAGGCAAGCGCTCCCTGCCCGGGGGCGGGAAGCATCTGGAGGGGATCGATGACCTCGGTCGCCTCGTCAGCGCGGCCCAGCCGCAGCAGACCGGCACGGGCCAGCAGGACGGCGTCGTACTCGCCGGAGGTGACCTTGCCGATGCGGGTGCCGACGTTGCCGCGGATCGGCACGACCTCGACGCCCAGTCCCAGCGCGTTGAGCTGCGCCTCGCGGCGCGGCGAGCCGGTGCCGACGCGCGCGCCCTGCGGCAGCTCGCCCAGGGTCAGACCGTCGCGTGCGACCAGCGCGTCGCGCGGGTCCTCACGCGCCGGGATCGCGGCCAGCGCAAGGCGCGGGTCCGGAGTCGTCGGCAGGTCCTTGAGTGAATGGACCGCGAGGTCGACCTCGCCGCGGACCAGCGCCTCACGCAGCGCGGCCACGAAGACGCCCTGTCCACCGAACTCGACCAGCGGCTGCTGGTTGCGGTCGCCCTCGGTCGAGATCGTGACAAGCTCGACCTCGACGCCGGTCGCGCGGAGCCGGTCGGCGATCAGGCCCGACTGGGTCGTCGCCAGGGCGGAGGCACGGGTGCCCAGGCGAAGCGCCTTCACGACGACTCCCCCTTGACTCGCGTCACGGCGTCGACCGCGGACTGGTCCAGTGCGAACAGATCGGCCAGGGCATCCGCGTACGTCAGGCCCGCGGGACCGTCGATGAGTTGCTGCACCCGGACCGTCGGCGCATGGATGAGCTTCTCGGCGACGCGATGCAAGGCCTTGCGCACGCTGGCGAGCTCGTCCTTGGTCAGGTCCGGGAGCCGGGTCTCGATGCGGGCGAGCTCGGCCGCGACGACGTCGGTCGCCATCGTGCGCAGGGCGACGACGGTCGGCGTGATGTGCGAAGCGGCCTTGGCGGCCAGGAAGGTACGGACCTCGTCCTCCACGATCGAGCGGACCTGGGCGATATCGGCGGCGAGCTCGGTGTTCTCCCCGAGCCGGGCAAGCACGACCAGGTCGATCAGGTCGACACCATCCAGCTCGCGCACCTCGGGGTGGACGTCCCGAGGCAGGGCGAGGTCGATCAGGGCCATCGGCCGGCCGGCTGACGCAGCGGCGATGCGATCGCGGTCGAACACGACGCCCGTGGCGCCCGTGCAGCTGATCAGGACGTCGGCGGCGGCCAGCTCTACGTCCATGGCCTCCCAGCGCACGGCGCTGACGCCGAAGGTGGCGACCAGCGCGTACGCACGCTGGAACGTCCGGTTGGCGACCATGATGCGGTGGGGTGCGACGCCGCGACCGATCAGGGTGCGCACCGCGAGGCTGGCCATCGTGCCGGCGCCCGCGACCAGGAATCGCGAGTCCTCGGCATCGACGACTGGACCGGCGGCATCGAGCCCGGCCGTGACGATCGACGGTGCGAGCAGGTCGATGCCGGTCTCGGCGTGTCCCCGCTTGCCGATCCGCAGGGCCTGCTGGAACAGCGCGTTGAGCGCAGACCCGACGGTCGACTCGGCCTGCGCGCCGTGCAGCGCATCGCGGACCTGGCCGAGGATCTGGCTCTCACCGAGGATCATCGAGTCCATGCCGGAGGCAACGCCGAACAGGTGCGCGACGGCGGCCTCGTCGAAGTGCACGTAGACGTGACGGACGAAGTCCTCACGCTCCAGACCGGAGTGCTCGGCGAGCAGCCGGGACACCTCTTCGACCGCACCGTGGAAGCGCTCGGCCTCGACGTAGATCTCGACCCGGTTGCACGTCGAGATGACAACCGACTCGGTGACGAACGGCGTCTCGAGCACGAGGTGGGACAACTTGACCGATGCATCGGTGTCGAGCGAGACGCGCTCGAGCACGTCGATCGGCGCCGACTTGTGGGACATGCCCACGACCAGGACGCTCATGCGGTACCCCTCGTCTGCGCGCCGGCCTTGCGCTGCTCGTGGTAGGCGAGGATCTGCAGCTCGATCGACAGATCGACCTTGCGCACGTCGACGCCGTCGGGAACCTGCACCAGGGCGGGTGCGAAGTTCAGGATGCTGGTGATGCCGGCAGCGACGAGGTGGTCCGCGACGTGCTGGGCGGCCTCGCCCGGTGTCGCGATGATGCCGATCGAGATGGCCCGCTCACGCACGACCGCAGCGAGATCGTCCAGGGAGGAGACCGTGATGCCCGAGATGGTCGTGCCGATGCGCTGCGGATCCGAGTCGACCAGGGCAGCCACCCGGATGCCGCGGGTGCTGAACCCCTGGTACGCCGAGAGCGCCGACCCGAGATTGCCGACGCCGACGATGACGACGTCCCAGTCCTGGGTCTGGCCGATCTCGCGCGCGATCTGGTAGCGCAGGTACTCGACGTCGTAGCCGACGCCGCGGGTGCCGTACGAGCCGAGGTGCGACAGGTCCTTGCGGAGCTTGGCCGGGTTGACGCCGGCGCTCTCGGCGAGGTCATTGGACGAGCACGTCCCGACGCCCTGCTCGGTCAGCGCATTGAGCGCGCGCAGGTAGAGCGGCAGCCGGGCGACCGTTGCATCAGGGATGCCACGGGCGGTTCCGTCCGCATGGGGGGTGCGAAGTAAGGTCACAGTGCTCCTGCGCTGCACGACCGGGGATTATCCCTGTCGGGACTGGCGTGCGACGCAACGCCAGTTTAAGAGTTTGTGAACGCGTTAACAAAATCGAGACATTGCGTCGTGGCCCACGTCACACTCGTGGAGCGCGGGCCAGCGCTGCTCGCAGGCGTACGGGGTCGACCCGCCAGAAGTCGTGCTGCGCCCCATCGACGAACGTCACCGGCACCTGCTCGGTGAACCTCGAGGTCAGGTCTTCGTCGGTCGTGATGTCGACTCCCACCCACGAGTCACCCGTCTCGACGCAGATCTCGTCGACCAGCGACTCGGCAACCTCGCACAAGTGGCATCCAGGCCGGGAGTAGACGACGACCCGGGCATCCTCAGCGTGCCGGATCACGATGCGTCGAGACCCAGCGTCTCGCTGCGGGCGAGGGCGCGCAGACGGCCCTTCGCGACCTTGCCGGTGGCCGAGTGCGGCAACCCGTGGACCACGACGATGCGTCGCGGCTGCTTGAACCGGGCGAGACGCGTGCGGCAGTGCGCCTCGACGGACTCCAGCAAGACGCTCTCGTCGGCGCCTGGCCGGTCGGGCACGACGAAGGCCACGACCGCTTCCCCGGTCTCCTCGTCGGGCAGCCCGACGACCGCGACCTGCGCAACCCCCGGGACCTCGGCGATGACGTCCTCGACCTCGAAGGGATAGACGTTGAATCCCGAGACGATGACGAGCTCACGCAGCCGGTCGACGAGGGTGAGGTCGCCGTCCTCGTCGAGCAGTCCGATGTCTCCCGTGGGGTACCAGCCGTCGTCGCGGGGGCCGTCGACCCCATCGGGCCAGTACCCGGAGAAGAGATTGTCGCCCCTGACCCAGATCTCGGCGGGGTCGCCGGCGCGCGAGTCCTCGCCATTGGCCTCGACGATTCGCACGTCGATGCCCGGGAGCGCACGACCGACCGAACCCGACTTGGGCGAGGTGCTCGCATCGCGGGGGGAGCCGAACGTCGTGGCGATGACCGGGGCGGTCTCGGTCAGTCCGTAGCCCTGCTCGATGTACTTGCCCGACGATGCCAGGAAGGTCTCGGCGAGCTCGGGATCCAGCGCGGAGGCGCCAGACAGGATCGTGGTGACGAGCGCGAGCTTGTCCCGCAGGTCGTCGCGGCCCGCCCAGGCCGCCACAACCGGCGGGGCCAGGGGGATGTTGGTGATGCCCTCGGCGACGATCTGGTCCAGCAGGCCGCCGGGGTCGAAACCGTCGACCAGGACCACGCGGGCGCCCTGCCGCACGGCCTGGCCCAGCACGCAGTTGAGCCCATAGATGTGGAACATCGGCAGCAGCCCGAGACACACGTCGTCCGACGTCATGGCGGGAGGATCGAGCCGGGCGACCTGCTCGATGTTGGCGATCAGCGCACGGTGGGTCAGCATGGCGCCGCGCGGCTTGCCGCTCGTGCCGGACGTGTAGAGGACGACGGCGAGCGCCTCGGCATCAGCTGGTGCCGCCGGCGCCGCACCGGTCGCGTCCGCGAGGAAGGCTTCGAAACCAGACTCCCCCGGTCCCGGATCCGCTCCGTCGACTATCACGCTGATCTGGTGTTCGTCCGTCACGGCTTCCCGCACCTGGGTCACGCCGGCCTCGTCGCAAAGCACAACCCGGGCCAGCGAGTCCGCCAGCATGCGACCGATCTCCCGTGTCGTGGATCGCGGGTTGATCGGCACCGCGACCATCCCGCCGCGCAGGATGCCGAAGTACGCGATCGGCAGGTCAATGCGGTTCGCCATGACGATCGCGACGCGCTGCCCGGCAACAAGCCCTCGGGCGGTCAGCCCGCGCGCCACGGCGTCGGCAGCCTCGTCGAACTCGCGCCACGTGACCTCTCGGCGTGCGGTGCGATGCTCGACCAGGGCGACGCCGCCCGGATCATGGGAAGCGGCCGCGCGGAGGTAGTCGCTGACATTGACCGTCACGACCCGAGTCAACCACACGCCACGGCGCACCGAGGGCGTTAGTCTCGGTTACATGCCCCGGGACGCACGACCCGATCAACCGCGCAATCTGCAGTCGCGATCGGTCCTTCCCGGCCAGGCCTCTGCCTCGGCCTCGGAGATGGAGACCGCTCTCACGACGCAGCCCGACCTGACCGGCGCAGCGTTCTTCGACGTCGACAACACGATCATGCAAGGCGCCTCGATCTTCCACCTGGCTCGTGGACTGCATCGTCGCAAGTTCTTCACGACCCGCGACATCCTCAAGGCCACGTGGCAGCAGATGTACTTCCGGGTCGCCGGCGTCGAGGACCCCGAGCACATCGCCAAGGCGCGATCCTCGGCGCTCGCCTTCATCGCCGGGCACCAGGTCCGCGAGCTCGAGGAGATCGGTGAGGAGATCTTCGACGAGAACATGGCGCACAAGATCTGGCCCGGCACCCGGGCGATCGCTCAATGGCACCTCGATCGCGGTCAGCGAGTCTGGCTGGTCACCGCCGCGCCCGTCGAGATCGCGAGCGTCATCGCACGTCGGCTCGGTCTGACCGGCGCCCTTGGCACCGTCTCGGCGCATGTCGACGGCGTCTACACCGGCGAGCTCGTCGGCGAGATGATGCACGGCGAGGGCAAGGCCACGGCGATCAAGGAGATCGCTGAGCGTGAGGGCCTGACCCTGGCGGACTGCTACGCCTACTCCGACTCCAGCAACGACCTGCCGATGCTGTCCCTCGTGGGCCATCCCTGTGCAGTCAATCCCGACTCGGCTCTCCGCGCCCATGCCAAGTCCAGCGGCTGGCGGATCCGCGACTATCGCACCGGGCGCAAGGTCGCCCTGGTCGGCGGAAAGGGCGCCGTGGCGGCAGTCGCGGCCGCTGGGACGTGGCGTGCGCTCCGTCACAGAAAAAAACAAAGGCACTGACACAGGCCACCGCGCAGGTTAGGCTTCCGGTGATCAGGGAGGGCCTGTGAGGAGTGCCACATCTGCGTTGCGCGTCGCGCTGTCGCTGGCCCTTGCGACCCCTGACAACCGATCGCTGCTCATCGCCCTGGCCGTCGCGGACTCCCCGGCCTACGCACCGTCCAGCGGCAACAGCCCCAGCCCGCGCGACGAGCACGACCCCGAGGCGACTCGTCTGCGCGCACTCGTCGACCTCGCCAAGGAAGGCGACGGCGAGGCGTTCGGCCAGCTGTACGACCACTACGTCACCGGGGTCTTTCGGTTTGTCTACTATCGGGTCGGATCGCAGCAGCTCGCCGAGGACCTGACCAGCGAGACGTTCGTTCGGGGGCTCCGCGCGATCCAGCGTTTCAACTGGCAGGGCAAGGATTTCGGCGCCTGGTTGACCACGATTGCGCGCAATCTCGTCGCCGATCACTTCAAGTCCAGCCGCGCCAGGCTCGAGATCGTGTCCGAGACGATCCCCGAGGGCAAGGTCACCGTCGCCAGCCCTGAGGAAGAAGTCCTGGCGCTGATCTCCAACGAGATGTTGTTCGAGGCAGTCAACTCGCTACCCAACGAGCAGCGCGACTGCATCCTGATGCGGTTCATCCAGGGCATGTCGATCGCCCAGACCGCGGCTTCGCTCGGGCGGAGCGAAGGTGCCATCAAGCAGCTCCAGCTGCGTGCCGTCCGGAGCCTCGCCAAGACGATGCCGGAGGACGCACGATGACTGTTCGCGAAACATTTGTCCTGTCATTTCACCGTAACCTCCCGCGCACAGGAATCGTTGGTATCTCCGTAACATCCACTGCAGTGAGGAACATGCCATGATCGGCCGTCGCGACAACGACGACGCCCAGTCCTTCGACGAGGCCTGGAGTGGTCGCGCGCCCCGCGACGAGCACATCGCCGATCTGGTGCGATTCGCCGAGCAGCTGTGCGCGTCTGCCGCGATCGAGCCGTCGCCGCACTTCCGCGATGCCCTCCGCCAGCAGCTCATGACCGAGGCCGAGACGGTCCTGGTCGCGACACCGCCCGCTTCACGCACCGCGACCACGCCGGCCCGCGAGGGCCACCCCGTCCGACGTCGGGTCGCCGCACTCACCGCGACCCTCGTCGCCTCCGCCGGCGTCGTCGGCCTGGTTGCCTCCAGCGCGTCGGCCGTGCCCGGCGAGATGCTCTACCCGGTCAAGCGGAGCGTCGAGTCCGTCGAGCTCGCCCTGCACCGCAGCGACGAGTCACGCGGCTCGTTCCAGCTCGCGCAGGCCTCCGAACGTCTCGCCGAGGCGCAGAAGCTGAGCGCTGACAGCAGCACCGACGAACGGGTCGCCAAGGCTCTCGACGACTTCTCCTCGCAGGCCGAGTCGGGCTCCACCTCACTGTTCAGCGACTTCACCGACAGCGGCGACGAGAAGTCGATCCGGACGGTCAACGACTTCGCCGCCAAGGCGACCGCCGACCTGTCGACCCTGTCCACGGTGCTCCCGACCGGAGCCGACGACTCGTTCGACGCCGCCACCGCCGCGATCAGCAACCTGGCCACCCAAGCATCCTCGCTGTGTTCCGCCTGCACGAGCAGCGATGTGCAGCAGCTCGTCGCGGCCGTGTCGGGCCTCGCCAAGGGCACCAGCGGCTCGGCGAGCGACAGCACCGACAAGTCGACCCCCTCGGACTCTGCGGCCAACGGCACGAAGGCCGGCACGGGCTCCACGCCGACCTCTACGCCCACCCCGAAGCCGATCCTCGCTTCGCCGTTGCCGACCAAGCCCCCGTCGCTCGCCGACATCACGGATCCGGTCGTCGGCGCGTTGCTCGGCGACGACGACCAGGAGGGGCTCGTGCCCGGCCTGCTCAACGGTCTGCTTGGCGGCGGAAAGTAGCTCGAGCGGCTTTGCCCCGCTCGGCCCGGTGATCACCTGAGGCTGCGCCGCCGAGCGATTCGGGTCACTGGTCCGACTACCGTCCCGCATGGCACGTTCGCGCGTCGCGAGCGCTCGAAGACACTCCCTCGCGTCGCGTGGTCGGTACTCAGAAGAACGCGTTGCCCCGGTCCACCAAAAGGCCGTACAGCGTCTGCTGGATCGTCTCGCGCACCTGGTCCGTGACGTTGAACAGCAGCATCGGGTCGTCGGCGGACTCGGGGTCGTAGGCATCGGTGCGGATCGGCTCGCCGAACTCGATGATCCACTTGCTCGGCAACGGGATCAGGCCCAGCGGCCCGAGCAGCGGGAAGAACGGCGTGATCGGCAGGTACGGCAGGCCCAGCAAACGAGCCAGTGACGGAACGTTGCCGACCAGCGGGTAGATCTCCTCGGCGCCGACGATCGACACCGGCACGATCGGCACCTGGGCACGCATCGCGGACGACACGAATCCACCTCGACCGAAGCGCTGCAGCTTGTAGCGCTCGGCGAACGGCTTGCCGATGCCCTTGAAGCCCTCCGGCCACACGCCGGCGAGCTCGCCGGTCGCAAGCAGCCGCTCGGCGTCCTCGGTACAAGCCAGGGTCGCGCCGACCTTGCGGGCCACCTGGCCCACGAACGGCAACGAGAACACCAGGTCGGCCCCCAGGGGCCGCAGATTGCGTCCCGCGTACTTCTTGACCGCATAGCCCGTGATCATGCCGTCGAGCGGGACCGTCCCGGAGTGATTGGCAACCAGCAGCGCCCCGCCCTCGGCCGGGATGTTCTCGATGCCGCGGACCTCGAGCCGGAACCACTTCTCGGCCAGCGGCTCAACCGCGGCGATCAGGACCTCGGTGATCTGCGGGTCGAAGCCGAACTCGTCAACCTCGTAGTCACCGTTCATCCGCTTGCGGATCGTGGCGAGCAGGGTCGCAATGCGCGACTCCCAGTCGGTGCCGAGGATCCGCTGCGCGGCCTGCACGACGGCCACGAGGATCTCGTCGATCGGGATCCCGGCGGACAACGGCGCGGCACCGGCCGTGCGGGTGCGACTGGCAGCCTCCTCGGCGGCGGCCGCGGCAGCCGCTGCGGCGTCCTCGTCCGTGACGGCGCGAAGACGGGGCTTTTCCGGAGCGCTGCGTGCGGGGCCTGTCGCCTTCTTCGCCGCGGCCTTCTTGGCCGGTGCGGTCTTGCTGGTCGGCACAGCCTTCTTGGCGGTGGTCTTCTTAACCGGTGCGGGATCGGGCTGGGCTGCCGGCTTGGCCTTGACCACTGGCTTCCTGACCGCGGACCCGCCGGCCAGCGAGCGCGCTGCCGCCGACGGCGATGTCTCCCGGTTGCCCCGTCCCGCCTTGCCGCCCGAACCGATGCTCTTGCGCTCGTCGGTCATGATCGTCCCCCCATCACTGCCATGACTCCGGGCCGGACCGACCGGCGAAACTCCTCGAAGGTGTCCAACGAGGAGTGCCGCACGTCGTAGCCGAAGATGTCGCGGAGAGCAGCGGTGTCCAGCACCCGGCCGTACGTCAGCAGGCGGTGCAGGTCCGGCGTGATGTCCGAACCTGCGGCGCGCAGCACCCGGCGCGCGGCCGTGGCGTACCCCAGCGGCGGCAAGGGAATGATCGGACGGCCGAGCCGGCGCGCGGCCTGACTCAGCAGCACGACACCTTCGCCGGCGATGTTGAACGTACCCGGGCGATCGTTGAGGATCGCCAGTCGCAGGACCTCGACGGCATCCTCGAGGTTGGTGAACTGCAGGCGCGGGTCGAAACCCATCGCGGCAGGCAGCACCGGGCTGGTGAAATAGGTGCCGAGCGGCGTCGTGATCTCGGTGCTGAGGATCTGGGCAGCCCGCAGGATCGTGATGATGACCTCAGGACGGCGCCGCGCGAACCCCCGGACGTACGACTCGACCTCGACGACGTCCTTGGGGAAGCCGCTCCGCACTCCGCCCCGGGCCAGGCTTGATTCGGTGAACATGGCCGGGTCGCGGGGCGAGGCCCCGTAGACGGCGCTCGACGAGCCCAGGACGAACTTCTTGACCGTCGCCGCACGCTGGCACGCGGCCAACAGCTGCATCGTGCCGATGACGTTGAGCTCCTTGCCGCCCGTGGTCCGGCCACGCGACGGAGGGTGCAGGTCGAGGTGCACGACGGTGTCGACGTCCTCGACCGCGATGACCTTGCCGACGACGGGCGTGCGGATGTCGGCCCGGACGAATTTGACCCGGCCGATGTCACCCGCTGGCAACACCGTGTCGATGCCGACGACCTTGCTGATGCCGGCCTCCTCGCCGAGATCGGCAAGTCGACGCGCAAACAAAGACGCGAACGACCCGGCGACACCGGTGACGAGGACAGACCGGCTCATGTGCTGCTACTTGCCGAGACGACGACGCTGCACTCGAGTGCGCTTGAGCATCTTGCGGTGCTTCTTCTTCGACATCCGCTTGCGCCGCTTCTTGATGACTGAACCCACAGGTCACTACTCAATTCTTGTTGTCCACGCGAGCGTGGCAGGTGCATGCTGAGACTGGTGGCCTGATCGACGATCGACGTGGTCCGCTTGGCGCGGCCTCGATCCCCGGTCTTGGCTGTGACCAGCGTACACGTCAGCACAGGGCCGACTTCTCGCCGACCAGAAGCGAGACCGGGGGGGCGAGCGTCGACGATGACCTCGGTCAGCCGGCCTGGAAGTAGGACTTGCCGAGGAACTCCTCGACGGCGTGCGCGGGCACCCTGAACGATCGTCCCACTCGGACAGCCTCGAGCTCGCCGGAATGCACGAGCCGGTAGA
The DNA here is from genome assembly GCF_003443875.1 of Aeromicrobium sp. A1-2. Taxonomy (NCBI): domain Bacteria; kingdom Bacillati; phylum Actinomycetota; class Actinomycetes; order Propionibacteriales; family Nocardioidaceae; genus Aeromicrobium; species Aeromicrobium sp. A1-2. The sequence continues at coordinate 163,891 of NZ_CP027482.1, read as the reverse complement.
CCGTCATCTTCGACACCCGCATCTGACCCGCCACTTCTGCGACGGTCAAGAACGTTGGTCCGGATGCCATCGACACCACCTGCTTCCTGAGGGGCACGCGCGCTCTCCGGCTTCCCCACCGGAGAAACAGCGCGCGTGCCTTGGTCGAGACTAGTGCCTCCTGAGGCTTCAGGGACAGTAGATACGGAAAATCTCTCGGCCCGGCCGTCTCATACGTCGATGACGGCCATCACGGCTGTGGATCAAGCCCGTTCAGCGGGAACGCCGCGACCCGGGTGGCTTGGATCGAACGGTCGAGCCAGCTGTCCGGGTCATAGCCCTGCTCCCACCCACGGTAGGCGGTGGTCCGACCGTCGGTCATGCGCTGCGGACCGGGCAATCCCTGCAGCTGCTCGATGTGGGCGCGCCACCTCTCGGGGGTGAGCGACGACGGATCAAGCGGCGCCCCGGCGATGATCGCGAGCAGGTGGGCCCACGCCCGCGGGACGACGTCCATCACGGCATAGCCCCCGCCGCCGGTCGCCACCCACTTGCCGTCGCACACCTCGGTGGCGAGATCCCGCAGCGCGAGGTAGGACGCCCGCTGACCGTCGACGCTGAGCATCAGGTTGGTCAGCGGATCGTCCATGTGGGAGTCGCAGCCGTGCTGCGTCACCAGGATGTCGGGTTTGAACTCCCGCACGAGCGGCGGCACGATCGCGTGGAACGCCCGCAGCCAGCCCGCGTCGGAGGTGCCCGGAGGCAACGGCATGTTGACCGCGGAGCCCTCGGCGCCCTCGCCGCCGGTCTCGCTCGAGAAGCCCGTGCCGGGGAACAGCGTCTGCGGTCCCTCGTGGATCGAGATCGTGAGGACCCGCGGATCATTCCAGAACATCTTCTGCACGCCGTCACCGTGGTGCGCGTCCACGTCGACGTAGGCGACCCGCTGCGCACCGTTGTCCAGGAGCCAGCGGATCGCGAGGGCGACGTCGTTGTAGATGCAGAAGCCGCTGGCATTGCCCGGCATCGCGTGGTGCAGTCCGCCGCTGATGTTGACCGCCCGCGGTGCTGCGCCGGTCCACACTCGTCTGGCCGCCTCGACGCTCGCACCGGCGATCAGGGCGCTGGCCTCGTGCATGTGGGCGAACACCGGGTTGTCCTCGGTGCCCAGTCCGATCGTCGAGTCCGCGTGGGTCGGGTGGTCGCTGAGCTTGCGCACGCGCTCGATGTAGTTGGCCGTGTGGATCAAGTTGAGCTCATCGTCGGTCGCCGCCGACGCACCCACGACGTCGAGGCCGTCGACGATGCCCAGCTCCCGAGCGAGGCCCATCGTGAGCTCGATGCGGACCGGCGCCATGGGGTGCGAGTGACCGAAGTTGTACTCGGTCAGGTGCTCGTCGAAGACGACGCAGGCGCGGTCGGTCATGACTCGAGCCTATGCCGGGCCGGAGAGCTCGATCGATCGGGCTGCCGCTGCGGCGACACCGGCGATCACAGCATCGTTCACCCCGAGCTCGTCAAAGGTCTCGATCGCGGCGTGCGTCGTGCCGTTCGGGGACGTCACCCGCCGCCTGAGCTCCTCGGCCGTCTCGTCGGATTCGGCCAGCAGCTTGGCCGACCCCACCAGGGTCTGTTGCACCAGCAGGCGCGCGGTGGTCGCATCGAGGCCTTGGGCGATCCCGCCGGCGATCATCGCCTCGGCCAGGTAGAAGACGTACGCCGGTCCGGATCCCGACACCGCGGTGACAGCGTCCTGCTGCGACTCGTCGACCACGACGACCCGGCCGCCGGACTCCAGCAGTGCCACGACTGCGGCAACCTGATCGTCACTGGCGCCCGGTCCCGGCGAGATGCCGAACATGCCCTCCCCCACCAGAGCGGGCGTGTTGGGCATCGCGCGGATCACCGCGACACCGGCAGGCAGTGCCGCGGTCATGGTGTCGATGCGGACCCCGGCGGCCAGCGACACGACCGTCGCGCCAGGACGTACCGCGTCGGCGATCTCGGCGAGCAGCGCCGGCACGTCCTGCGGCTTGACGACCAGCAGGACCACATCGGCATCCCGCACGGCGTCGGCGTTTCCGGTCACTGCCACGCCGTACGTGTCACGGAGCTCCGTGGCGCGCTCTTCGCGCTTCTCCGAGATCACCACGTCCGCGGTCGTGTGACCTGCACTGAGGATGGCCGCCAGGAGGGTCTCGCCCATCACACCGGCACCGAGGATTGCGATCCGTTGAGTCATGCCGCCGAGTCTAGATCGCCACGACCTAGAGTCGGGGGGTGCGCCTGCGACCCGATCCGTTCATCATCGCGCTGCTGGTCGCGGCGGTGGTCGCTTCGTTCGTGCCCGCCACGGGGAACGGCCTCGACGCGCTCAAGCTGGCATCCATGGTCGCGATCGGACTGCTGTTCTTCCTGTACGGCGCCCGACTGTCGACCGGAGAGACCCTCGCCGGGATCCGGCACTGGCGCCTTCACGCGGTGGTGCTCGGCACGACCTTCGTGGTGTTTCCGGTGCTGGGACTGGGTGCACAGCTGCTCGAGCCCGGCTTCCTGACACCGGGGCTGGCCGCCGGAGTGCTGCTGCTATGCCTGGTGCCGTCGACCGTCCAGTCGTGCGTCGTCTACACCCGGATCGCCGGCGGCAACGTCGCCGGCGCCGTGGTCAGCGCCTCGATGTCGAACCTGATCGGAGTCTTCCTGACTCCGGCGCTCGTGGCCCTGCTGATGACCTCCGACGCCCGGGTCGACGCCGGCGCGGTGCTCCGCATCGTGCTGCAGCTGTTTGCCCCGTTCGTGCTCGGGCAACTCCTCCGCCCGCTGATCGGCGACGTCGTCGCCCGGCACGACATTCGGCTCCGGCTGTATGACCGCAGCAGCATCGTGCTCGTCGTGTTCGTCGCTTTCAGCGAGGGTGCCGAGGCCGATGTCTGGTCATCGCTGACGATCTGGTCGGTGCTCGCGGTCGCGGCGGTGTGCGCGATGCTGCTCGGTATCGCGATGGGCTGGACCGTGCTGATCGGTCGGGCTCTCGGCTTCGCCCGCGCCGACCGGATACCGATCCTGTTCTGCGGCTCCAACAAGAGCCTCGCGAGCGGTCTGCCGATCGCCTCGGTCCTGTTCGCCGGGGGCGACGTCGCGCTGATCGTCCTGCCGCTGATGCTCTACCACCAGATGCAGATCATCACGGGCGCCGTGATCGCCGGTCGCCTCGCCCGCACCAAGCCCGCGTGACGGCGTCAGTGGTGGTTGCCGGTGACCGCCAGCCCGACGCCGAGCCCGATCATCGACGTCCCGCCCCCCGCGCCGAGCGCCTCGCCGCGCCTCGGTGAGCCGTTGAACCAGGAGCGCAGCTGGCTCGCGATGACCGCCCAAAGACTGTCCGACAGCACGCCGATCGCGACCGCGATGAGTCCGAGCAGCAGCATCTGGGTCTGCACGTGACCGCTGTCTCGGACGATGAACTGCGGCAGCACGGCCCCGAAGATCATGAAGCCCTTGGGGTTGGAGACACCGACGACAAAGCCCTGCCGCACGACGACAGACCAGCCCAGCGGGGCGACCGCGCCGATCCCTGAGTCACTCACGCTGAACGCCTTACGATGGCGGATCGCCTGGACGCCGAGCCACACCAGATACGCAGCCCCCGCGAACTTGAGGATCGTGAACACAAGGATCGACTCCTGCACCACGACCCCGAGCCCGAGCGCCACGAGCAGCACGATCATCAGCAGGCCGAGGGAATTGCCCAGCACCGTGAACAGGGCGACTCCACGCCCGTACGAAAGCGCTCGACCGATCACGAACACCACGCTGGGACCCGGAATCGCGATCAGGATGAACGCTGCGAGCCCGAACGTGACGAGCTGGTCGACGGTGATCATGCCCGAATCGTAGTGCGTCGAGGCAGGGCGTCCAGATCTGTCAGCGGCTGTTCCGTCAGGCCGGTCCGCTGCCGAGTGCCGGCGTGCCTGGCTCCCGCTTCCGCTCCCGCTCCCGGGGACGGTCCCGGGGACGGTCCCGGTCGCCGAACACCTTCTCGGCCACGAACAGGGCCCCTCCGAGAGCCAGCAGCCCGGCGCAAACCTGCTGGGGCGATCGATCGAGGTCCCGCCAACGACGCCGTGCGGTGCTTCGATCAGCCGGGAGAACTCGTGCTCAGACCACCGCGTGGAGGCGTGTGAACGCCAGCGCCTCCATCAGGTCGGCCTCGCGATCACCCTGGTCCCTGGCCTTGCGGGTATTGATCTCGACCACGATCTCGCCGTCGAAGTCCGACGCCGCCACGTGGGACAGGAACTCTGCGCACGGCTGCGTCCCCCGACCCGGGATCAGGTGCTCGTCCTTGGCCGAGCCCGAACCGTCGGCGATGTGGACGTGCGCGAGCCGGTCGCCCAGCGCCTTGGCCATCTGCACGGGATCCTCCCCCGCGGTCGAGCTGTGCGACAGGTCGACCGTGACGTGGGCGTAGTCCTGCTCGAGCGGGTCCCAGCCCGGCGCGTACGCCTGAAACTCCCGCTTGCCGGTGCGCCAGGGGTACATGTTCTCGACGGCGTACGTGATGCCGTGCTGCGCTTCGAGGTCGGCGATGCCCTCGACGAACCCCCGCGCGTAGTCACGCTGCCAGCGAAATGGTGGGTGCACGACGATGACGGAGGCACCGACCTCGTGCGCCATATCGGCGCTGCGGTGCAACTTTCCCCACGGGTCGCTGCCCCAGACACGTTGCGTCACCAGCAGGCACGGCGCATGGATCGAGACCACCGGGATCTCGTGGAATGCGCTCAGCGCCTTGATCGCGGTGATGTCGGCGCTGACGTCGTCGATACCGACCATCACCTCGACACCGTCGTAGCCGAGCCGGGCGGCGAGCTCGAACCCGCTCGCGGTCGACCCCGGATAGACCGAGGACGTCGACATCGAGACGCGAAGGGGACGGGACACGTCCTCTAGGCTAGTCCGGACCCTCTAGAGACCGTCCAGATACTCCAGCAGGACGCCCTCGCGCATGGCCCAGGGACAGATCTCCAGCTCGGTCAGGTCGAACAGGTCCATCGTCGCCTCGGCCACGATGGCGCCCGCGCGGATCTGGTGTGCCCGGTCCGGCGAGACACCCGGGAGCTGGGCGATGGCGTCCGTCGACATCGTCGCGAGCTCCTTGACCAGCGCGGCGAGGTCCTGCTTGCGCAGGATCCGTCGGACGTACTGACCCTCGTTGGAGGAGGGGGCTCCGCAGATTCGGGCCAGGGAGCGGAATGTCTTGCTGGTCGCGACCGCCCGATGGAATGCTCCTCCACGCAGGACCGCGCCCGCCTCGTCCGCGATCGTCGAGCGCACGTGCAGGCGGACCTCGGCCTGAGTGCGATCCGCCTCGAACCACTCTCGGGTGAGCCGTCCGGCGCCGAGGGCCATCGACTGGGCCACGTCGGGAACCTCGTCGGCGCCAGCGGCGATCTCCAGGGAGCCACCACCGATGTCGAAGACACCGAGCCGGCCTGCGGACCAACCGAACCACCGGCGCACTGCCAAGAAGGTCACGCGGGCCTCGTCCGCGCCCGACAGGACCTGCAGGTCCAGCCCACTGGCCTGGTTGACCTCGGCGATGACGTCGTCGGCGTTGACCGCATCTCGTACGGCTGAGGTCGCGAACGCGAGGATCGTGGTGCAGCCCTTGTCCTCGGCCGCCCCTCGCGCATCCACGACGTACTTCACCAGCCTGGACACACCCTCCGGGGTGACCGCCTGGTCCGCATCGAGGTGCTCGGCGAGCCGCAGCGGTTCCTTGTAGGAGTAGGCCGGCACGGGCGGGCCACCACGAAAGGCGTCCACCACCAATAGATGACCGGTGTTGGATCCGATGTCGAGGACGCCCATGCGCATGCGCACATTCTCGCACCGCCGGATCTGCCGGAACGCTCGGCAACGCCGTCTAGACTCACCCGGTGCCTGAAGTCGAGCTCGGATTCCCCCGTTCGTTCGTGGAGTTCGCCAATCCCGCAGACCCTGCCGAGGTCTTCCGCTGCGACCTGACCTGGCTCACGTCCCGGTGGACCTGCATCTTCGGCGAGGGTTGCCCGGGCATCTACGAATCGAGCCCCGAAGCCGGTTGCTGCACCCTCGGGGCCCACTTCGCCGACGACGACGACGCCAAGCGGGTCGAGGCGGTCATGGAGAAGCTGACCCCTGCCCACTGGGAGCGCCATGACGAGGGCCACCGCGGCGGCTGGACCGAGAAGGACGACGAGGGCGACCTCAAGACCCGGGCGTTCCAGGGCGCGTGCATCTTCCACAACTCACGCGGCTTCGAGGGCGGCTACGGCTGCGCCTTGCACGGCTTCGCCCTCGAGCAGGACGTCAAGCCACACACCACCAAGCCCGACGTGTGCTGGCAGCTGCCGCTGCGCCGACAGTTCCGCGAGGTCGACCGTGGCGACGGCACGACGTACACCGAGACACAGATCGGCGAGTACACCCGAGCGGGCTGGGGTCCCGGCGGCGCCGACCTCGACTGGTACTGCTCGTCCAACACCGAGGCACACGTCGGCACGGAGCCGGTCTACGTCTCCAACCGCGACGAGCTGACTGAGCTCATGGGCGAGGCCGGATATGCCGAGCTGGCCCGCCATTGCAGGGATCACGAGGTCGGCGGCGCCAATACACCACACGTGGCCGACCCTCACCGCTGACCCCCCTGCCCCGGTCGAATCGTGACGCAGGCAACAATGCGGTATGCACCTCGACCACGTCTCCTTCGCCGTCGGCCCAGACGGCCTTGCTGGCACGACTGCAGAGCTCGGCCGGCTGCTCGACGCCAAGTTCATCGATGGCGGTGCCCACCCACGGTTCGGCACCCGCAACATGATCCTTCCGCTCAAGAACGCCCAGTACCTCGAGGTCGTGGAGGTGCTGGACCACCCTGCCGCCGACAAGGCCGCCTTCGGGCAGGCCGTGCGCCAGCGGTCGGACGCTGGCGGTGGCTGGCTCGGCTGGTGCGTGTCAGTCGACGACATGAGCGAGGTCGAGCACCGCATGGGCCGGCACGCCGTCCCGGGCAACCGTCGCCGTCCTGACGGCTTCAACCTCGAGTGGCGTCAGATCGGCACGAGCGGGATGAAGGCCGATCCCCAGCTGCCCTTCGTGATCAACTGGGACATCGACGCCAAGGAGCACCCCTCGCAGGGCGCCCCCTCCGAGATCACGCTGACCGCGTTGGAGATCGCCGGCGACCCCAAGCGGCTCGCCGACTACCTGGGCGAGCCCGCAGTCGAGGCCCTCGACGACATCGAGGTCCGTTGGGTCGCACCCCACGGGACACCCGGCATCATCGCCGCCCAGTTCTCCACACCCGCGGGCGACATCCGCATCTGACTGGTCGGCACCGTCAGGTCGGCCTACAGTCGATCGTATGGAGATGGCGACCTCAGCGGACGGCACCGCGATCGCGTACGACCGGATCGGCTCCGGCCCGGCGCTGATCCTGCTGCCGGGCGCCACCTGCACGCGCGGCATCCTCGCCTCGCTGGCCGAGACGCTGTCTGCGCATTTCACGGTCTTCGCCGTCGACCGTCGGGGTCGCGGTGACAGCGACGACATGGCGGCGCCCCCGCCGTACGCCGTCGAACGCGAGGTCGAGGACGTCGAAGCGCTTGTCGCCGCAGCGGGCGGGTCAGCAGCGCTCTACGGGCATTCTTCAGGTGCCGCGCTTGCCCTGCACGCCACCGCCGCCGAAATCGGTGTCACCCGACTCGTGATGCACGACGCGCCCTACAGCACTCCGAGCATGGAGCAGGCGGCGCGTGACTGGCACGTCCACCTGCACGAGACCCTCGCGGACGATCGTCCGGGCGATGCCGTCGCAGCATTCATGCAGAAGGTCGGGCTGCCGGAACAGGCGATCACCGGAATGCGCAACGGACCGGGATGGCCGGCGATGGAGGCAGTGGGGTCGTCCCTGGCGTACGACTCCGCGGCGATGGGGGACGCGATCGGAGGGGTCGTGCCGCGCGACCTCGCCAGCCGGGTCTCCGTCCCGACCCTCGTGCTCGTGGGCGGTGCCGATCTCGAGTTCATGCTCGATGCCGCCGACCAGCTCGTCGCCGCGCTGCCCGACGGCCGTCTTGAGCACTTGGTCGGCGCCCGCCACGACGCCGGCCCCGAGGTCGTCGTGCCGGGAATGCTGCCGTTCCTGCTTGCCTGACCTGGACTGTCAGACGGCTCCCCTAGGCTGGCGACATGGCGACCACCAAGACCGTCCGCCCCGGCTATGTCTGCGCGGATTGCGGGTGGACGACCAGCAAGTGGGTCGGTCGATGCGGCGAGTGCCAGGCCTGGGGCACGGTCGACGTGGCCGCGCCGGTGCGGACGGGTCGCACCCAGGCTGCCGCTGTCGTCACGCCGGCCGTGCCGATCAGCCAGGTCCGCATCGAGTCCGCGCGCTCCACGACCTCAGGCATCGGCGAGCTCGACCGGGTCCTGGGCGGTGGTGTCGTGCCCGGCGCAGTGCTGCTGCTTGCTGGCGAGCCCGGAGTCGGCAAGTCGACCCTGCTGCTCGAGGTGGCCGCCCGCTGGGCCAGGGCCGGGCGCCGCACGCTCTACGTCTCGGGTGAGGAGTCCGCCGCCCAGGTCCGGCTGCGTGCCGAGCGCACAGGGGCAGTCGACGACAATCTCTACCTCGCCGCCGAGACCGACCTCGGTGCCGTGCTGACCCATGTCGAGACCGTCAAGCCGGGGCTCCTGATCGTCGACTCGGTCCAGACCATCGGATCGGCCGACGTAGACGGTGTACCGGGCGGCGTCACGCAAGTCCGCGAGGTCGCGTCCGCGGTCATCCAACGCGCCAAGCGCGACAACATCGCGACCCTGCTGGTCGGGCACGTGACCAAGGACGGCTCGGTCGCCGGCCCTCGTGTCCTGGAACACCTAGTCGACGTCGTCCTGCAGTTCGAGGGCGATCGCAGCTCACGCCTGCGGCTGCTCCGGGCGGTCAAGAACCGGTTCGGCCCGGTCGACGAGATCGGCTGCTTCGATCTCGTCGACGATGGCATCGTCGAGGTGCCCGACCCGACCGGTCTGTTCGTCTCCCGCCACGAGCAACCCGTCCCCGGCACCTGCGTCACGGTGACGATGGAGGGCCGCCGGCCCCTGCTTGCCGAGGTCCAGGCGCTGACCGTGGCATCATCGACTCCCTCTCCTCGCCGCACGTCCAGCGGCCTCGACTCGTCCAGGGTTGCGATGATCCTCGCGGTCCTCACCAAGCACTGCAAGATCAATCTCGGACAGCTCGACGTCTACACCGCCACGGTCGGTGGCGCCCGGCTCGTCGAACCGTCTGTCGACCTGGCCGTGGCAATCGCCACGGCATCGGCCGAGCGCGAGGCCGCGGTGCCGGCCGATCTGGTCGCGATCGGGGAGGTGGGCCTGGCCGGCGAGGTCCGCAAGGTCAGCAATCTCGCCGCCCGGCTCCGCGAGGCCGAGCGGATCGGTTTTCGTCGCGCTGTGGTGCCCGCGGGCTCAGAGGGTCTTGACGGGTTCACGAGCAGCATGACGATCACCGCGGTCAGTGATATTCGATCTGCGATGGCCTGTCTGGGTGTCACAGCAACCTCGTGAGTCCGCTTACACTGGGATCTCGGGATCAAGGGGTTGAGCATGGCAACAGTCGCTGAGCGGTCAGCCGCGGCCGCAGCGGCAGCGGATGCTTCGGCACGTCTGCGCGCCACGCTGACCTCGATCGCGCCCGGCACCTCCCTCCGCGAAGGTCTCGAACGCATCCTGCGTGGACGCACGGGAGCCCTGATCGTGGTCGGCAATGAGCGCCAGATCGAGGCGATGTCCACCGGCGGCTTCGCCCTCGACGTCCCCTTCACCGCGACGGGGCTGCGCGAGCTGGCCAAGATGGACGGCGCGATCATCCTCGACCGCGACGCCACCCGGATCCTGATGGCCGGCGTCCACCTGATGCCGGATCCCTCCATCACGACGCAGGAGACCGGCACACGACACCGCACCGCCGACCGCGTCGCCCGGCAGACCGGAGTGCCGGTGATCTCGGTGTCGGCCTCGATGCACATCATCGCGCTCTACCTCGAAGACCTGCGGCACGTCCTGGAGGACACCGGCGCAGTGCTCGGCCGCGCCAACCAGGCCCTGCAGACCCTTGAGCGTTATCGCAACCGGCTCGACGAGGTCTCCGACGCGCTCTCGGCCCTGGAGATCGAGGACCTCGTCACGGTCCGCGACGTCTCGGCGGTAGCCCAACGCCTCGAAATGGTCAGCCGGATCGCCCGTGAGATCGACACCTACGTCCTAGAGCTCGGCTCCGATGGTCGCCTGCTGGCCCTGCAGCTCGAAGAGCTCATCAGCGGCGTGGATGCCGAGCGCGGCCTCATCATCCGGGACTACATGCCCAGCGGACGCCGTGGACGCACTCCCGAGGCCGTGCTGGCCGAGTTGGCCGCAATCGAGTCCACCGACCTGGTTGATCTGGGCGGAGTCGCACGGGCCCTGCGCATCGGCAGCGGCGAGACGCTGGACAGCCCGTTGGCACCGCGCGGATATCGGCTCCTGGCCCGCATCCCCCGGCTGCCGATCACGGTGGTTGACCGCCTGATCGAGCACTTCGGCTCACTCCAGAAGCTGTTGGCGGCAAGCATCGATGATCTGCAGACTGTCGAGGGAGTCGGCGACCTACGTGCCCGGGGCGTCCGCGAGGGACTCTCCCGTCTGGCCGAGTCGAGCATCCTCGAGCGCTACGTCTGACGCTGCTGCCACGCCTCGACCACACTCGAGACAGTCGTCTCCAGCAGCGCTCCACCATCGACGTCGTTGCCGCCCACGGCGAGCGCCCGGACGCAGCGGTAGAAGCCGTCGTGGACGTTCGGGCGGAGCCTGGCCCGGTCACGAACCTCTCGCCCAGCCGTGCGTGGAAGGACGTCACCGAGCAGGAAGAAGTCCAGACCGAAGAACAAGAACGGATCCGGCAGGGCCGCCTCCAGGGCCCGCGCCAGCGTGCTCTTGCCCGCACTGGGAGGGCCCGTTGAGGACGATGAGTCGCCCGGTCATCACTAGTCGTTGGGCTTGGTGGTGTTCTTGGCGGTCGGGGTCTTCTTGGTCGGTGTGGGCGTTGTCTTCGTCGGTTTCGGCGTCGGACGGGCCTTGAGGGTGAACGTCGCCTTGCCCGGCTCGCCTCCCAGGGTTCCCACCTGCACGGTGTAGCCACCGGGACTGGCATAGCCCTCCTTGTCGGAGCAGCTCGTGCCCGAGCCTCGGCCCGACCACGTCGCCGTGACCAGGGAGGACCAGCGAGGCGAGATCGCCACAGGATCCTCCAGCAGCGAAACCTTGCAGAGGGTTGAGTCCCAGATCGCCGTCTTGTTGGCACTGATGACCGCCACCAGATCGGCGTCCTCTGGGGTCAGGGTGCACGCGGTCTTCTCCGTCGAGCTGACCACGAGACCGATTTCGACCGGCCCGCGGGTGAGCTGACCGGAGCCGACGGTGGGGCTCATCCGGATCTTTTCCGGGTCGCAGGATCGGCTCGCACTGACCAGAGTCACCTCGATCGTGCCATCTGTCAGCGGCGCGGCGGCCGGCGCTGCGCTCGCGGTGGTCGTCGCCACGGGCCCCGGGGCCGCATCCGGCTTGTCGTCCCCGCCCACAAGCCGGAGCACGACCCACACCAGGCCGATCAGCACCGCCAGCAGGAGGAGCCGCCGTCGCCAGTAGATCTCGGCGGGCAACCGTCGCTGGCTCACGACAACACGATATCCGGCCGATCGTTCGCCCCGGCGGACGATGCGGGTGTCGCGGCTGGTGACACCGGGCCGCCACCGCCTGCGTGGGAGGATCGAGACGCCATGAGCCCTCCCGCCACCCGCGTCCCGATCGCCGATCGGGCGCGACTGCACGAAGACGTGACCAGCTGGTTCGACACCGCTGCCCGGGACCTGCCATGGCGGCGCACCGAGTCGCCGTGGGATGTGATGGTCTCAGAGTTCATGCTGCAGCAGACCCCCGTCTCGCGGGTCCTCCCGGTCTACGCGGCCTGGGTCGAGCGCTGGCCCACCCCTGCTCTGCTCGCGGCTGCCACCACGGGGGATGCCCTTCGCGCCTGGGGCAGGCTCGGCTATCCACGGCGGGCACTTCGCTTGCACGCCGCAGCCGTCACGATCGTCGACCGGCACGGCGGTCAGGTGCCAGAGTCGATCGAGGACCTGCTGGCCCTGCCCGGAGTCGGCTCCTACACAGCCGCGGCCGTCTCGTCGTTCGCATTCGGTGGACGCCACGTCGTGCTCGACACCAACGTCCGTCGGGTCCTCGCGCGGGTCGTGACCGGCGAGCAGTTCCCGGCCCCGTCCGTCAGCCGTGCCGAGCGCGATCTCGGCGCCGACCTGCTGCCCCTGCACGGTGCGGATCGTTGGGCGGCAGCCACGATGGAGCTCGGGGCACTGGTCTGTACGGCCCGGACACCGCGGTGCGGCGAGTGCCCCGTCGCGGACCAGTGCCGCTGGCGTGCCGCAGGCTATCCGGCGTACGACGGCCCGGCCCGGCCCGGTCAGGGATGGGACGGCACCGACCGACAGTGCCGCGGCTCGCTCATGGCGGTGCTGCGCGAGTCGTCGGAGCCGGTCCCCCGGGCGGCGCTCGACGACGTCTGGCCCGATGCACCGCAGCGGGGGCGCGCTCTGGACGGGCTCGTCGCCGACGGGTTGGTGGAGCCGCTCCCGGGGGATCGCTACGCCCTGCCCGGTTGAGGCTCAGGTCAGAGCGTCTGCGAGGTCCTCGATGATCCGGCGAGACTCGGCGTCCCCGTCGAGCGGACGGTCGAGGAACACCCCGTTGAACGTCGCGTCGACCAGGGTCGCGATCCGCGTAGTCCGGTCCCCTGGCACCCCCGAGCGCGCCAGATAGTCCGCCAGGGTCTTGATCCAGAGGATGTTGGATGCCCTGATCAAGGAGGCGTACGGCTCACGTCCCAGCAGGCCCAGCGCGGCGGCTTCGACGTACATCCGCTGGCAGCGCTGGACCTCCACGTCCTGCGTGTAGGACGACCAGAGATCGAGGATCGCCTGCCGAAGCGACCCGGCCGGGGGCATGGCCCGGATATATGCCATTGAGCGTGCGTTGGAGGCATCCAGCACCGCCGCCACGAGCTCGTCCTTGGAGCCGAAGTGATAGATCAGCATGCGATCGCTCGTGCCCACCTGAGCCGCCATGGGCCGCAGGCTCAACCCGATCAGCCCGCGCTCGAGGGCATAGTCGGTCGCGGCCTCGGTCAGCTGCTCCTTCTTGGTCATCGCACCAAACGTAGCATCTGCTACGCTCCAGTGCGTAGCAAGCGCTACAGAAAGTCTGGGATCACATCATGTACGTCGCCGCAGCTCTGCTGCTGGTCGCGATCGCCACCGAGGTCTTCGCCACCGCCGCGCTCCCCCGTGCCGAAGGATTCAGCAATCCGGGATGGACCGCGGTCGTCGTCGGCGGATACGCCGTGTCGATCTGGTTGTTGACCCTCGTCGTCAAGCAGATCCCGGTTTCGATCACGTACGCGATCTGGGCCGGACTCGGAACCGCGGCCATCGCGGTGGTCGGTGTGGTGTTCCTCGACGAGCCGGTCAGTCCGGCCAAAGTCGCAGCGATCGCGCTGATCATCTCCGGGGTCGTGCTGCTGAACGTCCAGACGTCGCACTGAGCACGACGAAGCCCCCGCAGCGGGCGCTACGGGGGCTTCGTCGTGCCGTGCGTGCCTACTCGGCGCCGGCCTCGACGGCCGGCGGGACGTCGGGCATCTCCAGCTCGAGCTCGGCCTTGGCGCGGCCCTCGAACGTGAAGACCGCGTCGACACCTTCACCCTCGACGCCAACCAGCACGAGCTGGCCGGGACGGATCTCGCCATAGAGCAGCTTCTCGGCCATGACGTCCTCGATCTCGCGCTGCACCGTGCGGCGAAGCGGTCGAGCACCCATGGTCTTGTCGAAGCCACGCTTGGAGAGCAGATCTTTCGCCTCGGTCGTGAGCTCGATCGTCATGTCCTTCTCGGCCAGACGCTTCTCGAGCGAGTCGATCATCATGTCGACCATCTGCAGGATCTCGTCCTCGGTCAACGGCGGGAAGACGATGATCTCGTCGACTCGGTTGAGGAACTCAGGCCGGAAGTGCTGCTTGAGCTCGATCGAGACACGTTCCTTCATCTTGTTGTAGGACCCCGCGACGTCGCCGGCCTGGCTGAAGCCCAGGTTGACGCCCTTGGAGATCTCACGCGCACCAAGGTTGGTGGTCATGATGATGACGGTGTTCTTGAAGTTGATGACTCGACCTTGGCCGTCGGTGAGGTGGCCCTCCTCGAGGATCTGCAACAGCGAGTTGAAGATGTCGGGGTGAGCCTTCTCGATCTCGTCGAACAGCACGACCGAGAACGGCTTGCGGCGCACCTTCTCGGTGAGCTGGCCACCCTCTTCGTAGCCGACGTAGCCGGGAGGCGAGCCGAACAGGCGCGAGACGGTGTGCTTCTCGCTGTACTCGGACATGTCGAGCTGGATCAGCGAGTCTTCGTCGCCGAACAGGAAGTTCGCCAGCGCCTTGGACAGCCACGTCTTGCCGACACCCGAGGGCCCGGCGAAGATGAACGATCCACCGGGACGCTTGGGGTCCTTCAGGCCTGCTCGCGTGCGACGGATCGCCCGCGACAGCGCCTTGATGGCCTGATCCTGACCGATGACGCGCTTGTGGAGCTCTTCCTCCATGTTGAGCAGACGGCTGGACTCGGCCTCGCTGAGCTGGCCGACCGGGATGCCCGTGGCCTTGGCCAGGACCTCCGCGATGAGCTGCTCGTCGACCACCGCAACGGTGTCGAGGTCGCCGGACTTCCAGGCCTTCTCACGCTCGCCCTTGGCGTTGATGAGCTTCTTCTCCTCGTCGCGCAGCGCGGCAGCGGCTTCGAAGTCCTGTGCGTCGATGGCCCCCTCCTTGCGGCGGCGGACGTCGGAGATCTTCTCGTCGAACTCCTTGAGCTCCGGCGGGGTCGCCATGCGGCGGATGCGCAGGCGGGCGCCGGCCTCGTCGACCAGGTCGATCGCCTTGTCCGGCAGGAACCGGTCGGAGACGTAGCGGTCGCCCATCGTCGCCGCGGCCACGAGGGCCTCGTCGGTGATCGAGACACGGTGGTGCGCCTCGTAGCGATCGCGCAGACCCTTGAGGATCTCGACGGTGTCGAGCACCGACGGCTCCTCGACGAGGATCGGCTGGAAGCGACGGTTGAGGGCCGCATCCTTCTCGAAGTGCTTGCGGTATTCATCGAGCGTCGTGGCACCGATGGTCTGCAGCTCACCACGGGCCAACATCGGCTTGAGGATGCTGGCAGCGTCGATCGCGCCCTCGGCGGCTCCGGCACCCACCAAGGTGTGGATCTCGTCGATGAACAAGATGATGTCGCCGCGGGTGCGGATCTCCTTGAGGACCTTCTTGAGGCGTTCCTCGAAGTCACCGCGGTAACGCGAGCCGGCCACGAGCGCACCGAGGTCAAGCGTGTAGATCTGCTTGTCCTTGAGCGTCTCGGGCACATCGCCGCGGACGATGTCCTGGGCCAGGCTCTCGACGACGGCGGTCTTGCCGACGCCGGGCTCGCCGACGAGCACCGGGTTGTTCTTGGTGCGTCGGGACAGGGTCTGCATGACGCGCTCGGCCTCGTCGTCCCGGCCGATGACCGGGTCGAGCTTGCCCTCGCGGGCAGCCTGCGTCAGGTTGCGACCGAACTGGTCCAGCACCGCCGAGGTGCTCGGTGCGGACTCGCTGGGCGCGCCCGCTGCCTCCGCCTCCTTGCCCTGGAAGCCGCTGACGAGCGTGATGACCTGCTGGCGCACGCGGTTGAGGTCGGCTCCGAGCTTGACCAGGACCTGGGCGGCAACTCCCTCGCCCTCACGGATCAGACCGAGCAGGATGTGCTCGGTGCCGATGTAGTTGTGGCCCAGCTGCAGCGCCTCGCGGAGGCTGAGCTCCAGCACCTTTTTGGCGCGCGGCGTGAAGGGGATGTGCCCGCTCGGGGCCTGCTGTCCCTGGCCGATGATGTCCTCGACCTGGCCACGGACGGCCTCGAGCGAGATGTCGAGGCTCTCCAGAGCCTTGGCGGCAACACCCTCGCCCTCGTGGATCAGGCCCAGGAGGATGTGCTCCGTGCCGATGTAGTTGTGGCTGAGCATGCGTGCCTCTTCTTGGGCAAGCACGACCACGCGACGAGCACGGTCGGTAAATCTTTCGAACATGGCGTCCCCCTCTGCTGGACTATCGGTTCAGTTTAGTCAGGTATGGAAATTCGCATGCACCGATGTCCATATGTGTAACTCAACCGACACCACGCGCAGGACGTTCCCTCGTTCGCTGTGGGCAGAAAGACCGCCCGGGTCAGGTCACTCGGCGCGGGACAGCGGGAAGAGAATCGCCTCGCGGATACCGATGCCCTGCAACAGCATGACGAGGCGGTCGACGCCCATCCCCATGCCACCCGCGGGGGGCATGCCGAACTCCAACGCACGGAGGAAGTCCTCATCGACGTCCATTGCCTCGGGATCGCCGGCAGCCGCCAGCCGCGACTGCTCCTCGAGCCGCTCACGCTGGATCACCGGGTCGTTGAGCTCGGAGTACGCCGGGGCCAGCTCGACGCCGTTGATGATCAGGTCCCACGCCTCCACGAGCCCCGGCTTCGTGCGGTGCTTCTTGGCCAGCGGGCGCACGGCCTCGGGATAGTCGCGAACGAACGTCGGCTGGATCAGCGTGTGCTCGACGAGCTTTTCGTAGAGCTCGAGCACGATGTCACCGGCGACCCAGTGCGGCTGCAGAGCAACCTCGTGCTGCGCGGCCAGGGCCAGCAAGGTCTCGACGGGGGTGTCGTTGTCGACCGTGGCGCCCGTGGCGTCGGAGACCAGCTCGTGGACCGTCGCGTGCCGCCATGGGCCCTCGAGGTCGATCGGCGAGCCGTCCCGCCCCTCCACGACGGTCTTGCCGATCGCGCGGGCGGCGTTGACGACCAGGCTGCGAGTCAGCTCGGCCATGGTGTCGTACGAGCCATAGGCCTGATAGGCCTCGAGCATCATGAATTCGGGATTATGGGTGTTGTCGACGCCCTCGTTACGGAACGTCTTGCCGATCTCGTAGACCCGGTCGACGCCGCCGACCAGCGCACGCTTGAGGTCGAGCTCGATCGCGATCCGCAGCAGCATGTCCTCGTCGAAGGCATTGGTGTGGGTCTGGAACGGGCGGGCCGCGGCGCCACCGTTGGTGTGCTGCAGAACCGGGGTGTCGACCTCGATGAACTCGTGGGCATCCAGGGTCGATCGCAGGGACTGCAGGACCTTGGCCTTGACCCGCACGTTGTCGCGCGCCTCGGGCCGCACGATCAGGTCGACGTAGCGCATGCGGCTGCGGGCCTCGTCGGACAGCGGCGAGTGCTCGTTGGGCAGCGGCCGCACCGTCTTGGCCGCGAGTTGCCACGACGTCGCCATGACGGAGAGCTCGCCGCGCTTGCTCGTGATGACCTCTCCCGTGACGGCAAGGTGGTCGCCGATGTCGACCGATGCCTTGAACTGGGCCAGCCGTTCCTCGCCGATTCCCGCGAGCGACAACATCGCCTGGAGCTCGGTGCCGTCGCCCTCACGCAGCACGACGAACACGAGCTTGCCGGTGCCTCGCACGAAGATCACCCGACCTGCGACCGACACGGCATCACCGGTCTGGGTGTCGGTGCCCAGCGTCTCGGCGTCGTACGCCGTGGCGATCTGCTTCAGCGTGTGGGTGCGGTCGACCACGACCGGGTACGGCTCCTCGCCGCGGTCGACGAGCTGCTGCCGCTTCTCCAGCCGCACCCGCATCTGCTCAGGCAGGTCGTCCTCGGGGCTCGGGGTTGCAGTCGCGTCGCTCACAAGGGTCAAGCCTATCGGCGCCTCGATGACCGCGAGTCGGCCCACCGTCCATCGCCGGGCTGGCGCCCGGGCTCAGTCGTGGTTCTTCTCGTGGATCAGCCGGAGGCCCGTCAGCGTCAGCCACGGATCGCGGGCCGTGATGGTCGAGCAGTTGTCGACGACCGCGTCCGGGAAGGACCCCGTCGCGATCACCGTGACGTGGTCGGGGTCTACGTCGAGAGAGTCGATGATGCGGGTCACCATCCCGTCGACCAGGCCGGCGAAGCCGTAGACCACACCGGACTGCAGCGCCTCAACGGTGTTCTTGCCCACGACGTCGCGCGGGAGGGCCAGCTCGACGCTCCGCAGCTGCGCGCCGCGGCGGGCCAGCGCGTCGAGGGAGAGCTCGACGCCGGGCGCGATGGCACCGCCGATGTAGCGGTTGGACTCATCGACGACGTCGAAGATTGTCGCGGTGCCGTTGAGGTCGACCACGATGGCCGGTCCGCCGTAGAGCTCTACGGCTGCCAGGGCGTTGACGATCCGGTCGGCACCGACCTCGCGGGGGTTGTCGGTGTGGATCGGGACGCCGGTCTTGACACCGGGGCCCACGATCGCGACCGGGAGATCGGCCCAGTAGCGCTCCTGCATGGCGCGCAGCTCGACCAGGATCGCCGGCACGGTGCAGCACAGGCTGACCGCCACGACCCGGCCGATGCCGGCCTGACTCACGAGCCCGGTGACGAGCATCTGCCACTCATCTGCGGTGCGCCGCTCGTCCGAGGAGACCTGCCAGTGCGCGATCAGGTCCGCATCATGGAAGGCGCCGATCGTCGTGTGGCTGTTGCTGACGTCCAGACAGAGCAGGGTCATGGGGTCACCGGGCGGCCACGAGCGGGTTGTTGACGATGTCGCCCCGGGTCAGCCCACTGCCTGGGAGCGCCTCAGCGGGGTCGTTGCCGGTGCCGATGACCTTGTTGTCCGCGTCGACGAACACGACGCTGGGCTCGAGCTTCCGGGCCTCGGCATCGGTCAGCTGCGCGTACGCGATCAGGATCACCAGGTCCCCGGGGTGGACCAGGTGCGCGGCGGCTCCGTTGATGCCGATGACGCCACTGCCCCGCTCGCCCGCGATCGTGTAGGTCTCCAGACGTGCGCCGTTGTCGATGTCGACGATGTGCACGAGCTCGCCGGGCAGCAGGTCCGCAGCGTCGAGCAGGTCCCGGTCGACCGTCACCGAGCCGACGTAGTGCAAGTCGGCCTGGGTCACGGTCGCGCGGTGGATCTTGGACTTCATCATGGTGCGGATCATGGTCAGGCTCCTAGCGTGAGGGACGTGTTGTCGAGCAGGCGTGGGGTGCCGACCCGGGCGGCGACGAGCAACCGGGCCTCGGCGCCGGGCCTCGCCGGGCCGAGGTCGGGGTCGGTGACGACGAGATAGTCCGGGTTGATCCCGGCGGTCTCGAGCACCGCCGCCGCGGCGACGAGCACGGACTCGGCGCCGCGCGGCCCGGCCGAGACACCGGCGCGCAGGGCAGCAGAGACGTAGGCCGCACGCTTCCGGTCGTCCTCCGACAGGTAGCGGTTGCGTGAGCTCATCGCCAGGCCATCCGGCTCGCGCACGGTCGGGCAGCCGACGATGTCGACACCCAGCGCGAGCTCGCGCGACAGGTGCCGGATGAGGGTTAGCTGTTGGTAGTCCTTCTCGCCGAACACCGCGACATCCGGTCGCACCAGTCCGAAGAGCTTCGCGACGACGGTCAGCACGCCGCGGAAGTGGGTCGGCCGAGCCGAGCCCTCGAGCACGGTGCCGAGGGGCCCCGGATCGACCGAGATGCTGTCGCCGGGGCCGGCCGGGTACATCGTCGGGACCGAGGGTGCGAAGACCACGTCGACCCCGGCCCGCGCGCAGACATCGAGGTCGGCGTCAAACGTGCGCGGATAGGCGTCGAAATCCTCATCCGGCGCGAACTGCGTCGGGTTGACGAAGATCGAGGCAACCAGCGTCTCGCCGAGCGGACGCGCGTGCTCGAGCAGCTGGAGGTGCCCGTCGTGCAGCGCCCCCATGGTCGGCACGAACGAGACGCTCGAGCCACCATGGGCAGCCAGGAGCTCGGCGCGCGTACGCGCGATGATCGGACCGGTCACGGTCAGATCCCGGCGGCGATCTCGGCGAGCGTGTCCCAGTCGGCCTCGTCGAGGACCTGGCGGATTGTGCTGGCCTGACTCGCGGCGAGCCGGCCGTCGACCTCGGCCCGACCCGCAGTCGCACGGGCCAGCTCGAGGTAGGCGTCGACGGTTGCGTCATCGACGTCCGCCGCGGCGAGCGCGTCGACGTGGGCGCGGATCGTGGTGATGTCACCGCGAACGACAGGGCCGGTCAGGGCCGCGTCACCATAGGCCAGGACATTGTCGAGAGCCGCGGCCAGCAGGGGGCGCAGAACGGCTGCGGGATCGTCGGCCCCGGCCGTGCGCAGGAGGTCCATCGACTGCGCGACCAGCGTGACCAGGTGGTTGGCTCCGTGCGCCAGCGCTGCGTGATAGAGCGCGCGATCGGCCTCGGCGACCCACATCGGGGTGCCGCCGAGCGCAGCGACGAGCTCTTCGGCGAGCGGGCGCTCGGCCGGGTCGGCGGTCAGCCCGAAGACCGGCGAACGATCCAGGTCGACCGGCGTGCCCGAGAAGGTCATAGCGGGGTGGAACGCGATGGGACGCGCGCCGAGCCGGGTCAGGGACGCGAGGGCGTCCAGACCGTGGCGGCCGCTGGTGTGCAGGACGTACTGGCCGGGTCGCACGGCACCTGAGGCGGCCAACTCCTCGGCGACCGCAATCAGGTCGTCATCGGGCACCGCGAGCACAAGGATGTCGCTCGCCCGGGCCAGCTCGGTCGGGGTCAGCACGTCCACGTCCGGCAGGAGGTTGCTGATGCGGAGCAGGGAGGCAGGCGAGCGTCCGCTGACGCCCACCAGCGGGTAGCCGGCCGTACGGAATCGTGCTGCGAGAACCGCGCCGACTCTTCCGGCTCCGATCACGCCCAAGGACAGATGCGTCATGTGTGATGCCTTTCGTTCCAGTCCCGCAAGCGGGTACCAGACAAACTGACGAGTCCAGCCTACCGTCGGCACGAATCGGCGACAGTGCTTCGAGGTGTGCCGAGGATCACATACCGGCGGAGTCAGGCCGGGATCCGCGTCGTCGTCGTCCCCTCCCGCGCCCCGTCCGTCAGCGTCACGGTGATCTGCCGTGGCGCACGCCGCGCCACGCCGCTGAGCGTCACGGACCACCCCGATCCGGGATAGCGCCTCTGCGCACCCTGGCGGGACGTCGACACATGCGGCTCGCCCCACTGCACGACGTCGACGAGGTCCCCGTCGGTCTTGACCGACAGCAGGGGCTCGACCAGGTCGACACCGGGAAACCAGGCTTCGACGCCGAGCACGAGGTTGGTCCCGTCCTGGTGGACGGTCCGCACGACCGCCTGCACCTCGGCCTGTCCGGCAGTCAGGACATAGGCCTCGGGCGGCACCGGGTCGTGACCCCAGCCGGGGAGGTACGCCGTCAGGCCGGCCGGTTCGATGCCGGTCGGGTGCATCTCGGGCTGCATCCCCTCGGCCTGGACGTACCGCCGGATCGTGGCCCGGTCTCCAACGGCCAGCAGGGCGTAGAGCACTCGGTACTCGGCGGGGACCTCGGTCTCGTAACGATCCGATGGCGCAGCCTCGACGATCGCCGGCACGCGCCGGACCAGCGCCTCGAGGTAGTCATCGTCAGCTTGCTCGAGAATCAGCACGGCGCCCGCGACGTTGTGGCGGAGGTACTGCAGCGCGCGCTCGGCCCTGATCTGCGGGATCGGTTCGAGCAGCGCCAGGACGGCATCGATGGCATCAAGTCGAGCGCCCACCGCTTCGGCGGTCACCTGGCCCTGCGACATCGAGGTCTCCTGTCGGCGCCACGTGTATCCGACGACCTCGGAGATGTCGATGCCGTGTGCGTCGCGGTAGGCCTTCGCCGTGACGCACTGGTCACCCGCCAGCAGCACCGTCGGGAACGAGAGCCCTGCGGAGACCCAGAACGCACGACGGAAGATCTTGCCGCACGCGATCTCGTTGAGCAGCAGGTCCGGGCGCTCCTGGAGCGTGACGTGACGGGCCGGGCGGGCGTGCAGCGTCTCGATCCACGGATCGGGCGGCGCGATCACGGCACCCTCCTGCCGTTGGTAGGGCATCACCGCAACGTCCGAGCCGGTCCACTCGAGCACCTCCATCGCGGCGCGCAGCCCGCGGCGGGTCACAGTGTCGTCGGCATCCAGAAATGTCAGGAACGCTCCCGTGGCCCGCTCGACCCCGGCACGTCTCGCCTCGCCGACGCCCGCATGAGGCTGGCTGAGGACTGCCACCCGCCGATCTGCGCGGGCATGGGCACGAGCCCGCTCCAGGCTGTCATCGGTCGAGCCGTCGTCGATCACGATGATCTCGACCCGACGATGGTCCTGGCGCCGGGCCGACAGCAGACACTCGTCGAGCGTCGCGGCTCCGTCGAGCACCGGCACGACGATGCTGAGCAGCGGCCCGGATCGTTGCCTCCAACGGTCCAGCGGCCGCGCGATGGCGCGCCGGACGCGCCTTCGGAGTCGTGCCACCTCTTGAGCATAACGACGAGTCTCTAGGTTGATCCCATGACGAAGCGACCGCTCCCGTGGCGCGAGGCGTGGGACCTGGCCCTGTATGCCGACGACGGCTTCTTCCGCACCTCGCGACCGGCGGAACACTTCCGAACCAGCGCGCACCTCGGCGGATTCGCCGCGGCCGTCGCCGAGCTGATCGCGCGCACCCGTGCGCGCACGGTCGTCGACCTGGGCGCCGGAGGCGGCGAGCTGCTGACCGCCCTGCTGCCGTTGGTCGGCGCGGACGTGCGCCTGATCGGCGTCGAGGTCGCCGACCGGCCGGAGACCCTGCCGTCTTCGATCTCCTGGCTGCCGTCCCTCCCCGATCGAATCGAGGGTCTGCTGATCGCAAACGAGTGGCTCGACAACATCCCGTGTGATGTGGTCGAGATGGCCCAGGACGGTCGAGTGCGCCACGTCCTGGTCGACCCTGACACAGGTGCCGAGACGTTCGGCGGTGAGTGCGACTCGGAGTGGCTCCGCACGTGGTGGCCGCTGTCCGAGCCGGGAGAGCGAGCCGAGATCGGCGCGACGAGAGACGCCGCGTGGGCCGATGCCGTGGCGCGGGTCG
This sequence comes from Aeromicrobium sp. A1-2, assembly GCF_003443875.1. Lineage (NCBI taxonomy): Bacteria > Bacillati > Actinomycetota > Actinomycetes > Propionibacteriales > Nocardioidaceae > Aeromicrobium > Aeromicrobium sp. A1-2. The sequence goes on along the minus strand of NZ_CP027482.1, from coordinate 140,790 downwards.
ACGGCACCGCGGTCGCGATCGACTACGGCCACCGGCGCGCGGACCGCCCCCCGTTCGGGACGCTCCGCTCGTACGCCGCGGGACGCGAGGTCGACGTCGTGCCCGATGGCAGTCGTGACGTCACGGCGCACGTCGCTGTCGACGCGGTGGCTCACGCCGCGGGAGCGACCCTGCACCGCCAGCGCGACGTGCTGGCCGGGCTGGGTGTGGATGCCGGTCGACCACCGCTCGACCTGGCCCGGACCGATCCCTCGGCCTACCTGCGCCGACTCGCCGCCGCCGGAGAGGCCGGCGAGCTCCTCGCGAGCGGCGGTCTCGGCGACTTCTGGTGGTTGGTCACAGGTCCGCTCGGACGTGGAACACTGAGCCCATGACTCGGTTGCTGATCCGATCCGGCAAGGACCCCTTCACCGCTGTCGCAGCCGAATCGACGTTGACCCAGGACGTCTTCAACAGCAACAGCGGCAACTACCTGTTCCAGCACTCGGTGTGGAAGGCTCTGTCGATCGATGGCGCCGAGCTGGTCTCCAACGGGACGCTGTCCGAACGCCAGCCGCCCCAGGAGGGGGACGCGGAGCGGATCAACTCCGAGTTCGACCATCTGGTCATCCCCATGGCCAACGCCTTCCGCCCCGAGTTCGCACCGCGGCTCGACCGGCTGAGCGAGTTGCTCCAACAGCTCACGATCCCCGTCACCGTCACCGGCATCGGGGCGCAGGCCGCACACGGCCTGGGTGCCGAGTCACTCGAACCAATCTCTGACTCAGTCAAGAAGTTCGTCAGCCTCGTGCTCGACCGCTCGGCCTCGATCGGGGTACGCGGCGAGTTCACCCGGTCATACCTGCGCGGGCTCGGCTTCGCTGACGAGGCTGTCGACGTCATCGGCTGCCCATCGCTGTTTCTGCACGGTCGCGACTTCACGGTCGACAAGAAGGTTGACGCGATCACGCAAGACAGTCGGCTGGCCCTCAACCTGACGCCCGAGGTGCCCGGTATCGGCGCGTTCGCGACCGCCCAGACAGAGCGCCACCCCCACCTGACCTACATCGGACAGGACAGCAACGACCTACGGCTGATGCTGTGGGGGGTCCCATTTCCACACGTCCACGATCCGCTCGTGCCGGTCCACCTCAACCACCCGATCTACCAGGCCGACCGGATGCGGCTGTTCCTCGACACCTGGACCTGGTATGACTTCCTCGCGGACCATGACTTCGCGTACGGCACCCGGTTTCACGGCAACGTCGCCGCGCTGCTCGGCGGAACGCCAGCCCTGCTGCTCGCGCACGACTCCCGCACAATCGAACTGGCCGAGTACCACCAGATGCCGTTCACGCTGATGCCCGAGTTCACCGCAGACCTCCGTGCTGAGGAGTTGTACGAGTCGACCGACATGAGCAAGTTCAACGCCGCGATGCCCGAGAGGTTCGACCGCTACACCGCATTCCTCGAGCGCAACCGGCTCGCGCACATCTGGCAGGACGGCGCAGGAACCGGCGAATTCGACGAACGCCTCACGGCTGCAAGGTTCCCAGCGCCCGTTCGTCCGCTGGTCGCCCCTGACGGCGGGGAGATCGCCTCGCGGCTGCAGTGGCTGCGGGAGGGAATGGTGCTTGACATCACCCGCCACGAACAGGCCTACCAGCACCCCTCCCCCTATCCGGAGTGGCGCGGCGGTGGGAGCCTCCACGATCGTCGGGTTCGGGCAACCGACGCCCGGCTCTCGGACCACAAGGCACTGATCGCCAGCCAGAAGACTCAGATCGCGAAGCAGAAGGACCAGATCACCAAGCATTCGGCCGATATCGCCGCGTTGCGCCTGCACCTGACCAAGGTCGAGCACAGGACGCTCGCGGGGCTGCTCGCCCGAATCAAGCGCGCTGTCGTCTCGGCACTCCGGCGCGCATGACCGAGGTGACCGCCAGCGTCGGCGCCGGCTTCGCGACGACCGACATGGTGCTCAACATCGGTCCGCAGCACCCGGCGACCCATGGCGTTCTTCGCCTGCGGCTGACCCTGGACGGCGAGCGGGTCATGGCCTGCGAGCCGATCATCGGCTACATGCACCGTGGCGTCGAGAAGCTCTTCGAGGTCCGCGACTACCGACAGATCATCGTTCTGGCCAACCGGCACGACTGGCTCAGCGCCTTCTCCTCCGAGCTCGGCGTCGTCCTGGCGGTCGAGGACATGCTCGGCATGGAGGTCCCTGAACGGGCGACCTGGATCCGTACGCTGCTGGCCGAGCTCAACCGGGTGCTCAACCACCTGATGTTCCTGGGTTCCTATCCGCTCGAGCTCGGCGCGATCACACCGATCTTCTATGCGTTCCGCGAGCGGGAGACCATCCAGGAGGTCATGGAGGAGGTCTCCGGTGGTCGGATGCACTACATGTTCAACCGGGTCGGCGGCCTCAAGGAGGACATCCCGGCCGGCTGGACGGGACGAGCCTCGGCGGCGATCGCGACGGTCCGGACCCGCCTGGACGAGCTCGAGGACCTGATCTTCGGCAACGAGATCTTCCGCGCCCGCACCCAGGGGATCGGCGTGCTCTCCGCCGACCTCGTGCACGCCTACGGCGTCTCCGGGCCGATCGCCCGCGCCTCCGGTCTCGACCTGGACCTGCGGCGCGACGAGCCGTACCTCGCGTACGGCGAGCTGCAGGACGTCCTGCGGGTGCCGGTGAGGACCGACGGCGACTGCTACGCGCGATTCGCGGTACTGCTCGAGCAGACCAAGGTCTCTCTCGACCTGGCCGATGCGTGTATCGCCCGGCTGGCCGACATCGCGCCGGGACCGGTCAACGTGCGCCTGCCCAAGATCCTCAAGGCGCCGGAGGGGTCGACATACGTGTGGACCGAGAACCCGCTGGGGCTCAACGGCTACTACCTGGTCTCCCGCGGAGAGAAGACTCCCTGGCGGCTCAAGCTGCGCTCTGCCTCGTTCAACAACGTCGCGGTGCTGCCCGAGATCGTCAGCGGCACCGTCGTGGCCGATCTCGTCGCGATCCTCGGCTCGATGTTCTTCGTCGTCGGCGACATCGACAAGTAGCCACACCTCACCTCGCCGCTGAGCCTGACGTTTCTGCGGGGGCACACCGGCGTGTTGCAACAGAAACGTCAGGCCCAGCGGGGACCGGGGGAGTCGTAGGGTTGGGGTATGGCCGACACCACTCCCCGCATCCCGACCCCCATGGATGATCTCGCCGAGGAGTGGCTCGACGACCTGCTCGACCTCCAGCCTGAGCTGCACGTCCACCTCGGCCGCCCCGGACGCGAGTCCGACTACACCGATCGCTCCCCCGACGGCGTAGGCCAGGCGGTCGACGCGGCCCGGTCGATGCTGGCGCGCGTACGCAGGACGGACCCGGTAGACGCGGTCGACTCCGTCACGAGGGCCGAGCTGATCCGCACCATCGAGCTCGACATCGAGCAGGTCGAGGCCGGCTTCTGGCAGCGCGACCTCAACGTCATCGCCTCGCCGGGTCAGGACCTCCGCGACATCTTCGACCTGATGGACACCGAGACCGAGGACGACTGGTCACACGTCGCGCGCCGCATGCACAACCTGCCCGATGCGATGGCCGGCTACCTCGACTCGCTACGGATCGGCATCGCGGCCAAGAACACACCCGCGCTCCGCCAGGTGCGCGAGGTCGCGGCCCAGGCCCGCAAGCAGGCCGGAGCCGACAGCTTCTTCACGGCATTGGCGGCCCGCGCGGACGTGCCGCCGGCCCTCCGGACGGACCTCGAGTCGGGCGCGCAGGCGGCCAGCGAGGCGTACGCGGTCCTGGCCGACTTCCTGGAGCGCGAGCTGGCGCCGCGCGCCCCGGTCGCCGACGGCGTCGGTCGCGAGCACTACGCCATCGCGTCACGCCACTTCGTCGGAGCCGAGATCGATCTTGACGAGACGTACGAGTGGGGGCTCGAGGAGCTCGCCCGGATGGTCCGGGAGCAGGAGTCGATCGCCGACCAGATCAAGCCCGGCGCGACGGTCGCCGAGGCGATCGCCCACCTCGACACCGATCCGGCACACAAGCTGCACAGCACCGAGGCCCTGCAGGCCTGGATGCAGGAGACCAGCGACCGAGCCGTCGCGGACCTGGGGCGTACGCACTTCGACATCCCCGAGCCGATGCGTCGGCTCGAGTGCATGATCGCGCCGACCCAGGAGGGCGGCATCTACTACACCCCGCCCAGCGACGACTTCCAGCGCGCCGGCCGCATGTGGTGGAGCGTCCCGCAGGGCATCACCGAGTTCGACACCTGGCGCGAGCTCACGACGGTTTATCACGAGGGTGTGCCGGGGCACCACCTCCAGCTGGGTCTCGCCACGTACAACCGGGCCGAGCTCAACGGCTGGCGCCGGATCAACTGGAACTCTGGACACGGGGAGGGCTGGGCTCTGTACGCCGAGCGGTTGATGGCGGACCTGGGCTACCTCGACAACCCGGCCGACCGGCTCGGGATGCTGGACGGGCAGCGGATGCGCGCAGCCCGGGTCGTGGTCGACCTCGGCGTGCACCTCGGCAAGCCCAAGCCGGACGGATCCGGCACGTGGACCGGCGACGACGCTTTCGGCTTCCTGTCCCAGCACGTCAACATGAACGAGCCCTTCATCCGTTTCGAGGCCAACCGCTATCTGGGCTGGCCCGGCCAGGCCCCGTCGTACAAGGTCGGACAACGCATGTGGGAACAGCTCCGCGACGCGTACGTCGCCGCCAATGGCCCTGATCTCAAGGAGTTCCACCGCCGCGCCCTGTCGGTCGGCAGCATCGGCCTCGACACGCTGCGTCAGTCGTTGCTGGCCTGACCCGGTCGGGTCAGGCGGGCGTCGGGTCGGGGGGGCCCTTGGACACCTTGCCGCCCTTGCCCTCATCGTCGTCGCCGGGGAGCCGACAGGCCCGCTCGAGCAGCACGGCGGCGATCAGGAGCAGGACGCTGGCAATCGCCGCGGCACCACCACGGACGACCCGCTCCCGGCCCAGTGGCGAGTCCAACGCCTCGACGAACGCAAGCGCGAACCCGCCGTAGAGACCCGCCACGAGGGATCCGACGACGGCGGACGACTTGGCGACCGCCAACATCCTGATCCCATGGTCCGCCGTCATCCGCTGCTGCTTCTTGTGCAGGCTCTGCCAGGTGTTCCAGGCCAGCGTACCGACCAGCACGGCGGCCAGGAACAGCGTCAACGGCGCCGCCCAGCTCAACCGCGGCACACTGCCGTCGAAACGGACGATCAGCGGTGGCACCAGCCGGCCGACGACCAGACCGGTTCCGATCAGCGCCGCGATCAGCACCGCCGAGGTCGGACGTACCCGATTCATGAGGGTGAGGTGATCACAGGATGATCTCGAGGTCCTCGCGCTTGTGGACACCCGAGGTGTCGACTCCGGTCAGCAGATCGGCGACGAAGCCCTTGCCGGGGATCTCGCCCTCGGGGTCGATCTCGAGCCACGGGACGAGCACGAATCCACGCTCGTGCGCACGGGGGTGCGGCAGCTTGAGCGACTCGTCGTCGGCGACACGGGGTCCGACCACGATCAGGTCGACGTCGAGCGTGCGAGGCGCACCCTGCTCGGAGCGTTCGCGACCGAATGCGTCCTCGATCGCGAGCGCGCGGTCCAGCAGCGTGTGGACCGTCAGGGTCGTGTCGATCAGCACGACGGCGTTGAGGAACTTGCCGGACTGCGCGGTGGCCTCCAGCGGATCGGTCTCGTAGACCGAGGAGATTGCGACGACGGTGACCTCAGGGGTGTCCTCGAGTGCCGAGACTCCACCCTGAAGCTTGCCGTGCCGATCGCCCAGGTTGGAGCCGAGCGACAGGACCGCCTGGCGGATGGGTCGCATCCCGCCGGTCATGGTGTCCGCGTCCAGGACGTACGGTGTTGGCGCTTCGGTCACAGTTTGCTCCGCTCTATCGTCACGGCGACATCGTCGAACGCCACCTTGATGGGCGCCTCCGGCTTGTGCACCGTCACGCTAGCCCATCGGACCGACTCTTCGGCCAGGCACAAGTCCACCACACGAAGCGCCAACGTCTCAATCAGGTCGACCGGCTCCCCCACGATGGCGTCATGCACCTGCTGTGCCAGGACTCCGTAGTGCACCGTCTTGGTCAGGTCGTGCTCACGCGCGGCGGGTCCAAGGTCCAGCCCGAGGCTCACGTCGAGGATGAACTTCTGCCCGTCGCGGCGCTCCTCCGGAAACACCCCGTGATGCCCATGGGCGGAGATCCCGCGCAGGTCGATGCGGTCGAGTCCGTCGGGAATCATGGATCAGTCCTTCGTGTCAGGGACGATGAGCTCGGCGATCGGCGAGGCGTGGCGGGACCAGAACTTCCACCCGCCCGGCCGGCTGACCAAGATGCTGGTGCACACCGCCTTGCCCCCCGAGAATGCCTCGGGAGAGACCAACCCCTCGCCGGAGAGGATGTTCTCGGTGCAGCTGACCAACGCGGTCGTGGGCTCGTCCGCGCCACGCGGGAAGGTCACGACCTGGATGTCGGTCAGGAAGAACTGGATGTAGCCGACATTGGCCATCAGCACGGTCCACGAGCGCAGGACCTGCGCCGTCCCGCGGAGGGGAAGCGCGCCGGGGTGGACGCATGACGTTTCTGCGTCGTCGACCCAGAGCGAGGCCATCAGGTCGACGTCGCCGGTCTCCACGGCGTCGTAGAACGCCCCATGGACGGCGAGCACGGTCGCGTTCATCGCGCCTCGCGACCGAGTCGAGCGACCACGCGTACGGCATCGGCCGAGGCTGCAGGGTCGTGAACGCGCACGCACCAGGCCCCCGCCCGGGCGGCCAGCGTGGTGATCGCGGCGGTTCCATCGTCACGGCGGTCGGTGGGCCGCAGCTCGTCACCATCGGACAGCAACTCACCCAGGAATCGTTTGCGGGACGCGGCCACGAGCAGCGGGTGGCGCAGCGCCACGAAGGCATCCAGGCGTGCCAGGACCGTCCAGTTCTGGTCACCCGTCTTGGAGAAGCCCAGGCCGGGATCGAGGATGATCCGCTCGGGGTCGACGCCGGCGTGCACCGCCGCGTTGACCTGCACCACGAGTTCCCGGGTGATGTCCTCGACGAGGTCGTCGTAGTGCGTGTGCTGTTGCATCACGGCGGAGTGCTCGCGCCAGTGCATCAACACGATCGGTGATCCGGTCTGCGCCGCCAGCGCCATCATGTCGGGATCGGCCCGCCCTCCGGAGACATCGTTGACGATCGACGCGCCGGCCTCCAGCGACTCGCGCGCAGTCGATGCCCGCATCGTGTCGACCGACACCGCGATGCCCTCCGCGACCAGGCCGCGGATGACCGGGATGACCCGGCGCAGCTCCTCATCGCCATCGATCCTGATCGCCCCGGGTCTTGTCGACTCGCCCCCGACATCAACCAGGTCGGCGCCCTCGGAGACCAGATCGATGCCGTGCCGGATCGCGGTGTCCGCGTCGAGCCACCTGCCCCCGTCCGAGAACGAGTCAGGCGTCACGTTGACGACCCCCATCACGAGGCAGCGGTCGTCAGGCAGTCCAAGCATCACACCACTAGCGTGCCGTGATGAGGCCCATGGCCTCCGCGCGGGTCGCCGGATCGCGCAGCTGACCGCGCACGGCACTCGTGACGGTCCTCGCGCCGCCCTTGCGGACACCCCGCATCGTCATGCACAGGTGCTCGGCCTCGATCACGACGATGACGCCGCGGGGATTGAGGTGGGTGATGAGCGCGTCCGCGATCTGCGTCGTGAGCCGCTCCTGCACCTGCGGGCGACGGGCGTACACGTCGACGACCCGCGCGAGCTTGGACAGGCCCGTCACCCGGCCGCCGTCGGTCGGGATGTAGCCCACGTGGGCGACACCGAAGAACGGCACCAGGTGGTGCTCGCACATCGACCACATCTCGATGTCCTTGACCAGCACGAGCTCGTCGTGACCAACCTCGAAGACCGCGGTCAGGACGTCCTCCGGACTCTGGTCGAGCCCGGCGAGCAGCTCCTCGTACGACTTGGCGACGCGCGCCGGGGTGTCCCGCAGGCCCTCGCGGTCGGGATCCTCCCCGACCGCGATCAACAGCTCCCGGATCGCCGCCTCGGCGCGCGGCCGGTCAACCGTCACGAAAGCCCCGGGTCACCGTGGACGTCAGGCCCGGCCGGCGGCGGAGCGTCGACACCTGCGTCGGGTCCGACCACGATGGGCGTGCCGTTCTGTCCGCTGTAGGACCGACCGGCGATCGTGTCGACGGGCGGACGGGTGTCCGGCACGCGGGTGTCAGAACCGGTCCAGGCCGGGCGGATCGCGCGGCGCTGCAACGGCTTGAAGATCTCGGCGACCTGCGCCTTGTCGAGCGTCTCCTTCTCCAACAGCTCAGTGACCAGGGCATCCAGCACGTGCCGGTTCTCGTTGAGGATGTCGAACGCCTCCTGGTGGGCGAACGAGATCAGCTTGTTGATCTCCTCGTCGACCACGGCCGCAACGGCCTCGGAGTAGTTGCGGGCGTGCCCGATGTCGCGGCCGAGGAACGGTTGACCCTCGTTCTCGCCGAGACGCACCGCGCCGAGCCGCTCGGTCATGCCGTACTGCGTCACCATCGCGCGGGCCAGGCCGGTGGCCTTCTCGATGTCGTTGCCGGCACCCGTGGTCGGGTCGTGGAAGACCAGCTCCTCGGCCGCGCGGCCACCCATCATGTAGGCGAGCTTGTCGAGCAGCTCGGCGCGCGTCTGGGAGTACTTGTCCTCGTCGGGCAGCACCATGGTGTAGCCCAGCGCCCGGCCCCGCGGCAGGATCGTGATCTTGTGCACGGGATCGCTCTGCGGGAGCGCCGCGGCAACGAGGGCATGGCCGCCCTCGTGGTAGGCCGTGATGCGCCGTTCGTTCTCGTTCATCAGCCGGCTGCGCTTCTGCGGGCCGGAAATGACCCGGTCGATCGCCTCGTCCAGCGCGGCGTTGTCGATCGTCTTGGCGCCGTTGCGGGCGGTCAGCAGAGCGGCCTCGTTGAGCACGTTGGCCAGGTCCGCGCCGGAGAATCCGGGCGTACGCCTGCCGACGGCCTCCAGGTCGACGCCCGGTGCGATGGGCTTGCCGCGCGAGTGGACCTTGAGGATCTGGGTGCGTCCGGCCAGGTCGGGCGCCTCGACGCCGATCTGCCGGTCGAAACGACCCGGGCGCAGCAGCGCAGGATCCAGGACGTCGGGACGGTTGGTCGCCGCGATCAGGATGACCCCGCCACGGACGTCGAAGCCGTCCATCTCGACGAGCAGCTGGTTGAGGGTCTGCTCACGCTCGTCGTGGCCGCCACCCATGCCGGTGCCACGGTGCCGGCCGACAGCGTCGATCTCGTCGATGAAGACGATCGCCGGGGCGTTCTCCTTGGCCTGCTCGAACAGGTCGCGGACCCGGCTGGCGCCGACGCCGACGAACATCTCGACGAAGTCCGAGCCGGAGATCGAGTAGAACGGGACGCCCGCCTCACCCGCGACCGCGCGCGCGAGCAGCGTCTTGCCGGTGCCGGGAGGGCCGTAGAGCAGGACGCCCTTGGGGATCTTGGCCCCGACCGCCTGGAACTTCGCGGGTTCCTGGAGGAACTCCTTGATCTCGCTCAGCTCCTCGATCGCCTCGTCGCAGCCTGCGACGTCGGAGAACGTGGTCTTGGGCGTGTCCTTGGTCATGAGCTTGGCCTTGGACTTGGCGAACTGCATGACCCGGCCGCCGCCGCCCGCCGCGTTGTTCATCATGTAGATGATCAGGACGAAGATCAGGATGACCGGGAGGATGCCGATCAGCAGGCTCAGGAACGGGTTGGACTTGGGAACCTCGACGTCGAAGGTCTTGAGCTTCTTGTCCGCCACCGCCGTCTCAGCCTGCTCAACGAGTCGCGCACCCTGCTCGCCGAGGTACTTGCTCTTGACCTTCTTGCCGTCGGTGAGCGTCGCCTGGATCTGCTGGTCACCGTCGATGAAGGTGACATCCTTGACCTTGCCGTCCTCCAGGTAGCTGACCATGGTGGCGGTCTTGACGGTCTTGTAGCCGTCGGCGCTCGAGGAAGCGGTCACGATCGCGATCACGACAAGGGTGATGACGAAGATCCAGAGCCAGGGGCCCTTGATGAGGCGTTTGAAATTCATGTACGGGCGTGGAGCGGGTCCACTCCTCCTGTGCGCTTGTCGGTAAGGAGACGGTACACGCAGCACCGTCCACCTGTGGAACGAGTTGTCCGGGCTCGATGGTTCCCCAAAATCAGTGCAGGGACAGCCGTGTCAGGAGTAGACGTGTGGCGCGAGGGTGCCGATGCAGCGCAGGTTGCGGTACTTCTCGTTGAAGTCCAGTCCGTAGCCCACGACGAATGCGTTGGGGATGTCGAAACCGACGTACTTGACCTCGACGTCCATCTGCTGCGCGTCGGGCTTGCGCAGCAGCGTCGCGATCTCGACGGACGCCGGGCCGCGCGACCGCAGGTTGGTGATGAGCCAGGACAGCGTGAGTCCGGTGTCGATGATGTCCTCGACGATCAGGACGTGCCGACCCTCCAGATCGGTGTCGAGATCCTTGAGGATCCGCACCACCCCGGACGACTTGGTGCCCGACCCGTAGGACGACACCGCCATCCAGTCCATCTCGACATGCCGGTCCAGGCTGCGGGCAAGATCGGCCATGACCATCACCGCGCCCTTGAGGACTCCGACGAGCAGGATGTCCTTGCCCGCGTAGTCGATCTCGATCTGAACGGCCATCTCCTTGAGTCGGGAGACGATCTGCTCTTCCGTGAACAGGGTCTGGTCGAGCTCGAGGTCGTCTGCGACATGTGTCTGGTCCACGGGTTCAGCCTCCCACAGGGGTCCTGACGTACGACAGGACATCCCCCACCCGTACGCACGCGAGCCCGCCGGGCAGCTCAATCCGCTGCTGCCCGCGCCAGTCGGTGACGAGTCGGTCGAGCTCGCCGAGATGCGTCGAGGTCAACGCGGAGCCGTCGACGCCTGCTTCGAGCGCGGTGCGGCGCAGGGCCCTCGAACGGATCGCCGGCGCGAGGGCCAGGAGCGTCGAGACCTCGAGCGGGCAGCTGACGTCCGCTGCGAGCGCGTCGAGGTACGCACCGTCGGCCCGCACCTGCTCGGCCGTACGTGCGAGGGCCTCGGCGACCCCGCCGCCCAGGACATCCTCGAGGACCGGCATGACCTCGGCGCGGATGCGGGACCGGCGGTAGGCCGGATCGGAGTTGTGCGGATCGGTCCACCACTGCAGGCCATGCGCACGGCAGATGCGTTCGGTATCGGCGCGGCGCAGCGCCAGGAACGGCCGGCGGGTCATCCCGTCGCTCGGCGGCATCCCGGCGATCGAGCGCGGTCCCGATCCCCTGCCCAGTCCGAGCAGCACGGTCTCTGCCTGGTCGTCAAGCGTGTGCCCGAGCAGAACCGCATCGGGCGCCGAACGCTGCAGCGCCTCGTGCCGAGCTCGCCGGGCCGCGGCCTCAGGACCGCCGTGCCGACCGACGTCGACACGCACGACCTCGGTCTCGACACCGAGGTCGCGGAGCTGGCCAGCGGCTGTGGCAGCCACCTGGCCCGATCCGGACTGGAGCTGGTGGTCGACGATCACGGCGATCAGCTCGTACGACGCCCGATCGGCCACGAACGCCGTCACGGCCGCCAGCGCCAGCGAGTCGGCCCCGCCCGAGACCCCGACGACGAGCCGGCTGCCGGGTCCGAGGTCGAGCAGCGCGGCACGCACCAGGTTGCGACCCGTCGCGACCGCGCGGTCCAGAGCGCCGCCCATACGATCTAGCCGTGCACGCGGGAGACCCACGACGCAGGATCGAGGATCTCCGTGGCGGTCGGCAGGTTGGCGGGCTCGGCCCAGACCGCGTTGAATCCCGAGAGGCCCACGACTTCGTTGACCTCGCGCACGAACACGGCACCGTCGCGGTACTGCCGCATCTTGGCGTCGAGACCAAGCAGCCGCCGCAGGACGAGGTCGAGGCCTCCGGCGCTCTTGCGCCGCTGGGTGAATTTGCGGCGGATGTCCGCCACGGTCGGGATGACCTCGGGCCCGACCCCATCCATCACGACATCGGCATGGCCCTCCAGCAGCGACATGATGCCGGTCATCCTGTCGACGATCTCGCGCTGCTTGTCATTTTGGAACAGCTCGGCCAATGAGGCCTCGGAGTCACCCCGGACGATCCGGATCGCTTCGCCCAGCCCCTCGGTGACCAGCGACGACAACGCGGAGGCGTCGAGGTCGGTCGCGTCCACGAACTCGTCGAGCAACGACCGCAGGTGGCCCCGCATCCAGTCAACAGCCGTGAACTGCACCCGGTGCGTCTCCTCGTGCAGGCACACCCAGAGACGGAAGTCGTGGGGATCGACGTCGAGCTGGCGCTCGGCCTGCACGATGTTGGGCGCGACCAGCAGCAACCTGCCGGCTTCCCCATCGGGGCCGCTCCAGAACGGGTCGAACTGTCCCAGCACCTTGGAGGACATGAATGACATCAGGGCGCCGAGCTCGGCACCGCTGATCTTCTCGCCGACCGTCCGGGCCATCCCGGTCGGCATCTTGTTGGACTCGGCGAGCTTGGCTGCCACGGGGTCCATGACGAGCCGGAACGTGTCGAGGTTGGCCTCGATCCAACGCGGCCGATCGATCACGAGAACCGGTGCCGTGGCGGACGTGGCGTGCAGATCGCTGAACTCGCGGACCGGCGCCTCGGACCGGGCAGCTCCCTCCCGGAGCTCCGCCACCGCCTCGGCGACCTCGGCCTCCGACACGACGGGGCCTGGCTTCGACAGCTTCGTCGCCGTCGAGAGAGCGAACTTCCAATCGATCATGCGACCAACCTACGGCCTGAGCGGTAGCCGCGAGGCTGACTCAGGCCCCGCAGTCACATGCCGCGATCGACGCCGCGACGCGGTCCAGCGCGGCCTGGGCCGCCAACGGCTCGGCCCGGTCGGTGCGATCGGCCATCAGCGCGAACACGACCGGACGCCCGCCGGAGTCGAGAGCGAAACCGGCCAACGAGTGCACGCCGGACAGGGTCCCGGTCTTGGCCCGGACCGTGCCCAACGACGTCGTGAGCCGCGCGAATCGGTCGACCAGGGTGCCGGTGAAGCCGCTGACCGGCAGGTCCGGGAGCAGTCCTGATGTGCGGGTTGTCGTCGCCGCGACGTTGATCGTCTCGGCCAGGGTTCGCGGCGCGATGCGATTGGACCGGGACAGGCCGCTGCCGTCGCGGAGCACGAGACCTGCTGTGTCGACGTCGGCAGCCTCCAGGACGTTCGTCACCGCGGCCGTGCCACCGTCGAACGTCGCGGGCTGGTCGGCCGCCAGGGCCAGCTGGCGCAGCATGACCTCGGCGGCCTCGTTGTCGCTGGTGCGCACCAGCCGCTCGACGATCCTTGCCACGGTCGCGCTGTCTGCCACGCCGATCGTGGCGGCACCGGCGGGAGCCTCGGCGGCCACCGGATCACCCGACACCGTGATCCCTCGGTCGGACAGCAGCCCAGCGAACTTCCTGGCCGCGGCCGCGGCCGGCTCCTTCGCGCGCACCCCGCCCTCGACCCCCTGGTCGACCCAGAGTGCGCTCACGGGGGTCGCGATGTTCTCGCTGACGTAGGACGGCTCCCACGTGGGGCTCGCTGCCGGTCCGGTGAACAACGACTCGTCGAACCCCAGCCGGACGGTCGTCGAACCCGACTCCTTCAACGCTGCGGCCACCTGTCGGGCCAGCGTCGTCAGGTCGGCCTTGACCGCCCGATCGGGCTTCTTGCTGATCTTCGTCACCAGATAGGGATCGCCACCGCCGACCAGCACGATGCGGTCGCCCTGCTGCATGACACGGGTCGCGAAAGTCGTCTGCGGGTCGATCAGGGACAGCGCGGCGAAGCTCGTGAGCACCTTGGTCGTCGAGGCCGGGATGTAGGCCGTCGTGCCCGATGACGCGATCTCGCGTCCGTCTGCCGGAGAGATCGCGGAATAGCCCACCCGGGATCCGAGCACGGGTGCGCCCAGCCCGGACTTGATCGCTGCCGCGACCTTGGCCGGATCGAGATCACCGGCGCTGGCCTGCACCACCACCTCAGGGTCAGGGGTCGAGTCCGTCGTGAGCATTGCGGGAGGGATGACGTTGGACGGCCCGCAGTCGCCGTCGCAGATCAGGGCGTTGAGGGAGCCGCGCTGCCACAGCACGATGCCGAGCGCCACGACAAGAGCCAGCACGACGGCCGGGATGAGGATGCCACCGCGGGGCCGCGAGACCCTGGTTTCATTCGGAGCGGCCACATGGGCCAGACTATAGAGAACACATCGCGCGGTGCCGCATGGCACGCGCAGCCAAAATTCAACCGCCGGAGGCACCAGTGATTTTCGACGTCACCGTGGAGATCCCCAAGGGCAGCCGCAACAAGTACGAGGTCGACCACGCGTCGCATCGCATTCGCCTCGACCGCACGCTGTTCACCGCCACGCAGTACCCGGCCGACTACGGCTTCATCGACGACAGCCTCGGCATGGACAGCGATCCGCTTGACGCGCTCGTCCTGCTGTCCGAGCCGACGTTCCCGGGTTGCGTCATCTCGTGCCGCACGATCGGCATGTTCCGCATGACCGACGAGGCCGGCGGCGACGACAAGGTCCTGTGTGTCCCCGCCAAGGATCCTCGCCAGGAGCACCTGCGCGACATCCACCACGTGCCCGAGTTCGACCGGCTCGAGATCGAGCACTTCTTCACGGTCTACAAGGACCTCGAGCCCGGCAAGTCGGTCGAGGGATCCACTTGGACCGGTCGCATCGAGGCCGAGGCCGAGATCCAGGCCTCGTACGACCGCTTCAAGGCCAACGGCGGCTACTGAGTCACGCCACCGCTCGGCCGCCGGCCTCTGGTCAGCCGGTCGAGCTCTTGAGGAGCGCGCGCATCGTGTCGGCGAACACTCCGACGTCGATCGTGCTGTCCAGCGACCGTAGCGTCCCCAGACCGATGCCCAGGCTCAGCAGTGCCGTCGCGGCGTGGTCAGCGTCGACCGAGTCACCCAGACCGGCCTCCGCCGTCACCTGGCGGACGAGGTCGGCGATCGCCGCGCGGATCTCGCGGTGCCGCTTGACCAGCTCGGTCGCGACGTAGGGGCTCTGCCGCGCGATCGCGCCGAATTCCACCTCGAGGGCCGTCCAGCGCGGCTGGCCCAGGCCTTCTCTGGCCCAGGCCGCGAAGGCCTCGATCCGCCCGTCGAGATCGGTGTCGGCGGTGAACGCCATGACGACGCCTTCGATCTGCTCCTCGTGAATGCTGTCGAGCACCGCCATGCAGAGCTGTTCCTTGCCGGCGAAGTTGGAGTAGACCGCGCCCTTGGAGAAGCCGGCGCGCACCGCGACCTTGTCCAGCGAGGTCGCTGCGTAGCCATCCGACAAGAACATCTCCCGGGCGACAGCAATCAGGCTCTCGCGCGTCTGCGCCTGACGCTCCGCCCTGCTGATCCGCACGCCGTCCACCGTCACTCGCCACTCCCTCGCCCGTCGGACCACTTGGTCCGAAACAGTCTTGCATCATGCTCAGATACCGATAGTATCTGAAAGGTGATCAAAAAGGACATCGTCATCATCGGCACCGGCTTCTCCGGCATGGGCGCCGCCATGAAGCTCCGCAAGGCCGGGCGTGAGGACTTCGTCGTCCTCGAGAAGGCCCACGACGTCGGCGGCACGTGGCGCGACAACACCTACCCCGGCTGCGAGTGCGACGTCCCCAGCCACATGTACTCGTTCTCGTACGAGCTCAACACCGACTGGAGCAAGAGCTTCTCCGGCCAGGAGGAGATCTGGTCGTACATGCGCAAGGTTGCCGACGAGCAGGGCATCCGCCCCTACATCAGCTTCGGCGTCGAGGTCACGGGCGCGACGTGGGACGAGGACCAGAAGCTGTGGACCATCCGCACGAACGGTGAGGACTACCAGGCGCGGGTGATCGTCGCGGGCGTCGGCGGGCTCCACATCCCCAATGTCCCGGAGATTGCCGGCGCGGACTCCTTCGAGGGACCCAGGTTCCACTCCGCCGAGTGGGACCACTCTGTCGACCTCAAGGGCAAGAAGGTCGTCGTGATCGGCACGGGCGCCAGCGCGATCCAGTTCGTCCCGATCATCGCGCAGGAGGTCGACCAGCTCACGGTCTTCCAGCGCACACCGGCCTGGGTGCTGCCCAAGAAGGACAAGCCGACGCCCGAGTGGCGCAAGAAGGCCTTCGGGACGATCCCGGGAGCGCAGCGGGCGTACCGCAACGCCCTCTACTGGACGCTCGAGGCTCGCGCGATCGCGTTCAACGGCCACCTCAACGTGCTGCCGTTCGCCGAGAAGATCGTCAAGCGCTACCTCGCCACCTCGATCCCGGACCCCGAGCTGCGGGCCAAGCTGACGCCGGACTACCGGCTGGGCTGCAAGCGCGTCCTGCAGTCCAACACGTACTACCCGACGTTCATGCGGGACAACGTCGAGCTCAACACCGACGGCGTCCGGGAGATCCTGAGCGACGGTGTGATCGACAGCAACGGCGTCAAGCACGAGGCCGACGTGATCATCTACGGCACGGGCTTCCACGTCATCGATGCCTTCGACTACCTCGACATCAAGGGCAAGGACGGCGTCGACCTCGCGACGCAGTTCCGCGACAACGGCGTCGAGACGTACATGGGCATGACGATCAACGGCTTCCCGAACCTGTACTTCATGCTCGGCCCCAACACAGCTCTCGGCCACAACTCGGTGGTCTTCATGATCGAGCAGCAGACCAAGTTCATCATCTTGATGCTCGACGAGATGGATCGCCGCGGCGCGGTCGCCGCCGAGCCCACCAAGGAGGCCCAGACCGCCTTCAACGTCGAGATCCAAAAGCTCGTCGAGAAGGGCATCTGGACGCAGGGTGGGTGCACGTCGTGGTACCTCGACAGCCAGGGCAAGAACCGCACGATCTGGCCCAAGTTCACCTTCCAGTACTGGTGGGAGACCCGCAAGATCAACGCGCCCGACTTCGCGTGGGAACGGGCGGCCTGACCATGAGCGACTCCCCCGCGTACGACATCCCCGACGGTCCGACCACGCCACCGTGGCTCACGACCTGGAAGTTCCTGCGCAACCGTTACTCCGACATGCCCAAGCTGCATGCGAAGTACGGCGACACGTTCTCGATGCGGCTCCTGCCCGGTCCGGAGACGCTCGTGATCTTCAGCGACCCCGTCGACGTCAAGGAGATCTTCGCCTCCGACCCGTCACAGTTCCATGCGGGCGAGGCGAATGCGATCCTCAAGCCGGTCATGGGCAAGCACTCGGTCCTGCTCACCGACGACGCCGAGCACGCGCGGGCTCGCAAGCTGTTGATGCCCGCCTTCACCGGCCCGTCGATGCGGGGCTACCGCCCGCTGGTCGA
This sequence comes from Aeromicrobium sp. A1-2, assembly GCF_003443875.1. Lineage (NCBI taxonomy): Bacteria > Bacillati > Actinomycetota > Actinomycetes > Propionibacteriales > Nocardioidaceae > Aeromicrobium > Aeromicrobium sp. A1-2. The sequence goes on along the minus strand of NZ_CP027482.1, from coordinate 123,400 downwards.
GGCCATCGCCAAGGTCGAGATCGACTCCTGGCGCGACGGAGACACGCTGGTCACGCTCGATCGGATGAATGCCGTCACGCTCGACATCATCCTGCAGGTCGTGTTCGGCGTCACCGATGAGGAACGCCTCGCAGTGCTGCGGCCCAAGGTCAACACGATGGTCAACATCGGCGCCAAGACGCTGCTGGCCTGGTCGTATCCGATGCTGACCAAGTTCCCGCCGTGGAGCACGTACTTCAAGAATCAGGTCGAGGTCGACAAGCTGCTCTACGCCGAGATCGCCGAACGGCGCCAGGCACACGACCTCGAGGGTCGCGACGACGTCCTGTCACGTCTGCTGCGCGTCGGCGCCGAGCCGTCCGAGGACGGGACGGGCGAGCAGCCGCTGACCGACGAGGAGCTGCGCGACCAGCTCATCACGCTGCTGCTCGCGGGGCACGAGACCACCGCGTCTGCGCTGTCCTGGACGCTGCACGAGCTCGGTCGCCATCCGGACGTCCTGGCCAAGGCGCTGGTCGCCGCGGACACCGGCGACGACGCGTACCTCGAGGCCTGCCTCAAGGAAGCCATGCGGGTGCACCCGATCATCGACTTCGTGGCCCGGACTCTCAAGAGCGACCAGGTCGTCGGTGGCCGGCTGCTGCCCCGGGGCGTCACCGTCGCGCCGTCGATCATGCTGGCCCACAGCCGCGACGAGAACTGGGCCGACGCGCACGAGTACATCCCGGAGCGCTTCATCGACGAGAAGATCTCACCCAACATGTGGCTGCCGTTCGGCGGCGGCGTGCGCCGGTGCATCGGTGCGGCGTTCTCGCTGATGGAAGGCACCGTCGTGCTGCGCGAGGTGCTGCAGCGCTACGAGGTGTCGGCGACCAAGCCTGCCCCCAACTACCTGCGCAACATCACCAACGTGCCCGGTGACAAGGCCCCGCTGCAGCTCACTTCCCGCTGAGTGGGATGTGATCAGCGCGGGCCGACTTCGAGGACCGTGACGGCGGCTTCGCCGATCTCGTCGCTCTCGGCCAGGTCGACCTGGGCCGTGATGCCCCAGTCCCGGTCACCCTCGGGGTCGTCGAAGGTCTGCCGGACGGTCCAGGTTGTCGCGCCCTCCTCGACCATGAACAGGTCCGGGCCACGCGAGCCCGGGCCGGTGCCGATCGAGTCGTACTCCTCGCGATAGGCCGCCATCGCCTCCATCCACGCGGCGGCGTCCCAGCCGTCCTCGCCGTCGAGCTCGGCCAGCGCGGTCCACCGGCCGAAGGCCGCGAGCTCGACCCGGCGGAACATCGCATTGCGGACCAGGACGCGGAACGCCCGCGCGTTGCCCGTGACGGGCCTCGGGGGAGCGTTGCCGTCGGCCTTGGCGCGGACCTCGGCCGGGTCAGTCGTGGGATTGATGAGCTCTTCCCACTCGTCCAGGAGGCTCGAGTCGGTCTGCCGTACGAGCTCGCCGAGCCACTCGGTCAGGTCCTCCAGCTCATCATTGCGGACTCGCTCGGGGACCGTCCGCCCCAGGGTCTTGTAGACGTCCGAGAGGTAGCGCAGGACCATCCCTTCGGATCGCGCGAGCTGATAGTCGCCGATCAGCTCGGAGAACGTCATCGCCCGCTCCCACATCTCGCGGACGACCGACTTGGGCCGGAGCTCGTGGTCAGCAACCCACGGATGACCACCGCGATACGTCTCGTACGCCGCGGTCAGCATCTCCTCCAGTGGCTTGGGGTGCGTGATCTCCTCGAGCAGCTCCATCCGCTCGTCGTACTCGATGCCGTCCATCTTCATCTCGTTGATCGCCTCGCCCCGCGCGCGATGCCGCTGAGCATTGACGATCGGACGCGGATCATCCAGCGTCGACTCGACGACCGAGACGATGTCGAGCGCGTACGTCGGCGACTCCCGGTCGAACAGCTCGAACGCGGCGACCGCGAACGGTGACAGCGGCTGGTTGAGGGCGAAGTTGGCCTGCAGGTCGATCGTCAGCTGGAGCGTACGGCCCTCCGCGTCGGGTGGGTCGATGCTCTCGACGACCTCCCCGGCCAGCAACGCCGCAATGATCTCGTCGACCTCGGCGAGCATCCGATCCTGCGACTCCTCGGTCTCGCCACTCTCGCGCAGGAGCCGTTCGAGCGAAGCCCGCGCGTCACCGGGTCGGGAGATGACGTCGAGCACCATCGCGTGGCTGACCTTCATGCGGGACACGAGCGACTCAGGTGTGCCGGTCGACAGCTTCTCGAAGGTGCCCTGACCCCACGAGACGAATCCTTCAGGGGCCTTCTTGCGGTTGACCCTGCGCAGCTTTTTCGGGTCGTCACCGGCCTTGCGCACCAGTCGGGCGTTCTCGATGTCGTGCTCGGGCGCCTCGACGACGACGTGACCGATCGTGTCGTAGCCGGCGCGACCGGCCCGGCCGGCGATCTGCTGAAACTCGCGCACCTGGAGCTGCCGCTGCCGGGTGCCGTCGTACTTCGAGAGCCCACTGAACAGGACGGTCCGGATCGGGACGTTGATGCCCACGCCGAGGGTGTCCGTGCCGCACACGACCTTGAGCAGGCCCCGCTGGGTCAGCGTCTCGACGAGCCGGCGATAGCGGGGCAGCATGCCCGCGTGGTGGACGCCGACGCCCATCCGGATGAGCCGAGAGAGTGTCTTGCCGAATGCCGACGAGAACCGGAAGTCGCCCAGCGCTTCGGCGATCAGGTCGCGTTCCTCGCGGGTCGCGACCTTGATGCTCGTCAGCGCCTGCGCGCGCTCGAGGGCCGAGAGCTGGGTGAAGTGCACGACGTACACCGGCGTCTGACCCGTCTCAATCAGCTGCTCGAGGGTCTCCTGCACGGGCGAGGTGACGTACTCGCTGACCAGCGGCACGGGCCGCTCGCTCGAGGCGACGACCGTGGTCTCGCGGCCCGTACGCCTGGCCAGATCGGCCTCGAGCTTCGTCGTGTCGCCGAGCGTCGCCGACATCAGCAGGAACTGTGCGCGCGGCAGCTCGATCAGCGGGACCTGCCAGGCCCAGCCGCGATCAGGGTCGGCATAGAAGTGGAACTCATCCATCACGACGAGCCCGATGTCGGCACTGGCACCTTCGCGCAGGGCCATGTTGGCGAGGATCTCGGCGGTGGCGGCGATGATCGGGGCGTCGGCGTTGACCGCGGCGTCACCCGTCACCATGCCGACGTTGTCTGCACCGAATATCTCGCACAGGTCGAAGAACTTTTCACTCACCAACGCCTTGATCGGCGCGGTGTAGACGCTGCACTCCCCCCGTGCGAGCGCGGCGGCCATCGCCCCGGTTGCGACGAGGCTCTTGCCTGACCCGGTCGGCGTCGCGAGGATCACGTTGGACCCGGCGACGCACTCCAGAATCGCCTCGTCCTGCGCGGGATAGAGGGTCAGTCCGCGGTCGTCGACCCACTGAGTGATCGCGTCGTAGACGACATCCTCGTCGGTCGTCGTGCCGGACGGCAGGAGGTCGATGAGGCGCATCCCTGCATTGTCCCCTGCGGGTCGTGAGCCACGCCGCGGGCATCGGCGCAGAACCTCGCAACTAAGCATCCGCTTAGTTGGTGCGCTAGGGTCGCGGACATGAAGGCAGTCCAGATCACCACGCTCGAAGGTCCCTCCGCAGTCGAGGTCGTCGACCTCCCGTCTCCCGAGGCCGGTCCCGACCAGGTCTTGATCCGCGTGCGCGCCGCCGGCGTCGCGTTTCCCGAGGTGCTGCAGAGCCGTGGGCTCTACCAGCTCAAGCCAGATCTCCCGTTCACGCCGGGTGCCGAGATCGCCGGCGAGGTCATCAGCGCGCCGGACGGATCCGGGTTCGCGCCGGGTGACCGGGTTGCCGCACTGTGCATGCTCGGCGGCTTCGCCGAGGAGGCGCTGGCACCGGCGGACATGACATTCCCGCTGCCCGACGCCATCTCGTACGAGCAGGGCGCTTCGATCATCTTCAACTACGGCACTGCGTACTTCGCCCTGATCGAGCGTGGGAACATGCAGGCTGGCGAGTCCGTGCTCGTGCACGGTGCGGCCGGAGGCATCGGCACCGCCGCGATCCAGGTCGCCAAGGCGTTCGGTGCCGGCCGGGTCGTCGCCGTGACCTCGACCGCCGAGAAGGGCGCCATCGCGCTCGCGGCCGGAGCGGATGAGTTCGTGCTGGCCGAGGGCTTCAAGGACGCCGTCAAGGAGACCGGCAGCGTCGACATCGTCGTCGACCCCGTGGGCGGCGACCGGTTCACCGACTCGCTGCGCTGTCTGGACGACGACGGACGCCTGCTGGTCATCGGCTTCACGGCCGGCGAGATCCCGACGGTCAAGGTCAACCGGCTGCTGCTCAACAACGTCTCGGTCGTCGGCGTCGGATGGGGGGCCTACGTGTTCAAGCGTCCCGGTCACATCGCCAAGGAGTGGGCCGCGCTCGTCCCGCACCTGGAGAGCGGAGCACTGCAGCCTGTCGTCGGCCCGACGTTCCCGCTCGAGGAGACCGCCCAAGCGCTGCTGACGCTCGACGAGCGCCGCGCCACCGGCAAGGTCCTGCTCGTCCCCTGACCGCCCTCCGCAAGATGTGGGCACAAGCCGGGGATTCCGCCGCGCGGAATACCCGGGAAGTGCCCACATCTGGGATGTGCCCACATCGTGCGGTGGGTCAAGCGAACCAGCGGGTCCACATGATGCTGAGCACCGGCGCCGAGCCCGCATAGCCGCGCTGCGCCAGCGCAGCATGGATCCGCCGGACGACCTCGGCCTTGTCCTTCAGGTCCTCGGCGGTCACCACGATGACGCGCCAGCCCTCTGCCTCGAGTCGTTCGCGCCGCTCGCGGTCGTGCTGCCGCTGACCCCCATCGCGCTCGTGCTGCCAGCCGTCGTACTCGACCAAGACCTTCCAGCGCAGGTAGACCAGATCGCCGCGCGCCAGGAACCGACCATCGGTAGACCGGATCTGCACGTTGCACTCCGGCTCGGGCAGCCGCGCGAACACGATCATGAGACGCACAACGGTCTCAAGTGGCGACTCCACCCCCACCCTCACCAGGGGAAGCAACCTGCGCACGCGTCGCACGCCGTCGAGGTGCCGGGCGTGCGCGTACGAGACCAGCTCGTCGAGCGTCGTGAGGCGTTGGTGCAGCATCCATTCGATCGCCTGGATCAGCTCGACGAGCCCGACCTTCGTGGCAATGTCGACCAACGTCCGATCGGGTCCCGTGACCGGCAGGCCGCGGATGTCGTGGGGTGTCAGCCGTCCTTTGCGACGATGAAGTCGCAGCTGCTGGTGCCGCGTGTGGGTGGATCCATTCGTCGAGAAGTGGAGCGGCCAGGCTGGCCCGACGTCGAGTCCGTAGAGATGCATCGCCGTCACGTGGCTCACGACGGCGTCGGCGGGCAGGACGAGAAGCGCAGCCCGGAGCCAGGTGGGCAGGTTCATCGGGTGACCAGCCCGGACGTAGACGCCTCTGAGCAGGCGGGTGAATCGCGCCCCGCGGAGCACGTCCTCCGGCAGTCCGGAACCCACGGCGTCCGCAACCCTGAACGGGCCGTCGAGCAGATGGGGCGGGATCGCGTACATGACGTCGACCGTCACCCGCCAGGGCGTACGGAACCAGCCTGCCCGGCCCAGCCTGTTGACGACCTACCAGCGCCTCCAGATGTGTGCACAACCGCAGATGCGGGCACGTCTCGGGGAAACGGTCGCCCCCAAAACCCGGGAAGTGCCCACATCTTGGGGAGGGCGGGTCGGGGGTCCGTATCCTCGACAATGTGCCCGACTTCACTGGCTTCCCCGAGGCTGCCCTCGACTTCTACGACGATCTCGAGATGGACAACACGAAGCTGTTCTGGGAGGCCCACAAGCCGACGTACGATGCCGCGGTCGCCGCCCCCATGAAGGCGTTGACCACGGCACTCGCTGACGAGTTCGGGGACCCGAAGATCTTCCGCCCCTACCGCGACGTGCGGTTCGCCAAGGACAAGACGCCCTACAAGACACATCAGGGCGCATTCGTGCCGAAGGGCCCGTCGACGGGCTACTACGTGCAGGTCGGGGCGCCCGGTGTGCGGGTCGGGGTCGGCTACTACGACGCGTCCCCTGCGCGCCTGGCCAGCATCCGCGACGCGATCGTCGAGAAGCGGCGCGGCGGCGAGCTCGAGGAGATCCTGGCCACGATGCAGGCCCACGGGTGGGAGCTCGGCGGCGACAGGCTCAAGACCGCGCCCCGCGGCTACGACGTCGACCATCCGCGCATCGCGCTCCTGCGGCACAAGTCGATGAATCTGTCCAAGGACTACGGCTTCGAGCCGATCATCCACACCCCGGAGCTGCTGGACCGGGTGCGCGCCGACTGGCGCGACGCAGGCCCCTTCGTCGACTGGGTCCTGCGCCACGCCAAGGGCTGATCAGATGTGGACCTGCTTCATGCCCGCCTCGGGATAGCGCTCACCCGCGCTCACTCCGACCGGCGCCGCATCAGCCAGGGCCGCCAGCTCGTCGCCGGACAGGTCCACGTCGACGGCCGCGGCGTTCTCCTCGAGGTACTTGCGCCGCTTCGTTCCTGGTATCGACACGACCCCGTCCTGGTGCGCCAGCCAGGCCAGCGCAAGCTGGGCCGGCGTGACCCCCTTGGCCTCGGCGAGCGCCCTGACCTGCTGGACCACGGCGAGGTTCTGGGCCATGTTGCCGTCGGCGAATCGCGGGCTAGCCCTGCGGAAGTCGTCAGCCGCGAGCTCGTCGGCCGAGGCGATCGCGCCGGTCAGGAGTCCGCGCCCCAGCGGGGAGTACGCGACGAACTCGATGCCGAGCTCACGCGTCGTGTCGAGCACACCGTTGACCTCGGGGCTCCGCTCGAACAGCGAGTACTCGGTCTGCACCGCGGTCAGTGGGTGCGTTGCGTGGGCACGACGGATCGTGTCGGGTGCCGCCTCGGAGACACCCAGATAGCGAACCTTGCCCTCCGTGACGAACTCGGCCATCGCCCCGATCGTCTCCTCGATCGGCACATGGGGGTCGATCCGGTGCAGGTAGTACAGGTCGATGGTCTCCATGCCGAGGTGGCGCAGCGAACGCTCGAGCGCAGTCCGCGCGTAGGCCGGGCTCCCGTTGACCGGTCCCCGCTCACCCGCCTCGGAGATCTCGGAGGCGAACTTCGTCGCGATCGCGAACTCGTCGCGCCGGTGCCCGATCGCCGAGGCGATCAGAATCTCGTTGGTCCACGGACCGTAGATCTCGGCGGTGTCGATCAGGGTGATCCCCAGATCGAGGGCCCGGTTCAGCGTCGCGGCGGACTCGACGTCATCGCGCTCACCGTAGAACGCCGACATCCCCCTCGCGCCCAGCCCCTGGACCGACGCCTCGAGTCCCTGACTGCCCCATGTCGTGCTCTTCATTGGTTCACCTGATCCTGGTAGTAGTCGATCTTGCGGTTGATCGCCGCGAGGTGCGTCTGCACCTCGGCGAGCTGCTCGAGCACGTGCTCGCGATGTGCCTGCAGGATCGCGAGCCGCTCCGGCTCACTGTCGTCGACCCGGTAGAGGTCGACGAACCGGCGGATGTCACGGATCGGCATCCCGGTCCTGCGCAGCATCACGAGAGTGCCGAGCCAGCGGACGTCGGCCTCGGTGTAGCGCCGCTGGCCCGACGCCGATCGCTCGGGCCGGTGCAGCGACAGACCTTCCTTCTCGTAGTAGCGCAGGGTGTCGACGCTCAATCCGCTCATCTCGGCGGCGCCGCTGATGGTCAGCCCCCCAGCGGGGACGTCTGTCACTGTCATGCACCCAGCATGACCCCTGGAGCGCGCTCCAGGTCAAGTCATCTGCCGCGGCCTCCCCCGCCGGCACCACCGGCACCGCCCGGACCTCCGCGACCCCCGCCTGCGCCGGGCAGCGTCGTCGCCCCGTCACCCGACGGCAACGCGACGTCAAGATCCGCCAGCACGATCTCCTGCCCCGCCTTCAGACCGGAGGTGATCTCGGTCCGCGCAGATCCGACGACGCCGACCGTCACGGTCGTACGAACCGGCTCACCATCGCTCAGGACCGTCACCGCCGTGCCCCGCACGGTCGACACCGCCGACGACGGGACCGTCACGACACCCTTCGCCGTTCCGGTGACCAGTGCGATGCCGGCAGTCGACCCTTCGGGGGCAGCCACCGTGCCGGTCAGGTCGATCGTGACCGGATAGGTCGTCGTGTCGCTGCTGCTGTCCGGCAACAGGCCGATCGACGTCACGGTGCCCTCCACGGGCTCCGTCGCACCCGCGGGCGTCACCAGAGCGGCCTGCCCCTTGGCGACGTCCGGGATCTGGTCGGTCGTGACCGTCGTGGTCGCGGTCGTGTCACCGTTGCCCACGATCACGATCACGACGTCACTCGCTCCGGTGGCGTCACCCTTCTCGACCGAGACCGACAGGACCCGGCCCGCGAACGGCGCCGTCATCGTGGCCGCTTCGAGCGACCGCTCGGCCTCCGTCAGGGCGGCCCGCGAGGTGTCGATCGCGGCCTGGTCCCGCGCCAGGGTGGCCGCCGTGACGACCGCACCACCGGATCCGCCACCTCCTGCGGACGAGGAGTCGCTGGACGCTCTCGAGGTGTCCGCACCCGAGACATCGGCACTCGCAGACGCACCGGCCGACGGGGTGCTCGAGGAGCCAGCCGACTTCGAGGAGTCCTGCACGGCAGCCATTGCATCGGTCAGAGTCTTGGAGAGGCTCTCCAGCGCCGCCTGGAGGTCGTCTTGCCGATCCGCCACGACGTCTTGCGCCGCCTGGACCGCGTCGAGGGCCGCAGTGCACTCGGTGGGGAGTGCTGCGGTGGCGTCCGCCTCGGTCCCGTCCCCACTGCCGGCATCCGTCGAGTCCTCCGACGAATCAGGATCTGTCGAGTCCTCGGTCGTCGAGATCTCGCACGCCGCAACCTGGGCGACCAGCGCCTCCTTCGCGGCAGAGATGGCCGAGGTGGCCGCTGTCTTCGCCTCGGTCACCGCCTGCTGCTGCACCGCGAGCTGGGCCAGGGCCTGCTTCAGGGCTGGCGACGGCGACGCAGGGCTCGCCGGGGCGGCCGCAGCCGAGTCCTTCGACGCGCTGGAGCCGGAGCTCTGACTCGTCGTCGCGACGCTGGCCGAGACGGTCTCGGACTGACTCGTCTGGTCGGACTCCAGCTGGGCCAGAGCCTTCGCCAGGGCGGCTTTCGCCCGGGTGACCGATGCTTCCAAGGCGGTCGGATCGAGGCTCGCGAGATCGGCGCCGGACCGGACCGTGTCTCCAGCCGCGACGGAGACATCGGCGATCGTGCCGGCGACACCGAAGGACAGGTCCCGCCGGGCCGAGGCCGAGATCGTGCCCGACAGCTCGATCGTCCGGTCCACATCACCGGCAGCGGCGGTCGCCGTGCGGTACGAGCCGGAGCCACCCTGCACCTGCGCGTAGGCGACCCCACCTCCTGCGAGGAGGACCGCACCGGCCACCGCGATCGCGGTCAGCGCGCGGCCCCTCATGACTGGTCCGCCGTCTGACCCGGCCGACCGCCGCCGGCGACGGCGCACTCGCCGTCGACGGCATCCGCAACGGCGATGCTGGTCGCGGTGAGCGCGCCGGTGTCGTCAGTCTCGCCCAGGCTCGTGACGCACATGCCGACCTTGACGTCGGAGGCCTTGGCGGCCGCCGTCGCGGTGTACTTCGTGTCGGACGAGGTCGTCACCGTGACAGGTGTCGCCGCACCATCCGACCCCGGCTGCCGCGACGCCACCGTGAAGCCCGTGTCGGAGACCGCCGTGACCTCACCCGAGGCGAGGCCACCACCGGCACGTCCGCCGGCAGCGCCGTTCGGCCGGTCGGTCGGTCGGTCGGTGGGTCGATCTGCCGAATCCTCACCCTGCGCGCCCTGCTGACCACCTCCGGCGCGTCCGCCCGTCCCGCCTGCCACGGTGCACGAGCCGTCGACGGCCTCGGTGACCCGCACGGTGGCTGCCGCGATGGTGTCGGTCGATGCGGCGTCGGTGGACTCGCTGGCGGAGACGACGACGCACGATCCGACTGTCACGTCCGCCGCCTCGGCGCTGACCTGCTGGGTGAACGTCGTGCTGTCGGTCCACGAGACCGCGACCTGCGAAGTCCGGCCCTGTACCTGGGCCGTGCTGCCAGAAACCGCGTTGACCAGGCCCGACCCACCCTGGCCTGCGCCGCGAGCGGCGCCCTGACCCGCGGCCTGCTGGTCGTCGGCGGCTGCGCTCGTGGAGTCGGACCCTCCGCATCCTGCTGCGGCGAGTCCGATCGTGCAAAGCAGGACAGAGCTGGCGATGGTACGTCTCATGGGGTAACTCCTGGTGGGGTTCATTCGCTGCGAAGCGCTTGGATGGGGGTGAGACGCGCGGCGCGGCTGGCGGGGTAGACCCCGAAGCCGATGCCGAGCGCGAGGGCTGTGAGAAGTGCCGTGAAGGTCGCCAGCAGCGAGATCGATACCGGTTGGTCGATCAGGGGTGGAAGCGCGTACGCCCCGGCGACGCCGAGCAGGACTCCCAAGATCCCGCCTGCGAAGCCCAGCATCGAAGCCTCGACGAGGAACTGTCGTCGGATCGATTGGGGTGTCGCGCCGAGCGCCTTGCGCAGTCCGATCTCGCGGATCCGCTCGGTCACCGAGACCAGCATGATGTTCATGACGCCGATCCCCCCGACGAGCAGGGAGATTCCGGCGACCCCGCCGAGCAGGACCGTGAGGGTGCGGTTGGTCGAGTTCGCCGTCTCGATCAACGCTTCCTGGCTGGTGATCGTGAAATCCGCGTCCTCGCTCTGGACGCCGTGCAGGTTCAGCAGCAGGGCGTTGATCTCCTGGTATGCCGCACCGAGGGTCTGCTCGGACACCCCCTCGACATAGATCGAGGAGATGGACACCCCGCCGGTGCCGGCGACCGAGCCCGCGGTGCCCAGCGAGGTGACCGCGGTGTCGTCCTGGCTGGTGTCTGCGGAGGAAGAGCCCGAGGTCGCGAGCACCCCGATCACAGTCAGCGCGGTGCCGTTGATCGCAACCGTCTCGCCTACCGGCGAGCTGGTGAACAGCTTGCCAGCGGTGTCGGCGCCCAGCACCACGACCGGCGCACTCGACTCCACCTCGCCCGCGGTCAGGAAACGTCCGCTGGACAGCGTGCGGTTGCGCACCTCAAGCCAGTCGACGGTCGACCCGACCAGCGAGGTGGTCCAGTTGGTCGTGCCGTTGACCAGGGCGACCGAAGACGTCGTCACCGGCGCGACCCGCTTGACGTCGGGTGCGACCGAGGAGTCGTCGATGGCCAGGGCGTCCGACATCGTCAGCGTCGACGCCGAGCCGAAGCCACCACGGACCCCCGTGGACGACGTCGTGCTGCCGGGCGACACGACGAGCAGGTTGCTGCCCAGCGAGTCGATCTGCGACTTGACCTCGTCCTGCGCGCCCTGGCCGAGCCCGACCGTCAGGATGACCGACGAGACACCGATGATGATGCCGAGCATCGTGAGGACGGATCGCAGGCGGTGCGCCTGAACGGCCTCGGCCCCCGTGCGGACTGTCTCGTGCCAATTCATGACGCACCCACCGTCATCGGCATGATCTCCCCGTCGCGGACAACAAGCTGCCTGCCAGCCCGAGCCGCGACGTCGTGCTCGTGAGTGATGAGCACGATGGTCCGGCCAACGGACGACAGCTCGTCGAACAGCTCGAGGATGTCGCGGGTCGAGTCCGAGTCGAGGTTGCCGGTCGGCTCGTCCGCGAGGATCAGAGCCGGTTCGGTGACGAGGGCACGTGCGACCGCGACCCGCTGCTGCTGGCCTCCGGAGAGCTCACCGGGCTTGTGGTCAGCCCGTTCGGCGAGACCGACCCTGGCCAGGGCGGCCAGTGCTCGTTCGCGGCGCTCAGGTCGCGGGACACCGGCGTAGACCAGCGGCAGCTCGACGTTCCGCCAGGCCGCCATGCTCGCGAGCAGGTTGAACTGCTGGAACACGAACCCGATCCGCCGGTTGCGGATTTCGGCGAGCTCGGCCTCGGTCATCGTCGACACGTCCTGGCCGGCCAGGTGGTACTCACCGCTGGTGGGTGTGTCGAGACAACCCAGGATGTGCATCAGCGTCGATTTGCCGGAACCCGACGGCCCGATCACGGAGACGTACTCTCCCTCGCCGATCGTGGCGTCGATCCCACGCAGTGCGTCGACGCGTACCGCCCCGGTCTCGTAGGACTTCCAGACCTGCGAGAGCTCGATGATCGCGCTCACTGGCCGGCTCCGCCGGGGCGGCCACCGGCCGGGAAGTCCCCGCCGCCTTGACCTCGCTGGCCAGTTCCGGCTCCTCCCCCGCCCGCGGTGTTGCCCACGCGGTTGACTGCGATGCTGGTGATCTCGACCTGGTCGCCGACCACCAGGCCGGTCTTCACCTCGGTCGATGCGCCATAGGTCTCGCCGACCGTGACAGCGGTCTTCTTCCTCGATGAGCCGTCGACCTTCGTGACGTACGTCTTACCGTCCGTCGTCGTGAGCGCCTGCGTCGGCACCGTCACGATGTCGTCGACCTGCTTGACGATGATCGATATGTCAGCGGTCGTCCCGGGGTAGAGATCCTTCTGCTCCCCCGTCACCGCGACCGTCACGGAGAACGCAGCAACCCCGGAGTTGTTCGTCGTCGCGATCAGCCCGACGTCCTCGACCGTGCCGAAGACCGGCTCGGTCGCCCCGGTCGGCGTGATGGTGACCTGCAGGCCCTTCTTGACGCTCGTCACGTCGGCCGCGGCGACCTCCGCCTCGACCACGAACGTCGTCGGGTCGATGACCGTGACGGCGGCGGTCGAGGTCGTCGTCGCCGCACCTTGGGCAGAGCCTCCTGAGCCCGAGGTCGATGACGAGGAACCGCTGGTCTGATCACCCACCGCGACGTCGACGCTGGCGACCGTCCCGGCGAACGTCGCGCGCAGCGTCGCGGAAGCAAGGTCGTCCTCGGCCTGCGCCACGTCGGCTCGTGTGCTGGCCAGGCTTGCATCGTTGGCCGCCCGCTGGGTGCTCGACTCGCTGCCGTCGTTCGCCGCAGTGGTCACTGCGGCCTCGAGCTGAGCCTCCGCCGAGGCAAGCGCGGCGTCCAGCGACACGGTGTCGAGCTTGGCCACGACGTCGCCCTTGCCGACCTTGTCGCCAGCCTCGACCCGCACGCTGGTCACCCGGCCGGAGACACCGAAGGCGAGATCGTCCTGCCGCGCCGGCTGGATCGTGCCCGAGCCCGTGACGGTCTGCTGGAAGGTGCCGGTCGCGACGGTCGCGATGACCGAGTTCGCAACGGCGCTGTCGGCTCGACCGAATCCCCAGTAACCCGCACCACCCAGCACGAGGACCACCGCGATGCCGGTGGCGATGTATTGGCGCCGAGATCTCGGCCGGAGCCGGGAGGCGAGATGACGAGGACTCAACGATAGGGACACACCCTGATGTTCGGGGGCCGGTCAGTGACTCCGCTGGCCCGAACATGTGTGGAACCTGTGAATTCGTGCCATCGCGCTATATACACGGTGTGACCTGCACCACTAGGTTCGGTCCGGGCCCGCTGGGTCGGAGGGAGCACGTCCGCCTAGGAGGCACCGCAATGTCGCTGTTCACCCGAGCACGCCCACTCGTCGCAGCAGTGAGTCTCGCACTCGCCGCTTCGACCTTCATCCCGTCCGCCGCGCAGGCCGACGGCCCCGGATCCGGCACGCCGTACGTCGTGTCGGTCGGCGACTCGTACATCTCCGGGGAGGCCGGCCGCTGGGCCGGTTCGTCCAACAACAGCGCGTCCCGAGCCGACCGGCTGGGCAGCACGGCGTACTTCGACAACGCCGCCAACAATGCCGAGCAGATCAACCGGTGCCACCGCAGCAAGTCCGCCGAGATCTACCTCGGCGGTGGAGTCCAGGGGCTCAACCTCGCGTGCTCCGGCGCGACAGCGGCAACGACCAACGGCAGCGAGTTCAAGCCGGGTCTGGACTTCTACGACAACGGGGGCGGCAAGCTCGGCCAGGCCAAGATGCTGCAGCAGTTCGCGGCGACCCATAGCGTCAAGATGGTCACGGTCTCGATCGGCGGCAACGACTTCAACTTCGCCGACGTCGTGCAGTCGTGCGTCGTGGACTTCCTCGGCTCGCCGTCATGGTGGAAGGACTACTGCTACGACGACAACAGCGTCAAGGCCAACTTCACCAGCAGCAACGTCGCCGCGGTCAAGACCAGGATCGCCACCGCTTACGCCAACATCCGCACCGCGATGCGCAATGCCGGCTATGCCGACAGCTCGTGGACCCTGCTGGTGCAGAACTACCCCTCGCCGATCCCCAATGCCTCGGGCTTCCGCTACAGCCAGAGCGGATACACCCGGCAGAGCACGGGCGGCTGCGGCTTCTGGGACGCAGACGCCAACTGGGCCAACTCCACGGCACTCCCGACGATCAACAACACCGTGACCGGTGCGATCAGCCAGGCCGGCATCACCAACGCCAGGACGCTCAACCTGACGTCGACGTTCAACGGTCGCCGGCTGTGCGAGAGCGGCGTCGGCCTGTACGAGGAGGTCGGGCTTGCCAACTGGACCGCGCCCACGGCCGTCGACCGGACGGAGTGGGTCAACCAGATCCGGACCGTCACGACCTCGGGCAGCAGCCCGTACTACATCCAGGAGTCGTTGCACCCCAACTACTGGGGCCAGATGGCCACCCGGTCGTGCGTGCGCCAGGCCTACAACTCCGGTACGCCGAAGAGCGGTAGCTGCGTGCGGACCGGCACCGGCCTCACCTCACTCGGCGAGCCCAAGATGACGCTGCAGTAGGCAGCGCCGTCCCGGCGGGTCAGACTGGGTCGGTGGCCATGGATCCGATCGAGCGTCTGCTGGCCCAGCCACCCAATCTCCCGGTCGTCGCCGGACTCGCTGCCGTGCAGGCAGCGCTGTCCGGCGACGGCGTGGTCGTGGTGCAGGCTCCGCCGGGCACCGGCAAGACGACCATGGTCCCGCCGGCCGTGGCAGCCCAGGTGGCCGGCCGTGTCGTGGTCACCCAACCACGGCGCATTGCCGCACGCGCGGCAGCGCGCCGGCTTGCGGGCCTGCTGGGCGAGCCGGTCGGGAACACCGTCGGGTACAGCGTCCGCGGCGATCGCCAGGTCGGGGCGGACACGCGGATCGAGTTCGTGACGACCGGGGTGCTGCTGCGGCGGTTGCAACGCGACCCCGAGCTCGCGGGCGTCGATGCGGTGATCCTCGACGAGGTGCACGAACGTCAGCTCGACGCCGACCTGACCCTGGCCTTCCTGCTCGACGTACGTGCCACCTTGCGCGAGGACCTGCGCCTCGTCGCGATGTCGGCCACGATCGAGGC
Organism: Aeromicrobium sp. A1-2; assembly: GCF_003443875.1. Classification (NCBI taxonomy): domain Bacteria; kingdom Bacillati; phylum Actinomycetota; class Actinomycetes; order Propionibacteriales; family Nocardioidaceae; genus Aeromicrobium; species Aeromicrobium sp. A1-2. The sequence goes on along the minus strand of NZ_CP027482.1, from coordinate 108,070 downwards.
CGAACGGACGGCCGCCGTGCTGGGTGGCGAGCGGCCGGTCCCGATCGTCGCCGTGCCCGGGAGCCTGTACGACATCACGACACATTGGGCGCCGCCGCCACCCGGCGTCCTGCCGACCGACGAGCGGGGTGTCCCCCCGCGCTTCCTGGACCATGTCGCCGCGACCGTGCGGCATGCGCTCGCGACCAACGAGGGCGACCTGCTGGCGTTCATGCCCGGTGTCGGTGAGGTCGCAGGACTCGTGCGCAGGTTGTCGGGTGTCGATGACGTCGACGTACTGCCCCTGCACGGTCGCCTCCCGACCCGTGAGCAGGACCTCGCCCTGTCGCGGGGTGCGCGTCGCCGCATCGTGGTGTCGACCGCGGTGGCGGAGTCGTCCCTGACCGTCCCCGGCGTACGGATCGTGGTCGACGCAGGCCTGTCGCGCGAGCCGCGCACCGACCAGCGCCGCGGCCTGCCGGCCCTCGTGACGGTCCGCGTCAGCAAGGCATCGGCCGAGCAGCGGGCCGGACGGGCCGGCCGCGAAGCACCTGGTGCGGTGCACCGGTGCTGGGCTCGCGCGGACCACGCGCACCTGCCGGACCATCCGGCGCCGGAGATCCTGGTCGCCGACCTGACCGCCTTCGGACTCGAGCTCGCTGCGTGGGGAGCGCCTGACGGCGAGGGCCTTGCCCTGCTCGATCCACCGCCGGTCGCCTCGATGGCCGCGGCACGCCAGACACTGCTGGGGCTCGGCGCCGTCGAGGAGTCCGGCGCGATCACCGACCGTGGCCGGCAGATGGCCCGGGTCCCGGTCGACCCTCGACTGGCCCGGGCCCTGCTCGACGGCGCCGCGCTGGTCGGGTCCCGTCGATCGGCCGAGGTCGTCGCCCTGCTGGCCGACGAGGTCCGCGCCCCGGGAGGCGATCTCGTCGCGGCGCTCCGGGCCATGCGCCGGGGTGGTCAGGGCACGGGATCGTGGAAGGACACCGCCGGACGTCTCGAACGTTCGGTGCAACGGGTCGACCGTACCGAGCTGACCGACGACCTGGCCGTGGGTGCCGTCGTCGCGCTGGCCCATCCCGGTCGCATCGCACGCCTTCGGCCGGGCGGATCGGCCTATCTGATGGTGGGCGGGACCGGCGCGTCGTTCCGGCGCGGCGATCCCGCGCTGACGGGGGTCTCGTGGATCGCGATCGCCGACGCTGAGCGGCGCCCCCGGGCCACCGACGCCCAGATCCGGTCGGCCGCTCCCCTCGACGAGGACCTTGCCCTGGAAGCCGCCGCAAGCCTGTGGCGCGAGGTCGACGAGGTCACCTGGACCGAAGGCAGGCTCGTCGCTCGTCGTGTCACTCGGCTCGGCGCGGTCGAGCTCTCGTCCGCGCCGATCACCGATCCGGCTCCCGACCAGGTGGCTGCCGCGGTGCAGGATGCGCTGGCCACCGACGGTCTCGCGATGCTGCCGTGGAGCGAGGCCGCGACCGCCCTGCGCGCCCGGCTCGGCTTCCTGCACCACGCGCTGGGCGAACCGTGGCCCGATGTCAGCGACGCGGCGCTGCTCGACTCGATCCAGACCTGGCTCGGCGGCGAGCTCGCCCGGGTCCGGAGCACGCGCGACCTGCGGCGCATCGACATGCTGTCGGCCCTGCGTCGCCTGCTGCCCTGGCCCGCCGCGGGCCGCCTCGACGAGCTCGCGCCCGAGCGGCTCACGGTGCCGAGCGGCTCCGCGGTGCGCGTCGAGTACGGCGCCACCGGGAGCGAGCAGCCGGTGCTGTCGGTCCGCATCCAGGAGGCGTTCGGCTGGTCGGCGACGCCACGCATCGGCGACGGCCGGGTCCCGGTGCTGCTGCACCTGCTCACGCCGGCGCGTCGCCCGGCCGCCGTCACGGCCGACCTCGAGTCGTTCTGGTCGGGGCCGTACCAACAGGTACGGGCCGAGCTACGCGGCCGCTATCCCAAGCACGCCTGGCCGGAGGATCCGTGGTCGGCGCCACCGACGACGGGGCCCGGTCGCCGACGACCGGGCCCCACCTGAGTCTGCCGCAGCAGCACCGTTCGTCTCAGCGGGTCGGGTCGGCCCCGACCTGCACCAGGAGCTTGCCGAAGTTCTTGCCGGTGAGCATGCCGAAGAAGGCGTCGGGCGCATTCTCCAGACCCTCGACGATGTCCTCGCGGTAGCGCAGGCTGCCGTCGGCGATCCACTCGGCCGCGTCGGCCTGGAACTGCTTGTAGTGGCTCTTGACGAACTCGGTCTGGATGAATCCGCGGACCGTGATGCTCTTGGTCAGGATCGAGGACATCAGCCGGGCCGAACGGTCCGGTCCGTCGGGCAGCGCGGTCTCGTTGTAGTGCGCGACTAGGCCGCAGACCGGCACCCGGGCGTACGTGTTGAGCAGCGGCAGGACCGCGTCCCACACGTGTCCGCCGACATTCTCGAAGTACACGTCGATGCCGTCGGGCACTGCGGCCTTGAGGTCTTCCTTGAAGGTCGGTGAGCGGTGGTCGAGGGCGACGTCGAAGCCGAGCTCCTTGAGCCAGGCGACCTTCTCGGGTCCGCCGGCGATGCCGACCGCACGAGCGCCCTTGATGCGGGCGATCTGGCCGACGGCCGAGCCGACGGGTCCGGCCGCAGCGGCGACGACAACAGTCTCACCGGGCTGCGGCTTGCCGATCTCGAGCAGACCCGCGTACGCCGTGAAGCCCGGCATGCCCAGGACACCGACGGCCGTGGAGATCGGGGCACGGTCGGCGTCGAGCTTGCGGACGTGCTTGGCCTGCTGCACACCGTGCGACTGCCAACCCAGGTGGGACAGGACGATGTCGCCGGCCTGCAGCGACGGGTCGCGGGACTCCACAACCTCGGCGACCGTGCCGCCCTCCATGACCGAGCCGAGCTCGACCGGAGCCGCGTACGACTTCGCGTCGTTCATGCGGCCACGCATGTAGGGATCGAGCGACATGTAGACGGTGCGGAGCAGGACCTCGCCGTCGGCGGGCTGCGGCATCGGAGCGGTCTCGATGCGGAAGTTGTCGGAGGTGGGCTCGCCGTGGGGGCGCGAGGCGAGCAGGATTCGGGTGTTCTGCGTGGTGTCAGTCATCACCGTCGAGCCTACTGGCGGGAACCACACCGATACCGTGGCGGCATGACCGAGACCACCCCGACCTTCTGGCGTTCGATCGAGGCCATCCACGACGTCGTCTACTTCGCCCCGGATGCCAAGGAGCGCTTCGCGGCGATCGGACTCAAGGGCTACTGGATGGGCTACATGGCGTCTCGCTCCGCGGCCCTCGGCACGCCGCCTCCGGCGCTCGTCGTCGCGACGTTCCACGGTTTCTCGCCGAGCATCGTCGGCCGTGCCCTGCCGGACGCCTGGGGGCTCGCCTCCCGCGACGACATCCTCGCCGTCCGGTACGACATCGCCCGCGACGCGCTGGCCCCCGCCCTGGCTGAGGCCGACACCGCCCGCCTGGCCAAGGAGCTGTCGCTGATCACCCGCGGCATCGACTTCGCCGGCAAGCCGCTCGCCGCGGCCCACTTCTCGCTGCCGGAACCCGCTGACGACGCGGGCCTGCTGTGGCACGCCGCGACGGTCATCCGGGAGTACCGCGGCGACTGCCACATCGCGGTCCTGACCGCTGCAGGCCTGGACGGCGTGACCGCCAACGCCCTGGCGATCGCGGCCGGGCTGGTCGGGGAGCAGCAGCGGGGCATGCGCGGTTGGACCGAGGACGACTGGGCCGCCGCGACCAGCCGGCTCGCGACCCGCGGCTGGGTCGACGCCGACGGCACGATCACCGAGAGCGGACGCTCGGCCCGTCAGCAGATCGAGGACGCCACCGACCGCGTCTGCGCGGCCGGGCTGGACCGCGAGGCGACGGGGCGCACGATCACCATCGAGCAGCCGCTGCTTGAGCTCGCCCGGGCGCTCGAGGCATCCGGGGCCGCGGTCTTCCCCAATCCCACCGGCGTACCTCGCCCCTAGGCGATCGTGGGCCTACCGTTGGTACATGGCCCAGGCGTCCGCTCCCGCCGTGGAGATCGAGGTCGACTCCCGTGTGGTTCGCGTCAGCAGCCCCGACCGGGTCTACTTCCCTGATCACGGCTGGACCAAGCTTGACCTCGTCGACTACTACCTCGCGGTGGGCGACGGCATCGTCAACGCGCTGTTGGAGCGGCCGTGCATGCTGCACCGCTTCCCCAAAGGACTGAGCGGCGACAAGGTGCACCAGAAGCGGGTGCCCAGCGGCGCGCCCCCGTGGCTGGAGACCGTGCGGGTGACGTTCCCCCGCTACGACCGGACCGCTGACGAGCTGTGTGTGACGGAGCTCGCTGCGGTCGTCTGGGCCGTGCAGATGTCGACCGTCGAGTTCCACCCGTGGAACAGCAGGCGCGCCGACGTCGAGAAGCCCGACGAGTGGCGCATCGACCTCGACCCGGGCCCGGAGTGCGACTTCGCGACGGTGCGTCGGGTCGCCCGGGTCGCCGAGGAGGTGCTCGCAGAGCTCGGCGCGACGGGCTTCCCGAAGACGTCCGGTGGATCCGGGATGCACGTCTACGTGCGGATCGCGCCGGACCACGGGTTCCACGACGTACGCCGGGCGGCGCTGGCCTTCGCGCGCGAGGTCGAGCGGCGGGCCCCCGATGACGTCACGACGACGTGGTGGCGCAAGGATCGCGACCCGGCCAAGCTGTTCGTCGACTACAACCAGAACGCCCGCGACCACACGATCGCGGCGGCGTACTCGGTGCGCGGAGCCCCCGACGGTCGGGTCTCGACACCGATCCGCTGGGACGAGGTCGACGACGTCGATCCGCACGACTTCACGATCGCGACCGTGCCGGGCCGGTTCGCCGAGATCGGTGACCTGCACGCCGGGATCGACGAGGCGGTGTTCGACCTCGTGCCGCTGCTGGAGTGGGCCGACCGCGACGAGCACGAGGGCGCCGAGCCGCCGGTGGATCCCGACTGAGGCTCTTGCCGCCAACAGTCAGCGGTGAGTGAGTCGGCCTTCAGGCGCCGAATGGCCGAATGTGCGACCGCCGACTGGCCCAGTTCACGGCTAAGCCCGCAAACTCCCAATACACCTGGTGGCGTGTGATGGGCTACGGGCTTTCGACGGAAGAGATCCGGTACTTCGAAACCTCAGCACCAAGAACGTCGGGCAGACTTGGCGGTTCGTTCTCATCGTTGCCGGAGGTCCGGAATGAAATCAGATCCTCATCACTTTCCCAGCGTTCGTAGATGTTGATCCGCTCAGGTTCGATTGGGTCTGCCGATTGAATGAAGTCGTGGCATCCCGTCGTCGCTCGGGCCTGAGCGGCCACACCCTCCACCGCACTCAGATAGCGGTTCCGTTCGGCGGCGGCAACACGGATATGTCCGGCAATGATGATCATCGAGTGCACTCTAGCTGCGGAGCCAAAGAGTGTTCGGTGAGTCGCGCCGCGCCCGACCAGGCGCGTGGGCCCAGTATCTGATCGCCAAGCCTGCAAACTCCCAATACACCTAGTGGAAATCGTCCCTCGTTCGATCGCAGGCCGCTCCAGGGATCTAAGGCGGACCAAGGACGTCGGTGCCGCGGTCTGCGTGGGACCTATATTTAGAAAATGGACATCCTCTTCGTTGCCGGCTTCTCCGTCATTACCACTGATCCTGGGGCCGAGAAGGACTTGTTCGTGGAGGCACTGGGCCTACCGTTGCAGCCTCCGCCAGGAATGCCTGACTCAGAGTACGTTTACTCAGAGTCGATCCCAGGAGCAAAGCACCTGGGAGTCTGGCCTCTCAGTGACGCCGCACAGTCCTGCTTTGGCAAAGATGCGTGGCCCGATTCGCACCCCGTTCCTCAGGCAACAATCGAATTCGAGGTAGCAGACGTCGAAGGTGCCGCCCAGGAACTGGTAGGTCGCGGCTACACCCTCGTCCATCCCACCCGGACTGAGCCTTGGCAGCAGACAATCGCTCGATTCCAAGCCTCAGATGGGCTACTGATTGCGGTCTGCTCCACCCCTGGCTTGAGCGAGGACTAGTTCCCGCAAGGACACCTGGCAACAGGCGTCGATTCGAGATCCGTCGATTGCATTCCAGCCGTGTCGTCAAGCCCGCGTCTGTGACCCGACCACAGCGGTTCCGGGCGCGCGGCGGTGCGGGTGTGCGGGGGGTGTCGCAGAGGCTCCGAACGCCGCCGGGGTTTGCGGCGTTTGGAGGGGCGGCATTCGTGACGTCGCGCGTCCGGCGGGCCGTAGGCCCGCTTGGCGGCCCGGAGGGCCGCTCTTGACTTGATAAAGCAACGTAACTCGTATCGCCATTTTGTCGGGCCGGTCGGCTAGCTTGGGTAGTGGAAACCGACATCGGCTGACGATCCAGCCGAGCACACCAACCTAAAAATGAAGTTCTTCCTCGGAGCGACGCGGGCCCCACGCGGGGGCAGAGGCCAGTCGGTATTTAAATAGATGCGGGGCGGCGCGCCGCCATTGGCAAAGCGAAGAGCTTTTTCGCAGATCGGGTCCTATCCCGACGCGCCAAATGGCAGGTTCTTGTGCTTCCCAATTCCAAGTTGTTCACCCCTGACGCCGGTTGGCGTCTTGTGTTGTATCCCGACGCACTTGAAGCGTCGTGCGTGTTCCGTCCGTCGCTTCGGTCACCTCGCATGTACGTTCCGCCGGGCTACGCCGCAGATCCGCAGCGGGCACGAGCCGAGGCTGCTCGCCGTGCCAGAGCAAAATTGCGCCGGTATGCAGTGGCAAATCGACTCGACCGGATGGTCACGCTGACGCATGCGCCGCCGTTTTGCCTCGATCCGCGTCAAGCACGGGACGACGTTGCGCAATTCATCCGATCGATCCGGCGCGAACTCGGTGGCAGGCCTCTCCCGTACGTCTGGGTGCCGGAATGGCACAAGGACGAGGAAAGGCTGCACCTGCATCTCGGTGTGGGTCGATTCGTTCGCCAAACGTTGATACGGCGGGTGTGGGGGCACGGCCATGTGTTCATCAATCGGCACTCGGGAATCCGCCATGGTGCTCCGGAGGTCGAAGCCTCCCGGATTGCAGCTGGCTATCTGTCGAAGTATCTCGCCAAGACTTTTGACCGACCGGACCTCGGTGGTCTGCACCGATATGAGGTTGCCCAAGGGTTCCACCCCCGAGCGGTTGAGTTCACGGGGACGCACGAGGGTCAGGCGCTGGATGCTGCGTGTGACTTTATCGGTTCACGACCGATCTTTCGATGGTCGTCGGACGACGCCTCCAATTGGCTCGCGCCTCCAGCGAGGTCGTACCAATGGGACTAGAGCGGCGTATCCCAGATGACGTGTTCATGGCTTGGCTCGAAGCGTCCTGCCTGGCTTCTGGCGTTGCGGTTGTGGTCAGTGACCTCGAGGTTCTGTCACGGGTCGGCCGGCTACTGGGCGGGGCGGGTACGGACCGCGCGCAAGGCGCGCCAGCGCCGAGCACGGACCGCGCCCGACGCGCCTCATAGCGACCAAACCGGCCGAACTCGGCTCACGTCCAACCGGTTCGATCGCTGCGTAGCAGGCAGGATGATCACTCGGTCCAAGATCGATGCCACAATCGCGGCTTGGGTCTGCAACGTCATCTCCGGCGTGGTCCAAGCCTCGCGCAGCTTGGCACCGTTGCCGACGTGCTGAGCTAAACCGTTGTGGGAGTTCAGTCGGCCCAAACGCATCTTGGCTACCTCCAACCGTTCCACTATCGGCTTCAATGCGTTGAACCAATCGCTTTGGTCGATCAAGCGTTGTCCGAACGCTTGTGCCAGCTGATTCTTATGCTCGGTGTCGGCCACGATTTGTCGGGTCAGCGCCACTGCCTCAGCATCATCGTCGGGCTGCTCAGCCAGCGCCTTTGCCAACTCAGGAGCGTCCAACCGCGTCAACACCGCATCAGCGATCAGATCATCGAGTGCACCACCAGCGATGAACACCTTGTTGCACCCGCCATGATCGGGACCCTTGCGGCACCCGTAGCGGGTTCGGTCGCCGTCAGGTGAGGAAACCATCTTCGTGCCGCATGCACCGCAGTAGACCTTTCCAGCCAGCAGATACCGCCTCGGGCTGCGCCGCTTGGTCTGAGCGTTCTGGGTCAGGCGATGACGAATCTGCTCGTGCTGCGCCACAGTGATGATCGCTGGCCACTTCCCCGGGCCAACCAACTCCCCATTGCGTTCCAACAGGCCAGCGATCCGACCAGTCCACAACAAGTTCCGAACAGTGGGCACGCGCCACTCGTGCTTGCCCGTCGCGGTCTTGATCCCCTCGGCCTGCAACCAACGCGCCAGCGAGATCAGCGAGTCCCCAGCCAGAAACTTCGACACCAATTTGCGGATCACGATCGCCTCTGACTCAACTACTGTCATCTTGTCCAACTCGTACCCATACGCACGCTGGCCCGTCACATGAGGCATGCCCGCTGCTGCTCGTTCTTCGTTCTTGCGTTTGATCCTGCGCGATGCCGCATCTGACTGATTGGCTGCGACCGCTGCATAAATGCGGGCCGTCATGATGCCGTCACCCTCGCCAATGTTCGTGTCGCCTCGAGCCGTCGCAAACAACTTCACTCCCGCACGCTGACAAGTTGCCAAGAACGTCTCAAACTCCGCAGGGCGTCGCGTTAGCCGATCTTGGTGATACGCCACCACTGCATCGAACTGGCCCGCCTCGATGTCGGCCAACATTGCCTCGAAGCCCGGACGCAGTTTGCCGGAATAGGCCGAAATGTCGTTGTCCACGTATTCGCCCGTGATCGCCCACTGGCGATCGGCCGCAACCTTCTCACAATCAGCACGCTGTCGCTCAATGCTCAGACCGTCGCCGTGCCGGTCCTGAGAAATGCGTGCGTACATCGCCGTGCGAATCATCTAGGTACATTAACAAACTGCTGTTAAGCCGGCTTGTGTTCACCTGGCTCGGGTCTTGGTCATGCGGCGCGGGGTTGTCGTCGGGTGAATCTGGCGTGGCGTCGGGGTGCCTGGTGTGGGTCGACCCTGACCGGTGGGATCACTTCGACAATGCCGTCGTTCGCCATGCGGGCGGTCCATTGGCCTTCGTGGAGCATGAAGTGGTGGAAGTGGCAGAACAGGGCTGCGTTGTCCAGGTCGGTCGGCCCGTCCTCGGACCAGAAGTCGAGGTGGTGCGCCTCGCACCAGGCCGGCGGCCGGTCGCATCCCGACCAGACGCAGCCACCGTCACGGACGGCCAGGGCGAGGCGTTGGTGCCGGTCGAACAGCCGCCTCGTCATGCCGTGATCGATGACGCGGGACTCGCTGTCTAGGTAGAGGGCGACGAGCTGGGCATTGCAGGCCAACCGCTGGGCCTGGGTCGCGGACATCGTCGTGCCTGACGTGCTGGTCGCGGTGCCCTGTCCGGTGCGCAGGTCGTCGATGTCGATCGTGACGGCAACGGTCGCGGCCAGTCCGCCGGCTTTGGGAAGCGCTTCGGTGGGCAGGTGCCCGACGAGCTCGATGAACGCCAGCCCCATCTTGTGGTCCCGCGGCAGCGCCGCGAAGTCGCCGACGTCCAGGCCGTGCCGATCGGCGTTGGCCCGGTTGCGGCGCGGGGCAATGATGCCCTCGATCGCGGCGCGGAGCGTGTCGGCGTCGTGGTCCGGGACCGTGAACGACCCCTTCGTGGTGCCATCACCCCGGCGGCTCATCGACAGCCTGGTCGCACCCCAGGCGCGCTGTTCCTCACGGCGAAGCTTCTCGCCGAGGACCTCGTCGGCGCCGTCGGGATCGATGACCTCCAGCACATGGTTGGCCAGTCGCTTGAGGTCGTCGAGGTTGTGCTCGGCGGCCAGGGCGATCAGATGGGCCTCGGCGTCGGCGCGCGGCTCGTCGTCGACCCAGTCGGGCAGCGCATCGATGGCCTTCATGATCACGCTGGCCTGGTCGGTCGACAACCGACCCGCGGCCCATGCGGCCCGGGTGGTCTCGGTGTGATCGGTGGACACCCGTGCCAGCCCGGCCAGCCTGGCAGCCTCGCCCTGGACATCCCGGTCAGGTTGGCCAACCAGGTCGTGATCGACGTCGCGCCGTCATCGGTCGGCAGCCCCATGTCATCGGCGGCACCGGACAGCCGGGACATCGCCGCGTCCAGGCAGGTCCTGGCTCGTTGGACCGAGGTCACCAGCTCACGCACCTCGGCGCCCGTGGAACGCCACGGCTCCAGCCCGGCGAGGTCGTCGGAGACCGAGGAGAGCTGCTCGACCAGCACGGTGACCACCTCCGGAGTCGACTAGAACGTATGTTCGATTCTAACCGATTCGACCCGTGAAAATCAAGCGCTCGACCCAACTATTTCACTGGGATGACAGCAGAAATGTCAGGCTCAAGGAGACCCGGTCGACAGTGACTGGAGGATGCTCTGTGAGAGCGGTGCACGCACGGCTCCGGCGCCGTACGCCTCAATCAGAGCCGTCTGGACCGCCTCGGACGTGACCCCGGACCGGTAGTCCTCGATCGATCCGATCGTCGACGGATCGAGGTCGTAACCGATGTCGACGTACGCCCTGGTGAGCACGGCCCGGATCGAGGCCGAGTCTGAGACTTGGATGATTGTGCTGAACAGCCAGCCGTCGCGGGTGATGCGCTGGGCCGAGCCGACGATCTTCGTGGTGCCGGCCGCGTTGATGCTGAACTCCCCGGGCAGTACTCCCCGCCAGCTCGCCGATCCGTGCATCCAGACCGAAGCCGGTCAGGACGTCGGCGTGCAGGCGGGAGAACCGCTCGAACCGGCCCTTCAGGCCCGTCGTGGGATCGGCGACCCGGACCACGTGATCGATCACGACGCTGCCTCGGTGGTACGCCGCCAGTTTGCCCCCCTGCGGACGGATCACGGGCGTGAAGCCCGCGGCGCGACAACCCTCCGCCGCTCGCTCGAAGCCCGGCAGACGCGAGTCCCGCCGGCTGAAGGCCGCGGTCGGCTCGGGCCGGTGGATCCGGACGATCTCGTCCGCTCCGTCCATCCCCTGCGCCAGCAGCAACGGACCCAACAGCGCGTCGTCGACGGGGCCACCCGGGAGCGCCACGTCATCCAGGATCACGACAGGTCGGGCGGTCATCCGCCGATCCTCGCACGCGGGTGCGCATCGTCGTACGCGAGACTGACCCATGAACCTTGCTGAGCGCTGGGACGAGCACGTCCTCCCCCGACTGATCGACATCGTCCTCGGAGACCGGATGACCGGGGGCTGGCGCGAACGCGTGTGCGGCGAGCTCTCCGGCGAGGTGCTCGAGATCGGCTTCGGCTCGGGTACCAACCTGGGCCACTACGGTGACGGCGTCACGCGCGTCCTCGCCGTCGAACCGTCCGACCGGGCGTGGGAGATCGCCCAGGATCGCATCATCGAGTTCGGACGTCCGGTGGACCGCATCGGCCTGGACGGCGCCCGTCTGGATCTCCCCGACGCCAGTGTCGACGCCGTCGTCTCCACGTGGACGATGTGCACCATCCCGCACCTCGCCGACGCCCTGGCCGAGACCCGGCGGGTGCTTCGACCCGGCGGCACCCTGCACTTCGTGGAGCACTCACTCGCTCCCACGAAGCGGATCGCCCGCATCCAGCACACGATCCAGCCCACGTGGGGTCGCGCAGCGGGTGGGTGCCACCTGAACCGCGACATCCCCGGACTGCTCGCAGAAGCCGGATTCACCGTTCCGGACCTGAAGCAGCGCTACGCCTCCGGGTTGTGGCCGTCCCGACCATTCGGCTGGTTCGTCACCGGGACTGCGCAGCCCTGATGGTCCTCGCCGTCGGTCAGGACGGGCGACGCAGCAGGTAGGCGTCCATGACCCAGCCCGCAGCAGCCTTGACCTCGGCCCGGGCCCGCTCGAGCTCGGCGCGCACGTCATCGACCCGGCCAGCGACGAGCCGCTCGTGCTCCGTGCCGAGGTTGGCGCCCCACCAGATCTGCCAGTCCGGCAGGTCATCGAGCGGCTCCAGCGAGCGGTTGAGCATCACCGCGATATTGGGCTGACCCTGCTCGACCGCTTCGGCCAGCCGGCGGCCTGTTGTCACATGCACGGGCTGGCCGACCTCGTGCAGCACGATGCGGTGACGGGCAGCGAGCACCTGCAGGCTCGAGATGCCGGGCAGCACGTCGACCTCGCCTTCGACCCGTCCACGGGCCAGGACCCGGTCGAGCATCCGGATGGCGGAGTCGTAGAAGGCCGGGTCGCCCCAGACCAGGAATCCGGCGTCGCCGTCGTGATCGAGCAGGGCCTGCTCCCACGCGTCGGTGCGCGCCGCGTGCCAGTCGCTGACGGCGCGGTCGTAGTCGGCCGCGCTCCTTGTGCCGTCGGCGCTGCGGTCCCGTTCGGGGTCGTCGACGATGACGAGCACGGGCTCGTGGTCGAGGTGCCGCGCGAGGATCTCGCCGCGTGCCACGACCAGCGGGTCCGGCGCGCCGTCCTTGCCCCGCTTGTCCGTGACCAGGAAGTAGGCGACCTCGTTCATCGCGCGCACGGCTTCGACGGTGACCTGGTCGAGACCGCCCGAGCCGATGCCGATGACCCGGATCCTGCGCATCAGCCGCGATCCTCCAGATCGCCCTCGACGTCGAGGTAGACCTGCTGCATCGCGGCGAGAACCTCGGGATCCGGGTCGGCCCACAGGTCGCGGTCGGCCGCTTCGTTGAGCCGCTCGATGATGCCGCGCAGCGCCCACGGGTTGGCGTCCTTCATGAAGGCTTGGTTGGCCTCGTCCAGGACGTACTCCTTGGCCAGCGTCTCGTACATCCAGTCGTGCACGACACCCGTCGTCGCATCAAAGCCATACAGGTAGTCGACCGTCGCGGCGAGCTCGAACGCACCCTTGTAGCCGTGCCGCTGCATCGCTCCGATCCAGCGCGGGTTGACGACGCGGGCACGGAAGACCCGCGTGGTCTCCTCCTGCAGGGTCCTCGTCCGCACGGCGTCGGGCGTCGTCGAGTCCCCGACGTACGCCCTGGGCTCCGCGCCGGTCAGCGCGCGGACCGTCGCGACCATGCCGCCGTGGTACTGGAAGTAGTCGTCAGAGTCGGCGATGTCGTGCTCGCGGGTGTCGATGTTCTTGGCCGCGACGGCGATGCGGCGGTAGTTGGCGCGCATGTCGTCGGCGGCGGGTGCACCGTCGAGGTCGCGGCCGTACGCAAAGCCGCCCCACGCCGTGTAGACCTCGGCGAGGTCGTTGTCGTCGCGCCAGTTGCCGGCCTCGATGACCTGCAGGATGCCCGCGCCGTACGAGCCGGGCTTCGAGCCGAAGATGCGGGTCGTGGCCCGGCGTTCGTCACCGTGCTCGGCGAGATCGCGCTGCGCGTGGGCGCGTACGTAGTTGCGGTCATCGGGCTCGTCGAGGTCGGCGACCTGACGGATCGCGTCGTCGAGGATCGCGATGACGTGGGGGAACGCGTCGCGGAAGAAGCCCGAGATGCGCACCGTGACGTCGATGCGCGGGCGTCCCAGCTCGTCGAGCGGCACGATCCGCAGTCCGTTGACACGTCGCGAGGCCTCGTCCCACTCCGGCTCGGCGCCGATCAGTGCGAGCACCTCGGCGATGTCGTCGCCCGATGTGCGCATCGCGGACGTGCCCCACACCGAGAGGCCCACCGAGCGCGGGTACTCCCTGTGTCGGCCAGGTGCCGCTCGATCAGGGAGTCGGCCATCGCCCGGCCGGTCTCCCAGGCCAGTCGCGACGGCACGGCCTTGGGGTCGACGGTGTAGAAGTTGCGGCCGGTCGGCAGCACGTTGACCAGGCCCGCAGCGGCGAGCCGGAGGGTCCCGCCGGGATGAAGCCGCCGTCCAGCGCGTGCAGGATCGCGTCGAGCTCGTCGGACGTCTTGGCGAGCCGCGGCACGACCTCGGTCGCGGCGAACTCCAGGATGCCGATCACGGCTGCGTCGTCATGGAGGGTCGATGCGGTTGCCGCATCCCAGCCGCCGTCTTCCATGGCCTGCACCAGAGCCTTGGCCTCGACCTCGATCGCGTCAACCGCCGTGGCGGACTCGCCCTCCTTGAGCCCCAATGCAGCGCGCAGCCCCGGGAGCGAGCCGGTCTCGCCACCCCAGATCTGCGTCGCGCGCAGGATCGCGAGCACGAGGTTGACCCGCGCCTCGCCCTCGGGCGCCTGACCGAGGATGTGCAGACCGTCGCGGATCTGGGCGTCCTTGATCTCGCACAGCCAGCCGTCGACGTGCAGGATGAAGTCGTCGAACTCCTCGTCGTCGGGGCGCTCCTCCAGGCCGAGGTCCTGGTGCATCTGGGCGGCCCGCATGTGGGTCCAGATCTGGGCGCGGATCGCCGGCAGCTTGGCCGGGTCCATCGCGGCGATGTTGGCGTACTCGTCGAGCAGCTGCTCGAGCCGGGCGATGTCGCCGTACGACTCGGCCCGCGCCATCGGCGGGATCAGGTGGTCGATGATCGTGGCGTGCGCGCGGCGCTTGGCCTGCGCCCCCTCGCCCGGATCGTTGATCAGGAACGGGTAGATCAACGGCAGGTTGCCGATCGCGGCATCGGTCGCGCACGCGGCCGAAAGCGCGGCATTCTTGCCCGGCAGCCACTCCATCGACCCGTGCTTGCCCAGGTGCACGACGGCGTGGGCGCCGAAGCCGCCACGCTCCGGCTGGTTCTCCAGCCAGCGGTACGCCGCGAGGTAGTGGTGCGACGGCGCCATGTCGGGATCGTGGTAGATCGCGACGGGGTTCTCACCGAAGCGCGGGGCGGCTGGATCAGGATCACCAGGTTGCCCGCCGTGATCGTCGCCAGCACGATCTCCTGCGCGTCATTGACGAACAGCTCGCCGGGCGCGGGGCCCCACGTCTGCGTCATGGCGTCGGTCAACGAGGCGGGTAGGTGCGCGGTCCACGCGCGATAGTCGTCGGCGTCGATCCGCACGTGGCTGTCGCTCAGCTGGGCGTTGGTCAGCCACTCCTCGTCCTGGCCGCCCGCGGCGATCAGGGCGTGGATCAGGGCGTTGCCGGCCTCGGTGTCGTCCTCGAGGTCGAGCCCGGGGATGTCGCCGGGGGCGCCGAGGTCGTAGCCCGCGTGGCGCATCGCGCGCAGCAGGCGTACGGCCGAGACCGGGGTGTCGAGACCCACCGCGTTGCCGACGCGCGAGTGCTTGGTCGGGTAGGCCGACAGCATGATCGCGATCTTGCGGTCAGCGGGCGCCACGTGGCGCAGGCGGGCGTGGGCGACCGCGATGCCGGCGACCCGCTCACACCGCTCGGCGTCGGCGACGTAGCGCGGCAGGCCGTCGCGGTCGATCTCCTTGAACGAGAACGGTGCCGTGATGAGGCGGCCGTCGAACTCCGGGATCGCGATCTGGCTGGCCGAGTCCAGCGGGGTCACGCCGTCGTCGGATGCCTCCCAGTCGGCGCGGCTCGACGTCAGGCACAGGCCCTGCAGGATCGGGATGTCGAGCGCCTTCATGCGTTCGACGTCCCACGCCTCGTCGTCGCCGCCGGCGCTCACGGTGCCGGGCTTGGTGCCGCCGGCGGCGAGCACCGTGACGATCAGGGCGTCGAGGTTTGCGAGCTCGACGAACAGGTCGTCCGGCGCGGCCCGCAGCGACGAGCTGAAGATCGGCACGCCGACCGCCTCGCCGGTCGCATCGATCGCGTCGGCGAGGGAGTGCGCGAAGCCGTTGTTGCCAGAAGCCTCGTGCGCCCGGTAGTACAGGACTCCGATCCTCGGCAGATCGGGCGCCACGACCGGACGCTCGGCGACCCCCACTCCGGCAGCACGGCCGGCGGCTCGAAGCCCTCGCCGGTCAGCAGGACGGTGTCGGAGAGGAACGCGTGCAGCTGGGCCAGGTTGGCCGGGCCGCCCTCCGCGAGGTAGACGTGGGCGTCGGCGCAGATGCCGATCGGCACGGTCGACTGCTCCATCAGCTCGGCGTTCGGCGACTGCTCGCCGCCCAGCACGATCATGGGCTTGCCGGTCGCGCGGATGCGGGCGAAGCCCTCGCACAGGTCCTGCGGTGATCCGAGGATGCGGGCCACCACGAGGTCTGCGGCCTCGATCGCCGCGGCCATCTCCTGGTGCCCGGGTCGGGCCGGGTTGGCGTACGTGTAGTCCGCACCGCTCGCGCGGGCCGACAGCAGATCGGTGTCGGACGTGGACAGCAGGGCGATGCGCGTCATGCGAGCTCCTCCAGGGGGTTTCACGCCCCAACATTGGGACTCGCCGCGGTCAGTGTCTGGCTGGCCGAGCTCGCTCGGCGTACACAGTGGCGGAACCGCCCCGGACTCGCACCGGGTTCCTGAAGCTCGCGGCGAGGCGAACACGGTCAGCGTACTGGGAGTCGAGCAGGGATAATCGCGGGCATGGACGACGCCGCTCTGGACCTCGCCGCGCAGCTCGGTCCGTTCTTCGGCATGGGCCGGTGGTCGGCAGGCTCGGGCTGGCGTCCCCTCGCCGAGCTGGCCGAACGGCCCGACGTGCTGATCGAGCGCGTCGTGACGACCCGCAAACTGCTCGCCGATCGGTCCGGCGTGCCGGTCGAGGAGGTCGAGGAGCGGGCCACCGCGTCGATCGTGTTCCTCGGTCTGGCCGCCCGACTGGTGTCCCCGCCTTCGGCTGCGCGGCACTCGCCCGCCGGGTCCCGGACCTGCGACTCGGCAACATGTGGTGGCAACCCGTCACCGGGGGACCCTGGCCGCTCGCCAGCACCTCCACCGGCACTGGCGCCTCCTCCGCCGACCTCGCACACGAGCTCGACCGCCGAATCCTCGCGCCCATCGTCGCCCCCATCCTGGCGGCGTTCGCGTCGACGTTCGCGCTCTCGACCCAGGTGCTGTGGGGCAATGTCGCGTCGAGCCTTTCGGGCGCCCAGACGATGCTCGCTGCCGCACGACCCGACCGGGCCGCCGCCGGCGGGCGGATCATCGGCGGGCTGCTGGACCAGGGCGTGCTGCACGGAACCGGCGACCTGCACGGCGTACGGCCGGGATTCGTCCGGCGGTCGTGCTGCCTGTTCTACCGCCTGCCCAGCGCCGGCGTGTGTGGCGACTGCGTGCTCGACCGCGCCCCGTCGCCTGCTCCGCGTGGCAGCATGGGGCCACAGACTCCGGGAGGACCACGATGAGCTGGATCGGACCCACGGCCAAGAACGGCGCCCGACTCGCGGCGAAGTACGGCCCGCACGCAAAGGTCGCCTGGGAGCGGGCCGGCAAGCCGGCGGCCGAGACGGCGGCCAAGACCGCGCAGTCACAGCTGCAGCGGCGCAAGGCGTTCGCCAAGGCGGCGACCGTCCTCGACGGCGCCGTACTCCGCCAGCAGCACGGTGGCGAGCCGGTGTGGATCGTGCTTTCACGGGGCGAGCCGGTCGAGGCCTTCCCGTCGGTCGACATCGGGCTCCCCACCCTGCTCAAGGACGCGAACCTCGACGCGGTGGTCCCGTCGAGCGAGTTCGAGGCCAAACGGGTCAAGGCGCGTCTCGATCGCGCCCGCCGTCGGGCGCAGCGCTAGCCCGCGGTCGGCGGAGACGCTCGTGTCACGATGACCCGGTGACGAAACGTTCCCACCATGACCGCTGCCCGGGTGTGCTGCGGCCGTGGATCGCCGACGACGGCGCACTCATCCGCGTCCGGCTGATCGGCGGCGTGCTGCCGACCACCGCCTTGCGCGCGCTCGTCGAGATCGCGGACCGATTCGCCGACGGGACGATCCACCTGACCAAGCGCACCAACCTTCAGCTGCGCGGCATCGCGCACACCGACGGATCCGTCCCCGACGAGCTCGTCTCGGCGCTGACCGCGACCGGGCTGCTCCCGTCGCCGAGCCACGAGCTGGTGCGCAACATCATGGTGTCGCCGTTGACCGGACGGGTGGGGGCCAGGCCGATCTGCGGTCGACGGCGCGCGAGCTGGACCGACTGCTGTGCGACGACCCGGCCTTCGGCGACCTCGCCGGCCGATTCTTGTTCGTCCTCGACGACGGGCGCGGGGATGTCGCCCAACGATCACTCGACCTGGGCCTCATGGCGGTCGATCACGAGACCGTCCAGCTGCGCATCGGATCACAGCACTGGGGTCCGCTGACCCCGCTGGACCGGGCGCCCGAGACGCTGCTGGCGTACGCCCGGGACTTCCTGGACCGGCGGGGCGAGGGCGACACCGCCCTGTGGCACGTCGACGAGCTGCCCGACTCCGGGGCGGAGCTGCTGGGCACCCACTTCGCCCGCGATCTGCGCACCCACGTCACGGCCCTCCCGCTGCCGTACGGCATCATCGCGCAGGACGATGAGCGGCTGACCGAGCACCTCGCGGTGCCGGAAGGCCTCATCACCCCGAGATCGCCACGGAAGTCCTCGATCGCGCCGGCACCGAGGTGATCGTGACGCCATGGCGCAGCATCGCCATCCCCGACCTGGAGAGCCAGTGAGCATCAAGCGTCCGACCCGCCACTTCGAGTACGTCGACGACGGCCCCGCGATCTATGTCGACTCCTTCGCCACGATCCGCAGCGAGGCCGAGCTGGTCCACCTGCCCGCAGACGCCGAGAAGGTCGCGGTGCGCATGGTGCACGCGTGCGGCCAGGTCGACCTGACCCGCGACCTGGACATCCATCCCGATCTCGTCGCCGCCGCCCGCGGAGCGCTCGAGTCCGGCGCCCCGATCCTGACCGACGCCACGATGGTCGCCTCCGGAGTCACCCGGGCGCGGCTGCCGAAGGACAACGAGGTGCTGTGCCTGCTGCGCGACGAGCGGGTGCCGGCGCTGGCCCAGGAGTGGGAGACGACCCGTTCCGCCGCTGCGGTCTCGCTGTGGGCCGACCGGCTCGACGGCGCTGTGGTCGCCTTCGGCAACGCGCCGACCGCGCTGTTCCACCTGCTCGAGCTGCTGCTCGACGGCGCGCCCCGCCCGGCCGCCATCATCGGCACCCCGGTCGGCTTCATCGGCGCGGCCGAGTCCAAGCAGGCGCTCGCCACGTTCGCACTGGACATCCCGTACCTCACGGTGCACGGACGCCGCGGCGGGTCCGCGATGGCCGCGTCGGCGCTCAACGCGCTCGCCCAGGAGCGCGAATGACCAGCCGGCCCGGCGCGGGACGGCTCTACGGCGTCGGGGTCGGTCCCGGCGATCCCGAGCTCATGACCCTCAAGGCGGCCCGGCTGATCGGCTCGGCCGATGTGGTGGCGTATCACCAGGGCGTCGGCAAGTCGTCGAACGCCCGCCGAATCGCCGCGGCACAGTTCCCCGACGGCGTGATCGAGGAAGTCCTGCAATATCCCGTGACAACCGGGACGACCGAGCACCCCGGCGGCTATGCCGGCGCGATGGCCGAGTTCTACGAGGAGTGCGCGGCGCGGCTCGCGACCCACCTCGAGGTCGGCCGGACCGTCGTGATCCTCGCCGAGGGCGATCCGCTGTTCTACGGCTCGTACATGTACATGCACGACCGGCTCGCGGACCGCTTCGAGACCGAGGTCGTGCCCGGTATCCCGGCGTTCGCCGCCGCCACCGCGACCGTCGCCTCGCCCTTGGTGCGACTGACCGACGTCCTGACGATCCTGCCCGGAACGCTGCCCGAGGCCGAGCTCGCTCGTCGCCTCGCCGACACCGACGGCGCGATCATCATGAAGCTCGGCCGCACGTTCCCGGCCGTCGTCTCGGCCCTTCGGCAGGCCGGCCGGCTCGACGGCGCGCTGTACGTCGAGCGGGCCTCGATGCCGCAGGAGCGCTGGCTCCCGGTCGCCGACGTCGAAGCCGACTCGGTGCCGTACTTCTCGCTGATCGTCGTGCCCGGCGACACCAAGCCGGCCCTCCCGAGCGCGTCCTGACCGAGTCCGAGTCCCCGCCGAGCTGCTGGTCGTCGGGCTCGGACCCGGTCCCGACCGGTGGATCACGCCCGAGGTCGCCGAGGTGCTCGCGGACGTGCAGCACGTGGTCGGCTACGGGCCGTACGTCAACCGGGTCCCGCAGCGCGAGGGCCTGACCCGGCATGCCTCGGGCAACACCGTCGAGGTCGACCGGGCCCGACTCGCGCTCGACCTGGCACTCGCGGGCGAGCGGGTCGCGGTCGTGTCGGGTGGCGACGCCGGCATCTTCGGCATGGCGGCAGCCGTGTTCGAGGCCGCCGAGGACGAGGCGTACGCCGGCGTGCCGATCCGGGTCGTGCCCGGAATGTCCGCGGTGCAGGTCGTCGCGGCCCGTGCCGGCGCTCCGATCGGCGGTGACTTCGCGGTCATGAGCCTGTCGGACCGGCTCAAGCCGTGGTCACTCGTCGAGCAGCGGCTGCGCGCCGTCGCCGAGGCTGATCTGGTGCTGGCGATCTACAACCCAGCCTCGCGCTCGCGCACGACCCAGGTCGCCGATGCGCAGGCGCTGCTGCTCCAGCACCGCTCGCCGGACACCGTCGTGGTGATCGGGCGCGACGTCGGCCGGGCCGAGGAGTCACTGACCGTCACGACGCTGGCCGATCTGGACGCCAGCTCGATCGACATGAAGTGCCTGCTGATCATCGGCGCGTCCGGCACCCGGGTGACCGGGGCAGGTCAGGTCTGGACGCCACGCTTCGCCGAGCGGTCACGCGCGGGGTCGTAGAGGTAGGACTCACCACCGCGTACGTCCTCGGCCAGCGCCTTGCCGACCAGGATGACGGCAGCCTGCCGCAGTCCGGCGGCCTCGACCTGGTCGGCGATGTCGCCGAGCGTGCCGCGCAGCACGACCTCGGTCGGCCGGCTCGCGTTGCCGACCACCGCGACCGGGCAGTCCGCGCCGTACGACTCGGCGAGCTCGGCGGCGAGCGCCCGGGTGCGGGTTATCGCGAGGTGCAGCACGAGGGTCGCGCCGGTCGCCGCGAATCCCGCCAGCGCCTCGCCGTCCGGCATCGCGGTCGATCGCGCCTGCGTGCGGGTCAGCACGACCGACTGCACGACCTCCGGGACCGTCAGCTCAGCACCGAGGCGGGCTGCCGCGGCGGCGTACGCCGGGACGCCGGGCGTCACGTCCCACGGCACGCCGTGCGCGTCGAGCCGGCGGGCCTGCTCGTGCAACGCCGAGTAGACCGACGGGTCGCCGCTGCACAGGCGTACGACCTCCAGGCCCGCGGCGTGCGCGTTGACGATGCGCGCGATGATCTGGTCGAGATCGAGGTCCTGTGTGTCGACCAGCTGCACGCCCTCGGGGCAGTGGCTCAGCACTGCGTGGTCGAGGTACGTGCCGGCGTAGACGCACACGTCGGCGACGTTGAGCAGTGCCACGGCACGCAACGTCAGGAGGTCCGCTGCGCCCGGTCCGGCACCGACGAAGTGAACGGTCATGCGCCGGCCTCCTGGTTGTCGCTCTTGGTCACGGCCCACTGCGTGACGGCACGCGCGGGTGTCCACCCGGTGAACGTGCCGATCGGTGCCGCGTGCTCGACGTGCAGCCTGGTCAGCTCGCCGCCGTGGCGCGCGAAGCGCAGCGCGAGGACGGACTCGGTCTGCAGGGTCACGCCGTGCACCACGAGCCGTCCCCGGGACGTAACGCCTCCCAGCAGGCTTCGAGGACGCCGTCGACGGTCGAGCCCCGCCGACGAAGATCGCGTGGGGCGCGTCCAGGCCCTCCAGCGCCTCGGGGGCGCGGCCCGTCACGACCCGCAGTGCAGGAACGCCGAGGGTCTCGGCGTTTCCGGTGATGCGTGCAGCTCGGTCGTCCTTCGCCTCGACCGCGACCGCCCGGCAGGTCGGGTGTGCACGCATCCACTCGATCGCCACCGAGCCTGCGCCGGCGCCGACGTCCCACAGGAGCTGGCCGGGCATCGGCACGAGCCGGGCCATCGCCGAGGCGCGGACATCGCGCTTGGTGATCTGGCCGTCGTGGTCGTAGGCGTCGTCGGGCAGGCCCGCGGTGAAGCCCAGCGCGCGGGCGCCGGAGCTGACCAGCTCGACCGCTATGACGTTGAGCGCGGGCACCGGCTGGCTGCCCCACGCCGCGGCGATCCCGTCCGTACGCGACTCCGCCGCCGAGCCGAGATCGGCCAGGACGCTCATGGGGCTCCCGCCGTATCCGGCCGAGGTCAGCAGCGACGCGACCTCGCCCGGGGTCGTCTCGTCCGACGAAAGGACCAGCAGCCGCAGCCCCGGCGCCAGCGAGCGGGCGACCAGGTGCGGGTCCCGGCCGACCAGTGTCACGACCTCGGTCGACTCGGCCGACCAGCGCATCCGGGCACGAGCCAGGGCGACCGACGAGAGGGCCGGGACAACCTCGACGGCGTCGGCGCCGAGCACCTCGACGAGCGTCGTGGCGATGCCCGACACCAGCGGATCGCCCGAGGCGAGCGCGACGACGCGCTGACCGTCGAAGCGTTCCAGCAGGGCCGGGAGCGCGTCGCGCAGCGGCGACGGCCACGCTTCGCGGATCTGGTCACCACGCTCAGGAAGCATCGCGAGGTGCCGCCCGCCGCCGAGGACGGCGTCCGCGGCCTCGACCAGCTCGCGGGCATGGGCCACCAGGCCGGACCATCCGTCAGCGCCGATACCGACGACCGTGACCTGAGTGCTCATGGTGGGTGACGATATCTGCCGCGCCGGGTGACCATGACCGCCACCCGGCGACCGGTCCGCCTGCCGACGTGGGCGATGGCTCGCCCGGACGAGACGGGCCGATCGGCCGCCGAGGCGGGCCGCTACTCTTGCGACCACAAGGCTCGAGGTGCCCCGCAAGGGGAGAATCGGGAAGCCGGTGAGAATCCGGCACAGGGCCCGCTGCGGTGACCCAGACCTAGATCTGGGAAGTCCGAAGACCGGCCTCGCGCCTGACAGGTGGGCGCAGCCGCGTCCGCCGTACGTCGGCAGTCGAGCGGGAGCCCCACATGCCACAGCACTATCCGTTTTGCGCCGTCGTCGGTTCCGACGACATGGCGCTGGCCCTGACCCTGTCCACGATCTCGCCGGCCATCGGTGGAGTCCTGGTGCGCGGCGAGAAGGGCACCGCGAAGTCGACCATGGTCCGCGCGCTGGCCGCAGTCCTGCCGCCGATCGATGTCATCGCGGGTGACCGGTTCTCGACCGACCCTCGCGAGCGCAGCCCGCTGTCGCCCGACGGACCGTTCGCCGCTGACGCCGAGGTCGAGACCCGGCCCGTGCGCCTGGTCGAGCTGCCGGTCGGCGCGACCGAGGACCGGGTGCTGGGATCGCTGCACCTCGAGAAGGCACTGTCCGAGGGCGTCACCGAGTACGAGCCCGGGCTGCTGGCCCGCGCGCACCGCGGCATCCTCTACGTCGACGAGGTCAACCTGCTGCACGATCACCTGGTCGACCTGCTGCTCGACGCCGCCGCGATGGGCCGCTCGACGGTCGAGCGCGACGGCGTCTCGGTCGAGCACGCCGCCCGGTTCGTCCTGGTCGGCACCATGAACCCCGAGGAGGGCGAGCTCCGACCACAACTGCTCGACCGGTTCGGGCTGACCGTCGAGGTCGCCGCGCCACGAGATCCGCAGACCCGGGTCGAGGTCGTCCGCCGACGACTGGCGTACGAGACCGATCCCGACGCGTTCGGCGAGCGCTTCGCCGAGGACGAGGCAGCCCTGACCGACCGCATCCAGTCGGCGCAGAAACTCGTCGAGCAGGTCCACCTGAGCGACTGGGCGCTGCTCAAGATCGCCGAGATCTGCGCCGCGTTCGAGGTCGACGGCATGCGCGCGGACATCGTCACGGCCCGCGCCGCCGCCGCGCACGCCGCGTGGCACGGGCGGACCGACGTACGGCGTGAGGACGTGCGTGCCGCGGCTCGTCTGGCCCTGCCGCACCGTCGCCGTCGCAACCCGTTCGACGCACCCGGCATCGACGAGGACCTGCTCGACGCGATCCTCGGCGACGACGAACCCCCGCCCCCGCCAGAGGGTGACCCGGAGGACGAGACCCACACCCCCGAAGCCGACTCCTCCGAAGCTCCGGGCTCCGAAGCCCCCTCGACGTCCGAGTCCCAGACCTCCGGGTCCGAGCCACCCTCCGAGCCAGGCTCAGGTCCGGCCGAGAGCGACGTCAACGCGGATGCCGAAGACGATTTGCCCCGCGAACGTCACACTCAGGGCGAAGGTCAGACGACGACGGTCGGCGCCGAGCAGCCCTACCGGCCACGGCTGTTCACAGTTGGCGGCACGGGGGCCGGGGAGTCCGGACGACGGTCGCGCGCGATCACCGATTCCGGCAGACGAATCGGCGCCGAACGGCGTGCGGGCCAGGGCGGCTCGATCCACCTCATGGAGACGATCCGCGCTGCTGCCCCGCACCAGCGAACCCGCGGACGTACGGGCCAGGGTCTCGCGTTCCGCGCCGACGACCTGCGGCTCGCGGTCAAGGAAGGTCACGAGTCCAACCTGATCCTGTTCTGCGTCGATGCGTCCGGATCAATGGCCGCCCGCAAGCGCATGGAGCAGGTCAAGACCGCGATCCTGTCGCTGCTGATGGACGCCTACCAGCGCCGCGACAAGGTCGGACTCATCACCTTCCGCCAGGACGGAGCCGAGCTGGCGCTGCCTCCGACCGGCTCGATCGACATCGCCGCCACCCGGCTGGCCGAGCTGCCCGCCGGTGGACGTACGCCGCTGGCCGAGGCGCTGCTCAAGACCGCCGACGTCCTCCGGCTCGAACGCGTACGCGATCCGCGACGTCGTCCGCTGCTGGTCGTCATCACCGACGGCCGCGCGACGTACGGCGACGACGCCGTGGCCCGCGCGCACCGGGTCGCCGCACACCTCGGCGCGACCGGCGTGGCTGCCCTGGTCATCGACTGCGAGACCGGCTCGTTCCGGATGGGTCTGGCCCGCCGGCTCGCCGATCATCTGCTGGCCGAGTACGTACCGCTGGGAGAGGTGAGCGCGAGCGCGCTGACCGACGTCGTCAAGGGAGCCGCCTGATGCCTCAGGGTCAGCCGCTCACGGTCCCCGACGACGGTCTCACCACCCGGCAGCGTCGCAACCGCCCGCTCGTGATGGTCCACACCGGCAACGGCAAGGGCAAGTCGACCGCTGCGTTCGGCCTCGCGATCCGGTCGTGGAACCAGGGCTGGAACGTCGGGGTCTTCCAGTTCGTCAAGTCCGCCAAGTGGCGCATCGGCGAGCAGACCGTCCTCGAGCGCCTCGGCGAGCTGCACACCGAGACCGGCGAGGGCGGGCCCGTCGAGTGGCACAAGATGGGCTCCGGCTGGTCGTGGTCACGCAAGGAGGGCACCGACGAGGACCACGCCGCCGATGCCGCCGAGGGCTGGGCCGAGGTCAAGCGCCGCCTCGCCACCGAGACCCACGACCTCTACGTGCTGGACGAGTTCACCTACCTCACCAAGTGGGGCTGGATCGACGTCGAGGACGTCGTCGAGGCCCTGACCAACCGCCCCGGTCGCCAGTACGTCGTCATCACGGGCCGTCACGCAGACCCGCGACTCATCGAGATCGCCGATCTCGTCACCGAGATGACCCACGTCAAGCACCCGTTCGACAACGGGCAGAAGGGTCAGCGAGGCATCGAGTGGTAGGCGAGGGTCGTTCGGCCACGACCAGTCTGCCGCGGCTCATGATCGCCGCTCCGGCATCGGGCCACGGCAAGACGACGGTCGCCACGGGCCTGATGGCAGCGCTGTCCCGGGCCGGCCACGACGTCTCGGGCCACAAGGTCGGACCCGACTACATCGACCCGGGATATCACGCGCTCGCGACCGGCAAGCCCGGCCGCAACCTCGACCCGCACCTGGTCGGTGAGCAGCGACTCGTCCCGCTTCTGCTCCACGGTGCCGGCGGCGCCGACCTGGCGATCATCGAAGGCGTCATGGGGCTGTACGACGGGCAGATCGGTGGAGAGGGATTCGCCTCGACCGCTCACGTCGCGACCGTCACGCGTACGCCGGTCGTGCTCGTCGTCGACATCTCGCACGCCTCGCGGTCGATCGCCGCACTCGTGCAGGGCATGGTCGCGTTCGACCCGTCGGTCCGCATCGTCGGCGTGATCCTCAACAAGGCCGGCTCCGAACGCCACGCGACCGAGGTCGTCAGCGCGCTGGAGTCCACCGGCCTCCCGGTTCTCGGGGTGCTCCAGCGCGACGACGGGATCGTCGCGCCGTCCCGGCATCTCGGCCTCGTGCCGGCCGACGAACGAGACGATGCCGCCCACGCACTCGACCGGCTGGCCGCGCAGATCGCCGAGAAGATCGATCTGGTCGAGCTGCTCGCCCTGGCCCGCACGGCTCCCGCCCTCGACGCCGAGCCGTGGGACGCCGGGCGCGAGATCAGTCCTGTCGGCGAGCCCCAGGAATCCCGCCCTGTGGTCGCCATGGCTGGCGGACGGGCCTTCACCTTCCGCTACGCCGAGACCGAGGAGCTCCTGCGTGCCGCCGGCTGCGACGTCGTGACGTTCGACCCGCTCACCGACGAGGCGCTGCCCGACGGCACCGCCGGCCTGTATCTCGGTGGCGGGTTTCCCGAGGTCCACGCCGCGGGGCTGGCCGCCAACGCGCCCCTTCGGGAAGCGCTCCGCGTTGCTGTCACGTCGGGCATGCCGACCCACGCCGAGTGCGCCGGACTGCTCTACCTGTGCCGCACCGTCGACGGCATGCCGATGGTCGGAGCGCTCGACGCCGACGCGATCATGACGCCGAAGCTGACCCTGTCGTACCGGACCGCGATCGTGCCCGCCGACCAGCTCACCGGCGTCGCGGGGACCCGGGTGACAGGGCACGAGTTCCACCGGACGACCGTCACTCCCGCCGCCGGCGACCCCGCGTGGCTCGTCGACGGGAAGCCGCACGGATTCGGCACCGCGACGCTGCACGCGTCGTACGTCCACACGCACTGGGCCGGCCACCCGCAGATGGCCCAACGCTTCGCCGAAGCCGTCCACGCCTACCACCCAACAACGACCACGGCGCACAGCGAGCCGAAGGGCCGAGCAGAGCGAGGTCACACGTCTGCGCGGAGCGCAGGGCGGACGAAGGGCCGAGCAGAGCGAGGTCACACGTCTGCGCGGAGCGCAGGGCGGACGAAGTCCGGCACCAGGCCGGAGGCCTGGACGTGGCATGGGGATCGGGAGCTGGCCGAGGGGCTCGTGGACTTCGCGGTCAACATCCACGATGGACCCCGTCCGGACTGGCTCGACACCGCACTGCGCGCGAGCCTCGACGACATCGGCGCCTATCCGGACCCGATCGACGCCGAGCACGCCATTGCCCGGCGCCACGGCCGCCGGCCGGACGAGGCCCTCGCCACGGCGGGCGCGGCCGAGGCCTTCGGGCTGATCGCCCGGGCCAGGGACTGGCGCCGCCCGTTCGTGGTGCATCCACAGTTCACCGAGCCCGACGTGGCGCTTGCCGCAGCAGGTCACACGCCGGAGCACGTCCTGACCGATGCCGGCAACGGTTTCGTGCTCGATCCGGCCGCGGTGCCCGAGGACGCGGACCTGGTCGTCCTGGGCAACCCGACCAACCCGACCAGCGTGCTGCACGCCGAGCAGACCGTGCGGCAGCTGCTCCGGCCAGGACGGGTCGTCGTGGTCGACGAGGCCTTCATGGACTCCGTACCGGGTGAACGCCACTCGGTCGCCGGCGCTCCCCTGCCCGGCCTCCTGGTCGTCCGCAGCCTGACCAAGCTCTGGTCGATCCCGGGTATCCGGGCCGGCTACGTCCTGGGTGCTCCCGACCTGCTCGCTGACCTGCGCCGGCACCAGCCGCCGTGGTCGGTCTCGTCGACCGCTCTGGCAGCGATGCTCGCGACGTCGACGCCCGAGGCACTCGCGGAGGCCGCGCGACGCACGACCCGCATCGTCCAGCACCGCGCGGTCCTGACCGACGGTCTGACCGAGCTCGGCGTCCAGCACGTCACACCGGCGGCCCCGTTCGTCCTCGCCAGGGTCGGTCTCGGCGCCCACGACCGGCTCCGGGAAGTCGGCTATGCCGTACGTCGGGCCGACACGTTCCCCGGTCTCGACGACTCATGGATACGCATCGCGGTCCGTCGACCCGAGACGACCCGCAAGCTGCTCGCGACGCTCAGGATCGAGGAGCCATGGACGTGACCCCCGGGACCCCGGCACTCGTGGTCGGCGGCGACGCCCGTGCCGCGGGTCAGGCCGCTGCCCTGCTGGATGCCCGCGCCGTTGTCACGGTGGTGGCATCGCGCGTGACCGCGTCGTTGGAGGATCTGGCCGATCGTGGACTGATCACGTGGCACGCCCGTGAGGTCGAGCTGGCCGACGTGAGTCGCGCCGGCATCGTGCTGACCCAGCAGGTCGTGGACCCCGACGAGCGTCGCATCCTGGGCACCGGCAGCGTGACGCTGG
Organism: Aeromicrobium sp. A1-2; assembly: GCF_003443875.1. NCBI lineage: Bacteria > Bacillati > Actinomycetota > Actinomycetes > Propionibacteriales > Nocardioidaceae > Aeromicrobium > Aeromicrobium sp. A1-2. Next base: position 79,852 of record NZ_CP027482.1, on the reverse strand, counting down.
TGGGCGGCGGGCCCGGCGATCCGGGCCTCATCACGGTTGCCGGGCGGGCCGCGATCGAGACCGCCGACGTCATCGTGACCGACCGACTCGCCCCGCTGGCGGCGCTGGCCTGGGCCCGCCCGGACGTCGAGGTCGTCGACGTCGCCAAGATCCCCGGCGGACGTTCGACGAGCCAGGCCGACATCAACCAGATCCTGGTCGAGCAGGCCAAGTCCGGCCGGCACGTCGTGCGGCTCAAGGGCGGCGACAACTTCGTGTTCGGGCGTGGCGGCGAAGAGCTGCTGGCCTGTCATGACGCGGGCATCCAGACTCGCGTGATCCCCGGAGTGACCTCGGCGATCGCCGCGCCAGCCCTGGCCGGCATCCCCGTCACGCATCGCGGCCTGACCCAGGGATTCACTGTCGTCTCGGGCCACGTCCCGCCCGGGCACCCCGAATCCACGATCGACTACGCCGCGCTCGCCGCGTCCGGCACGACGATCGTCGTGCTGATGGGCGTCCGTACGCTCGGCGCGATCTGCGCCGCGCTGGTGTCCGGTGGACTCCCCGCCGACACACCCGCGGCGGTGGTCGCCGACGGCTCGTTGCCCAGTCAGCACGTCGTCCGGGCGACCCTCGGAACGATCGCCGACACCACAGCCGGCATCAAACCGCCCGCCGTCGCTGTCATCGGCGACGTGGCGCAGATTGCCGGCCTCACGGATGGACACCGCGCATGATCTTCTGGGTACGCCACGGCCAGTCCACGTGGAACGTCATCGACCGCATGCAGGGCCACGAGCTGAGTCCTCCGCTGACCGAGCTGGGTCGTGAACAGGCCACCGATGCCGCCGAGGCACTGGTGGGGCACGGCGTCGTACGCGTCCTGACCTCGCCCGCCGTCCGAGCGCGCGAGACCGCCGACATCATCGCCGCACGCCTGGGGCTCGAGGTCGAGGAGGACGCCATGCTGCTGGAGAAGGGGCTCGAGGAGTCGATGGTCGGAGTGCTCGTCAGGGTGCGACAAATCCTGGACCGCGACCTCCCCGACCACACCGTCGTGGTCAGCCACGGCGACACGATCGGCCTCGCCGTGGGCCTGCTCAGCGGGCAACGCCCCGAGCTCCCTGCCAACGGCTCGATCACACACATCGACCCGGACAACCAGGAGGTGACCGTCCGCCTGCCGGCCACATGAACACCCCGTTCCCACCCTCAACTCTGTGCCAAACTGAGCGAGCTCAAGGCAACGGTGCAAGGAACCCGGCGAAAATCCGGGACGGTCGCGCCACTGTGACCGGGTCGAATCACGATCCGGAAGTCAGAGACTTCACCGCTGCCTCGCTCATCTGGACGCGTCATCCTAGGAGAGTTACATGCACATCGCCGAAGGCTTCCTGCCCCCGGTCCACGCCGCAGTCTGGACCCTGGCCGCAGCCCCGTTCGTCATCCACGGCGGCCGGTCCGTCGTCCGCCAGGTGCGGGACGATCCCGAGACCAAGCTGTTGCTCGGAGCCGCCGGGGCGTTCACCTTCGTCCTGTCGGCCATCAAGCTCCCGTCCGTCACGGGCAGCTCGAGCCACCCCACCGGGACGGGCTTCGGGGCGGTGCTCTTCAAACCCCCCGTCATGGCCTTCCTGGGCACGGTCGTCCTGCTGTTCCAGGCCCTCCTCCTGGGCCACGGCGGCATCACGACCCTGGGGGCGAACGCCTTCTCGATGGCGGTCGTCGGCCCGTGGGTCGGCTACGGCGCCTACCGGCTCGTCGGGCTGATCGGCGGTGGCCTGTCGGCGTCGGTCTTCGCGGCCATGGCCCTGGCCGACCTGTCGACGTACTGCGTCACGTCGATGCAACTGGCTCTGGCCTTCCCCGACCCCAGCAGTGGGGTGCTCGGCGCAGCGACCAAGTTCCTGTCGATCTTCGCCGTCACCCAGATCCCGCTGGCGATCGCCGAGGGCCTGCTCGGCGTGCTGGTCTTCCGCCTGCTGCGCGACCTCGCAGCACCTGAGCTCATCCGGCTCGGTGTGCTCAAGGCGCCAGCGCCCAGCCCGACCGAAACGACGGGGGCCTGACATGCGTCGCTCCACAGCCATCACGATGCTGCTGATCACCGGGATCGTCGCGATCGTCGGTGTTGCCCTCGTCCTGGACTCACGTCGCAGCGTCTCCGGCGACCGTTTCGTCGGCAGCGACAGCGCGGCAACTTCGCAGATCGAGAAGGACAACCCCGACTACGAGCCGTGGTTCACTTCGGTCTTCACCCCCTCATCCGGCGAGGTCGAGTCGGGGCTGTTCGCGATCCAGGCCGCACTCGGCGGGATGGCGCTCGGCTACTGCCTCGGCGCGCTGCGAGGTCGACGGCGGGCCGAGGCGATCATCGCCCGAGCGTCCTCGCCCACGCCCGGCCAACCATGAAGGGCCTCGCGATCGACGATGCCGCCTGGTCGAGCCGGTGGCGCGAACGCGCGGTGCGTGACAAGGCGTGCCTGAGCCTCGGACTGCTGCTGACGGCCGCGGTGCTGCCGCCCTGGCCGACCAGCCCGCTGGTTGCTGCGGTCGCCCTGGGGCTGCTCGTCACCCGGGCGGGCACGCCCGCAGGACTCGTGGCCCGAGCCCTGCGGGGACCGGCACTGTTCATCGTGATCGGGTGCATCTCGGTGGCCGTCGTGCTCACAACGGGCGACGGGCTGGGACTCACCGTGACCGCCGAGAGCACGCATCGTGCCCTCGGTGTGGCCGGCCACGCGATCGCCGGCACATCGGCGATGCTGCTCCTCGCGATGACGACCCCGATGGTCGACCTGCTGGCCGGCCTGCGCCGATTGCGTCTGCCGGAGGCGTGCGTCGAGGTCGCGGGGCTCATCTACCGGATGCTGTTCATTCTGCTCGACTCGGTCGGGACGATTCGAGAATCACAGGCCGCGCGGCTGGGCTACAGCTCGCTGCGGCGATCGCTGCGTTCAGCCGGGATGCTGACCGCCGCCATCCTGACCAGGTCGTGGTCCCGCGCCCGACGGCTCGAGCAGGGGCTCGCAGGCCGAGAGCTGACGGCATCGTTGCGCACGCTCGACGATCCGACGCCAAGCTCTCCGGCGTTCCTCGTCGCGGGCGGCGCAACGCTCGTCGCCCTCGTGTCGCTCGCCGCCCTCACCACGGGCATCGCCGCATGAGCCATCGCAGCCTGCGCGCCGATGCCGTGACGGTGGCCTACACCGGGACCGGCACCGTCCTGGCGGGCACGACCCTCGAGATCGCTCCGGCGACGCGCCTGGCCCTCCTGGGGGCCAACGGCTCGGGCAAGACCACGATTCTGCGTTGCCTGGCCGGCAGCCTCCGTCCCGATGCCGGCCAGGTCCTGCTCGACGACAAGCCGATCTCGTACGACCGCAAGGGACTACGGCGCCACCGCCAAGAAGTGCAACTGGTCCTGCAGGATCCCGACGACCAGCTGTTCTCCGCAGATGTCTTCCAGGACGTCTCCTTCGGTCCGATGAATCTGGGTCTCGATGACGCAGAGGTCCGCTCCCGTGTCGACGAGGCCCTGTCCCTGCTGGGCATCGAGCACCTGCGCCGCCGGCCGACCCACCAGCTCTCGTACGGCGAGCGCAAGCGCGTCGCGACGGCCGGCGCGGTGGCGATGCGCCCGTGCGTGCTGCTGCTCGACGAGCCGACAGCCGGGCTCGACCCGGCCGGCGTCGACGAGCTGATGGTCGCGCTGGAGCGGCTCGAGCAGCACGACACGACGGTCGTCCTGTCGACCCATGACGTCTCGCTCGCGGTCGCGTGGGCGGACTCCGTCGCCGTTGCGCACGACCGGATGATCGTCCAGGGCGATCCGGTCGAGCTGCTCGGAGATGCCGAGCTGCTGCAGTCGGCCCGACTGCGGATGCCCTGGCCGCTCGACCTGAGCCGTCGTCTCGCCGCAGACGGCCTCGTGACGACCGAGACCCGCGCCACGTCACTGGCCGAGATCCATGCCGCGGTGCGCGAGCACGCGTCGGCCCGCCCATCCCACCAGGAGCGCACATGACCACCCCCGTGACACCCCCCTCGAAGTCCCTACGCGATGCCGCCGCGGAACGTCTCGCCGGCCTCGCGACCCCGCCCGGCGCCCTCGGACGACTCGGCGACCTGGCCGTCTGGGTTGCCGCGACGCAGGGCCAAGTCCCGCCTGCGCCGGTCGACCGGGTCAGAGCCGTGATCTTCGCAGGCGACCACGGTGTCGCCGACCACGGCGTGTCGGCCTTCCCCAAGGAGATCACCCCGGCGATGGTGCGCACGTTCCTCGCCGGCCGGGCCGGTGTCTCGGTGCTCGCTGCCCAGCACGGCGTGACCGTCCGGGTCCTCGACATCGCCGTCGATGACGACCTGCACGGTGTGGCCCCCGAGGTCACGGCGTACAAGGTGCGCCGCGGCAGTGGCGCGATCCACCTCGAGGATGCGCTCACGCCCGACGAGACCCGCCAGGCCATCGCAGCAGGCCAATCGATCGCCGCCGAGGAGATCGCGGCGGGCGCACAGCTGCTGATCAGTGGCGACATGGGCATCGGCAACACGACTCCCGCCGCGGCCCTGATTGCCGCATCGCTGGGGCTCCCGGCCGTCGAGGTCACGGGCCGCGGCACCGGGATCGACGAGCGAGCGCTCGATCACAAGGTCGCGATCGTCCAGCAAGCCCTCGACCGCGCCGGCGACCGGTCGGCCGACCCGGTCGAGATGCTGACGGCTCTGGGCAGTGCCGATCTGGCCGCGGCCGCAGGATTCATGGCCGCAGCCGCTCGCGCCGGCGTCCCGGTGCTGCTTGACGGCGTCATCTCGGTCGCCGCCGCAGTCGTCGCGGACCGACTCGCGCCCGGGGCCGCTGCGTGGTTCGCCGCCGGGCACCGCTCGACCGAGCCCGCGCAGATACTGGCGCTGGACAAGCTGGGTCTTGAGCCCGTCCTCGATCTGGGGATGCGGCTCGGTGAGGGAAGCGGCGCTGTCGCGGCGGTGCCGCTGATCCGCTCGGCGGCCCTGCTGCTCGCTGACGTCCTGCTGCTCTCCGAGCTCGCATGATCGAGTCCTGGCGTTTCGCTGTCGGCACCCTGACCGCGATCCCGGTCAAGCCCCCGCGCAGCGCCGCCCGGGAGATCACCGGTCCGTCGATGGTGCTGGCACCGCTGGCCGTCGTGCCGCTCGGCCTCCTCGTCGCGCTCGTCCTGTGGGGCGGGCGCGAGCTGTCGCTGGCTCCCCTCGGCGTCGCCGCGGTCGCTGTCGGTGCGCTGGCTCTGGGCAGTCGGGCGTTCCACCTTGACGGACTCGCCGACACCGCCGACGGCCTCACCGCGTCGTACGACCGCGAGCGCTCCCTCGCGGTCATGAAGACCGGCGACACAGGCCCGGCCGGAGCGGGTGCGCTCGTCGTGGTGCTCGGCGCGCAGGCCGGCGCGCTGGTGTCGATCGCCGCGATGCCGAACGGGCCCTGGCTCGCCGCCCTGCTGGTGTGCGTCTCGCGCGGGGCCGTCGTCGTGACGTGCATGCGCGGTGTGCCCGGCGCCCGCAGCGACGGCCTCGGGGCGACGTACGTCGAGAGCATCCACCCCGTGGTGACGGTGGCGTCGTGGACCGTTCTGACGGCCCTGATGTGCGGCGCGTTCGTGCTGGTCGACGAGCCGTGGTGGCGCGGGCTCGTGTGCGCCGGCGTTGCGCTGCTCATCGTGACCGCCGTGATCCGTCGCGCCATGAGCCGCCTCGGCGGGGTGACGGGTGACATCTTCGGCGCCTGCGTCGAGATCAGCCTCGCGGCCCTGCTTGTCGCCGCCTCTTGACGACATCCGCGGTTTACCAGGAGAACCTGGTAAACCCTCTCTTCCCCGGGCAAATTCACCCGGAGGAGTCGTCGTCAGCCTGGATAAGTGATGAGTTACCTGGAGAACCTGGTAAACCGCTGCAGGGGTGGTCAGAGCTTGAGCACACGTCCAGCAACGACCAGCAGGACGTCTTCGCACTCCTCGGCGACGCGTTGGTTGACGGTGCCGAGCACGTCACGGAAGACTCGCCCGGAGCGGCGTTCGGGGACGACGCTCATGCCGACCTCGTTGGTCACCGCGACGACCGTGCCGTCGTGCGCCGAGATCGCCGCCAGGGCCTCGTCGAGCCGCTCGAACAGCACGGGCTCCCAGTCCTCGCGGACCGAGGCCCAGCCGTCGAGCTCGTCGATCATCGCCGTGACCCAGGTGCCGAGACAGTCGATCAGCACGGCCCCCTCTGCCTCCGATATGGCCGTGGCGAGGTCGGTCGTCTCGACCGTGGTCCAGTGCGAAGGGCGGCGATCCTGGTGGATCGTGATCCGTGCGGCCCACTCTGGATCGGCGTCGGCATCGGCCGGAGGACCGGGCGCGACATACGTGACCCGCGGCTCGGCCAGCAACAGCGACTCGGCATGGAATGACTTACCGGAACGGACGCCGCCCGTGATCAGGACCTTCATCGCACCTCGTTAGTGTCAATCTCACCCTACCGACCCACTCAGGAGGCCCGATGCGCGCACGCGCGGCAGGACTCGTCCTCGGTTTCGCCGCGGACCGGGCCTTCGGCGATCCCTCGCGGTTCCATCCCGTCGCCGGCTTCGGCACCATCGCGTACGCCGTCGAGCGCCGGGTGCATCGTGACGACCGCGGTCGAGGGGTCGCCTACACCGCCGCCCTCGTCGGGCTCCCGGCCGTGGCCGGGCTGCTCACGGATCGGACGACCACGGCCCGGCCCCTCCTCCGGACAGTCGTCACGGCCGCCGCGACCTGGTCGGTGCTCGGCGGGCGCTCACTCGGGCGGGAGGCAACCCAGGTGCAGTGCTGGCTCGACGCCGACGACCTGCCCGCAGCCCGCCAGCAGCTCACCCATCTGGTCGGTCGCGATCCCTCGCACCTGGACGTCCGCGAGATCTCCCGAGCGACCGTCGAGTCGGTCGCGGAGAACACCTCGGACGCCGTCGTGGCACCCCTGCTGGCCGGGGCGCTCGGCGGCACCGGCGGGCTGCTGGCCTATCGCGCGGCCAACACGCTCGACGCGATGGTCGGCCACCTGAGCCCCCGCCACCGTGAGTTCGGCTGGGCCTCGGCGCGGCTCGACGACGTGCTCAATCTCGTGCCAGCCCGGTTCGCCGCGCTCCTCGCCGCGACCTTCGCCCCCCTCGTCGGCGGTCGTCCCACCGAGGCCCTGCGCATCTGGACCCGCGACGCCCGCCGGCACCCCAGCCCGAATGCCGGCCCGGTCGAGGCGGCATTCGCCGGCGCCCTCGGCGTCCAGCTCGGCGGCACCAACACGTACGGGGACCGGGTCGAGCACCGGCCGACGCTCGGCGACGGACCCGTCGCCCTGCCCGACGACATCGACCGGGCGGTACGTCTGGCCGACGCGGTAGGCCTCGGCGCTCTCGCGGTCAGCGTCCTGATCGCGCGACGACCCACGCGGCCGCGGCGCTCGGGTCGCTGACGACCTCGGCCCCGGCCGCCGTGGCCTGACGGCGGACGATCACGACCGGCAGATCCGTCTCGTCGGCGACCTGCATCTTGGCCCAGGTGTGGCTGCCCCCGGAGTCCTTGGTGACCAGCACGTCGACATCGGCCATCAGCGCGCGCTCACCAGCCAGGTCGTACGGCCCGCGACTCAGCAGCAACGTCCATGGCTCCGGGAGCGCGAGGTCTGGCTCGTCGACCACGCGGACCAGCGCCCGTTGCTCGGCCAGCGGCCCGACGAACCGACCCAACGACTGCCGCCCCACTGTGAGGAAGGGCCGGCGCCCGAGCGTCGCCGTCAGGGCAGCCGCCGCGTCGTGGTCGTCGACCCAGTGCCAACGGTCTGCGCCGACCGCTCCGGCCCAGCCCGGGCGCTCGAGCCGGAGCAGCGGGATGCCGTCCGCGGTGCACGCAGCCAGCGCGTTCGCGCTCATGCCCGTCGCGAACGGGTGGGTCGCGTCAACGACCGCTGCGATGCGCATCTCCATGAGGTACGACCGCAGGCCCGGCACCCCGCCGAACCCACCGATCTGGACCGCACCGACCGGCAGCCGGGGTCGCGCGACCCGACCCGCCAACGACGACAGGAACCGGACCTGGGCGTCCTGCAGCAGCACCGCCAGCTCGCGCGCCTCGGCCGTCCCGCCGAGCACCAGGACGGTCATGCGCCCGGGGGCAGGACAGTCAGGCCAGTCGGCGCCCCGGCGGTGGACAGCGTGAGCAGGGCGTCTACGTCGAGGTGACGCTCCATCAGGTCGCCGAGCAGGTCCAGCCGTGCCTCGCGTCGCTGCGCGAAGCTCACGTCAGAGGGCTCGTACGACCGACCGGCCAGCGAGGCCGCCTCGCCCAGCAGCGCGCGGCGGAACTCGTCGGACTCCAGGCTGCCGTGCCACATCGTGCCGAAAACGTTGGTCGAGCGGGCCCCACCGAGGAATGACTCGTCACCCCCGGGCGTGATCCGGCCGTGATGGATCTCGTAGCCCGACACTTCGGTGCCCAGCGCTGTGCCGGTCGGCAGGCGAAGCACCTTGTCGGCAGCGAACGACGTCGTGACGTCGAGCAGGCCGAGGCCGTCGACCGAGGCGTCGGCCGAGCCCTCAACCCCGTCAGGATCGCTCACGGTCCGGCCCAGCATCTGGAAGCCACCGCAGATGCCGAGCACCGCACGTCCAGCACCCGCGTGCCGGACGATCGCCCGGTCGAGCCCCCGCGATCGCAGCCAGGCCAGGTCCGAGATCGTGGCCCGCGTGCCCGGCAGCACGATGACGTCAGCGCCGTCGAGGTCCTGGGGACGGCTCGCGAACACGACGTCGACGTCGGGCTCGAGGCCCAGAGCATCGACATCGGTGAAGTTGCTGATCCGCGGCAGCCTGACGACCGCGACCCGCAGACCCGCTTCGCGGTCGGCCGATCGACGGCCCTGCAGGTCCAGCGCGTCCTCGGAGTCCAGCCAGAGGTCAGGGCTCCAAGGGAGAACCCCAAAGACCCGTCGCCCGGTCAGCTCGGCCAACCGGTCGAGTCCCGGAGCCAGGAGTGACTCGTCGCCGCGGAACTTGTTGACCACGAAGCCGGCGATGAGCCGCTGGTCGGCCGGTTCGAGCAGCGCGACCGTGCCGTACATCGCGGCGAACACCCCGCCCCGGTCGATGTCGCCGACCACGATCGTCGGGATGTCGGCGTGCCGGGCCAGACCCATGTTGACGTAGTCGCCGGCCCGCAGGTTGATCTCGGTCGGGCTGCCGGCGCCCTCGCTCACGACGATCTCGAAGCGGGCGGCCAGGTCGTCGTACGCCGCGTGGGCCGCCGACGCGAGGTGGGTCCGGCCACCGATGAACTCCGCCGACGAGATCTCCCCGGCCGGTTGGCCCATCACGACGACGTGGCTCGCGCGGTCACCGCCGGGCTTGAGCAGGACAGGGTTCATCGCGGCCTCGGGCGTGGCGCGAGCCGCGAGCGCCTGGATCCACTGCGCCCGACCGATCTCCGCCGCGATCCCGTCCGGCCCCTGACAGACCATCGAGTTGTTCGACATGTTCTGCGCCTTGTACGGCGCGACCTTGAGTCCGCGGCGGGCAAACGCCCGGCACAACCCGGTCGTGACGATGCTCTTGCCGGCGTCTGACGTCGTGCCGGCCACCAGGAGCGAGCCGCTCACGGGCGGCGCGCCGCGTTGAGCCACGGTTGCAGCAGGCGGGTGATCCACGGTAGTGCGAGATACGTCATGACCGGCGTCATGACCGCAACCGTCGCGAGCACCCGCAGTGGCAGCCACCAGTCGGCCGCGAGGTCCTTGCCGGCGTAGTTCGCGGCGACGCTCAGCGGGAAGAACACCAGAAAGATCGCGCACATCTGCTTCCACCGCGGTGGAGCGACGGCCGGCGCCCGCAGGTCCTGCACGTCGACGCTGGTCGGCTCGTCGAACCAGCCCTCGATGCCGGTGCGGTGCTCGCGGGACGACTCGTCGACGAAACCCTGGGCGGAGTCCAGCCACCAGCGTCGCTGGGCCGACAGCTCCCATGCCTCGAGTGCCTCCTGCGATGCGAAGCGATAGAGCATGTGCCATTGCGTCGAGGCCACGTCGGGGCGCACCCACCCGGATCCGAGGAATCCGTCGAACCGCTCCGCCAGCTCTATGCCGGCCCGCAGCCAGGCCAGCATCTGGTCCGCCTGGGAGGGATCGACCTGTCGGGTGATCGAGACGGTGACGGGTCCGGTCATGGTTCCAGCGTAGGGCCGGGCGATGCCGTGGCCACCGGGCCGTACCGGGCTCGCCGGGCGGCGCGGCGCAGCGTGGCCAGGACCGCCGGCCCGAGCACGACGAGCGCGATCGAGTTGGTGATCGCTCGGCCGGTGTCCCAGCTGCCGGTCGAGGTCAGGAGCGTGTAGATCCCGAAGCGGTGCACGTTGTCCAGCAGGGGCCCGCCGGCGACGTACGACAGCGAGCCCTCATGTCCCGGCAGCTCGATGCCCAGGATGAACGGCCAGCCCGACAGGTTCATCAAGATGCCGAAGGCATAGGCCGCGACGATGCCGTACGCCACGAGCATCGCGATCTCGAGCCGCCCGGAGATCCGGCGTGGCAGGAGCCCTGCGCCCATCCCGATCCAGGCCGAGGCCAGCATCTGGAACGGCAGCCACGGACCCACGCCCGAGGTGAGCAGCGACGAGGCGAACAGCGAGGTGCAGCCGAGCACGAAACCGAAGCCGGCGCCAAACACCCGGCCCGCGATGATCAGCAGGAAGAACACCATCTCGACGCCAGCAACGCCCGCGCCGAGCCCGCGCAGCGCGGCGTTGATCGCGGTGAGCACACCGAGCATCGCGAGCGCCTTGGAGTCCATACCGCCCTCGGTCAGCTCGGCAACCACGACGCCCACGACGAGCGGCAGGAGCAGGAGGAAGAAGAACGGCGGATCGACCCGCGCCGAGGCCGGGTCGGGGTTGAGCAGCAGCGGCCAGGCGAACATCATCAGGCCGGCGAGCGACGCGACGAGCAGGACCGCAATGGACCGGCGGCTGATCGGCACCGCAGCGTTGCGTTGCTGGGTCATGCTCATGCCATCGCCTCGGCAACCTGATCGACGGTCAGCCAGCCCGGGCCCAGGATCTTGGACATCTGCGGCGCGAACGCGGGCGACTCCGCGAGCACCCGGGCGGTTGGGCCGGACGACACGACCTCGCCCTCGGCGAGCACGACGCACGAGTCGACGACCTGCGCCACGAACTCGACATCATGGGTCGCCAGCAGGACGCCGTGGCCCTTGGCGGCGAGGTCACGCAGGATCTGGCTGAGCTCACGCTTGGCCGTGTAGTCCAGCCCGCGGGTCGGCTCGTCCAGCGCGATGACGCGCGGCTCGGCAGTCAGGACGATCGACAGGACGAGCGCGAGTCGCTGACCCTCCGAGAGGTCCCGGGGGTGGGACGCGCCGTGGACGCCCGGTGCCAACCGGTCGAGGATGCCGCGGCACGATCCTGACTCGACCGAGGTCTGCGCGTCCGCCGCTGCACACTCCTCGTCGACCGACTCCAGGTAGAGCAGATCGCTCGCCGTCTGCGGCACGAGTCCGACGAGTGCCCGGGCGTCGTCGCTGGACAGCTTCGCCGGATCGGAGCCGTCGACATCGACGGTCCCGGCGCGACGACGCCCCGTGCCCTGCAACGCCCACAGCAGCGAGGACTTGCCCGAGCCGTTACGTCCCATCAGCGCCACGACCCGGCCCGCCGGTACCACGATGTCGACCTCCTTCACCGCGATCGTCGTGCCGTACGCCACGGAGATGCCGGTCGCGCTGAGGGCCGGCTCGTCGGCGTCGGGCAGCGGGGTGGGGTCCAGTGTCAGCTCCCCGAGCGATCCACGGGCCCGACGCGCCTCGCGCACCGAGAGCGGCAAAGGGGTCCATCCGGCGAGCCGGCCCAGCTCGATCAGCGGTGGGGCGACCTCGGAGTCGACAAGCAGGTCGACCGGCGCGCCATCGCGCACCCGGCCGCCCTCGACCAGCACCAGTCGGTCCGCGAACGGGATGACCCGCTCCAGGCGGTGCTCGGCCAGCACGACCGTCAGGCCGAGGTCGTCGACCAGTCGCGCCAACGTCGCGAGCACCTCCTCGGCGGCAGTCGGGTCGAGCGCAGACGTCGGCTCGTCGAGCACCAGAACCCGCGGGTGCATCGTCAGCACCGCGCCGATCGCGACCCGCTGCTGCTGTCCGCCCGACAACGTCCGGAGCGGCCGCGACCGAAGCGCGGCGATGCCGAGCAGGTCAAGGGTCTCCTCGACCCGGCGACGCATCGTCCGCGCGTCGAGGCCCAGCTGCTCCATGCCGTACGCGAGCTCGTCCTCGACGATGTCGCTGACGAATCCGGCGAGCGGGTCCTGGCCGACGTAGCCGATCACGTCCGCAAGCTCTCGCGGTGGCCGGCGACGGATGTCCTCGCCGTCGACCAGCACATGACCCTCGAGTGTCCCCCCGCTGAAGTGCGGCACCAGTCCGTTGAACATCCCCAGCAGCGTCGACTTGCCCGATCCGGTGCGACCCGCGACCAGCACGAGCTCGGCCTCGGGGAGCGTCAGGTCGACGCCGCGCAGAACCGGACGGGAGGCCCCGTCGTACTGGAACGACACGCCACGCAGCTCGATCATCGGACCACCTCCGACTCCAGGGCGGGAGGCGGCGTCAGGAAGGCCGGCACGATCCCGATCATGACAGCCAGCAGCGCCGAGATCGACAGCGGCGGCAACGCCGACAGGCCAGGATTGACGACCTCGGGCTGACGGTTCGCTACAACGTACGTCAACACGACCGTGGCGACGCCCGACACGACACACACCGCCTCACCCGCCCGCCAGCGGTCGGGGCGATAGCGCGTGCGCTGCACCCGCCGGCCCGCGGTCACAAATCCCAGCACGGAGAGTCCGACCCCCAGCACCAGCATCGGCCAGGTCAGCAGCTTCGGTGCGGTCGAGTCGAGCAGACCGTAGGTGCCGACGCACAGCCCGAGCAGTCCCGCCAGCATCAGCCCGCCGGTCAGCCGCCGCTCCTGGCGGGTCGCGCTTCCGGTGCGCCCGTAGCCCCGGGCGTCCATGCCGGCGGCCAGCGCCATCGAACGCTCGAGCGCGTCCTCCAGGACGGGCACGACCAGACGACGCAGGGCACCGATCCCCGAGCCGGGGTCGCCGCGCAGCCGGCGCGCCCGCCGCACCCGCTGGATGCTCTCGGCGAGCTGGGGGAACACCGACATCGCCACGACGACCGCGGTCCCGATCTCGTACAGCGCCGGCGGCATCGACTTGAGCAGGCGCTTGGGGTTGGCCAGCGCATTAGCAGCGCCGACGCAAATGATGATCCCGGCCAGGCGCATACCGTCGTAGAGCCCGGCGAGCAGCGACTCCGACGTCACGGGGCCGAACAGTCGCAGGCCTGCGGCGAAGTCCGGGAGCGGGACCTCGGGCAGCGTGAACAGGACGTGCCCGCCGCCAGCTCCGCCGAACACGATCCGAAACACGACCCGGATCACGATGATCAGCAGACCGAGGTAGAGGTAGAACCGGAACGACAACGCCCACGGCGCATCCGTCCGCCGCGCCAGCACCACGAATCCCGCGACCAGCACGATGAGTGCCACGAGCCACGGATTGGTCAGGCGTGAGACGGCAGCCGACAGCCCGAGAGCCCAGATCCACCAAGCCCCCGGGTGCAGGTCACGCGGGTGGACGGCTATCAGACGCCTCCGCCTCGCAGCCGGCCGATCCCGACCGCTCCGGCGGTGCCGAGCATGAGCACCGCGGCGATGCCGGCCACGATCCAGCCCGTCATCGAGCCATCCGTCGATGCGCTGGTCGGCTCCGCGACAACGGTGTCCGCGCTGTCGTCGACCGGGGTCGGCGTGGCGGTCGGCTCGGGCGTCGGGGTCGGCGTGGGCTCGGGCTCGGCCGCCGCTCCCACCGCGACACCGGCCGCCGCCGGGCCGCCCGTCGTTGTGCCTCCACTGGTGGACGAGTCGCTCGACGCCGAACCGCCCGCGGTCGACCCGCCCGTCGTCGACCCGCCCGCGGTCGAGTCGTCCGGGGTCGCGGGGATCGCGATGTTCAGGCCGATCGCAGCCTGGGCAGAGGCGCGTCTCCACTGGTCGCTCGTGGCATCGGTGATCCCGTCAGCCTTGCCGGCGGTCAGCGCGGCCTGGTCGAAGGCGATCGCCCCGATCTGCTTCTTGAGCGCAGTGCCGGAGGAGTTCTTGGTGGTGACCTGGCGGCTCAGGATCCACGCCGCAGCCTTCTGGGCGCTGGTCTTCTGGCCAACCTGAGCCAGCGTCGCCGCCGCCAGCCCGGTGCTGTTGGTGTTGGCGCTGCCCTCGTCGTCGAATGAGCCGTCGGACTTCTGCTGACCCAGCAACCAGGTGACACCCGCGCTGATGCTGTCGGCGAGACCGGCCTGACCCTTCTCGTCGGCGACCGCAAGGGCCTGGACGGCGAAGGCTGTGCCATCGACGGTCCCCGAGCCCGCAGTGCACGGGTCGTCGCTCATCGTGACGCGCACCGACCCGTCGTCGCACTGCTGCTTGATCAGGTAGTCGGTGACATCGTCGGCGAGCGGACTGTCGGCTGCGGCCAGGGCACGGACGACCCACGCCTGTCCGATCGAGTTGGAGTAGTCGCCGCCCCACGGGTCCTCAGGGTCGAAGGCATCCGTGGCCCGGCCCGCGGCCGGTCCGTCGAGCATGACCCGCTTCTCCGCCCGGTCGATCAGGTCGGCTCCTCCGAACGCACGTGGGTCCCGGCCCCCGAGGTCGACCGCCGTCGCGAGCTTGCCGAGCGCCCCCGCGTAGATGGACGGTTCGTAGCCGATGTACGCCGCCGGATTGCTCGCGACGGCATCGAGGATCGAGGCCGCGGCTCCCTGCTCGGCACCCAGTGAGTCGAGTGCGAAGAAGATGTCCAGACTCAGGCCGTAGTCGTCGAACCCCCCGTAGTTGGGATTGTGGGCGAGCCCGCCGGTGAGCTCGCCGCTCAACCACGCGGCGGCCGAGCTGGCGGCTGGCGTGGGAGCCGCCGCGGCCGGGGAGACCGTCAGGACGGCCAGCGGGATCGCGACGGTGAGGGCGAGCAGGCGACGGACGATGCGACGGGACATGAGGGCTTTCTGGTCGGGACGAACTGTCGGGAGGAGCAGTGCTGCCGGCGCGGTCATCAGCTCGACCCCGCTCGGGCGCGGCGCCGCCACAGGAGCGTCCACATCCCGATCAGGAGGCTGACGGCGAGTGCGGCCGCGACCCAGCCCGCGGTCCCGGACCCGCGCTGCACGGTCTGCGACGCGGACCTCACCGGCTCGTCCGCAGCGTCAGCGGTCGCCGTCGGTGCCGGCGTGGACGAAGACGTGGAACCAGCCTTCGGCGTGGCCGTGGAAGCCGGCGGGGCGGTTTTGCCCGGCGTGGCCGACTGCTGAGTCGAGGGCGACTTCGCCGGTGGGGACGTCGTGCGCGGCGCCGGCTTGACGTAGGGAGTCGCGCCCGGCGAGGTGCGCGACGACGAGGTCTGGAAGGCGAGCCCGACCCAACCTCCCGCGGGGATGTTGAGCGAGTCGACGCCGACCGAGGCGTATGACCACCGGCCGGACTTGCCGTCGGACCAGAACACCCCCCAGTACGCATCGGCCGGTGGCGTGTTGACGCAGGAGCTGGACGGATAGCCGTCCACCTGGCAGATGAACCCGGGCTGGCGTTGCACCCGGGTCACCGAGTGGCGGGCGGACAGTGCCGACCCAGCCGAGCGGCCGCCGCCTCCCACACACTGCACGTTCGATCCCACGACCACGGTGACTCCCGTGCCCGACGAGCACGCGGCGGCGGCCGCAGGGCTGGCCGGCACGACGGAGACCAGGACGGCGACCGGGAGCATCACGATCGGAGCCAGCAGCACACGCCGGATACGCCGGATACGCCGGATACGCCGGATACGCGTCAGCATGGATTCCTTCTCGCTGCAGCACGGAGAGGCTCGATGCCCGTCACGTGTTGTTCCTCGACAGCGTGGATTGGTGTCTCCCACAGCAGGTGCTCCGGCTCACCACCTCTCGGTGGCCTACGGTTGCGGGTCAGCGCCGGAATTTGACCGGCTTTCCCTGGCATGCGGGCGAATGGAGTTGTGCCGAATGGCAGGTGAAATCTAACACTTCGACGCCCTCCGGAGCGATACGGTGCGCATCCCCTGCCGCGAGCCCGCGATCCGAGTACGGTTTCTCCATGGCACTCAGTGACGACGTCCGCATCGCTCTCGACGGCAAGTGGCGCCACGTGCGCGAGCAGTCCCGCAAGGACCTCGCAGCCCTGGATCTGGCCTTCGACCACGACCTGACGCTCGACCAGGCCCGGGCACGGGTCCGCAGCAGCTCGTGCCGATCCCGCCGGTGCCAACGCGGCACGGGCGATCCCGGCATGGCGGTGACCGGCATCGAGATGCTGGCGCAGTTCGACCTCTCGCTGATGGTCAAGGCCGGCGTGCAGTGGGGCCTGTTCGGCGGGGCGATCGAGAACCTCGGCACCGACAAGCACCACCAGGCGTACATCCCCGGGCTGATCAACCTGGACATCCTCGGTTGCTTCGCGATGACCGAGACCGGCCACGGCAGCGACGTGCAGAGTCTGGAGACCACCGCGACCTTCGATCCGGCGACCGAGGAGTTCGTGATCCACTCGCCGACACCCTCCTCGCGCAAGGACTACATCGGCGGAGCCGCCGCGCACGCGCAGGTCGGGGCTGTGTTCGCCCAGCTCGTCACGAAGGGTGAGAACCACGGCGTCCACTGCTTCCTCGTGCCGCTGCGGGACGACAAGGGCAACGACCTTCCCGGCGTCACGACGTCGGACGACAAGCACAAGGGTGGCCTCGGCGCGGTCGACAACGGTCGCCTCGTCTTCGACCAGGTGCGCATCCCGCGCGAGAACCTGCTCAACAAGTACGGCCACGTCGATGAGGGAGGCACCTACTCCTCGCCGATCGACAACGCGAACGCCCGCTTCTTCACGATGCTCGGCACGCTGGTGCGAGGCCGGGTCAGCGTGGGCGGCTCGGCCAGCGCGGCAACCGAGGTGGCCCTCAGCATCGCCGGCCGCTACGCCCTGAAGCGGCGCCAGTTCAGCTCCGAGCCAGGTCAGGAGGTGCTGCTGATGGACTACCGGATGCACCAGCGACGCCTTCTGCCGCTGATCGCCCGGTCGTACGCCTATCGCTTCGCCCAGAACCAGCTCGTGGCGCGCATGGACCGCATCCAGAGCTCGGAGGAGCCGCCCCCGCCGCACCAGCAGCGTGAGCTCGAGAGCCGGGCCGCAGGCCTCAAGGCAGCCCAGACGTGGCATGCGACCAAGGCCATCCAGGAGGCCCGCGAGGCCTGCGGCGGCGCGGGCTACCTTGCCGAGAACCGGCTCACGACGCTCAAGGGCGACACCGACGTTTTCACGACGTTCGAGGGTGACAACCACGTGCTGTTCCAACTCGTGGCCAAGGAGCTGCTCACGGCGTACGCCGCCGAGGTCGGTGGACTCGATCCGGTCGGGCTCGTACGTTTCGCGGCCAGCACGGTCGCCGATGTCGTCAAGGAGCGCACCGCCGCGTCGCAGCTGATCCAGCGACTGATCGATGCCCGCCCCGGCAAGAGTGACGATGACCACGACCTGCTCGACCGCGGCACCCAGCTCAGCCTGTTCGAGGACCGTGAGGAGCACGTGCTCGAGACCGCCGCCCGTCGCCTGCGCCGCGCGGGGAGCGACAAGGCCGAGGCCTTCACGGTGTTCAACTCCGCCCAGGACCACGTCATCCGTGCGGGGCGGGTCCACATCGAGCGCATCGTGCTCGAGGCGTTCACCGCCGGAATCGCCCGCTGCGAGAGCCCGGAGGCCCAGGAGCTGCTCCGCGACGTGTGCTCGCTGTACGCGCTGACCTCGATCGAGGAGGACCTCGCGTGGTTCATGGGCCACAACCGGCTGGCCGACACGCGGGCCAAGACCGTGACCACATTGGTCAACGAGCTGCTGGAAAAGCTGCGCCCACACACCCTGACCCTGATCGAGGGATTCGGCGTCCCGGAGGAGACTCTCGGCGCGGCGATGCTCGTCGACTGAGCAGCCGCCGGGCCGTCAGTCGAAGTCGCCCGCGGAGAGCCGCAGGCTGCGCAGCAGCTCGTACGTCTTGTCCTGCTCGGAGGCGTCGAGACCCTTGACCGCGAAGTCGATCGACATGATCGTGTCGGTCGCCTTGGCCAGGACTGCTTCACCCTCGGGTGTGAGCTCGGCGAACGTACGTCGCCGGTCGGTGCTGTCGGCGACCCGCTTGACCAGGCCCTGGCCCTCGAGCCGGTCCATCGCGTTGGTCACGGAGGTGGGGTGCACCATGAGCCGCTCGCCGATCTTGCTGAGCGGCAACCGGCCGGTCGAGCTGAACGACAGCAGAACCAGCACCTCGTAGCGCGCGAAGGTGATTCCATAGGGCTTGAGCGCCGCGTCGAGCTCGGCGATGATCAGTTGTTGGACCCGCATGATCGAGGTCGCAAGACGCATCGAGGTCGGGTCTCCGATGTGCTTGGTCCAGAGCTCGGAGGCGCGCTCGATCGGGTCGAACGGCAGCTTCGGGTCGCGCGGCATGGGCACCATCGTAGGGGACGTGCATCACTCGGACTGGCAATTACTTGGATGCCCGACTATTTTAAGACCTAGGGAATTCGCACGACCGCCCGACGACCGAGATCGAGGACGCATGAACCAGCAGGACCTGCACACTCCGACGAACCCGGTACGGTTCGTCACCGCCTCCGCCCTGTTCGACGGCCACGACGCCTCGATCAACATCATGCGCCGGATCCTGCAGTCCCAGGGTGCCGAGGTCGTCCACCTCGGACACAACCGGTCGGTCAAGGAAGTCGTCGATGCGGCGATCGAGGAAGACGTCCAGGGCATCGCGGTCTCGTCCTACCAGGGCGGCCATGTCGAGTACTTCGAGTACCTCGTGGAGTCGCTGCGCGAGCAGGGCGCCGGCCACATCCACGTCGTCGGCGGTGGCGGTGGCGTCATCGTGCCGAACGAGATCGCCCGGCTGCGCAAGAGCGGTGTCACGATCTTCTCGCCCGAGGACGGTCAGCGCCTGGGCCTGGTCGGCATGATCAACACGGTCGTCAAGGACTGCGACTTCAGCCTGCTGGAGCTCGGAGAGCTCGACGTCGAGGCCGTCATCGCCGGCGATCGCTCGGCAGTCTCCCGCGCCATCACGTACGCCGAGGCTGGCGCGCTGTCCGACGACCAGCTGGATCGCATCCGCGCAGCGGCCGACGCACACACCGCTCCCGTGCTCGGGATCACCGGCACCGGTGGCTCGGGCAAGTCCTCGCTGACCGACGAGCTCGTCCGCCGCTTCCGCGTCGATCAGCAGGACAAGCTGCGCATCGCGGTGATCGCGGTCGACCCGACCCGTCGCCGGGGCGGCGGCGCACTTCTCGGCGACCGCATCCGGATGAATGCCCTGGACGGCGAGCGAGCCTACTTCCGTTCGCTCGCGACGCGTGGCTCGCACGAGCTGCCCGAGTCACTCGCGGACGTCATCGCGGTCGTCAAGGCCGCTGGCTTCGACCTGGTCATCGTCGAGACGCCCGGCATCGGCCAGGGCGACGCCGCGATCGTGCCGTACGTCGACGCCTCGATGTACGTCATGACGCCAGAGTTCGGTGCCGCGTCACAGCTGGAGAAGATCGACATGCTCGACTTCGCCAACACCGTCGCGATCAACAAGTTCGAGCGCCGCGGGGCCAAGGACGCCATGCGCGACGTCGGCCGCCAGATGGTGCGCAACCGCGAGGCCTTCGGCAAGAAGCCCGAGGACATGCCGATCTTCGGCACCTCCGCCGCAACCTTCAACGATGACGGCGTCACAGCGCTGTACCAGCACCTGCGCGACAGCCTCGCCGAGCAGGGCCTGCCGATCGTCGAAGGAATCCTGCCCCCCGTCGACGTGCGGCACTCCAGCGGCATCCGACAGGTCGTCCCGTCCGATCGCGTGCGCTACCTCTCCGAGATCACCGAGACGATCCGCGGCTTCCACGCCGACACCGAGTCGCTCGCGCAGTCGGCGAGCCGGGCCCAGCGCCTCGATCTCGTGGCCGGCGAGGACGCCCTGTCGACCGACTCGAAAGCCGAGCTCGAGGCGTTGGTGACAGAAGCCCGCAAGGCCGTGCCGGCCGAGATCACCGACCGGATCGACGCGTGGCCGTCGGTCGTCGAGTCCTATTCAGGCGACGAGATGGTCACGACCATCCGCGGCAGGGAGATCCACACCCAATTGACCCGCGAGTCGCTGTCGGGCAACAAGATCCCGCGCGTCTCGTTGCCGAAGACGACCGATCACGGTGAGCTTGTGCGCTTCTGGCGCAAGGAGAACCTGCCGGGCTACTTCCCGTTCACGGCGGGCGTCTTCCCGTTCAAGCGCGACGGCGAGGACCCCGCACGCATGTTCGCCGGCGAGGGCGATCCGTTCCGCACCAACCGCCGGTTCAAGCTGCTGTCGCACGACGGCGACGCGACCCGGCTGTCGACCGCATTCGACTCGGTCACGCTGTACGGCCGCGATCCCGACCCGCGCCCCGATGTCTACGGCAAGGTCGGAACCTCGGGCGTCTCGGTCGCGACGCTCGATGACATGAAGGCGCTGTATGACGGCTTCGACCTGGTCGCCCCGTCGACCTCGGTGTCGATGACGATCAACGGCCCCGCGCCGACCGTCCTGGCGTTCTTCCTCAACACCGTCATCGACCAGCAGGTCGATGCCTTCCGCGAGCGCGAGGGCCGCGAGCCGTCCGACACCGAGCACGCCGACCTGCGGACGTACGCGCTGCAGAACGTCCGCGGCACGGTTCAGGCGGACATCCTCAAGGAGGACCAGGGCCAGAACACCTGCCTGTTCTCGACCGAGTTCTCGCTCCGGATGATGGGCGACATCCAGCAGTACTTCATCGACGAGGGGGTGCGGAACTTCTACTCCGTGTCGATCTCGGGCTATCACATCGCCGAGGCCGGGGCGAACCCCATCAGCCAGCTCGCGTTCACGCTGTCCAACGGCTTCACGTACATCGAGTCCTATCTCGCCCGCGGCATGGACATCGATGACTTCGCGCCCAACCTGTCGTTCTTCTTCTCCAACGGCATGGACCCCGAGTACTCCGTCCTCGGCCGCGTCGCGCGCCGTATCTGGGCCATCGCGATGAAGGAGAAGTACGGCGCCAACGAGCGCTCGCAGAAGATGAAGTACCACGTGCAGACGTCGGGCCGCTCGCTGCACGCGCAGGAGATGGACTTCAACGACATCCGCACGACGCTCCAGGCGCTCATCGCGATCTACGACAACGCCAGCAGCCTGCACACCAACGCGTACGACGAAGCCGTCACGACTCCTTCCGAGGAGTCCGTGCGCCGGGCCCTCGCGATCCAGATGATCATCAACAAGGAGTGGGGCCTGGCGATGAACGAGAACCCCACGCAGGGCGCGTTCATCACCGACGAGCTCACCGACCTCGTCGAGAAGGCCGTGCTGGCCGAGTTCGACGCGATCAACGAGCGCGGCGGCGTGCTCGGTGCGATGGAGACGGGCTACCAGCGCGGGCGCATCCAGGACGAGTCGATGCTCTACGAGCACAAGAAGCACGATGGCTCGCTGCCGATCATCGGCGTCAACACGTTCCGCAAGCCGGAGTCCGAGACCGAGCCGCCGACCGTCGAGCTGGCCCGCGCGACCGAGGCCGAGAAGGAGTCACAGCTCACGCGGGTCCGCGGCTTCCAGGAGTCGCACGCCAACGATGCCGCCGAGGCGATCCAGCGGCTGCGGCTCGCGACGATCAACGACGAGAACGTGTTCGCCGTCCTGATGGACGCCGCCCGGGTCTGCTCGCTGCAGCAGGTCACCGAGGCGTTCTTCGAGGTCGGCGGCCAGTACCGCAGGAACGTCTGACCCACCAGGCCTCCCGGCTCCTCTCCCCCGAAGCCGCGGTTCGCCCGCCCACACCCATCAGTCGCTCATCGAGCTGGCGTGGCTCTCGCATGATCCGACGCGTGATGGGTACGCGATCGGTGTGGGAGGGCCACTCAGGTCCTCCACGCCCCGAGGAGGAGATGACATGTCCGACGTCGACTGGTGGGTATGGCTGGCAATTGCGGCAGCGATCGTCGTGGTTGCGCTACTGCTGCTCATGGCGAGCCGCAAGACCGCGAACCGCAAGGCAATCAAGCGGCGCGAGGACGAGGAGCGCAGGCGGCTCGAGGCCACGGAGATCCGGGACAGGGCCCAGGTCGCAAGCGTCGAGGCACAGCGCAGTGAGGCCGACGCGGCGACGGCGCGCGTCGATGCCGAGGAGGCGCGCCTGGCGGCGGAGCGACTCGAGCAGCAGGCCGACGCCCGAGACCAGCAGGCCGCGCAGCAGCGGGACGCTCTGGACGAGCAGCTCGCCGAGGCCGACCGGATCGATCCTGACCTCCATGACGACGGGGGGCCGCGGCGAGCCGAGCCTGCAGATGGTGTGGCGGCGCGCGAGCCGATCCACGGCGACACGCGGCCTAGCGATCCAGATGCCGAGACGGCGTCCGGCTCACACGTCCGACGGAACGACACCGTCTGAGCCGGCCCGTACGGAGTGCCTGCCGATCGCGGACCCATCCGTACGTCGAGTGTGCGACGACCCTTATCGTCGAGGCGTGACCACACTTCCCACGTACGACCAGATCCGCGAGCTCCCGGCGCAGCTGGTGCGATCCGTCCCCCTCGAATTCATCGACGACAACGGTCACATGAACATCGGCCGATATCTCGAGCTCGGCGGGACCGCCCTGTGGGGAAGGTGCCAGCGTGAGTTCGGCATGCCCGAGGACTACATCGCGACGCGCGGCATGTCGACGTTCACGGTGGAGCACCACCTGATGTACCTGTCGGAGATGCTCGAGGGCGAGGAGGCCTCGGTGCACGTCCGCCTGATCGCCCGCACGGACAAGGCGCTCCACTCCGTAAGCCTGATCGTCAACGAGTCACAGCGCCGACTTGCGTGTGTCATGGAGGCAACCCTCGTGCACATGAACATGACCGAGCGGCGACCCACCCCATTCCCCGATGACGTCACGGTCCTGCTGGACGCGGCCCTGGAGCGCGACAACGACCTGGCCTGGCCGGCGCCCCTCAGCGGGTCGATGGGCGTGCGACGCTCCGCGTGAACGACGATCTGGGGCGCCCCGTCGATGCCACCCGGCCGGTGCGACGGATCGTGTCGCTGGTGCCTTCGCTGACCGAGGCGATCGCCGCGACACGTCCCGGCGCCCTGGTCGGCGCGACCGACTGGTGCACCCATCCCGCCGACCTCGACGTCACTCGCGTGCGGGGGACCAAGAATCCGGACCGCAAGGCCATCGCTGCCCTCCGGCCCGATCTGGTGATCGCCAACCAGGAGGAGAACCGCGAGCTCGACATCCGGCGCCTACGCGAGAGCGGCATCAATGTCTGGGTCACGGTGATCGAGACGGTCGACCAGGCTTTCGCCTCGATGACTCGGCTGTTCACCGAGGCGCTCGACTGGGACGTGCCTCAGTGGCTCACGGACGCGGAGCAGGTGTGGGCCGAGCCGGCCCCACCGTCCGGTCGCCGGATCGCGATCCCGATCTGGCGCGATCCGTGGATGGTGGTCGGCTCACGGACGTTCACCGGCGACCTCCTCGGTCGACTGGGCGTCGTCAACGCCTTCGGCCAGAGCGCCGACCGCTATCCGCACGTCGACCTCCACGAGATCGACTCCAACGGCGTCGACCTGGTCCTGCTGCCCGACGAGCCGTACGTCTTCACGGCGACCGACGGGCCCGAGGCGTTCAGCCAGACACCGTCGACCTTGGTGTCCGGCCGGTCGCTGACCTGGTACGGCCCGTCGATGCTGGCGGCGCGCGCCGATCTCGAGGCGGCCCTGCGGCGCTGCTAGTCCTTGGGCTGCTTGATGCCCTCGACGCCCATGGCTACGGTGGCCTCCGCCGCCTTGCGGGCGGCCGATCGCGACACGGCCTTGCGGGGCTCGCGAGCCTCGAGCGTGACGGGTTTGAGCGCGACGACCGGCGGCGTCTCACCGACGATCGCGTTGTGGCTGCCCCAGACGAGGTACTTCGCGGTGAGGTTGATCATCGTCGCGAACCGGTTGCGGTTGCCCAGCAGGGTTGCGACGTGCAGGCCGACCCAGATGATCCAGGCCGGGAAGCCCTTCAGGCGCGGGAGGAACTTGATCTCCGCGACCGCCGACGAGCGTCCGATCGTGGCCATCGTGCCCTTGTCGGAGTACTTGAACGGCTTGACGGTCTTGCCCTTGAGATCAGCCTTGATGACCTTGGCGACGTGCTTGCCGCCCTGGAGCGCCGGCTGGGCAAGCTGCGGGAGCGGCTTGTCGGGGCTGACCGAGACATCACCGATCGCGAAGACGCCGTCCATGCCCTTGACCCGCAGGTGCTCGTCGGTCTCGATCCGACCGCCGCGGCCCTGCGGCACGGACCAGTCGCGGACCGTCGAGTGCGCCGTGATGCCGCTGGCCCACACCACGATGCCGGCGGGGAGGAACTCCTCGACGCCATCGTGCTCGACGAGAACGCCGTCCTCGCGCACCTCCTTGACCGCGGTCCCGAGCCGCAGGTCGACGTCGCGCTTCTCCAGCGACTTGCGGGCATAGTCACGCAGGTTGGGGTGGAACGGTCCAAGCACGTGCGGCAGCATCTCGATCAGCGTGATGTGGACGCGCTTGCAGTCGAGCTCGGGATAGGTCACAGGCATGTCGTTGTTGCGCAGCTCGGCGAAGGCACCAGCGGTCTCGACGCCCGTTGCGCCACCGCCGACAACGATGATCCGCAGGTCGCGGTCCTGGCCGTTGACCGCTGCGTCCTCGAGGCTCGCGAACATCTTGTCGCGCACCGCCAGGGCCTGCGAGCGACGGTAGAGCGGCATCGAGTACTGCTCGGCGCCGGGGATGCCGAAGAAGTTGGCCGTCACGCCGACCGCGATGATGAGCTGGTCGTACTTGACTTCGTGCCCGCCGTCGAGCTGGAGCGTCTTGGCCTCGTGGTCCATCGAGACGACCAAGCCCTTGAGGAATCGGACGTTGTTCTGCTTGGCGCGGATCGCGCGGAGGAACCAGGTGATGTCGCCGGGGTTGAGGCTCGCGGTCGCGACCTGGTAGAGCAACGGCTGAAACGTGTTGTACGTGTGACGGTCGATCAGCGTCACGTCGACATCTGCACGCTTGAGCTTGCGGACGGCCGCAATGCCTCCGAATCCGCCTCCCACGACGACGACGTGGGGGCGTTTCTGACCGGCTGCAGTGCTTTCAGGCATGCCCTAAGTGTATCGACCAGCGAGGTGCCGACGCACATCGTGAGCCGCCGTTGTGACGACTCTTACGTCCCGGGCTGCCGGGCCCGGTCAGCGCTGACGACCTCGGCGCAGCAGCAGCACGATCGAGGCACCGATCGCCAGCAGACACATCGGCAGCACGATCCACGAGAGCACCGCGAGCTGCCCCAGCGTGTCACGGACCTCCGCCGCACTGAGGTTCATCCAGTTGGCGCCCGACTCGACCTGCTGGCGCACCATCTCGTCCCGCGCGACCTCGTACGCCACCAGGAAGGCACCACAGCCCATCGCAACCAGCGAGGAGAGGATCAGAATGATCATCGACCAGACCTTGACGACGTCCTGCCGCGGCCGGGCTGCGGGCTGCGGCGCGCGGGCCTGACCCGGTTGCGCCGGCAGATCCGCCTCGTCCGTGCCGGACTGCGCTGCCTCGGACGGTGCTGTCCCGGGCTGTGCTGCCTGAGCCATCGGCGGGGGCCAGGTCCCGACCGGCGCCGGCTGCGCCGAGCCTGCCGGCAGAGGCTTGCCGTTCTTGGCCGCGAACCACGCCCTGACGTCGGGCGTCCACACCTGGTAGAGGCAGGCGAAGATCACGACACCCTGGATCGTGCCGACGAACGACGCCTGGCTCACGCTGTAGACCGCGACGATCGGCCCCACGATGCTCAGCATGATCCGGCTGACCCAATGGCCCAGCGCGGTATAGACCGCGAACACCAGACCCGCCGCCGACACGATCGCGATGATCGTGAACGCAACGCGGAGCGCCGTCTCCGCGTCCGCACGGGTCATTCCCTCGTCGACCATCGGAGCGGTCCACCGCTTGAGCCGGGCCTGCCCGTCGAGCGAGGTCCAATCCGCCAGCTCGACGAAGACATTGATGACCTGGAGGGCGAAGACGAGGCCCAGATACAGGCATACCGTCAGCAGCTTGGGCGGGCGAACTCGTCCGGCTTGGGTCATGGGCCCATCCCACCACGCGCCCCAAGCCGGACAGAAGGTGCCCGGTCAGCCTGCCCTGACCGTCAGCTCGTCCGCGTCGCCGTCCCGGTCCACGATCACGGTGTCCCCGTCCCGGACCTCCCCGCCCAGCAGCGAGCGCGCCAGCCTGTCGCCGATCGCCTGCTGCACCAGCCGGCGCAGCGGGCGGGCGCCGTAGGCCGGATCCCAGCCGGTCACCGCGAGCCACTCGCGAGCCGACTGCGTGACGTCCAGGTTGATCCTCCGGACCGCAAGCCGCTTCGCGAGCGCCGAGACCTGGAGATCAACAATGTGCGCCAGCTCCTCGGTGCCGAGCGCATCGAACATGACGATCTCGTCGAGCCGGTTCAGGAACTCGGGTTTGAACGATGCCTTGACGACGTCCATCACTGCGTCCCGCTTGGCGGCGGGGTCCAGCGACGCGTCGCTGAGGAACCGTGAGCCCAGGTTCGAGGTCAAGATCATGATGACGTTGCGGAAGTCGACCGTGCGGCCCTGACCATCGGTCAGGCGGCCGTCGTCGAGCACCTGCAGCAGGATGTCGAACACCTCGGGGTGCGCCTTCTCGACCTCGTCGAGCAGCACGACGGCGTACGGCCGACGCCGGACGGCCTCGGTGAGCTGTCCGCCCTCGTCGTAGCCGACGTAGCCGGGAGGCGCGCCGACGAGCCGACTGACCGAGTGCTTCTCGGAGTACTCGCTCATGTCGATGCGGATGATGGCCCGCTCATCATCGAACAGGAACTCCGCAAGGGTCTTGGCCAGCTCGGTCTTGCCGACGCCCGTCGGGCCGAGGAAGAGGAACGAACCCGTGGGACGGTCCGGATCGGAGATGCCGGCCCGCGAACGACGCACCGCATCCGACACCGCGGTGACCGCGGCGCGCTGCCCGATGAGCCGTTTGCCGAGCTCGTCCTCCATCCGCAGGAGCTTGCCGGTCTCGCCCTCGAGCAGGCGCCCGGTCGGGATGCCGGTCCACGCCGCCACGACCTCGGCGATGTCGTCGGCGCCAACCTCCTCGTGCACCATCGACTCGCCCTCCTGCGCCGCCTCCGCGGCCTGCGCCTCGGCGAGCTGCTTCTCCATGGCGGGGATCTCGCTGTAGATCAGCCGGCTCGCGGTGTCCATGTCGCCCTCGCGTTGCGCCTTCTCGGCGTGGCTGCGGACATCGTCGATCCGCTCCTTGATCTCACCGACCGCATTGAGGGACTGCTTCTCCCGCTCCCAGCGGGTCTCCAGCGCGCGCAGGGCCTCCTGCTTGTCGGCCAGCTCGACGCGGAGCTTGTCGAGGCGTTCGCGACTCGCGTCGTCGGATTCCTTGGCCAGGTGCAGCTCCTCCATCCGCAGCCGGTCGACGGCGCGACGCAGCTCGTCGATCTCGACCGGGCTGGAGTCGATCTCCATCCGGAGTCGGCTGCCTGCCTCGTCGATCAGGTCGATCGCCTTGTCGGGCAGCTGGCGGCCCGGGATGTAGCGGTCGGACAGCGTCGCTGCGGCCACCAGCGCGGCATCGGAGATCGACACCTTGTGGTGGGCCTCGTAGCGCTCCTTGAGCCCGCGGAGGATCGCAATGGTGTCCTCGGGGGTGGGCTCACCCACGAAGACCTGCTGGAAGCGACGCTCCAGCGCCGGGTCCTTCTCGATCCGCTCGCGGTACTCGTCGAGTGTCGTCGCGCCGATCATCCGCAGCTCGCCGCGCGCCAGCATGGGCTTGAGCATGTTGCCGGCGTCCATCGAGCTGTCACCGCCGGCGCCCGCCCCGACCACAGTGTGCAGCTCGTCGATGAAGGTGATGACCTGGCCGTCGGACTCCTTGATCTCGGTCAGGACGGCCTTGAGCCGCTCCTCGAACTCGCCGCGATACTTCGCGCCGGCGACCATCGCAGCCAGGTCCAGGGAGATCAGCCGGCGGCCGCGCAGCGACTCAGGCACGTCGCCCGCGACGATGCGCTGGGCCAGCCCCTCGACGACCGCGGTCTTGCCGACGCCGGGCTCGCCGATCAGCACGGGGTTGTTCTTGGTCCGTCGCGAGAGGACCTGGATGACCCGGCGGATCTCACTGTCGCGGCCAATGACGGGATCCAGCTTGCCCTCGCGGGCGACGGCGGTGAGGTCGACGCCGTACTTCTCCAACGACTGATAGGTGTCTTCGGCGTCCTGGCTGGTGACTCGGGCGGTGCCGCGGACCGCGGCGAACGCAGCCTGCAGCGAGTCTGCGGTGGCACCGGCCTCGGTCAGCAGCTTCTTGGCGCTGGACTCGACGGTGGCGATGCCGACGACCAGGTGCTCGGTCGACACGAAGTCGTCGCCGAGCTGATCGGCCAGGTCCTGGGCGCGTTGCAGCACCTCGTGGCTCGAGCGGGAAAGTCCGGGGTTCTGCACGCTGGCGCCGCTGGCCGAGGGCAGGGCGGAGAGCGTTGAGGTGAGTCCGGCCCGCACAGTCTGGACGTCAACCCCGGCTGCCTGGATCAGGGGTGCGGCGGTGCCACCGTCCTGGTTGAGGAGGGCAGCGAGCAGGTGCGCTGGCTCGACGGCCGGGTTGCCCGCAGCGGCGGCTGCGGAGACCGCGCCGCCGAGTGCCTGCTGGCTGCGCGTCGTGAACTTCGCAAGATCCATGGGGTTCTCCTGAGTCGTAAGCGGGTGTCACACAGTGCAACAACAATAAAGTTGAGTCCATTCCTATCAACTTTGCACCTAGTGTCGCACCCAGCCCGGACCGCCGCGGGCCGAGGGCCTCAGTAGCCCGTGAAGTAGTCCGTCCGCAGGCTCCTGCAACGCTTCGCCAGACCCCGGCGGACCGCGTTCACCATGGCTGGCGGACCCGAGACGTAGGCCCGGCGGCCGATCAGGTCAGGCACTGCCGCGGCGATCAGGTCGACGCTGAGGAACGGCGCCTCCACGTACGTCCACCCGCCCGGGAGGTTGCTCGGTGCTGCCGGGCCCACCAGCACCACGCGCGCCCCGGAAAGCTCTTCGGCGAACGGGACCTCTTCGGGAGATGAGACTCCGTAGACGAGCACGGCATCACGCGCTGGCTCGTGCCGGAGCTGGCTGAGGAATGGCGTGATTCCGATGCCCCCGGCAACCAGCAGGACCGGCTCTGCGGGGTTGGTCGGGAGCAGGAAGTCGCCGCCGACACCGGTCGCGTGGACCTTGTCGCCGGGCTTGAGCGCCAGCAGGGCGCGTTTGAAGGTCGAGGATCGTTCGGGGACACGCAGTGCGAAGGAGACCCGTCCGTCGGGCCCCGGCGGCGAGCTGATGCTGAACGACCTGCGGATGCCGCGCCCGTCGGCCCCGGAGTGCGGGACGGTCAGCTCGACGTACTGGCCGGGGTGGAACGTGATGCGGCGCTTCGGCCGGAAGGTGAGCTCGTGGGTCTCCGGGGTCAGCTGGCGGGCACCCACGAGATGGAAGGTCAGTCCGTGCCGGCGGGCGAGGGCGAATGCCACGAGGTTGCCGATCAGGAGCGCCGATGCCTCGTTGACCTGGAAGTACCCGAGGTCGATTGGTGTGTCGCGCACCGTGAACTGCAGGAGCGGGTAGGTGAACGCCACCGCAGTCACCGCGGCCACCACGAGCTGTTGCGCGCGACGAGGTGGGAGAGTCAGCGGCTCACTGAGCATGAAGCCGGCCAGGAAGACGATCGCGGAGGTGTTGAGCGCAGCCGTCCACGCATCCTGGAAGGTCAGGTCCTGCACTGCCGGGTTGTGGAAGTTCATCCGAGCCACCACCCCGAGCGCGACGGCCACTGCGACGAAAACGAGGCCGAGGTCGAGTCGGCGCGTGCGCCACAGGATCAGGACCGCACCGAACGCCACGAACGGCAGGAGCGACTCAGACGCGATCCACCAGCCGGCGAAGATCCGGTGGGGCGAGTCCGGATCCGAGATCTCGGGGATCAGGAAGACCAGGAACGCCCCCGCAGCGGCCGGGTTGAACACGTGCCGACCGCGCCATGCGAGCACGTACTTCGAGGCGTTGCCGAGGACCGCCGCGGCGGCGACCCACGCCAGCCTGCCGACCTCTGTTTCGGGCGGGAAGATGAAGAACAGCAGGAGCGCCGTGATGATCGCCGACTCCCCGTGCGGCCGGATGCGGAACACCAGCCCGAGCAGGCGGTTGCTCGCGTACGACGCGACGAGCAGGACCGCGAGCATCACGAGCTCGTTCCTGACCGTGAAGGTGCCGGTGAAGGTGCCGGCGGCGGTGTGGGCGAGCGCCACCACAGCCAGCAGCATGAGCAGGATCGTGACGAGCCGGTACATCGTGATGCGGCCCAGCTGGCGGTCCAGGACATCCCTCATGCGAACACTTCTCCAGGAAAGCTCGGCGACCACTCAAGGCGGCCGTCGGCGTACATTCGGACGAACTCGTGCTCGAAGCGTCCCATGAGGACACTCGGCTCGGCGAGGAAGTGCGCAGTCGCGAGTCCGTCCGCCAGCATGCATGACTGGGCGACCACGACCCACGTCGCGACGACGTCGTGCGTCGGTCGGCCGGTGCGTGCGTCGAGCACGTGGTGCAGCCCCTCGCCCCACGCGCGGCGATTGGTCGCCGAGGCGCACAGCGCAACATCTGCCTGGAGCTCGGCGACCCCGATCGCCATGGCCGGGTCGCGGGGGTCCTCCAGCGCGACCCGCAGCGCGGACGTCCCGCGATGATAGATGTCCCCGCTCGCGTTGACCGTGAACTGTTCGAGGCCCCGACCGAGGATGCTCGAGACGAGATCGACGAGCAGCCCCTTACCGGCCGCGCCGACGTCCAGCACGACCGGCTCGATCGTCGTAAGGGTCGGCGGGTCCCAGCTGATCGTGTCCCACGCGGGGACACCTGCCGGCGAGGTCGACGCGACGAGCGAGTAGCTCGCGTCGTAGCCGAGGTCCGCGAGCGTGCGACCGATCAGTGGATTGACCCCGCCATCGGTCAGTCCGTGCAGCTCGTCGTAGAAGGTCAGCAGATGATCGGCCTCCTCCGGCATCGCCCACGCGCCCGGCGACCGGGCGATGTCACAGACGAGCGAGTCGGCACGAAAGCGCGACCACGCCTGGTCGAAGCGTTCGATCCGGTCGAGCACCTCGGCCATGACGTCCACGACGATCGGTTCCGGCGTGTCGACCTGCCAGGCGGTCCCGATCGCCTCGAACTGCCAGGGAGCCATCTCAGGCCTGGGCTTCGGCCTTGATCTGCTCGATCGCCTCGTTGAAGCCGCCGGCCGTCAACGACGATCCGGCGACCGCGCCGACATTCAGGTCATTGATGCTCTTGCCGACGACCTCGCCAGCGATGCCGCCGGCGAAGTCCTGCTGGTGCCGACGGGACGTTCCGTCGGTGGCCTCGGGTGTGACCTCGACCGCCGAGATCTTGCCGTCCTTGAGGGTCACATCGACCTTGACCTCGGAGATTCCGCTGGGGTTGCTGTAGCTACCCTCACCCTCGTAGTCGCCGTCCTCGTACGTCGCGTTGCTGGTCGCGCTGTCTCCCGTGGCGGCGGACGTGCCGGACGCCGAGGGCGTGGCGTCGACGGGACCACTGCCGCCACCGCAAGCAGCGGTCAGCAGGAGCACGGATGCGGCAGCCGCGGCAGACAACATCTTCTTGTGGGCGGGCAGCTTCATCGGTCAGGCTCCTGGGTGAGATGAATGAGCCGTCGGCTAGTTCGACGGTACGGAACGGGTGGCCGCTCACAGACTAAACGGTTCGGCCGCCCATCCGGTTCCATCCGACCGGCGTCGTCACGTGAGGTGTGCAACGGCAGAGGTCGCGGCGTGGAAGCCACCCATGCCGTGCACGCCGCCACCGGGCGGGGTCGACGCCGAGCAGATGTAGAGCCCCTTGGCGCCGAGCGAGTAGGGGTCGGCCGACAACCTCGGCCGCATCACGATCTGCTGCGCATCGTTCGCGCCGCCACCGATGTCGCCACCGATGTAGTTGGCGTTGTGCTCCTCGAGCTGGCGAGGTGTCGTGACGGTCGTCGCGACGATGCGGTCACGGAAGCCCGGCGCGAACCGTTCGATCTGCTGGATCACTGCCTCGGTGGCATCCCCGGTGTAGCCGGTCGGCACGTGCGCATACGACCACACGGGGTGGATGTCACCGGCGGAGCGTCCCGGATCGGCGAGGTACTGCTGACACAGCAGGACGACGGGCCGCTCGGGCATCCGGCCGGCATGCACCTCGCGCTCAGCGGCGTTGAGCTCCTCCAGCGTGCCCCCGAGGTGCAGCGTGCCGGCCTTGTGCGCCCACTCGTTGGTCCATGGCACGCCGCCCTCGACCGCGAAGTCGACCTTGTAGGCAGCCGGACCCGTGCGCCAACGCTTGATCGGACGCCGCACGCGACCCGGGACTCGGTCACCGGCGATGCGCAGGGCCGCCGACGGTGAGGTGTCGAACATGACAATGTCGGCCTGCGGGAGCTCGGTGACCTCGTGCCCGGTCTCGATCCGGCCACCATGCTCGATCAGGTCCGCGGCCAGTGCGCGGGCGATCGACGCCGACCCGCCCTTGGCGACGGGCCAGCCGTACGCGTGACTGGTCAGGCCGAACATCAGTCCAAGCGCACCGGTCGTCGGGCGGTGCAGCGGGTGGACCGCGTGGGCCGCGAGCCCCGCGAACAGCGCGCGGGCCTCGTCAGTCTCCCAGCGCCGGGCCAGCCAGGTGGCTGGCTGCAGGGCCCGGACACCAAACTTTGCCAGCATGATCGGGTGCTTCGGCACGTGCAGGATCGGCCCGAAGATCTCGGCGATCAGCTCGTCCGCGTGCTCGACCAGGGGCTCGTAGAGCTTGCGCCAGGCTTTGCCGTCGACTCCCAGTCCCTCGACCGTGCGGTCCAGATCGCTGAACAGGACACCCGCGCGGCCACCGTCGAGAGGGTGGACCGCGTCGACCTCGGGCCACAGCCACTCCAGGCCGTGACGACCCAGGTCGAGGCTCCGGAAGAACGGTGAGGCGACGCCCGTGGGGTGGGTCGCCGAGCAGATGTCGTGCACCACGCCCGGCACGTTGAGCTCGGCCGATCGAGTGCCCCCACCGATCTCGGCCTCAGCCTCCAGCACCGTGACGTCGATACCGGCGCGGGCCATGACAACAGCTGCCGCCAATCCATTGGGTCCGGATCCGACGACGACGGCAGAGGTCATGCCCTCAACCTAGTGGCAGACGAACCGATCGGCTGGGCGGTGACTTGATCGGCCTTCACGCGACCTCGGGGTGAGACAGTCGGCAAACCGAGTACCGGAAAGCCGACTCATCCACCTCCGTTGGGTGTGCGGGTGGTTGCCGGCTTGCAGGTGGTCGCGAGACCTAGCCGACTGCCGACTCGTCACGCGAGGTGATGCGGAACGGTGTGCTGCCGTCCCACGGCTGGCGGCTGACCATCTCGGCGACGTCGACCTCGCCGGTCTCGATCACGCCGGTGGCCGCGTCGATGATGCGGTAGCGCTGGATGGGGTTCCAGAACGGCTGCGACTCCATCGCGATGACGCGCAGCTGACCTGGCTCGAAGTGGCAGCGCTCCTGCACCGCCGCGACGAGCGCCTCCTGGTGCAGGTGCCCGTCGCCGAAGTTCCACCCGATCGCCGAGCCGCACACCATCTCGCCGTCGAGCACGAACCGCGACTCGTGATCTGCGGCGGCGTGCGGATGCAGACCTGCCATGGCTCGGCCGTGGGTGTGCAGCCCGCGCCAGGCCTGCAGCTTGCCAACCATCAGGTCGACGGTGTCCGGCGGATAGAGCTTGGCCAGCTGCCGGTGTGGCAGCTGAGCGGCCTTGATGACCCGGTCGGCGTACGTCTGCTCGGCGCCCTCGCCGAACAGCCAGACCGAGGTCGACCAGGTGCCGGCGTAGTAGCGCATCGACGGCAGGAACGACCACAGATCAGGACGCCGGTTGCCCCACGCGACCGAGATCACCACGAGCGCGAACAGTCCGTAGACCAGCAGCGGCTGCGTCGCATCGGTCAGACCGACCTCGGCGTGCTCACCGAACAAGAAGACCGCCGCGAAGCCCATCAGCACGTTCCACTCCAGTGGCACGCCCATCGGGATCGACGCCAAGATGTTGAGGTGGAAGAGCAGGATCACGATCAGCGCGATCGTCGTGACGGTGCCACCACGTGAGAACAGCAGGATGACGGGCACGCCGAACTCGACCACTGTGCCGACGTGGGCCAGCGTTCCGGCGAGCCACGAGGGCCGGAGATCGGTCTCGGCATCGCGCCAGAGCCGTCGCTTGACCGCCTTCGGCATGACCGGGGAGTTGCTGAACATCGTCGACACGACGTAGGGGAAGTGCTGGTTGAGCTTGGATGTCGCGGCACCCCACCAGATCGCCAGCATCAGCAGCTTCGCCGCGAGGATCATGTCGACGAACGGGAACAGGAAGACGATCGCGGTGACCCAGTAGTGCTCGGAACGGGCGGCGAGGAAAATCGTCTTGTCGCGGAGCCCGAGCACCGGCAGCAGCACCAGGAGCGGGACGAAGCGCGCCGGCTCGATCAGCATCTGGCCGCGGTCGGCCGGCGACAGCAGGACATAGACGGCAGCCGCGATGACGGCGACGTAGAGCGCGACATCAAGGATCGTGCGGGACGAACCCGTGGTGCCAGGGACCTTGTCGGGCCACGGCGGAAGGCGGATCGTCCCGGGCCGCAGCCAGTAGAGGAACGAGCCGATCGGCGGCAGGAAACGCATCGTGAGCGGCCCGAAGCCACAACCGAAGCCGAGCACCTCGAACAGCAAGGTCCAGATGATGACCTTCTGGAACACGACCGGCGACGACCACCAGTCTCCGACGTCGCCGAGATCGCCGATGCCGGGCGTCGACGCGGCAAACGCGAGACCGCCGAGGACGTACAGGGCGATCTTCAGGGCATACAGACCGTAGACGCCTCCCGGCGTGCCGAAGCCGTGAAGGGCCCAGTGCTGCTGCAGGACCTTGGTGCGTTCGGCACGCGACGTGGACCGCCAGGCGTCGACGTCGAGGTCCGGCAAGGTGGGCGCGATAAGCCCCATGAGTCTCCTTCGATGTCCCCCGGCTGTGAACGCTAGGGCCTGGTCGTGACCCACGCCACGCCAAATATCTTGACACGTTCGTGTTCAGATGGCGAGACGTGTGTGCGCACAGCTGTTTCTCCTCTATACACTTGCTGCGAGCACGGTGATCCCGACCCCTTGGAGTTGTGCATGAGCAGGCAGTTGCGTGTCGCAGTGATCGGCGCCGGCCCCGCGGGCATCTATGCCGCCGACATCCTCACCAAGTCCGAGGTCGACGTCACGATCGACATCCTCGATCGCGATCCGACGCCGTTCGGCCTGATCCGCTACGGCGTCGCGCCGGACCATCCGCGGATCAAGGAGATCATCAAGGCCCTCAAGCGGGTCCTGTCCAATGACGACATCCGCTTCTTCGGCAACGTCAACTACGGCGCCGATCTCAAGCTTGACCACCTGCAGCAGTTCTACGACGCCGTGATCTTCGCAACCGGCGCCCGCGCCGACCGCGACCTCGACATCCCCGGCATCGACCTCAAGGGATCGTTCGGCGGCGCCGACTTCGTGTCGTGGTACGACGGCCACCCCGATGCCCCGCGCGACTGGCCGTTCGATCCCGACGCCAAGACCGTCGCCGTGCTGGGTGTGGGCAACGTCGGCCTTGATGTCGCGCGCATGCTCGCCAAGACCGCCGACGAGCAGCTCGTCACCGAGATCCCCGCCAACGTCGAGGCCGGACTGCGGGTCAACGCGACCCAGGACGTCCACGTCTTCGCACGCCGCGGCCCGGCACAGGTCAAGTTCACCCCGATGGAGCTGCGCGAGCTCAACCACTCGCCCAACATCGACGTCGTCGTCCACCCCGAGGGCTTCGAGCTCGACGAGGGATCGATGGACGCGATCCGTGCCTCCAAGTCGGTCAAGCTCGTCGTCGACGTCCTGCAGAACTACCTCGCCAAGGAAGAGACCGGCGCAGCCCACCGCATCCACATCCACTTCTGCCAGAATCCCGTCGAGGTGCTCGGCGAGGACGGCAAGGTCGTGGGCCTGCGCACCGAGGTCACCGAGCTCGACGGCACCGGCAATGCCCGCGGCACCGGCGAGCACGTCGACTGGCCCGTCCAGGCCGTCTACCGCGCTGTCGGCTACCGCTCGGACAACCTGGCCGGACTCCCGTTCGACAACGCCAGTGCAACAGTGCCGAACGACGGTGGTCGGGTCATCGACATCGACGGCGAGCCGCTGCCCGGCGCGTACGTCACGGGTTGGATCAAGCGCGGACCGGTCGGCCTGATCGGCCACACCAAGTCGGACGCTGCGCAGACCATCGAGCTCCTGCTGGCGGACGTCGACCAGCTGGTCGCTCCCGCATCGCCGGACCGCGCCGATGTCAACCGCTACCTCGAGGGACGCGGCATCGAGTTCACGACCTGGGAGGGCTGGGAGCAGCTCGACACCCACGAGCTCGCGCTCGGCGAGGCAGTCGGTCGCACCCGCATCAAGGTCGTGGCGCGCGAGGAAATGGTGCAGCTCAGCCGAGGCTGAGTCAGACCTGGCGGCCTCGCAGGTTGCACAGCAGGTCGTGCATCGCCTCGTCCGGGGGTGCGACCAGGGGCAGGGGTTGCAGGCCGGGCCGTGCGCGTAGTCCGTCGAGGAACAGCGCGAGGTAACGGCGCCACAGATCCGGTTGGGCTGGCGTCGTCATGGAGCTCATCAGCATGAGCTGCACCCCGATGTCGGTCGCCTCCACATCAGCGCGCAGGGTTCCGTCCGCCTTGGCGCGCGCCACGATGTCCTCCAGGATAGGCCCGATACGCTCGCGGCCGACGGTCTGGTGCTCGTCCGAGGTGATGGTCTGGGACATGACCTCCTTGAGGCCACGGTCGGTGACCTGACGCCCCAGCGCCTTCTCGAGGAACCAGGTCAGACCGTCCCACACCACGGGGTGGCTCGCCGCCTCCTGGGCCATCGCGACGATCTCTTCGATGCGCGACTCGAACAGCGCCCGGACCAGCTCGGCGCGCTCGGGGAACCGCCGATAGACCGTGCCGACGCCGATGCCCGCGCGGCGGGCAATCTCGTCGTAGCCCGCGTCCAGGCCCTGTTCGGCGAAGACCTCGGCGGCCGTCTCGAGGATCAGCTCGCGGTTGCGCGCAGCGTCGGCGCGCAGCGGTCGGTCTGCCTCTGTCGGCTCGATCTGGGTGGCCATGGGGCCATGGTAGCCGACCGGAGACAAGTTTCCGTTTGGTGCGACAGATCACATCGGTTCAAGTGGAGGGGGCTTTCCACTTGGTCTACAGTGAAGCGGAAGAGACTTTCCACTTCCAAGACCTGGAGATCCCATGGCAACCACACTGACCGACGATCGGGCGCTCGACCCAGTCGTTGACCACACCGACAACCCACACCACGCGACCCGGTGGCTGATCCTCGGCATCATCGGGCTGGCGCAGCTGATCGTGGTGCTCGACGCGACGATCGTCAACATCGCGCTGCCCAGCGCACAGGAGGCCCTGGGGTTCTCCAACGACAACCGGCAATGGATCGTCACCGGCTACGCGCTCGCATTCGGGTCGCTCCTGCTGCTCGGCGGACGGCTGAGCGACCTCATCGGCCGCCGGCCGATGTTCATCACTGGCCTGATCGGGTTTGCCGCCGCCTCTGCGGTCGGCGGCGCAGCCGGGAGCTTCGAGATGCTCGTCGGCGCCCGCGTCGCACAGGGCGTCTTCGGCGCCCTACTCGCTCCCGCGGCCCTCTCCCTGTTGACCGTGACATTCACAGATGCCGCCGAGCGCGCCAAGGCGTTCGCGATCTTCGGCGCGATCGCGGGTGGCGGTGGCGCCATCGGCCTGATGCTCGGCGGCGTGCTGACCGAGTACCTCTCCTGGCGCTGGTGCCTCTACGTCAATGTGCCGCTCGCTCTGCTCGCCGTGGTCGGTGCCGCGCTGCTGCTCAAGAAGCAGCCCAAGGCGGAGACGGCCAAGGGCATCGACATTCCCGGAACCGCCGTGGTCGTCGCTGGCCTGGTGTCGTTCGTCTACGGTCTCGCCAGCGCGGAGACCAACGGCTGGACCAGCGCCACGACGTTGGTCTGCATCGCCGTCGGCCTCGCGCTCCTCGCGGTGTTCGCCGTCGTCGAGAGCCGGGTCAGCGACCCCCTGTTGCCACTCCACATCATCTGGGACCGCACCCGTGGTGCAGCATTCCTCGTCGTGGCATTCGTCGGCATCGGCCTGTTCGCGGTGTTCCTGTTCCTGACCTACTACGTGTCGCTGACGCTCGGCTACAGCCCGCTCAAGACCGGCTTCGCGTTCGTCCCGATGATCCTCGGCATCATGTCCACGGCCACCGGCTCCGCCGGACTCGTGGCCCGCATCGGACCTCGGATCCCGGTCTTCGTCGGCATGCTTCTGGCCGCGGTCGGCATGGTGTTCTTCGCGCAGCTCGACGTGACCAGCACGTACGTGGCGAACATCCTGCCCGGCCTGATCATCACCGGACTCGGCATCGGCCTGTCCATCGCGCCGTCGTTCAGCGCCGCAACATCGGGAGTCGACGCCGAGCACGCCGGTGTGGCCTCTGCGTCGGTCAACACGTTCCAGCAGATCGGTGGCTCGATCGGCACCGCGGTGCTGAGTGCGTTCGCCGCGACTGCGACGTCGGACTACCTGGTCGGCAGGGCCCCGTCCGAGGCGAACCAGGCACTCGCCGCGGTGCACGGCTACACGACCGTGTTCTGGTGGGCCGCCG
Source organism: Aeromicrobium sp. A1-2 (assembly GCF_003443875.1). Lineage (NCBI taxonomy): Bacteria > Bacillati > Actinomycetota > Actinomycetes > Propionibacteriales > Nocardioidaceae > Aeromicrobium > Aeromicrobium sp. A1-2. The sequence goes on along the minus strand of NZ_CP027482.1, from coordinate 40,777 downwards.
GCGTCTTCGCAGTCGGAGCCGTCCTCTGCGGGGCACTGTTCCGCAGCGGTCCGGTCGCGGTGAACCCGGACGCCGCTCCTGTCGCCGCCCACTGAGCGACCTGAGTCATGTCCACCTTGACCGGACATGGGTACGGCCCGGCCCGCGCGACGACTCCCTCGTCGCGCGGGGCGGGCACACCGATGTCCACCGCGCAGACACGTGCTGCCGTGCGCAGGCGGGTGCGACTCGCCAGCGGACTCGGCGAGGTCGCACTGCTCGCGACCCTCTGGATCGCCTACAGCGTCAGCCGGCTCGTCGCCGATGACAACCTCGTCACCGCACAGAGCCGGGCGACCGAGCTTCTTCGCGTCGAGCGATACCTGCACCTCGACTTCGAGTCGTGGCTCAACCACGCGCTGACCCCGATCATGGACATCGCCGTGCCGATGTCGTTCTGGTATGCCTCACTGCACTACGTCGTCACGCCAGCCGTGCTGGCCTACGCGTTCTTCCGGCAACGCGCCCATTACCCGCGGGCCCGCAACGCCCTCGTGATCGGGTCCGCCATCGGCCTCGTCTGCTACATGCTGCTGCCCACTGCCCCTCCGCGCCTCATGCCCGGGGGGCACTATCTCGACGCCCTCGCGCAGACTGCCAGGTTCGGCTGGTGGACCAATCAGGCGTCGGCGCCGGCCGGCCTCGGCCACATCACCAACGAGCTCGCTGCGATGCCGTCACTCCACGTCGGCTGGACGGTCTGGGTCGCGTGGGCCATCTGGCGCCACACCAACCTCGTCGGCCGGGTCATCGCCTGCGCGTACGTAGCAGGGACGACGCTGGTCGTCATCGCGACCGGCAACCACTGGGTGCTCGACGCAGTCGCCGGCGCTGTCGTCGTCACTGCGGGGATCGTCATCACCGGGCGCCTCGAGCTACGGGCCAACCAGTCCGCGCGGGCCGGCACGTGACCAGCGCGCTTTTGGGCCCGGTCTTCGCCTTCGTCGAGTCCGCGCCCGCCGAGGCACTGGTCTAGGCCGTCGCCAGCACCTGCACGTGGCACGGGCCGCCCGCCTTGGGCGCCGGGACCTTGGCAATGCTGAACTTTGCGGAGCCACCTCCCGCAACGGTCACCCGTTGGGTCTTGGCCTGCTCCGGGCCGCCGGTGGCCTCCCCGACGTAGACCGTGACCTGGAACGTCACCTTGCCCTTGCTGGCGTTGGCGACGTATCCCGAGGCGCTCCACGTGCCCTTGGAATTCTTGTCACAGGTGAACTTCGAGAGCGCCTCCGGGGCAGGAGTGCCCTCCGGCGGAGCGACGGTCGGCTTGACCGTGGTCGCCGACGCGGTGGCCTTCGGCTTGGCCGAGGCGGCCGGCTCGGGGTCCGATCCCCCACCGCAGCCGGTCAGCACCAGGAGCAGGGCGACCGCCAGCGTACGCATGACGTCATCCCATCACGCGCGCTTCGCGACGCCGGGCAGGCGCGCCCTCAGCCCTCCGGGTCACCGAGCGGGACCAGCACCGTGTCTCCCAGGAAATGGCACACCTGCAGAGCCAGTTCCAGGTCGAGCCGGTCGTCCTCGAGCGGGCGTCCCCGCTCGTCCTCGGCCTTGCGGATGCGGTACTTGACCGAGTTGCGGTGCAGTAGCAGCCTCTCCGAGGTCTGGGCATAACTGCCACCGGTGCCAAGGAACACGCGCAGCGTCTCGCGCGTCCGCCCCTCGGCCTCACCATCGCGGGCCAGCGGCCCCAGCACGTCGTACACCCAGCGCCTCGCGGCAGCCAGGTCGCGCACCAGCATCGCCATGATCGGCACACCACGCTCGCCGAAGCCGATCGCGTGGGTCACCTCGCTGGAGGAGACGATCGCAACACTCTTGGCCGCCTCGGCCTGGTCGTGCGAACGGCGGAATCCATCGATGCCCTCGATCGGCAGGCCCAGGGAGACCCGCGCACCCGGCGAGTCCTGCAGGGCGGAGCGCACGACCTCGACGTCGACCGGTCCGGCCTCCCTGCCCCGGCCGAACCACACCCACACCGTGCCGCGGTCCACCGCGGTGAACAGCACCCGGGTGCCACAGCCCAGGATCACGGCGAGCCGGAGCGCCAGGTCACCCAGCGCGGCGGTCTGGTCGGTGCCCGAGTTGGCGCCGTCGATCCAGCAGACAGCACCGACATGGACCTGGTCGAGCCGGTAACGCGCCCGGGTCGCGAACTCCGTCAACGAGACCGGCTGCCGGGCCAGCACCTTTGCCACGAGTGACGCCGTCTCGCTGGCACCCTGGTCGATCCACCGCTGCCGCTCGTCCTCGTGCGCCTCGAGCAACAGCTGGGTGATCCAGTCGATGTACTTGTGCATGAAGCCGGCGAGGTGGTGCAGCAGCTTGAGCTTGACGTCGGGCTCGCAGTCGAGCTGCTCGACCTCCTCGAAGATCCAGGTGCGCAGGTCGTCGGAGCCGAAGTGATAGGCCCGTCGCAGCGATGCACCCGGCACCCCACGCTGCGCCAGCCGCAGCGCGTACTCCGTGGCCGCCGTGATCGGCTGGACGTGCTCGAGCGGGATCTCGTTGCGGATAATGTGCAGGATCGTCGAGATGTTGCTGTCGACGCTGGCGCGCAGCATGGCCATGAGCTCGGGGTCGTTGAGGTAGTCGACCTCCCGGGCGATGACGTCGGTCATCCGGGTGACGATCTCCTGGTGGCGGATTCCGAGCCGGTCGCCGATGACCATCACCAGCGCCATGACCTCGTTCTGCTCGGCCTCGTCGCCCAGCGGAGCCTGCGCCGGCTGCATGCTCACCCCAAGCGCTTCAGCGCGGACTGTGCCGCGTTGAAGCCGCACATCCCGTGCGCGCCGGCGCCCGGAGGCGTCGCCGCAGAGCACAGATAAACGCCGTCGACGCCAGTGAGATACGGGTCGAGGGCGATGCGCGGACGGAAGACCAGTCGCAGTGGCGTGTTTGCCCCCGTGATGATGTCGCCGCCGACATAGTTCGCGTTGGACGACTCGATCTGCTCCACGGAGCGCGTGTGGCGGCCGACGATGCGATCGCGGAATCCCGGCGCGAATCGTTCGATCTGCTGCTCGATCGCCTCGGTCGCATCTCCGGTCCAGCCGGTCGGCACGTGCGCGTAGGCGTCGACCGGGTGGACGTCGCCGTGGGAGCGCGAGGGATCGGCCAGATACTGCTGACCCAGCAGCACGAAGGGACGGTCCGGCATCCGGCCAGCGTGCACGTCCCGCTCGGCCTGGGCGACCTCGGCGTACGATCCGGCCACATGCACCGTGCCGGCCAGCCGTGAGTCCTGGTGCGTCCACGGGATACCGCCCTCGACCGCGAACGCGACCTGGAAGACCCCGGGGCCGTGCTCGAACCTGCGGTAGGCCCGCGCGATCCGGCCGGGCATCCGGTCTCCGAGGATGCGTGCCGCGGCCTCGGGGGCGGTGTCGAGCATGACGATGTCGGGGTCGCCGAGCTCCTCGATCGACGAGACCCGGACACCTGTCTCGATCTTGCCGCCGAGGTCGCCGAGCAGATCGGCCATCGCGGTCGTGATCGCCGCGGACCCTCCCTCGGCGACGGGCCAGCCGTAGGTGTGCGCTGACGTGCCGAGCGCCATCCCCACCGCCGACGACATCGGCCCGCCGAACGGCCGGAACGCGTGCGCCGCGACGCCGCCGAACAGCGCCCGACCCTCCTCGGTCGAGAAACGGCGAGCCATCAGGGCTGCCGGCATGGCGGCGTAGGCACCAAAGCGTCCCAGCTTGATCGGGTGCTCGGGCACGTGCAGGAGCGGTCGGGTGAAGTCGCGGGTGACATCGCCGAAGCGCGACGCGAGCGGGCCGAACACCCGCTGCCACGCCCGGCCATCCTCGCCCAGTGTCGCGGCGGTCTCCGGCACGGATCGACGGGCCGCAGCGCCACGACCACCGTCCAGCGGGTGGGAGTACTGCACCTCCGGCCACCGCCACGTCAGGCCGTACCGCGAGAGGTCTATGCGCCGCGAGAAGGCCGAGTCGACAGCCAACGGGTGGAATCCCGAGCACTCGTCGTGCAGGAGGCCCGGCAGCGTGTACTCCCCACTACGGGTGCCGCCGCCGATCGTCGCTGCGGCCTCGAGCACCCGGACCTCGACACCCTCCGCGGCGAGGGTGACGGCGGCAGCGAGCCCGTTGGGCCCGCTGCCGACCACAACCGCCTGAGTCATGCAGTCACTGTAGACACGTCACCCTGCGGGACGTATCCCTCAAGGGTCCACGTGACGGTGTGCGGGATCGGCCCGTTGGGCAGCCACGGGTGCTCCTCCGCAGCGACCTTGGCGAGGTACGTCCCCCGCTCGACGACACCCAGCGCCGCGTCGATGACCCGGTACTCGACGTAGTCGCGGTTGATCGCCTGCGACTCCGTGAAGGTGACGACGAGCTCGCCCGGCTCGAAGTTGCAACGTTTCTGCACCGCGCTGATGAGCCGCTCGTCATGCAGGTGCCCGTCGCCGAACTGCCAACCAACGAGCGTTGAGCAGGTGAACTCCCCCTCGCGGATCGTGTAGTTCTCCAGCGAGTCGAGGTGCTTCATCATCATCGAGATCAGCATCCGACCCTGTACGTGCATGGTTCGCCAGGCGACGGCCTTCTGCATGAAGATCTCCGCGACCTCCGGGCCGAACGCTGCGGTCAGCTGGTCGACCTGGTTGGAGTTGTACTTCGTGATGTGGGTGTTGAGCTTCTCCTCGGCGTCGCCGCGGAACGCCCAGGTGGCCGAGGCCCAGTTGCCGGCGTACTGCCGCATCGAGGGCAGGAACGACACCAGGTCGGGTCGCAGGTTACCCAGCACCGGGAAGAACAGGAGCGCCACCAGGACACCCACGAGGATCCCTGGCGTCATGTCACCGATCCCGAAGCCGCTCTGCGCGGGGAACTCCCAGAACAGGAACGACAGCGCGAAGATGAAGAACACGTTCCACTCCAGCGGCACCGCGAGCGGGAACGTCGAGGTGATGAACGCGTGGAACAAGATCATGCCGATGATGGCCAGCAGGGTCAGCGTCCGGTTGGTCGAGAACAGCAGGACCAAAGGCAGCACCAGCTCGACGGTCGTGCCGCCGATGTGGGCCAGCGAGCTGCTGACCTTGGACGGGCGGATGTCGCGCGGCCAGTCACGGTAGAGCGAGCGCTTGAACCGGGTCGAGGTGATCCACGGCGTGTTGCTGACCATCGGCGCGACGACACTGGTGAAGTTGTGGCCGAACTTGGAGACACCGGCACCCATCCAGATGATGACCATCGCGATCTTGGCCGCCACGATCATGTCGACCAGGTTGAACGCCGCGAAGAAGAAGATGATCGGCAGGTACTGCTCGGGGCGCGAGGCCAGGAACACGACCTTGTCCCGCAGGCCCATCGCGACGATGAGGACCAGGAAGGTCAGCAGCGGCCACGCGGCGATCATCCCGGCCTCGCTGCCGGGAAGCCGGTCGGTGCTGACACCGGGTGCGACGAGCGCATAGACCAGGTTCGCGACGATCACGACGTACAGCGTGACGTCCCACGTCGTGCGGTGGTCACCCTCGGTGAAGGGCACCTTGCCCGGCCAGGGCGGGACGCGCAGGGTGTTGCGGCGGGTCCAGTACAGCGAACCGCCGATCATCGGGCTGAACTTGAAGGCCAGCGGGCCGGACGAGGCGCCGAGACCCAGGATCTCGAACAGGATCGTCCAGACCATGAGCTTCTGGTAGAGGATCGGCTCGCCCCAGAAGTTGCCGACCTCGGCCCAGCCGCCGAGCCCGGGCGTCGTCGCCCACACAATCGTGTAGCCGACCAGGACGTAGAAGATCAGCTTGAAGACGTAGAGCAGGTGGATCTGCTTGGGGCCGCCGAAGCCGTACTCGCCCCAGTGGATCGCCAGCAGCTTCATCCGCTCCATGAACGGGAGTGATCCGAACTCGGCCGGGTCGACCGGCGGCATGTCGGCTGTCTTGATGCCCATCTCGTGCTCCTTCGTGCGTGCAGCGGGAACCGACGCGAGAAGCTCTCGCGCTGTCGTTCCTGGGTGGGGTGGGTCAGGCGGTCTGCGGTTGCAGCGCCCTGCGTAGTCCGGGCTTGTCGATCTTTCCCACGGGATTGCGCGGCAACGCCTCGACGATCGTGATGCTCTCGGGCACCTTGACCCTCGTGAGGTGCAGCCGGCAGTGCGCGACCAGATCGTCCTCGGTCACCGTCGAGCCGGGATAGAGCGTGACGTACGCGACCGGCACCTCGCCGAGGATCTCCTCGGGGGCCGACGACCGCTGCCTCGAGAACCTCCTCGAGCTGCGCCAGAACGGTCTCGATCTCCTTGGGATAGATGTTCTCGCCGCCGCGGATGATCATGTCCTTGACCCGGTCGACGATCGACAGGTAGCCGTCGTCGTCGAGTCGGCCCACGTCGCCGGTGTGCAGCCAGCCGTCGACGATGGTCTCGGCGGTCGCCTCGGGCTTGCCGAGGTAGCCGCGCATCACGGTCGGCCCACTGATCAGGACCTCACCGGTCTGGCCGGTCGGTACGTCCTCGCCGTCCGGTCCGGCGATGCGGATCTGCTGGCCGGGCATCGACGGTCCGACGGTGCCGAGCTTGCGGACCCCTGTGATGGGGTTGCAGGCCGAGGCGCAGGTCCCCTCCGTCAGGCCGTAGCCCTCCACCATCGTGAATCCGTAACGTGCCTCGCAGCGCTCCAGCAGCTCGGCAGAGACCGGCGCCGCGCCGCAGACGACGAACCGCAGCGACGAGGTGTCGGGGCGTACGTCGTCGGGCAGTGAGGCCAGCAGGGCATAGATCGTCGGCACGGCCGAGAAGTACGTCGGACGCAGCCGCTCGACGTGGTCGAAGAACGTGCTGGGGCGGAACGTTCCGACGACCGTCATGCGTCCGCCGCGCGAGAGCGGAGTCAGCGTGCTGACCACGATGGCGTTGACGTGGAACAGCGGCAGGACCAGCAGGCAGTGGTCGTCCTCGCCGACGTCGATGTGGTCGCCCATCGAGGTCGTCATGGCCTCGAGGTTCGCGTGGTCCAGCATGACGCCCTTGGGGCTTCCGGTGGATCCGCTGGTGTAGATCAGCAGGGCGAGGTCGTCCGGTCCCAGGTCGACCGGTGGGGGTGCGCCCTCGGTCGCGGTCACCAGGTCGTCGACGTCGATCATCGGCAGACCAGCGTGCGGCGCATCGGGTCCTGAAGCGATCACCAGCACGGCGCCGGAGTCGAGGATCTGGTGCTCGGCCTCGGTCGCGGTGAACACCGGGTTGATCGGGGTGACCGCACCGCCGAGTCGCCAGGCGGCGAACATCGCGATGATCAGCTCGGCACGATTGGGCAGCATGATCGCGAGCACGTCGCCTCGACCAAATCCGTGATTCGCCAGCTGACCGGCAACGGCCGCGGCCCAGTCGTCGACCTCGGCGTACGTCAGGGACACCCGGTCGTCGGCTAGACAGGGGGCGTCGCGGCGCGAGGCCGGTTGGTGCCAAGGGAGGTACGCGAGGTGCACAGGACCACTTTCGATGTTGGGTGTGATCCACGACACTAGATAGTCCGGGCCCGCCTGCACACGTCCGCACGATACGAACTTCGCCAGACCTGTTGTGCATGATGCACAACGCGACCGACAACATGAGGAGCCCCTCATGTTGTTCGGGTCGGGCGGGATAGTCTGACGTCCTACTACTTTCGAGGAGCAGCATGAGCAGCATTGACAAGGTTGGCGTCATCGGCGGAGGGCTCATGGGCTCCGGCATCACCGAGGTTGCGGCCCGGGCCGGGTTGGACGTCATCGTGATCGAGATCAACGCCGACGCCGCCAAGGCCGCGGCCGAGCGGGTCGAGGGATCGCTGCGCCGGGCGGAGTCCCGCGGCAAGATCGAATCGGCCGAGGTCACTGCCGTCCTGGACCGGATCCGGTTCGAGACCGACCTCGAGACGCTCGCCGACCGCGACCTGGTGGTCGAGGCCGCCAGCGAGGACGAGCAGATCAAGCTCGACCTGTTCCGCACCCTCGGCACGATCCTGACCAAGGACGACGCGATTCTGGCGTCCAACACATCTTCGATCCCGATCGTCAAGCTCGGGCGGTGTCCGGTCGGGCGCACCACGTCATGGGTGTGCACTTCTTCAACCCAGCACCCGTCATGCAGCTCGTCGAGCTCATACCGTCGCTGACGACCTCGCCGGAGACCCTCGACCGCATGCGATCATGGGTCACCGAGACCCTCGGCAAGAAGCCCATCGACGCGACCGACCGGGCCGGGTTCGTCGTCAACAGCCTGCTGGTGCCGTACCTGCTCTCGGCGATCCGAATGTACGAGGCCGGCTATGCCTCGGCCGCCGACATCGACCGCGGCATGGTGCTCGGCTGCGGCCACCCCATGGGACCCCTCGCTCTCTCGGACCTAATCGGTCTCGACACGATCAAGGCGATCGGCAAGTCGATGTACGACGAGTTCAAGGAGCCGCTGTACTCGCCGCCGCCGCTGCTCGACCGCATGGTCGACGCCGGCCTGATGGGCAAGAAGTCCGGCCAGGGCTTCTACGGCTACGACAAGTAGCGGCGAACCCGTGCGGGGATCTTCCCGTCTCCTGACGCTATGAAGCTCCGCGTCAGGGCCACCCCGAATGCCCGCAGGAGCGAGGTCATCGGTTGGGAGACCGATCCATTGGTCGGACCGCTGCTGCGGGTGCGGATCGCCGCGCCCCCGTCGATGGCAAGGCGAATACCGCGCTGCGCGACTTTCTGGCCACATCACTGGGACTGTCGAAATCGAAGGTCGTGCTGGAGAAGGGCGGCACATCCCGCTTCAAGACGTTCGAGATCCCGGACGGGACCGAGCTGCCGTAGGCCCCGGGAACGCCGAGCCCGAGCCCGGCGTGGGTAGGAGGTCAGACCCCGTCGATCGGGGCCCATCGGGTCAGGACCGGCGCGGCTGCGAGCAGCGGACCGAGATCGGTGATCCGTCCCTCCCCGGCTCGGAAGGCGCGGTAGGCGTCGTCGTGCTCGACGGACTCCCAGATCTCGTTCGCGACCCAGTGGCCCGCGTCTTCGAGGTCGACCAGGACGTCGACGCCCAGGTTTCCCTCGAATGCACGGGTCTCGGCGAGCACCCGGACCAGTACGGCCTTGGCCTCGTCCAGGAGATCGGGCTTGAAACGCATTTCGAGTGTCGCGGTGATCGTCATGCGGCCCACGGTAGCCCGAGCCCCACGCGGACCCGTCGCGCTGGGCCACCTGTCGACGTTCAGGCGCTCTCGGCAACCTGCTTGATGGCAGCCAGGGTGACTGGGATGCCCGTATGGGCAGCGCGGGTGCGGGTCTCGATCTCGGCGTCCGCCGTCTCGCCGAACGTGTCGGCGAAGAACTTCAGTCCCGGTTCGCAGAACTTCCACGACTCGGTGAGCTTTGCACCCGACCCGTCCGGCTCGATCTCGTATCCCCAACGCACGAACCCATCTCCGACCTCCCAGGCGAACTCACGACCGGGTTCGGCGGCCACGACGGTCGAGCGGGTCTTCCACGTGCGTCCCGGCACCTCGTTGGTTCCGGTGAAGTGGGCACCCACGGCGGGGCCGTCCCCGTCGTCCCACTCGCATCCAGTGCAGATCGGGCTCCACTCCCCCGTTCGGGCGATGTCGCTGACCAAGTCATAGACCGCTTCGGGCTTGCGGTCGACGTGGATGGATTCGGAGTGCTCGAACGACAAGTCAGTCATGAACCCGACGCTACCGTCCGGCTCGCTGTGCAACTACTTCGCAGCGAGGTGCAGGATAGACATGATGTGACCCGCGCCATACCCCTCGGAGGATCCTGTGTTCTATCCGCTCACCGTCATGGACTTCCTCAACCGTGCTGTCACGGTCTATCCCGATCGGATCGCCGTCGTCGACGAGCCTGATCAGCCGGCCGACTCGTGGGGTGAGATCACCTACGCCGAGCTGGGCCGCCGGGCCAGGGCTCAGGCCGCAGCCCTGGACGAGATGGGTGTCCCGGTCGGTGGCCGGGTCGCGATCGTGTCGCAGAACTCCGCGCGCATGCTCGCCTCGTTCTACGGCGTCTCGGGCTGGGGCCGGGTCCTGGTACCGGTCAACTTCCGGTTGGCCGTGGCCGAGATCCGCTACATCATCGAGAACTCCGGCGCCGAGGTCATGATGGTCGACCCCGACCTGCGTCACCTCGTCGACGAGATCGACTGCAAGCGCATCTTCGTCCTGGGTGAGGACGACGACAAGATCTGGGGCTCGACCGCCGAGCCGCAGCCGTGGGCCGGCGACGAGAGCGCGACCGCCACGATCAACTACACCTCCGGCACGACCGCACGCCCCAAGGGCGTCCAGCTGACGCATCGCAACAACTGGCTCAACGCGACGGTGTTCGGTTGGCAGGCCTCGGTCTCGGACCGCGACGTCTATCTCCACACCCTGCCGATGTTCCACGCCAACGGTTGGGGCCACCCCTTCGCCGCGACCGGGATGGGCGCGACCCACATTGTCCTGCGACAGGTCGACGGCGGAGAGATCCTGCGCCGCATCGAGAAGCATGGTGTGACCTACATGTGCGCCGCCCCTGCCGTCGTGACGGCCTGCCTCGACGCCGCCAAGACGTGGGACGGGCCGATCCCGGGCAGCGACCGCGTCCGGATCATCGTGGCCGGCGCTCCCCACCGACCCGCACGATCGAGCGGGTCCGTGAGGAGCTGGGCTGGGAGTTCATCCAGATCTACGGCCTGACCGAGACCTCCCCGCTGCTGACGATGTCGCGCATGCGCGCGGAGTGGGACGATCTCGACCCACACCAGCAAGCACTCAACCTCGGTCGGGCCGGCGCACCCGCGATCGGCGTGCGCATGCGGATCGACGACCAGGGCGAGGTCCTGGCGCAGTCCAACCACAACCTGGCGTCGTACTGGGACAACCCCGATGCGACCGAGCAGGCCCAGGCCGGCAACTGGTTCCACACCGGTGACGGCGGCACCTTCGAGGACGGCTACATAGCGATCGCCGACCGCAAGAAGGACGTCATCATCACGGGCGGCGAGAACGTCTCCTCGATCGAGGTCGAGGATGCCCTGACCTCACACCCCTCGGTGCGCGAGGTCGCGGTCATCGGCATCCCCGACGAGAAGTGGGGCGAGCTCATCACCGCCCTCGTCGTCCTGGACCCGGACGCCGAGCCCATCGACCAGGCCGGGCTGATCGCACACTGCCGCCAGTACCTCGCGGGCTACAAGTGCCCCAAGAAGATCGAGTTCCGCGACGAGCTCGCCCGGACCGCTACCGGCAAGCTGCAGAAGTTCAAGCTCCGCCAGCCCTACTGGGAGGGCCAGGACCGCCAGATCAACTGAGCTTTCCCGCCACCACGCCAGGGGCGGATGCTGACGACGTCACCGCGGACACGAACCGCTTGTCCGCGGCAAGTACTCGACCGAGTTGGCGCAGTTGCTCGGCTTGAGCGAAAGGTTCGGGCTCATAGCCGATACGACCGCAGGTGTAGTCGAACGCAACACCGGTGCTGGTGCCACTACGGCGACAGATGACCTCGGGCCCTTGGACTTCATCTCGGTCGCGGCGGAGACCTGGTCGCGTTCATCCGCGACCAGATGGCCCACTACAAGCGCCCGGTAGGAGTGGCCTTCGTCGATGCTCTTCCTCTGAACGCCAGCGGCAAGCTGCTCAAGACCGAGCAGCGGGCATGCCGCCGCAGGTGAGGCTCCTGATGACGTTCCGTGAGTCTGAGTCCGAAGGCGACCATGCCCCGATGCCCGCGATCTTGGGTGCGGTGGTGCAACGCTACGAGGTCGCCAGCACCGGACCGGCCTGAGGAACCGCTGACCAGGCGCGCAGCTGACGATCGATGAATGCTTCCCGAGACAGCTCGGATGCGCCTCACAGGAAACGTACAGACCCCCCAAATCCCGGCGGTGTCCTATGGAGACATCAAGGTCCCCACTGAACCACGACCCGCCAAGGATCCACATGTCTGTCTTCACCTTCATCGCGGCTGATCTCGTTGCCATCGGCTTCCTGGTCTTCGCCCTGTACTTCCCCGGCACCGTCGACGTGATCTGATCGTCGCGTTCATGTCCATCAATGTGGGAGTCATGGGCGTCACGTATGCGATGTCCACGGCAGAGCTGTCGCTCGGCTTCGGCCTTGGCATCTTCGCGGTGCTGTCGATCATCCGCCTGCGCTCCACCGAGATGGACCACTCCGAGATCGCGTACTACTTCACCGCAATCGCCCTCGGCCTACTGGGTGGCTTCCCCTCGATCTCGCCGTACGTCAGCTTCACCCTGATGGCCGTGCTGCTGGGTGTCATCGCCGTGGGCGACAGCCCGGCGCTGTTCCCCCGCACCCGCCAACAGATCATGGTGCTCGACCGGGCCGTCACCGACGAGGCTGCGGCCCGCGACCTGCTCGGACCGCTGCTCGGCGCTCGCATCGACCGCGTGAGCCTGCGCAAGGTGGATCTGGTCACCGAGAGCACCGTGTGCGACGTCAGGTTCACCCTGCCCGCCATCGGCCGGGAGGTCCCGGATTCCCCGGACGCCCGAATCAGCTCCGCCTCGAACCGGACCCCGGCAGACGTCGCGTCAGCGAGCATCCGATGACGACCTGGCTGGACGCCGTGCGCGCACTGCCCACCCTCACGCTCGACGAGGTGAACGAGAAGGCCGCGCTGCAGACCAGGGTCGACCGCAAGTACATCGTCCGCCCCGGCATCTGGGGACATGTGCTCGCCTCGCTCGACAGCGCGCCGAGTGCGCTGGAGATCGAGGGCCGCCGTAGCTTCCGGTACTCCTCCACGTACTACGACACGTCTGAGCTGGACAGCTACCGGGACGCGGCCCGCAGCCGCCCCACCGCTACAAGGTGCGGACCCGCCACTACCTGGACACCGGCTCGAGCGCGGTCGAGGTCAAGCTGCGGTCGTCGTCCGGGGCCACCGCCAAAAGCCGGCAATGGCTCGACTCAGGCACGCCGGACGGCGGGCGTCTTCTTTCGGCCGACGCAGCGATCTTCGTCGGTGGGTTCGAGCGGATCGGCGACAAGGCCCGCCAGCTCACCGAGGTGCTGACCACGTCGTACGAGCGCGTCACACTCGTGACGGCCGACGCTCGGGTCACCGTGGACCGACACGTTGCGGCGGCCGACGTCCAAGGCCGGCGCATGGACTACGGCCCGCTGCTGATCGTCGAGACCAAGTCAGCAGGTGGAGCCGGTGCCGTCGACCGCGCACTGTGGGCGAGAGGCATCCGCCCGGCCCGCATCAGCAAGTACTGCACATCGCTCGCGGTGCTGCGCCCCGACCTGCCCTCGAACAGGTGGTCGCGGTCCATCCGCCGCTACGTTCCCACCGTCACTGCCTCCGCGCCCGCCGCGGCGGCCTAGAAAGGCCTGACATGAACAAGCGCCCCTCTACCGTCCTCGCCGGCCTCGCCCTGGCCGCGACGCTCATCTTCAGCGGCTGCAGCGCGAACGCGGACAACGCGTCCGGCACGAACACAGCATCGCTGACCGGAGCCATCTCCGAGCTGATCTACACAGACCTGGATGTCGACGAGGCAGACCTGTCCTTCGACGTGGCCGAAGCCGTCGAACTCACGCTGGCCGACGGATCGTCTGAGGGCGGCAGCGGCGTGAGCGTCGACGGCGATACCGTCACGATCAACGCGGCCGGCACCTACCGCATCAGCGGCACGCTGACCTCGGGCTCGCTCGCCGTCGACGCACCCGATGACGTCGTCAACCTCGTACTCGATGGCGTCGACATCACAGCGGCAGACGTGGCTGCCATCAACGTGGTCGAGGCCCAGCAAGTCGTGGTCTGGCTGGCGGACGGCAGCGACAACGTGCTCGCGGATGCCGCCGGAGCCGCCGTGGACGAGACGGTCGAGGACTCGCCCAATGCGACCCTGTTCTCGTCCGCCAACCTGTGGATCGCCGGCGACGGCACACTGGCCGTCACGGCGCACGCCGCCGACGCGATCACCTCGAAGGACACTCTTGTCATGTCCGGCGGAGACGTCACGGTCGACGCGGCCGACGACGGTGTGCGCGGCAAGGACCAGCTCGTGATCACCGGCGGCACCCTCGCCGCGAACGCCCAGGGCGACGCATTGCGATCGGATAACGAGTCGGTCACCGACGAACCGGACGCGGCGGTCGGCGTCATCTGGATCGACGGCGGAGCGCTGGACCTCACAGCGGGCTCCGACGCGATGGATGCTGCCCGCCAGGTCACGGTGCTTGGCGGAGACCTGACGATTGCCGCGGGCGATGACGGCATTCACTCCGACAGCGTTCTGCGCATCGCAGGTGGAACCGTGGACATCACCGAGAGTGTCGAAGGCATCGAAGGCGCCTACATGTACCTCTCCGGCGGCGATGTCTCCGTGGTGGCCACCGATGACGGCATCAACGTCTCCGGTGGCGCGGAAGCGCTCGCAGAGGAGACTGCCGAGTCGACCGACGGCACGGCCGCCGAGCCCGACGCGGCCGCGGGCAGCCGACCCGAGGGTGGTCAGCCCCCAGGTGACGCACCGGCCGGTGACCAAGCCGGTGGCGCCGCCGAGCCCGAGGGCCAGGCCAGCACGACCGACGCAGTCGACGACCTCGCCTCGCTGACGGTGTCCGCGATGGAGGGCAACGGCTTCGGCGGTCCCGCTGAGGGAGACAACGGCAACCGGTTCCTGGAGCTCAGCGGCGGCACGTACGTCGTCGACACGACCAGCGACGGTGTCGATGTCAACGGATCCATGGTCATGACGGGCGGCACCCTGGTGGTTTCCGGCACGGAGAACGTCCGCCAGGGCGCCATCGACGTGGATGACGTGTTCACCATCACCGGGGGACGCTCGCGGCGAACGGCATGTCCACCATGGCGGTCGCGCCGGGCGAGGACTCCTCCCAGGCGACTCTTGCGCTCACCTTCGGCAGCACCGTGCCGGCAGACACGGTCATCACCATTGCCGATGGCGATGGTACGCAGATCGCGTCCTTTTCCACCCCGAAGGCCTCGGACTCCTACATCTACTCCTCCGATGTCCTCGAGAAGGGAGCCGACTACGCCATCTCGGTCGGCGGCGAGGTGACCGGGAACAGCACCGGCTGGCTGGTGCTCGACGGCACGGCCACAGACGGGACCGCCATCGGCACGGTCGCTGCGCGGTAGGCGCCATCGGAGCGGCCCGCACTCCGATGCGGGCCGCGTTCGCGCGCGCCAGCGAAGCCTTCGTGGCGTGACGAGTGGTCGAACCCTCGTACGGTGGAGGCAATGACAGTCACCCCGGAGCAGTCCCCCAACCCGCCCACGGGAGACCACGGACGGGTCGCCGCCCTCGCAACACGGTCCCGCGACTGGGCAGAAGGCCTGGCCCACAGGACGTACGACCGGCTCCCCCGCCCGCTGCAGCGAGCCTGGGTGTTGACCCAGCGAACGTGGCGAGACACCTTCGAGGACCGGGTCCCCGGATTGGCCGCCGAGATCGCCCTGTTCACGATGATCTCGCTGCCCGCGCTGATCCTGGTCGTCCTGGGTTCGCTCGGCTTCGTCGCTGATGCGCTGGGGCCCTCCGGCACCCGGGGGCTGAACAGGATCGTCTTCGAGCTGCCGCAGGAGTTCCTCTCCACCCAGACCTACAGCTCGTACGAACGACTGGCCTCGGCCGTGCTCGCTGACGGCCGCGCCGATGTGATCTCCGTCGGCGCCCTGCTGAGCCTGTGGACGGGGTCGCGGGCCACCAACCGGGCGCTGGAGACGATCACCATCGCGTACGACATCGAGCAGGCCGGCCCGAACTGGCGGCGCCGGCTGCTGGCGGTCGGGCTGACCGCGGCGGGCCTTCTGGGCGCGATCGCGATCCTGCCGCTCCTGGTTCTCGGCCCGCGGGTGGTCGAGTGGATCGCACCGAGCGCCGTCGCTTCCGCGACGCTGAGTGTCCTCGGAGCGTTGTACTGGCCCCTGCTGGCCGCGCTCGCGATAGCCGGCCTCGCGACCCTGTACCACGTCGGCGTCCCCTGGCGGACGCCCTGGCGGCGCGACCTGCCGGGGCGGTGCTCGCGATGATCCTGTGGTTGATGGCCGCCGCGGGCCTCCGCGCCTATCTTGCGCTGACCCTCGGCGGAGACGCTGTGTTCAGCCAGCTCGGGGTGCCGATCGCGGTGGTGCTGTGGCTCTACGTCTCCTCGATCGCGGTGCTTCTCGGGCGGAACTGAACGCTGAGATCGAGCGGATGTGGCCCACGACCGGCCACCGGTCGGCGGTGGGCACGGGGAAGCAGCGGCCCGCAAGCTCCAAGGCAGAAGGACCAGGACCGGATCGGGGAGACAAGTCTGACGAGCCCGCGGGCAACCACGCGCTGTCGTCGCCGCCGGGCTGATCGGGACGGTGGGACGCACGCGTCGCGGCGGGTCGGTCAGACCTGCAGGCTGTTCACGAGGCGTGCGCGCCGTCGCCTTGCGCTGAGCCCACGGCCCAGCTCGCCGGCGACGAATCCAGTCGCGGCCACCGCCGCGTTGAGGTTCGGCTTGACCTCGAGTCCCGCGCCCATCCGTCCGATCTGCGACTCGTACCATTCGGACTCGCCCGCGAATCCGATCGCGGTGGGCAGCGTGTAGCGCGGAAGGGTCGTCCCGGCGGCCCCGGCCAGCAGCTTCGTCGGAAGATCCGGGTCGATGGCCATCGGCCGGCCCAGGCCGATCAGGTCGACCCCAGCGTCGGCGAGCAGGGACTCCATCACCGAGCGGGTCCGGATCCCGCCGGTGAGCATGATGGGGACCCCACCGGCCGCGCTGCGCGCACGGCGGGCGAACGCTGCGAAGTAGGCCTCCTTGGCGTTGGAGCCCTGACCGAGCTCGGCCACCTCACCGAACAGAGCCGGGCTCTCATAGGTTCCCCCGGATATCTCGATGAGGTCGACGCCCTCATCGACCAGCAACCGGATCACCTGTTCGGCATCGTCCTCGGTGAAACCGCCGTGCCGGAAGTCCGAGGAGTTCAGTTTCACCCCGACCGTGAATCCGGGTCCCGTGCGCGTCCGCGCTGCCCGGACCGCCTCGATCAGGGCCCGCGAACGACCCGCGACATCGCCGCCCCAGGCGTCGGTTCGCTGATTCACGTGAGGTGACAGGAACTGCGCCAGCAGGTACCCGTGGGCCGCATGCACCTGGACGCCCTCGAGCCCAGCCTGCTGGCACAGCGCGGCGGCCGTGCCGAACGCGGCGACGATCCCCTCGATCTCTGATGTGTCCAAGGCGCGCGGTCGGGCGAACATGCCCATCATCGGCACTGCCGCGCTGGCGCTGGGTGCCACTGGTGTCGAGGCAAGGAACCGGTTGGTCTGCCGGCCCGGATGGTTCAGCTGCGCGATGACCGGAGACGAATCGGCTGCCCTGCGGAGCCGGCGCAGTCCGGCTACATCGAGGTGCGCGTCGGCGACGATGTTGCGGCTGCGCTCCAGGAAGCGCCGGTCCACCATCAGGTTGCCGGTGACCAGCAGACCGCCGGCCGAGCCCCGCGCCCAACGACGGTAGAGCGCTTCGTGGCGCGGCGTGGGCTGGTTGTCGGCGTCGGACAGGTTCTCCGTCATCGCCGCCTTCACGATGCGGTGCGGCAGTTCCAGTCCGCTGGGCAGGGTCAGCGGAGTGCCGAGCTGGGTCATGGGGCTCCTCGAGTCGTCCGACAGATGCTATCCACACCGTCGGGGAGAGCTGCCGGGGCGGGCGTTCGAGGGCGACTTGAAGCCAGCGACCCGACCACCCCGACGGACGCGAAAACCCGCCGGCGGTCGGGGATCGCCGGCGGGTTGTCTCGGGGTCAGACGAGTGTGAAGTTCACTCCGCTGATGGTGACGTTGCGTGCGTCGGGCTCGATGCCGTCGACGACCTGGAGGTCGCAGCCGGTCATCATCTTGACGTCGCCCTGGATGAAGCGGACGGTGCGGGCGCCGAAGGGGATTTGCAGCGTGCCGTCGACCGTCTCGACCGACGTCGTCCCAGAACTACACCGGCAAGTACTTCGACTCCGCCGAGGCCAAGACGTTCGCGCCCTGAGCCCGAACTGCCGCCGGGGCTAGGGCCGCAGCACGACCTTGCCGCCGGCGTGGCCGCCGTCGAGGATCCGATGCGCCTCGGCGGCCTCGGCCAGCGGCAGCACCTGGGCGACCGTGACCTCGAGGTCACCGCGGGCCACGGCGGCCAGGTCCTCTGCCAGCAGGTCGGCGCGGTTGTCGGCCGCCGAGCTGAACTCGACGCCCAGCGCATCGGCGTCGGGATCGGCGATCGTCACGACCCGGTCCGGCGATCCGACCAGGCGCACCGACTCGGGGAGCAGCCCTCGCCCTGCGGTGTCGACGACGGCATCGATCCCGGACGGAGCGAGCGTGGCGGCGCGATCGGCCCAACCGGCGTCGTACGAGATCGGCAGCGCCCCGAAGGTGCGCAGCCGATCGTGGTGCCGGGCCGATGCAGTCGCGACGACCGCCGCCCCGCGGGCCACCGCCTGCTGGACCGCGAGGGCACCCACGCCGCCGCTCGCCCCGTGGATCACGACCGTGCTGCCGCGGGTCACGCCGACCGCGTCGAGCGCCCGGCGGGCCGCCTCCGTCGCCACCGGCACCGCGGCCGCGACGTCGTCGCCCAACCCGTCGGGCACTGCCGCATAGGTCGCCATCAGCGCTCGTTCCGCGTAGGCGCCGGGGCGGCCGACTGCCCAGCCCGCGACCCGGTCGCCGATCGCGACGTCCGTGACGCCTTCGCCGACCTGGTCGACAACACCCGTCAGCTCCAGACCGAGGACTGCCGGCAGGGGGGTTGAGAACATCGACTCCATCGAGCCCGAGCGCACCTTGCCGTCGAACCGGTTGACCCCGATGGCGCGGACCTCGACCCGGATCTGGCCCGCGCCGGCGATGGGTTCGGGAATCTCGGCCAAGGTCAGGACCTCGGGCCCACCAAACTCGGCGAACGTGGCTGCACGCATCAGGACATCACTGCTTTCGGGTCTATCGGCCGATGTGACCGGGTGCACCAACCGTACGGCGTGAGTCGCCTCTGGCTCAGGGGCCGGGGGCGCGCAGCTGGGCTGACAGCGGACAGTCGAACGGATCGCGGGCCCGCAGGCCGACGTTGTTGAGGTAGTCCACGACGATCGCGTACGAGTTGAACAGCCCGACCTCCATGTAGTCGATGCCCTCACGCTCACAGTGCGCGCGGACCAACGGCTGCGCCTTCTTGAGATTGCAGCGCGGCATGTTGGGGAACAGTGTCGCGCGTCAGACTTCTTGGCAGGACCGTTATGTAGGTCCTGAAGGAGAATCTGATTATGGGAAGACCACCAACCATTCCGGTTGAGACCAAGCAGCGAATCGTGCTGGCCGTCATCGCTGGCGAGATCAGCGTGGCCGAGGCTGCCCGCCGCGAGAAGGTGTCTGAGCAGTCGATCGGACGCTGGAAGGCTGAGTTCCTCGAGGCCGGCAAGACTGCTTTGGCGACCGGCCGAAACGGGCCCACGAGTCGTGAGGAGCAGCTCGAGTCTGAGGTGATTGACCTGACCCAGGCGCTTGGCGAGGCCGCGGTCGAGATACGGGTCTGGAGGAAGTCGGCGGAGGGCCGGTTGGGCCCTTCGAGGACCTCGAGGTGATCAGACAAGAGTCTGGGATGTCGACCGCGAGGTGGTGCAGGACCTTCGACATTCCGGAACGGACCTGGAGCCGTTGGCAGGCCAAAGCCCGAGCGGGCAAACCCGCGAAGGGCCCGTGGCCCCAGCCGGCCCGGGCCGCGGCGGCCGAGTTGATCGACAAGCACGCATTGGCTCACCCGGTCTGGGGCATCGCAAGATTTGGGCGATGGTCCGCCACGACGGCCACGTCGTCTCCGAGGCGACCGTGCTGCGCCGCCTGCGCGACCGGGGTCTGATCCTGCCCGACCAGTATCAGCGCGAACGCCGCAAGCTCGCCGAGCGTCGCAAGGCCGCGTTCGCCAAGGAGCCGACCGGGCCGAATCAGGTCTGGCAGCTGGACTTCAGCGAGTTCGAGACCACCACCGGTGGGACCTGGCGTCTCGCTGGCTGCCGTGACTACTGGTCCAAATACGAGCACCGGTTCCACGTCTCACCAACAGCGAACCAGTACGACGCGATCGATGCCGTCGAGCTCGCGCTGGCCGACTACGAAACCATGTTCGGCCACCCGATGATCGATGACTGCGAAGTCGATGTCGACACCGGTGAAGTGCTGCCGGTCGTGACAATCGTGACCGACAACGGAGGCCCATTCAGGTCGTTCAGATTTGAGGCCTTCATCGCTGGCCACCCCGAGCTGCACCACGTCCGCACCAGGGTCCGCACGCCTGGGCAGAACGGGTCACGCGAACGTGGATTCGGGACGCTGAAATACGAACGGCTGTTCATCGACGAGATCGACGACGCGATCATGCTGGCCAAGCACGCCGAGGACTACCGGATCGAATACAACACGATCAGACCTCACGAAGCGATCGCCTGGAACCGGCCTCAGGAGGTGCATCTCGGCCTCGCCGACCCGACCATCCCGACATTTCAAACCATCAAAACCCTGCCAACTACTTGACGCGGGACACTGAGCTAAACCGTTGTGGGAGTTCAGTCGGCCCAAACGCATCTTGGCTACCTCCAACCGTTCCACTATCGGCTTCAATGCGTTGAACCAATCGCTTTGGTCGATCAAGCGTTGTCCGAACGCTTGTGCCAGCTGATTCTTATGCTCGGTGTCGGCCACGATTTGTCGGGTCAGCGCCACTGCCTCAGCATCATCGTCGGGCTGCTCAGCCAGCGCCTTTGCCAACTCAGGAGCGTCCAACCGCGTCAACACCGCATCAGCGATCAGATCATCGAGTGCACCACCAGCGATGAACACCTTGTTGCACCCGCCATGATCGGGACCCTTGCGGCACCCGTAGCGGGTTCGGTCGCCGTCAGGTGAGGAAACCATCTTCGTGCCGCATGCACCGCAGTAGACCTTTCCAGCCAGCAGATACCGCCTCGGGCTGCGCCGCTTGGTCTGAGCGTTCTGGGTCAGGCGATGACGAATCTGCTCGTGCTGCGCCACAGTGATGATCGCTGGCCACTTCCCCGGGCCAACCAACTCCCCATTGCGTTCCAACAGGCCAGCGATCCGACCAGTCCACAACAAGTTCCGAACAGTGGGCACGCGCCACTCGTGCTTGCCCGTCGCGGTCTTGATCCCCTCGGCCTGCAACCAACGCGCCAGCGAGATCAGCGAGTCCCCAGCCAGAAACTTCGACACCAATTTGCGGATCACGATCGCCTCTGACTCAACTACTGTCATCTTGTCCAACTCGTACCCATACGCACGCTGGCCCGTCACATGAGGCATGCCCGCTGCTGCTCGTTCTTCGTTCTTGCGTTTGATCCTGCGCGATGCCGCATCTGACTGATTGGCTGCGACCGCTGCATAAATGCGGGCCGTCATGATGCCGTCACCCTCGCCAATGTTCGTGTCGCCTCGAGCCGTCGCAAACAACTTCACTCCCGCACGCTGACAAGTTGCCAAGAACGTCTCAAACTCCGCAGGGCGTCGCGTTAGCCGATCTTGGTGATACGCCACCACTGCATCGAACTGGCCCGCCTCGATGTCGGCCAACATTGCCTCGAAGCCCGGACGCAGTTTGCCGGAATAGGCCGAAATGTCGTTGTCCACGTATTCGCCCGTGATCGCCCACTGGCGATCGGCCGCAACCTTCTCACAATCAGCACGCTGTCGCTCAATGCTCAGACCGTCGCCGTGCCGGTCCTGAGAAATGCGTGCGTACATCGCCGTGCGAATCATCTAGGTACATTAACAAACTGCTGTTAAGCCGGCTTGTGTTCACCTGGCTCGGGTCTTGGTCATGCGGCGCGGGGTTGTCGTCGGGTGAATCTGGCGTGGCGTCGGGGTGCCTGGTGTGGGTCGACCCTGACCGGTGGGATCACTTCGACAATGCCGTCGTTCGCCATGCGGGCGGTCCATTGGCCTTCGTGGAGCATGAAGTGGTGGAAGTGGCAGAACAGGGCTGCGTTGTCCAGGTCGGTCGGCCCGTCCTCGGACCAGAAGTCGAGGTGGTGCGCCTCGCACCAGGCCGGCGGCCGGTCGCATCCCGACCAGACGCAGCCACCGTCACGGACGGCCAGGGCGAGGCGTTGGTGCCGGTCGAACAGCCGCCTCGTCATGCCGTGATCGATGACGCGGGACTCGCTGTCTAGGTAGAGGGCGACGAGCTGGGCATTGCAGGCCAACCGCTGGGCCTGGGTCGCGGACATCGTCGTGCCTGACGTGCTGGTCGCGGTGCCCTGTCCGGTGCGCAGGTCGTCGATGTCGATCGTGACGGCAACGGTCGCGGCCAGTCCGCCGGCTTTGGGAAGCGCTTCGGTGGGCAGGTGCCCGACGAGCTCGATGAACGCCAGCCCCATCTTGTGGTCCCGCGGCAGCGCCGCGAAGTCGCCGACGTCCAGGCCGTGCCGATCGGCGTTGGCCCGGTTGCGGCGCGGGGCAATGATGCCCTCGATCGCGGCGCGGAGCGTGTCGGCGTCGTGGTCCGGGACCGTGAACGACCCCTTCGTGGTGCCATCACCCCGGCGGCTCATCGACAGCCTGGTCGCACCCCAGGCGCGCTGTTCCTCACGGCGAAGCTTCTCGCCGAGGACCTCGTCGGCGCCGTCGGGATCGATGACCTCCAGCACATGGTTGGCCAGTCGCTTGAGGTCGTCGAGGTTGTGCTCGGCGGCCAGGGCGATCAGATGGGCCTCGGCGTCGGCGCGCGGCTCGTCGTCGACCCAGTCGGGCAGCGCATCGATGGCCTTCATGATCACGCTGGCCTGGTCGGTCGACAACCGACCCGCGGCCCATGCGGCCCGGGTGGTCTCGGTGTGATCGGTGGACACCCGTGCCAGCCCGGCCAGCCTGGCAGCCTCGCCCCTGGACATCCCGGTCAGGTTGGCCAACCAGGTCGTGATCGACGTCGCGCCGTCATCGGTCGGCAGCCCCATGTCATCGGCGGCACCGGACAGCCGGGACATCGCCGCGTCCAGGCAGGTCCTGGCTCGTTGGACCGAGGTCACCAGCTCACGCACCTCGGCGCCCGTGGAACGCCACGGCTCCAGCCCGGCGAGGTCGTCGGAGACCGAGGAGAGCTGCTCGACCAGCACGGTGACCACCTCCGGAGTCGACTAGAACGTATGTTCGATTCTAACCGATTCGACCCGTGAAAATCAAGCGCTCGACCCAACTATTTCACTGGGATGACAGCAGAAATGTCAGGCTCAAGGAGACCCGGTCGACAGTGACTGGAGGATGCTCTGTGAGAGCGGTGCACGCACGGCTCCGGCGCCGTACGCCTCAATCAGAGCCGTCTGGACCGCCTCGGACGTGACCCCGGACCGGTAGTCCTCGATCGATCCGATCGTCGACGGATCGAGGTCGTAACCGATGTCGACGTACGCCCTGGTGAGCACGGCCCGGATCGAGGCCGAGTCTGAGACTTGGATGATTGTGCTGAACAGCCAGCCGTCGCGGGTGATGCGCTGGGCCGAGCCGACGATCTTCGTGGTGCCGGCCGCGTTGATGCTGAACTCCCCGGGCAGTACTCCCCGCCAGCTCGCCGATCCGTGCATCCAGACCGAAGCCGGTCAGGACGTCGGCGTGCAGGCGGGAGAACCGCTCGAACCGGCCCTTCAGGCCCGTCGTGGGATCGGCGACCCGGACCACGTGATCGATCACGACGCTGCCTCGGTGGTACGCCGCCAGTTTGCCCCCTGCGGACGGATCACGGGCGTGAAGCCCGCGGCGCGACAACCCTCCGCCGCTCGCTCGAAGCCCGGCAGACGCGAGTCCCGCCGGCTGAAGGCCGCGGTCGGCTCGGGCCGGTGGATCCGGACGATCTCGTCCGCTCCGTCCATCCCCTGCGCCAGCAGCAACGGACCCAACAGCGCGTCGTCGACGGGGCCACCCGGGAGCGCCACGTCATCCAGGATCACGACAGGTCGGGCGGTCATCCGCCGATCCTCGCACGCGGGTGCGCATCGTCGTACGCGAGACTGACCCCATGAACCTTGCTGAGCGCTGGGACGAGCACGTCCTCCCCGACTGATCGACATCGTCCTCGGAGACCGGATGACCGGGGGCTGGCGCGAACGCGTGTGCGGCGAGCTCTCCGGCGAGGTGCTCGAGATCGGCTTCGGCTCGGGTACCAACCTGGGCCACTACGGTGACGGCGTCACGCGCGTCCTCGCCGTCGAACCGTCCGACCGGGCGTGGGAGATCGCCCAGGATCGCATCATCGAGTTCGGACGTCCGGTGGACCGCATCGGCCTGGACGGCGCCCGTCTGGATCTCCCCGACGCCAGTGTCGACGCCGTCGTCTCCACGTGGACGATGTGCACCATCCCGCACCTCGCCGACGCCCTGGCCGAGACCCGGCGGGTGCTTCGACCCGGCGGCACCCTGCACTTCGTGGAGCACTCACTCGCTCCCACGAAGCGGATCGCCCGCATCCAGCACACGATCCAGCCCACGTGGGGTCGCGCAGCGGGTGGGTGCCACCTGAACCGCGACATCCCCGGACTGCTCGCAGAAGCCGGATTCACCGTTCCGGACCTGAAGCAGCGCTACGCCTCCGGGTTGTGGCCGTCCCGACCATTCGGCTGGTTCGTCACCGGGACTGCGCAGCCCTGATGGTCCTCGCCGTCGGTCAGGACGGGCGACGCAGCAGGTAGGCGTCCATGACCCAGCCCGCAGCAGCCTTGACCTCGGCCCGGGCCCGCTCGAGCTCGGCGCGCACGTCATCGACCCGGCCAGCGACGAGCCGCTCGTGCTCCGTGCCGAGGTTGGCGCCCCACCAGATCTGCCAGTCCGGCAGGTCATCGAGCGGCTCCAGCGAGCGGTTGAGCATCACCGCGATATTGGGCTGACCCTGCTCGACCGCTTCGGCCAGCCGGCGGCCTGTTGTCACATGCACGGGCTGGCCGACCTCGTGCAGCACGATGCGGTGACGGGCAGCGAGCACCTGCAGGCTCGAGATGCCGGGCAGCACGTCGACCTCGCCTTCGACCCGTCCACGGGCCAGGACCCGGTCGAGCATCCGGATGGCGGAGTCGTAGAAGGCCGGGTCGCCCCAGACCAGGAATCCGGCGTCGCCGTCGTGATCGAGCAGGGCCTGCTCCCACGCGTCGGTGCGCGCCGCGTGCCAGTCGCTGACGGCGCGGTCGTAGTCGGCCGCGCTCCTTGTGCCGTCGGCGCTGCGGTCCCGTTCGGGGTCGTCGACGATGACGAGCACGGGCTCGTGGTCGAGGTGCCGCGCGAGGATCTCGCCGCGTGCCACGACCAGCGGGTCCGGCGCGCCGTCCTTGCCCCGCTTGTCCGTGACCAGGAAGTAGGCGACCTCGTTCATCGCGCGCACGGCTTCGACGGTGACCTGGTCGAGACCGCCCGAGCCGATGCCGATGACCCGGATCCTGCGCATCAGCCGCGATCCTCCAGATCGCCCTCGACGTCGAGGTAGACCTGCTGCATCGCGGCGAGAACCTCGGGATCCGGGTCGGCCCACAGGTCGCGGTCGGCCGCTTCGTTGAGCCGCTCGATGATGCCGCGCAGCGCCCACGGGTTGGCGTCCTTCATGAAGGCTTGGTTGGCCTCGTCCAGGACGTACTCCTTGGCCAGCGTCTCGTACATCCAGTCGTGCACGACACCCGTCGTCGCATCAAAGCCATACAGGTAGTCGACCGTCGCGGCGAGCTCGAACGCACCCTTGTAGCCGTGCCGCTGCATCGCTCCGATCCAGCGCGGGTTGACGACGCGGGCACGGAAGACCCGCGTGGTCTCCTCCTGCAGGGTCCTCGTCCGCACGGCGTCGGGCGTCGTCGAGTCCCCGACGTACGCCCTGGGCTCCGCGCCGGTCAGCGCGCGGACCGTCGCGACCATGCCGCCGTGGTACTGGAAGTAGTCGTCAGAGTCGGCGATGTCGTGCTCGCGGGTGTCGATGTTCTTGGCCGCGACGGCGATGCGGCGGTAGTTGGCGCGCATGTCGTCGGCGGCGGGTGCACCGTCGAGGTCGCGGCCGTACGCAAAGCCGCCCCACGCCGTGTAGACCTCGGCGAGGTCGTTGTCGTCGCGCCAGTTGCCGGCCTCGATGACCTGCAGGATGCCCGCGCCGTACGAGCCGGGCTTCGAGCCGAAGATGCGGGTCGTGGCCCGGCGTTCGTCACCGTGCTCGGCGAGATCGCGCTGCGCGTGGGCGCGTACGTAGTTGCGGTCATCGGGCTCGTCGAGGTCGGCGACCTGACGGATCGCGTCGTCGAGGATCGCGATGACGTGGGGGAACGCGTCGCGGAAGAAGCCCGAGATGCGCACCGTGACGTCGATGCGCGGGCGTCCCAGCTCGTCGAGCGGCACGATCCGCAGTCCGTTGACACGTCGCGAGGCCTCGTCCCACTCCGGCTCGGCGCCGATCAGTGCGAGCACCTCGGCGATGTCGTCGCCCGATGTGCGCATCGCGGACGTGCCCCACACCGAGAGGCCCACCGAGCGCGGGTACTCCCCTGTGTCGGCCAGGTGCCGCTCGATCAGGGAGTCGGCCATCGCCCGGCCGGTCTCCCAGGCCAGTCGCGACGGCACGGCCTTGGGGTCGACGGTGTAGAAGTTGCGGCCGGTCGGCAGCACGTTGACCAGGCCCCGCAGCGGCGAGCCGGAGGGTCCCGCCGGGATGAAGCCGCCGTCCAGCGCGTGCAGGATCGCGTCGAGCTCGTCGGACGTCTTGGCGAGCCGCGGCACGACCTCGGTCGCGGCGAACTCCAGGATGCCGATCACGGCTGCGTCGTCATGGAGGGTCGATGCGGTTGCCGCATCCCAGCCGCCGTCTTCCATGGCCTGCACCAGAGCCTTGGCCTCGACCTCGATCGCGTCAACCGCCGTGGCGGACTCGCCCTCCTTGAGCCCCAATGCAGCGCGCAGCCCCGGGAGCGAGCCGGTCTCGCCACCCCAGATCTGCGTCGCGCGCAGGATCGCGAGCACGAGGTTGACCCGCGCCTCGCCCTCGGGCGCCTGACCGAGGATGTGCAGACCGTCGCGGATCTGGGCGTCCTTGATCTCGCACAGCCAGCCGTCGACGTGCAGGATGAAGTCGTCGAACTCCTCGTCGTCGGGGCGCTCCTCCAGGCCGAGGTCCTGGTGCATCTGGGCGGCCCGCATGTGGGTCCAGATCTGGGCGCGGATCGCCGGCAGCTTGGCCGGGTCCATCGCGGCGATGTTGGCGTACTCGTCGAGCAGCTGCTCGAGCCGGGCGATGTCGCCGTACGACTCGGCCCGCGCCATCGGCGGGATCAGGTGGTCGATGATCGTGGCGTGCGCGCGGCGCTTGGCCTGCGCCCCCTCGCCCGGATCGTTGATCAGGAACGGGTAGATCAACGGCAGGTTGCCGATCGCGGCATCGGTCGCGCACGCGGCCGAAAGCGCGGCATTCTTGCCCGGCAGCCACTCCATCGACCCGTGCTTGCCCAGGTGCACGACGGCGTGGGCGCCGAAGCCGCCACGCTCCGGCTGGTTCTCCAGCCAGCGGTACGCCGCGAGGTAGTGGTGCGACGGCGCCATGTCGGGATCGTGGTAGATCGCGACGGGGTTCTCACCGAAGCCGCGGGGCGGCTGGATCAGGATCACCAGGTTGCCCGCCGTGATCGTCGCCAGCACGATCTCCTGCGCGTCATTGACGAACAGCTCGCCGGGCGCGGGCCCCACGTCTGCGTCATGGCGTCGGTCAACGAGGCGGGTAGGTGCGCGGTCCACGCGCGATAGTCGTCGGCGTCGATCCGCACGTGGCTGTCGCTCAGCTGGGCGTTGGTCAGCCACTCCTCGTCCTGGCCGCCCGCGGCGATCAGGGCGTGGATCAGGGCGTTGCCGGCCTCGGTGTCGTCCTCGAGGTCGAGCCCGGGGATGTCGCCGGGGGCGCCGAGGTCGTAGCCCGCGTGGCGCATCGCGCGCAGCAGGCGTACGGCCGAGACCGGGGTGTCGAGACCCACCGCGTTGCCGACGCGCGAGTGCTTGGTCGGGTAGGCCGACAGCATGATCGCGATCTTGCGGTCAGCGGGCGCCACGTGGCGCAGGCGGGCGTGGGCGACCGCGATGCCGGCGACCCGCTCACACCGCTCGGCGTCGGCGACGTAGCGCGGCAGGCCGTCGCGGTCGATCTCCTTGAACGAGAACGGTGCCGTGATGAGGCGGCCGTCGAACTCCGGGATCGCGATCTGGCTGGCCGAGTCCAGCGGGGTCACGCCGTCGTCGGATGCCTCCCAGTCGGCGCGGCTCGACGTCAGGCACAGGCCCTGCAGGATCGGGATGTCGAGCGCCTTCATGCGTTCGACGTCCCACGCCTCGTCGTCGCCGCCGGCGCTCACGGTGCCGGGCTTGGTGCCGCCGGCGGCGAGCACCGTGACGATCAGGGCGTCGAGGTTTGCGAGCTCGACGAACAGGTCGTCCGGCGCGGCCCGCAGCGACGAGCTGAAGATCGGCACGCCGACCGCCTCGCCGGTCGCATCGATCGCGTCGGCGAGGGAGTGCGCGAAGCCGTTGTTGCCAGAAGCCTCGTGCGCCCGGTAGTACAGGACTCCGATCCTCGGCAGATCGGGCGCCACGACCGGACGCTCGGCGACCCCCCACTCCGGCAGCACGGCCGGCGGCTCGAAGCCCTCGCCGGTCAGCAGGACGGTGTCGGAGAGGAACGCGTGCAGCTGGGCCAGGTTGGCCGGGCCGCCCTCCGCGAGGTAGACGTGGGCGTCGGCGCAGATGCCGATCGGCACGGTCGACTGCTCCATCAGCTCGGCGTTCGGCGACTGCTCGCCGCCCAGCACGATCATGGGCTTGCCGGTCGCGCGGATGCGGGCGAAGCCCTCGCACAGGTCCTGCGGTGATCCGAGGATGCGGGCCACCACGAGGTCTGCGGCCTCGATCGCCGCGGCCATCTCCTGGTGCCCGGGTCGGGCCGGGTTGGCGTACGTGTAGTCCGCACCGCTCGCGCGGGCCGACAGCAGATCGGTGTCGGACGTGGACAGCAGGGCGATGCGCGTCATGCGAGCTCCTCCAGGGGGTTTCACGCCCCCAACATTGGGACTCGCCGCGGTCAGTGTCTGGCTGGCCGAGCTCGCTCGGCGTACACAGTGGCGGAACCGCCCCGGACTCGCACCGGGTTCCTGAAGCTCGCGGCGAGGCGAACACGGTCAGCGTACTGGGAGTCGAGCAGGGATAATCGCGGGCATGGACGACGCCGCTCTGGACCTCGCCGCGCAGCTCGGTCCGTTCTTCGGCATGGGCCGGTGGTCGGCAGGCTCGGGCTGGCGTCCCCTCGCCGAGCTGGCCGAACGGCCCGACGTGCTGATCGAGCGCGTCGTGACGACCCGCAAACTGCTCGCCGATCGGTCCGGCGTGCCGGTCGAGGAGGTCGAGGAGCGGGCCACCGCGTCGATCGTGTTCCTCGGTCTGGCCGCCCGACTGGTGTCCCCCGCCTTCGGCTGCGCGGCACTCGCCCGCCGGGTCCCGGACCTGCGACTCGGCAACATGTGGTGGCAACCCGTCACCGGGGGACCCTGGCCGCTCGCCAGCACCTCCACCGGCACTGGCGCCTCCTCCGCCGACCTCGCACACGAGCTCGACCGCCGAATCCTCGCGCCCATCGTCGCCCCATCCTGGCGGCGTTCGCGTCGACGTTCGCGCTCTCGACCCAGGTGCTGTGGGGCAATGTCGCGTCGAGCCTTTCGGGCGCCCAGACGATGCTCGCTGCCGCACGACCCGACCGGGCCGCCGCCGGCGGGCGGATCATCGGCGGGCTGCTGGACCAGGGCGTGCTGCACGGAACCGGCGACCTGCACGGCGTACGGCCGGGATTCGTCCGGCGGTCGTGCTGCCTGTTCTACCGCCTGCCCAGCGCCGGCGTGTGTGGCGACTGCGTGCTCGACCGCGCCCCGTCGCCTGCTCCGCGTGGCAGCATGGGGCCACAGACTCCGGGAGGACCACGATGAGCTGGATCGGACCCACGGCCAAGAACGGCGCCCGACTCGCGGCGAAGTACGGCCCGCACGCAAAGGTCGCCTGGGAGCGGGCCGGCAAGCCGGCGGCCGAGACGGCGGCCAAGACCGCGCAGTCACAGCTGCAGCGGCGCAAGGCGTTCGCCAAGGCGGCGACCGTCCTCGACGGCGCCGTACTCCGCCAGCAGCACGGTGGCGAGCCGGTGTGGATCGTGCTTTCACGGGGCGAGCCGGTCGAGGCCTTCCCGTCGGTCGACATCGGGCTCCCCACCCTGCTCAAGGACGCGAACCTCGACGCGGTGGTCCCGTCGAGCGAGTTCGAGGCCAAACGGGTCAAGGCGCGTCTCGATCGCGCCCGCCGTCGGGCGCAGCGCTAGCCCGCGGTCGGCGGAGACGCTCGTGTCACGATGACCCGGTGACGAAACGTTCCCACCATGACCGCTGCCCGGGTGTGCTGCGGCCGTGGATCGCCGACGACGGCGCACTCATCCGCGTCCGGCTGATCGGCGGCGTGCTGCCGACCACCGCCTTGCGCGCGCTCGTCGAGATCGCGGACCGATTCGCCGACGGGACGATCCACCTGACCAAGCGCACCAACCTTCAGCTGCGCGGCATCGCGCACACCGACGGATCCGTCCCCGACGAGCTCGTCTCGGCGCTGACCGCGACCGGGCTGCTCCCGTCGCCGAGCCACGAGCTGGTGCGCAACATCATGGTGTCGCCGTTGACCGGACGGGTGGGGGCCAGGCCGATCTGCGGTCGACGGCGCGCGAGCTGGACCGACTGCTGTGCGACGACCCGGCCTTCGGCGACCTCGCCGGCCGATTCTTGTTCGTCCTCGACGACGGGCGCGGGGATGTCGCCCAACGATCACTCGACCTGGGCCTCATGGCGGTCGATCACGAGACCGTCCAGCTGCGCATCGGATCACAGCACTGGGGTCCGCTGACCCCGCTGGACCGGGCGCCCGAGACGCTGCTGGCGTACGCCCGGGACTTCCTGGACCGGCGGGGCGAGGGCGACACCGCCCTGTGGCACGTCGACGAGCTGCCCGACTCCGGGGCGGAGCTGCTGGGCACCCACTTCGCCCGCGATCTGCGCACCCACGTCACGGCCCTCCCGCTGCCGTACGGCATCATCGCGCAGGACGATGAGCGGCTGACCGAGCACCTCGCGGTGCCGGAAGGCCTCATCACCCCCGAGATCGCCACGGAAGTCCTCGATCGCGCCGGCACCGAGGTGATCGTGACGCCATGGCGCAGCATCGCCATCCCCGACCTGGAGAGCCAGTGAGCATCAAGCGTCCGACCCGCCACTTCGAGTACGTCGACGACGGCCCCGCGATCTATGTCGACTCCTTCGCCACGATCCGCAGCGAGGCCGAGCTGGTCCACCTGCCCGCAGACGCCGAGAAGGTCGCGGTGCGCATGGTGCACGCGTGCGGCCAGGTCGACCTGACCCGCGACCTGGACATCCATCCCGATCTCGTCGCCGCCGCCCGCGGAGCGCTCGAGTCCGGCGCCCCGATCCTGACCGACGCCACGATGGTCGCCTCCGGAGTCACCCGGGCGCGGCTGCCGAAGGACAACGAGGTGCTGTGCCTGCTGCGCGACGAGCGGGTGCCGGCGCTGGCCCAGGAGTGGGAGACGACCCGTTCCGCCGCTGCGGTCTCGCTGTGGGCCGACCGGCTCGACGGCGCTGTGGTCGCCTTCGGCAACGCGCCGACCGCGCTGTTCCACCTGCTCGAGCTGCTGCTCGACGGCGCGCCCCGCCCGGCCGCCATCATCGGCACCCCGGTCGGCTTCATCGGCGCGGCCGAGTCCAAGCAGGCGCTCGCCACGTTCGCACTGGACATCCCGTACCTCACGGTGCACGGACGCCGCGGCGGGTCCGCGATGGCCGCGTCGGCGCTCAACGCGCTCGCCCAGGAGCGCGAATGACCAGCCGGCCCGGCGCGGGACGGCTCTACGGCGTCGGGGTCGGTCCCGGCGATCCCGAGCTCATGACCCTCAAGGCGGCCCGGCTGATCGGCTCGGCCGATGTGGTGGCGTATCACCAGGGCGTCGGCAAGTCGTCGAACGCCCGCCGAATCGCCGCGGCACAGTTCCCCGACGGCGTGATCGAGGAAGTCCTGCAATATCCCGTGACAACCGGGACGACCGAGCACCCCGGCGGCTATGCCGGCGCGATGGCCGAGTTCTACGAGGAGTGCGCGGCGCGGCTCGCGACCCACCTCGAGGTCGGCCGGACCGTCGTGATCCTCGCCGAGGGCGATCCGCTGTTCTACGGCTCGTACATGTACATGCACGACCGGCTCGCGGACCGCTTCGAGACCGAGGTCGTGCCCGGTATCCCGGCGTTCGCCGCCGCCACCGCGACCGTCGCCTCGCCCTTGGTGCGACTGACCGACGTCCTGACGATCCTGCCCGGAACGCTGCCCGAGGCCGAGCTCGCTCGTCGCCTCGCCGACACCGACGGCGCGATCATCATGAAGCTCGGCCGCACGTTCCCGGCCGTCGTCTCGGCCCTTCGGCAGGCCGGCCGGCTCGACGGCGCGCTGTACGTCGAGCGGGCCTCGATGCCGCAGGAGCGCTGGCTCCCGGTCGCCGACGTCGAAGCCGACTCGGTGCCGTACTTCTCGCTGATCGTCGTGCCCGGCGACACCAAGCCGGCCCTCCCCGAGCGCGTCCTGACCGAGTCCGAGTCCCCGCCGAGCTGCTGGTCGTCGGGCTCGGACCCGGTCCCGACCGGTGGATCACGCCCGAGGTCGCCGAGGTGCTCGCGGACGTGCAGCACGTGGTCGGCTACGGGCCGTACGTCAACCGGGTCCCGCAGCGCGAGGGCCTGACCCGGCATGCCTCGGGCAACACCGTCGAGGTCGACCGGGCCCGACTCGCGCTCGACCTGGCACTCGCGGGCGAGCGGGTCGCGGTCGTGTCGGGTGGCGACGCCGGCATCTTCGGCATGGCGGCAGCCGTGTTCGAGGCCGCCGAGGACGAGGCGTACGCCGGCGTGCCGATCCGGGTCGTGCCCGGAATGTCCGCGGTGCAGGTCGTCGCGGCCCGTGCCGGCGCTCCGATCGGCGGTGACTTCGCGGTCATGAGCCTGTCGGACCGGCTCAAGCCGTGGTCACTCGTCGAGCAGCGGCTGCGCGCCGTCGCCGAGGCTGATCTGGTGCTGGCGATCTACAACCCAGCCTCGCGCTCGCGCACGACCCAGGTCGCCGATGCGCAGGCGCTGCTGCTCCAGCACCGCTCGCCGGACACCGTCGTGGTGATCGGGCGCGACGTCGGCCGGGCCGAGGAGTCACTGACCGTCACGACGCTGGCCGATCTGGACGCCAGCTCGATCGACATGAAGTGCCTGCTGATCATCGGCGCGTCCGGCACCCGGGTGACCGGGGCAGGTCAGGTCTGGACGCCACGCTTCGCCGAGCGGTCACGCGCGGGGTCGTAGAGGTAGGACTCACCACCGCGTACGTCCTCGGCCAGCGCCTTGCCGACCAGGATGACGGCAGCCTGCCGCAGTCCGGCGGCCTCGACCTGGTCGGCGATGTCGCCGAGCGTGCCGCGCAGCACGACCTCGGTCGGCCGGCTCGCGTTGCCGACCACCGCGACCGGGCAGTCCGCGCCGTACGACTCGGCGAGCTCGGCGGCGAGCGCCCGGGTGCGGGTTATCGCGAGGTGCAGCACGAGGGTCGCGCCGGTCGCCGCGAATCCCGCCAGCGCCTCGCCGTCCGGCATCGCGGTCGATCGCGCCTGCGTGCGGGTCAGCACGACCGACTGCACGACCTCCGGGACCGTCAGCTCAGCACCGAGGCGGGCTGCCGCGGCGGCGTACGCCGGGACGCCGGGCGTCACGTCCCACGGCACGCCGTGCGCGTCGAGCCGGCGGGCCTGCTCGTGCAACGCCGAGTAGACCGACGGGTCGCCGCTGCACAGGCGTACGACCTCCAGGCCCGCGGCGTGCGCGTTGACGATGCGCGCGATGATCTGGTCGAGATCGAGGTCCTGTGTGTCGACCAGCTGCACGCCCTCGGGCAGTGGCTCAGCACTGCGTGGTCGAGGTACGTGCCGGCGTAGACGCACACGTCGGCGACGTTGAGCAGTGCCACGGCACGCAACGTCAGGAGGTCCGCTGCGCCCGGTCCGGCACCGACGAAGTGAACGGTCATGCGCCGGCCTCCTGGTTGTCGCTCTTGGTCACGGCCCACTGCGTGACGGCACGCGCGGGTGTCCACCCGGTGAACGTGCCGATCGGTGCCGCGTGCTCGACGTGCAGCCTGGTCAGCTCGCCGCCGTGGCGCGCGAAGCGCAGCGCGAGGACGGACTCGGTCTGCAGGGTCACGCCGTGCACCACGAGCCGTCCCCCGGGACGTAACGCCTCCCAGCAGGCTTCGAGGACGCCGTCGACGGTCGAGCCCCCGCCGACGAAGATCGCGTGGGGCGCGTCCAGGCCCTCCAGCGCCTCGGGGGCGCGGCCCGTCACGACCCGCAGTGCAGGAACGCCGAGGGTCTCGGCGTTTCCGGTGATGCGTGCAGCTCGGTCGTCCTTCGCCTCGACCGCGACCGCCCGGCAGGTCGGGTGTGCACGCATCCACTCGATCGCCACCGAGCCTGCGCCGGCGCCGACGTCCCACAGGAGCTGGCCGGGCATCGGCACGAGCCGGGCCATCGCCGAGGCGCGGACATCGCGCTTGGTGATCTGGCCGTCGTGGTCGTAGGCGTCGTCGGGCAGGCCCGCGGTGAAGCCCAGCGCGCGGGCGCCGGAGCTGACCAGCTCGACCGCTATGACGTTGAGCGCGGGCACCGGCTGGCTGCCCCACGCCGCGGCGATCCCGTCCGTACGCGACTCCGCCGCCGAGCCGAGATCGGCCAGGACGCTCATGGGGCTCCCGCCGTATCCGGCCGAGGTCAGCAGCGACGCGACCTCGCCCGGGGTCGTCTCGTCCGACGAAAGGACCAGCAGCCGCAGCCCCGGCGCCAGCGAGCGGGCGACCAGGTGCGGGTCCCGGCCGACCAGTGTCACGACCTCGGTCGACTCGGCCGACCAGCGCATCCGGGCACGAGCCAGGGCGACCGACGAGAGGGCCGGGACAACCTCGACGGCGTCGGCGCCGAGCACCTCGACGAGCGTCGTGGCGATGCCCGACACCAGCGGATCGCCCGAGGCGAGCGCGACGACGCGCTGACCGTCGAAGCGTTCCAGCAGGGCCGGGAGCGCGTCGCGCAGCGGCGACGGCCACGCTTCGCGGATCTGGTCACCACGCTCAGGAAGCATCGCGAGGTGCCGCCCGCCGCCGAGGACGGCGTCCGCGGCCTCGACCAGCTCGCGGGCATGGGCCACCAGGCCGGACCATCCGTCAGCGCCGATACCGACGACCGTGACCTGAGTGCTCATGGTGGGTGACGATATCTGCCGCGCCGGGTGACCATGACCGCCACCCGGCGACCGGTCCGCCTGCCGACGTGGGCGATGGCTCGCCCGGACGAGACGGGCCGATCGGCCGCCGAGGCGGGCCGCTACTCTTGCGACCACAAGGCTCGAGGTGCCCGCAAGGGAGAATCGGGAAGCCGGTGAGAATCCGGCACAGGGCCCGCTGCGGTGACCCAGACCTAGATCTGGGAAGTCCGAAGACCGGCCTCGCGCCTGACAGGTGGGCGCAGCCGCGTCCGCCGTACGTCGGCAGTCGAGCGGGAGCCCCACATGCCACAGCACTATCCGTTTTGCGCCGTCGTCGGTTCCGACGACATGGCGCTGGCCCTGACCCTGTCCACGATCTCGCCGGCCATCGGTGGAGTCCTGGTGCGCGGCGAGAAGGGCACCGCGAAGTCGACCATGGTCCGCGCGCTGGCCGCAGTCCTGCCGCCGATCGATGTCATCGCGGGTGACCGGTTCTCGACCGACCCTCGCGAGCGCAGCCCGCTGTCGCCCGACGGACCGTTCGCCGCTGACGCCGAGGTCGAGACCCGGCCCGTGCGCCTGGTCGAGCTGCCGGTCGGCGCGACCGAGGACCGGGTGCTGGGATCGCTGCACCTCGAGAAGGCACTGTCCGAGGGCGTCACCGAGTACGAGCCCGGGCTGCTGGCCGCGCGCACCGCGGCATCCTCTACGTCGACGAGGTCAACCTGCTGCACGATCACCTGGTCGACCTGCTGCTCGACGCCGCCGCGATGGGCCGCTCGACGGTCGAGCGCGACGGCGTCTCGGTCGAGCACGCCGCCCGGTTCGTCCTGGTCGGCACCATGAACCCGAGGAGGGCGAGCTCCGACCACAACTGCTCGACCGGTTCGGGCTGACCGTCGAGGTCGCCGCGCCACGAGATCCGCAGACCCGGGTCGAGGTCGTCCGCCGACGACTGGCGTACGAGACCGATCCCGACGCGTTCGGCGAGCGCTTCGCCGAGGACGAGGCAGCCCTGACCGACCGCATCCAGTCGGCGCAGAAACTCGTCGAGCAGGTCCACCTGAGCGACTGGGCGCTGCTCAAGATCGCCGAGATCTGCGCCGCGTTCGAGGTCGACGGCATGCGCGCGGACATCGTCACGGCCCGCGCCGCCGCGCGCACGCCGCGTGGCACGGGCGGACCGACGTACGGCGTGAGGACGTGCGTGCCGCGGCTCGTCTGGCCCTGCCGCACCGTCGCCGTCGCAACCCGTTCGACGCACCCGGCATCGACGAGGACCTGCTCGACGCGATCCTCGGCGACGACGAACCCCCGCCCCGCCAGAGGGTGACCCGGAGGACGAGACCCACACCCCGAAGCCGACTCCTCCGAAGCTCCGGGCTCCGAAGCCCCCTCGACGTCCGAGTCCCAGACCTCCGGGTCCGAGCCACCCTCCGAGCCAGGCTCAGGTCCGGCCGAGAGCGACGTCAACGCGGATGCCGAAGACGATTTGCCCCGCGAACGTCACACTCAGGCGAAGGTCAGACGACGACGGTCGGCGCCGAGCAGCCCTACCGGCCACGGCTGTTCACAGTTGGCGGCACGGGGGCCGGGAGTCCGGACGACGGTCGCGCGCGATCACCGATTCCGGCAGACGAATCGGCGCCGAACGGCGTGCGGGCCAGGGCGGCTCGATCCACCTCATGGAGACGATCCGCGCTGCTGCCCCGCACCAGCGAACCCGGACGTACGGGCCAGGGTCTCGCGTTCCGCGCCGACGACCTGCGGCTCCGGTCAAGGAAGGTCACGAGTCCAACCTGATCCTGTTCTGCGTCGATGCGTCCGGATCAATGGCCGCCCGCAAGCGCATGGAGCAGGTCAAGACCGCGATCCTGTCGCTGCTGATGGACGCCTACCAGCGCCGCGACAAGGTCGGACTCATCACCTTCCGCCAGGACGGAGCCGAGCTGGCGCTGCCTCCGACCGGCTCGATCGACATCGCCGCCACCCGCTGGCCGAGCTGCCCGCCGTGGACGTACGCCGCTGGCCGAGGCGCTGCTCAAGACCGCCGACGTCCTCCGGCTCGAACGCGTACGCGATCCGCGACGTCGTCCGCTGCTGGTCGTCATCACCGACGGCCGCGCGACGTACGGCGACGACGCCGTGGCCCGCGCGCACCGGGTCGCCGCACACCTCGGCGCGACCGGCGTGGCTGCCCTGGTCATCGACTGCGAGACCGGCTCGTTCCGGATGGGTCTGGCCCGCCGGCTCGCCGATCATCTGCTGGCCGAGTACGTACCGCTGGGAGAGGTGAGCGCGAGCGCGCTGACCGACGTCGTCAAGGGAGCCGCCTGATGCCTCAGGGTCAGCCGCTCACGGTCCCCGACGACGGTCTCACCACCCGGCAGCGTCGCAACCGCCCGCTCGTGATGGTCCACACCGGCAACGGCAAGGCAAGTCGACCGCTGCGTTCGGCCTCGCGATCCGGTCGTGGAACCAGGGCTGGAACGTCGGGGTCTTCCAGTTCGTCAAGTCCGCCAAGTGGCGCATCGGCGAGCAGACCGTCCTCGAGCGCCTCGGCGAGCTGCACACCGAGACCGGCGAGGCGGGCCCGTCGAGTGGCACAAGATGGGCTCCGGCTGGTCGTGGTCACGCAAGGAGGGCACCGACGAGGACCACGCCGCCGATGCCGCCGGGCTGGGCCGAGGTCAAGCGCCGCCTCGCCACCGAGACCCACGACCTCTACGTGCTGGACGAGTTCACCTACCTCACCAAGTGGGCTGGATCGACGTCGAGGACGTCGTCGAGGCCCTGACCAACCGCCCCGGTCGCCAGTACGTCGTCATCACGGGCCGTCACGCAGACCCGCGACTCATCGAGATCGCCGATCTCGTCACCGAGATGACCCACGTCAAGCACCCGTTCGACAACGGGCAGAAGGGTCAGCGAGGCATCGAGTGGTAGGCGAGGGTCGTTCGGCCACGACCAGTCTGCCGCGGCTCATGATCGCCGCTCCGGCATCGGGCCACGGCAAGACGACGGTCGCCACGGGCCTGATGGCAGCGCTGTCCCGGCCGGCCACGACGTCTCGGGCCACAAGGTCGGACCCGACTACATCGACCCGGGATATCACGCGCTCGCGACCGGCAAGCCCGGCCGCAACCTCGACCCGCACCTGGTCGGTGAGCAGCGACTCGTCCCGCTTCTGCTCCACGGTGCCGGCGGCGCGACCTGGCGATCATCGAAGGCGTCATGGGGCTGTACGACGGGCAGATCGGTGGAGAGGGATTCGCCTCGACCGCTCACGTCGCGACCGTCACGCGTACGCCGGTCGTGCTCGTCGTCGACATCTCGCACGCCTCGCGGTCGATCGCCGCACTCGTGCAGGCATGGTCGCGTTCGACCCGTCGGTCCGCATCGTCGGCGTGATCCTCAACAAGGCGGCTCCGAACGCCACGCGACCGAGGTCGTCAGCGCGCTGAGTCCACCGGCCTCCCGGTTCTCGGGGTGCTCCAGCGCGACGACGGATCGTCGCGCCGTCCCGGCATCTCGGCCTCGTGCCGGCCGACGAACGAGACGATGCCGCCCACGCACTCGACCGGCTGGCCGCGCAGATCGCCGAGAAGATCGATCTGGTCGAGCTGCTCGCCCTGGCCCGCACGGCTCCCGCCCTCGACGCCGAGCCGTGGGACGCCGGGCGCGAGATCAGTCCTGTCGGCGAGCCCCAGGAATCCCGCCCTGTGGTCGCCATGGCTGGCGGACGGGCCTTCACCTTCCGCTACGCGAGACCGAGGAGCTCCTGCGTGCCGCCGGCTGCGACGTCGTGACGTTCGACCCGCTCACCGACGAGGCGCTGCCCGACGGCACCGCCGCCTGTATCTCGGTGGCGGTTTCCCGAGGTCCACGCCGCGGGCTGGCCGCCAACGCGCCCCTTCGGGAAGCGCTCCGCGTTGCTGTCACGTCGGGCATGCCGACCCACGCCGAGTGCGCCGGACTGCTCTACCTGTGCCGCACGTCGACGGCATGCGATGGTCGGAGCGCTCGACGCCGACGCGATCATGACGCCGAAGCTGACCCTGTCGTACCGGACCGCGATCGTGCCCGCCGACCAGCTCACCGGCGTCGCGGGGACCCGGGTGACAGGGCACGAGTTCCACCGGACGACCGTCACTCCCGCGCCGGCGACCCGCGTGGCTCGTCGACGGGAAGCCGCACGGATTCGCACCGCGACGCTGCACGCGTCGTACGTCACACGCACTGGGCCGGCCACCCGCAGATGGCCCAACGCTTCGCCGAAGCCGTCCACGCCTACCACCAACAACGACCACGGCGCACAGCGAGCCGAAGGCGAGCAGAGCGAGGTCACACGTCTGCGCGGAGCGCAGGGCGACGAAGGGCCGAGCAGAGCGAGGTCACACGTCTGCGCGGAGCGCAGGCGGACGAAGTCCGGCACCAGGGGAGGCCTGGACGTGCATGGGGATCGGGAGCTGGCCGAGGGGCTCGTGGACTTCGCGGTCAACATCCACGATGGACCCCGTCCGGACTGGCTCGACACCGCACTGCGCGCGAGCCTCGACGACATCGGCGCCTATCCGGACCCGATCGACGCCGAGCACGCCATTGCCCGGCGCCACGGCCGCCGGCCGGACGAGGCCCTCGCCACGGCGGCGCGGCCGAGGCCTTCGGCTGATCGCCCGGGCCAGGGACTGGCGCCGCCCGTTCGTGGTGCATCCACAGTTCACCGAGCCCGACGTGGCGCTTGCCGCAGCAGGTCACACGCCGGAGCACGTCCTGACCGATGCCGCAACGGTTTCGTGCTCGATCCGGCCGCGTGCCCGAGGACGCGGACCTGGTCGTCCTGGGCAACCCGACCAACCCGACCAGCGTGCTGCACGCCGAGCAGACCGTGCGGCAGCTGCTCCGGCCAGGACGGGTCGTCGTGGTCGACGAGGCCTTCATGGACTCCGTACCGGGGTGAACGCCACTCGGTCGCCGGCGCTCCCCTGCCGGCTCCTGGTCGTCCGCAGCCTGACCAAGCTCTGGTCGATCCCGGGTATCCGGGCCGGCTACGTCCTGGGTGCTCCCGACCTGCTCGCTGACCTGCGCCGGCACCAGCCGCCGTGTCGGTCTCGTCGACCGCTCTGGCAGCGATGCTCGCGACGTCGACGCCCGAGGCACTCGCGGAGGCCGCGCGACGCACGACCCGCATCGTCCAGCACCGCGCGTCCTGACCGACGGTCTGACCGAGCTCGCGTCCAGCACGTCACACCGGCGGCCCCGTTCGTCCTCGCCAGGGTCGGTCTCGCGCCCACGACCGGCTCCGGAAGTCGCTATGCCGTACGTCGGGCCGACAC